>NZ_JBBEGN010000001.1:0-972670 GCF_037401875.1 Actinomycetospora aurantiaca | reverse complement strand
GACGTCGATCCGCCCATCGGCGGAACCCCGTGGTCCGTCACGCCGTCGTTACAGTGACCGCGTGGCCGCGTCGAGGAGTTCACTGGTGTCCCCGCTGCTGACGGAGGGCCACCGATGACCGGCCCGACGACGACCTCCGGGCTCGCGGTGGACGACCTGCGTGCGGCCGCCGGCGCGCGGTCGGCCGACGACCCGCAACTCGCGGATCTCGTCGCGCTGTACTTCGCCCGGGTGGCCCCCGGCGAGATGGGCGCCGACGCCGACGAGGCCCTCGGGGTCGTCCGCGCGCACCGGAGCCTGGCGCGCCTGCGCGTCCCGGGCCGGCCCGTGACCGCGGTCCTCGGGGCCGGCGCCGAACCGACCCCCGGCATCCCCACCCCCGACCCCGACCGGGTCTTCGTCCTCGTCGTCACCGAGGACATGCCGTTCCTGATCGACTCGGTGGTCGCCGAGCTCTCCCGGACCGGGGCGACCGTGCACCGGGTGGTGCACCCCGTGGTCGTGGTGCGCCGCGACAAGGGCGGGGCGTTGCTGGAGATCCTCCCGGACGCGGACCCGACCGACCCGCCGTCGGGAACGCTGGTGGAGTCCTGGATGAACCTGGAGCTCGAGGCCGACGCCGGGTCGGAGTCGGTCCGGGAGCTCTCCCAGGACCTGCACGCGCGCCTGTCGGCGGTGCTCGCCGACGTCCGGGACGTCGTGGAGGACGGCGGCCGGATGGTCGAGCAGGCCCGCCGGCTCGCGGACCGGCTCGAGCAGGACCCGCCCCCGGTCTCGGCGCAACGCACCACCGAGACCGTCGCCCTGCTCCGCTGGCTCGCGGACGGGAACCTGACCTTCCTCGGCTACCGCGAGGAGGGCTCGCAGGACCGGGGACTCGGGATCCTGCGCCGCGACACCGAGTACGCGCGCACCCTCACGGCCGGTCCGGACCGGGCGGAGGAGCAGGAACCGGCCGACGGGACCCTGCTCATCCTCACCCGGGCCGGGGCCCGCTCCACGGTGCACGCCCCGGTCCACCCGCTCTACGTCGGTGTCAAGGTGTACGACGCCGCGGGCCGGTCGGTCGGTGAGCACCGGTTCCTCGGCGTACTGACGGTCGCGGCGCGCAGCGCGGACGTCACACGGATCCCGGTGGTGTCCCGGCGCGTGCACGAGGTGATCAGCCGCATCGAGCTGCCCGTCGAGTCGTGGTCCGGGCAGCGGATGCTGGAGGTCCTGCAGACCTACCCGCGCGCCGAGCTGCTGTGCACCGACCGGGCGTCGCTGCACGAGACCGTCACCGGCGTGCTGGCCCTCGCCGAGCGGCGGCGCGTCCGGCTGTTCCTGCGCCGCGACCGCTGGGGCCGCTACTTCTCGGCCATGGTCTACCTGCCGCGCGACCGCTACACCACGGCGGCCCGGCTGCGCATGCAGCAGCTCCTGCTCGACCGCCTCGAGGGCGCCGACATCGAGTACACCGCGCGGGTCACCGAGGACCAGCTCGCGCTGCTGCACGTCACCGTGCACACCGGGCAGCGCGAGCCGGTCCGACCCGACGTCGCCGCCCTCACCGCGGAGCTCGCCGAGGCCGCCCGCACCTGGGACGACCGGCTGCGCGCCGCCGCCGGCCCGCGCGAGCGCGCCGCGATCGCGTCCACCGGGGAGCCGTTCAGCCAGGCCTACCAGGAGGACTTCCCGCCCGAGCGCGGCGTCGCCGACCTGCTGGTCCTCGACGGGCTCTCCGGCCCCGACGACCTCGCGGTCCGCCTCTACCGCCCCGGTGACCACGGCGCCGACACCGACGACCCGGAAGGCGGAGACCGGCGGCTCAAGCTCTACCTCGTCGGACGGCGGATCACGCTGTCCACGGTCCTGCCGGTGCTGCAGTCGATGGGGGTCGAGGTCGTCGACGAGCGTCCCTACGAGGTGCGTCGCAGCGACGGGCGGACGGCCTGGATCAACGACTTCGGGCTGCGGATGGGCCTCGACTCCGCGGCGGCCGACGACGAGGACCTCACCCGCCGGGCGGCCGAGGCCTTCACCGAGATCTGGCGTGGCCGGGTCGGCACCGACGGGTTCAACGCGCTCGTCCTGACGGCGGGTCTGTCCTGGCGCCAGGCCGCCCTGCTGCGGGCGCTCGCCCGCTACCAGCGCCAGATCGGCAGCACGTACGGGCAGAGCTACATCACCGACGTCGTCTCCGCGCACACCGACGTCGCGGTCGGATTGGTGCAGCTGTTCGAAGCGCGCTTCGACCCCGGGCTCGACGGCGACCGCGCGGCCCGCGTCGCCGACCTCGACGCGCAGGTGGAGTCCGCCATCGAGGCGGTGACCAGCCTGGATGCCGACCGGATCCTCCGCGCGCTGCTGGGTCTGGTCCGGGCGACGCTGCGCAGCAACTACTTCCTGCTCGACGACGAGGGCCGGCCGCGCGACGTCCTCGCGTTCAAGCTGGACCCGGCGCGGGTGCCGGGCGTGCCCCAGCCGTGCCCGGCGATCGAGACGTTCGTGCACTCGAACCGTCTCGAGGGCGTGCACCTGCGGTTCGGTCCGATCGCCCGCGGCGGGCTGCGCTGGTCGGACCGGATCCAGGACTACCGCACCGAGATCCTCGGGCTGGTCAAGGCCCAGGCCGTCAAGAACGCCGTCATCGTCCCGGTCGGGGCCAAGGGCGGGTTCGTCGTCAAGCGCCCGCCCGCCCCCACCGGCGACCCGGCCGCCGACCGCGACGCCCAGCGCGCCGAGGGCGTCGCCTGCTACCGGCTGTTCATCGGGTCCCTGCTCGACCTCGTGGACGACCGGAGCAACCACGGGGCGCACGCCGACGTCGTCGTCCCCGAGCGGGTCGTGCGCTACGACGGCGACGACACCTATCTCGTGGTGGCCGCGGACAAGGGCACCGCCACCTTCTCCGACATCGCGAACGAGGTCGCCACCTCGCGCGGGTTCTGGCTGGGCGACGCGTTCGCCTCGGGCGGGTCGGTCGGCTACGACCACAAGGCCATGGGGATCACCGCCCGCGGCGCGTGGGAGTCGGTGCGCCGGCACTTCCGCGAGCTCGGGCGGGACGTGGCGAGCGACGCGATCACCGTCGTCGGGATCGGTGACATGTCCGGCGACGTGTTCGGCAACGGCATGCTGCTCTCCGAGCACCTGCGCATCGTCGCCGCGTTCGACCACCGCCACGTGTTCCTCGACCCGGACCCCGACCCGGCCGCGTCGTTCGCCGAACGGCGGCGGCTGTTCGAGCTGCCGCGCTCGTCGTGGGCCGACTACGACGAGTCGCTGATCAGCACCGGCGGCGGGGTGTACCCGCGCACGCTCAAGCGGATCCCGGTCTCCGAGCAGGTCGCCGCGGCGCTCGGGCTGCAGGGCACCGACGCGCTCGACCCGCCGGCGCTCATCCGCGCGATCCTGCGCGCCCCGGTCGACCTGCTCTGGAACGGCGGCATCGGCACCTACGTCAAGGCCGCCGAGGAGACCCACGCCGACGCGGGGGACAAGGGCAACGACGCGGTGCGCGTCGACGGCGCCGAGCTGCGGGCGAAGGTGGTCGGCGAGGGCGGCAACCTCGGCCTGACCCAGCGCGGCCGCATCGAGTTCGCGCGGGCGGGCGGGCGGGTCAACACCGACGCGATCGACAACTCCGCGGGCGTCGACTGCTCCGACCACGAGGTCAACATCAAGATCCTGCTCGACTCGCTGGTGGAGCGCGGCGAGCTGGCCGAGGAGCGCCGCGACTCCCAGATCGCCGCGACCACGGACGACGTCGCCGCGCTGGTCCTGGCCGACAACGTCGCGCAGAACGACGTCCTCGGGGTCGCGCGCGCCCACGCCGCGGACATGCTCAACGTGCACGAGGCGCAGGTCACCGAGCTGGAGGACCGGGGCCGGATCGACCGCGAGCTCGACGTCCTGCCCGACGCCGAGGGCTTCGAGGAGCGGCGTCAGGCGGGGGAGGGCCTGTCGGGTCCCGAGCTCGCGCAGCTGATGGCGCACGTGAAGCTCGACCTGACCGAGGCGCTGGCCGACGACGACCTCCCGGACGCCGAGGTGTTCACCCGGCGCCTGCCCTCGTACTTCCCGCCGGTGCTGGCGTCCACCTATCCGGACGCGGTCGTCTCGCACCCGCTGCGCCGGCGGATCGTCACGACGATGGTCGCCAACGAGGTCGTCGACGGCGGCGGGCTCTCCTACGTGCACCGGCTGGTCGCGGAGGTCTCGGCGACCCCGGCCGACGCGGTCCGGGCCTACCAGGTCGCGACCAAGGTGTTCGGGCTGGACGCCCTCGCCGCCGACATCGCCGACGCCACCGCGGCGGGCCTGCCGACCCACGCGGCGGACGGGCTCACCCTCGGCTCCCGCCGCGTGCTGGACCGGGCCTCCCGGTGGCTGCTCACCCACCGGCCCCAGCCGTTGGCGATGGGCGCGGAGATCCAGCGCTTCGCACCCGCCGTCGCGAACCTGGGGCCGCGGGTGGCGTCGATGCTGCGCGGCGGCGAGGCCGACGGCCTCGCCGAGCGGGTGCAGGCGATGGTGTCGGTGGGGGCGCCCGCGGAGCTCGCCGAGCGCGTCGTGGGCGCGCTGTACGGGTTCGGGCTGCTGGACGTCACGGAGGTCACCGAGATCGCGGAGGCCGACCACGACGACGACCCGGACGATCTCGTCTCGGTCGCGGAGCTGTACTACGCCCTGTCCGACCACCTCGGCATCGACCGGCTGCTGACGGTCGTGGCGTCGTTGTCGCGCCAGGACCGGTGGGACGCCCTGGCCCGGCTCTCGCTGCGCGACGAGCTGTACTCCTCGCTGCGCGCGGTGACCCTCGACGTGCTGGCGGACACCGACGTCAGCGAGTCCGCGGACGAGAAGATCGCGCACTGGGAGCAGGCGAACACCTCGCGGCTGGTGCGGGCGCGCACGTCGCTGGCCGAGATCGCCCGCTCCGGGCGGACCGACCTGACCACGGTCTCCGTCGCGGCCCGCCAGATTCGGAGCATGGTCCGATGAGCGCGACCTACGACGTCGACGTGCCCGTGCGCTGGTCGGACCAGGACCCGTACCGGCACGTCAACCACGCCAAGGTCGTCACGCTGCTCGAGGACGCCCGCACCGCCCTGCTCTTCGACGCCGCCGCGCGCGAGGGCGTCGCCGCCTTCGAGGCCGGCCTCCTGGTGGCGCGGGTGGACGTCCGCTACAAGCGCCCGATCCCGTGGACGCGCCGCGGGGTGCGGGCGCGGATGTGGGCGCACTCGGTGCGGGCGGCCTCGTTCGTCGTCGGGTACGAGCTGCTCCTTCCCGACGACGGGGACGGCTGGGACCCCAGGCCGGCCGTCACCGCGGACACCCAGCTCGTGCCCTACGACCTCGCCTCGGCGCGCCCGCGGCGGCTCACCGACGACGAGCGGTCGTTCCTGGCCCGCTACGAGGGCTCATGAGCGGGGCGACCGTCCTCGCGGTCCCGGACGCGGCCCAGCGCGAGGACCTCGCGGAGTTCGTGGGACGGGCGGTGCGGCTCGACGGCGCCGCGGTCGTCCGGTTGCGGGCCCGGCCCGGCGCGCCGGACGCGGTGGAGGCGTTCGCCCCGACCCCGTTCGACGCGCTCGTCACGCGCAGCGCCCCGGGCACCCTGGAGCCCGCGGACGTCACCGTGGTCGGCTCGGACCTCCTCGCCGCGCTGGCGGTGGCCGGGGGCGAGCGGGTGGAGCCGGGCGTCGCGGTGGACGAGCGGTGGCGCGGGCCGCTGCCGCCGCTGCGGCCGGGTCAGCGGTGGCAGGTGGTCGGGGAGGTGCCCGCGGGTGAGCTGGGCCGGCTCGCGGAGAAGGGTGTCGCCGCCGCGCGGGCGGGCGACCCGAGCGGGCGGCCGTCGGCGGCGCTGCTCGACCAGGTCGTGCTCACCGTGTCCGACGAGGCGGCCGCCCTCGAGGTGCGGGTGCCGATGCGGTGCGTGTTCGCGCTGTCGGGGATGGGCTTCGTCGGGGCGGGCGCGGCCGACGAGGCGGTGCGGGTGTCCACCGACGGTGGCTGGCTGCGCCTGGACGCCCGGGGCGGCGCCGTGGTGCGCCGCCGCCGGGCCCAGCTGCCCCTGCTCTGACTACCTGAGGTTGGCGCGCAGGAAGTTCAGCGTCTCGTGCCAGGCGATCGTGGCCTGCTCGGGGTCGTAGGTGCCCATGTGGTTCTCGTCGTTGAAGAACGCGTGCCCGGCGGGGTAGAGGCGGAAGTCGGGGCGGTGCCCGGACTCGGCCTCGATCCGGTCGGCGAGGGACTTCACGGCGTCCGGGCCGGCCATCTCGTCCTGCTCGCCGAAGTGTCCGAGCAGGGGCGCGGAGAGGTTCTCGAAGCTCGGGTAGTCCTCGCCCAGCACGCCGTAGAACGGCACCGCGGCGCCGATCCGGTCGCCCTGCTGCGCGGCCAGGACGAGGACGAACCCGCCGCCCATGCAGAAGCCGACCGCGCCGACCTTGCGGCCGACCACCGCGTCGTGGTCGAGCAGGAAGTCGACGGCGCCCGCGAGGTCGGTGGCGGCCTGCTGCACGGGGAGCTCGGACATGAGCTTCCCGGCCTCGTCGGAGTCGTGCGTGGTGGTCCCGCCGTAGAGGTCCGGGGCGAGCGCGACGAACCCCTCGGCGGCGAGCCGGTTGGTCACGTCGGCGATGTGCGAGGTCAGCCCCCACCACTCCTGGATCACGACGACGCCCGGCCCGGCGCCGGACTCGGGCAGCGCGAGGTAGCCGTGGGCGGTGCGCCCGTTGGAGGGGAAGGAGACGTTCTGCAGCGGGTTGTCTGCCATGGACCGCGGGGTGCCCGGCGGGAGGGCTCAGAACGCCTTGTTCATCATGCTCATGGCCGCCATCTCCATGTACTCCCAGATCTGCCGGTGCCGTTCGGGCTCGAGGTTCTCCTCGTCGACGGCCACCTTCATGCAGCGCAGCCAGGCGTCGCGCTCCAGGGGACCGATCGGGAACGGGGCGTGGCGCATCCGCAGCCGGGGGTGGCCGCGCTGCTGGGAGTAGGTCTGCGGGCCACCCCAGTACTGCTCGAGGAACATCCGCAGGCGTACCTCGGCCGGGCCGAGGTCCTCCTCCGGGTAGAGCGGGCGCAGCACCGGGTCGTCGGCGACCTGCTCGTAGAAGCGGTGCACGATGCGGACGAACGTGTCGTGGCCGCCGACCGCGTCGTAGAAGGTCTGGGGACTGCTCACGGGTCCCACCATGTCACGGCCGGGGACGGGCGGCCGCAGCACCGAAGGGGGTCGGGGCCGGCACCCCGGCGTCGTCGAGCGCGGACTTCACCGCGCCGGCGACGGCGCGCTGCACCGCCCACTGCTCCCCGGGGCGGGTGCGCACGGTCAGCCGCAGCAGGATGCCCTCGGCGGTGACCGACTGGACCCCGAGCATCTCCGGCGGCGCGAGCACCTTGCCGGCGATCTCGGGCTCGGTGCACTCCTCGGCGGCGGCGGAGCGGGCGAGCTCGGAGGCGTCGTCGACGTCGGCCGAGTGGCCCACCGGGATGTCGACGACGGCCACCGAGTAGCCCTGGCTGGAGTTGCCGACCCGCAGCACCTCGCCGTTTCGCACGTACCAGACGGTCCCGGCGATGTCGCGCAGCGTCGTGACCCGCAGGCCGACGGCCTCGACGGTCCCGATGGCCTCGCCGAGGTCGACGACGTCGCCGACCCCGTACTGGTCCTCGAGCATCATGAAGATGCCGGACAGGAAGTCCCGGACGAGGTTCTGCGCGCCGAACCCGATCGCGACGCCGAGGATGCCGGCGGAGGCGATGATCGGGGCCAGGTTCACCCCGAACTCGCCCAGGATCAGCGTGAACGCGACCCCGTAGATGACCAGCGTGACGAAGGAGCGCAGCACCGACCCGATCGCCTGGGCCCGCTGCGAGCGCCGCTCGATCACCTGGGGCGCGGCCTCGCGCAGGCTGGCGGCGGCCCGGTCGCGCAGCGGGCGCAGCAGGCGCGGCACCTTCCCGGAGCTGGCGCCGTCGACGACCCGCTTGATCGCCCGGTGGAGCGCGTACCGCAGGACCACCGCGACGACCAGGATCACGATCGTCGTCACCGCGTGCGTGACGATCGCGTCCGCGGAGCGCGAGAGCCACGAGGCGTGGGTGTACTGGAACACCCGGGCGCACAGCGACCCGGCGTCGTTCGCGCAGGCCGGCGCGTCGATCGGCACGTCCGGCAGCACCGAGGGCTCCGGTGACGGGGTGGGCGTCGGCGTCTGTCCGCTCATGCCGGGTCCGATCAGCACATCCGGGCACGATACGGAGGTCCCCGGCAGCGGCTCGCGTGGGATCCGGTCGGTGAACGGTCCGTTATCACAGGTGCACGTCGTGCTCGGATGTGGTCGACTGTGCCCACATCCCGGTGGGAGGTGGTCGTGTGCACGAACGACAACCCAGGACCGTGACGCCGCTGGTCAGCGGGGTCGACGGGAGACGGGGCGCAGCGGAGCCCGACCCGCGCCCCGTGCCGAGCCGACGGACCGAGCCTCCCGACACCGTCCCCGTCCTCGTCCCGGACACCCCCGACGTGGGTGCCGACGTCACGGTCACCCCGGTCGCGCCCGCCCCGTTCCTCGGACGCCGCCGGGTCCTGCTCCTCAACGCCACCTACGAACCGCTCACGGCGCTGCCCCTGCGCCGCGCGATCGTCCTGCTCGTCTGCGGCAAGGCCGACGTCGTGCACGGCGACTCCTCCGGGCTCGTCCTGCACTCCGCGACGGGCGCCGTCGAGGTCCCGTCGGTGATCCGGCTCCGGGTGTTCGTGCGGGTGCCCTACCGCGCCCGGGTGCCGCTGACCCGCGCGGCGTTGATGCACCGCGACCGGTTCCGGTGCGCGTACTGCTCGGGCAAGGCCGAGACGATCGACCACGTGGTGCCGCGCAGTCGCGGCGGGACGCACACGTGGGAGAACTGCGTGGCCTGCTGCGCGCGGTGCAACCACAAGAAGGCCGACAAGCTGCTCGCCGAGCTCGGCTGGCCGCTGCGCACGATGCCGACCGCGCCGCGCGGACGGCACTGGCGCCTGCTCGCCGGCCTGGTCGACGCCGACCCGCAGTGGCTGCCCTACCTGGGGGAGGCCGCGGCGTAGCGGGAGACGCAGCGCAGCGGAGCTCGACCGGCAGGGCGGGGCCGGGCACGAGGGTGCATGATCGCGCGACGTGAGCGACCTGCACGAGCTGACCGCGCTGGAGACGGCGGACGTCGTCCGACGGGGGGAGGCCTCCGTCCTCGACGTCGTCGACCACGCCCTGGCGCGCGCCGAGACCGTGGGCGCGCGCCTGGGCGCGTTCGCCGTCGTCACCCCCGAGCGGGCCCGGGAGGCCGCGCGGGCGCTCGACGTCGCGGGCCCGGGGTCCGGTGGGCCGCTGCAGCCGCTGCGTGGTGTGCCCCTCGCCATCAAGGACCTCAGTGCGACGGCGGGCGTGCGGACCGGGCGCGGGTCGGTCGTCCACCGCGACCGGGTGCCCGAGGTCGACGACGACCTCGTCGGCCTGCTGCGCGACGCCGGGACGGTCAGCATCGGCAAGACCGCGGTCCCGGAGTTCGGGCTGCCCTGCTACACCGAGCCCGCGGACGCGCCGCCCGCGCTCACCCCGTGGGACCTCTCCCGCTCGGCCGGAGGGTCCTCCGGCGGTGCGGCGGCGGCGGTCGCGAGCGGGGTGCTGCCGGTCGCGCAGGGCTCCGACGGCGGCGGCTCGATCCGGATCCCGGCGTCGGTGTGCGGGCTCGTCGGGCTGAAGACCACCCGCGGGCGCGTGCCGGCGGGGCCGGCCGGGGGCGACCCCGCCGGGCTGTCGGTGCCCGGGCCGCTGGCACGCACCGTCGCGGACGCGGCGGCGTTGCTCGACGCCCTGTGCGGCGGGCGGACGTGGCCGGGGGAGCCGCTGGTGCCTCCCGGTCCCCCCGACGGCGGGTACCTGCGCGCGCTGGGCCGTCCCGGCCCGCGGCGGCGGATCGGCGTGTGCACGTCGGTGCCGTACGGCGACCTGACCGGGGTGCTGGGCCCGGAGTGGACCGGCGCGTCGGTGGACCCGGTGTGCGCGGCCGCGGCCGAGGACACCGCGCGCGTGCTGGAGTCCCTCGGCCACGTCGTGGAGCCGGTGGAGATCCGGCTGCCGGACGAGGTCGTGGGCGCCTTCCTCACGCTGTGGGCGACCCTCGCGCTGGGCGACCCGGTGTCGCCGGACGACGAGGTCCGGCTGCAGCCGTTGACCCGGCTCCTGCGGACGCGGGGCCGTGCGGTGTCCGGGATCGGCGCGCTCGGGGCCCTGCAGACCGTGCAGGTGGCGACCCGGCGGATGGTCGCGGCCCGCGCCGGGCTGGACGCGGTGCTGACGCCGTCGGTGGCGCTGCCGCCGCGGCCGGTGGGCTGGTTCTCCGCGGACGGGCCGGAGACCGACTTCGCCCGGCAGGTCGCCTTCACGCCGTGGACGGCGATCGCGAACATGACCGGCGAGCCGGCCCTGGGCCTGCCCACCGGGTGGCCGACCGTCGACGGCGTGACCCTGCCGGTGGGGGTGACCCTGCGCGGGCGGCGCGGCGAGGAGGACGTGCTGCTGGGGCTCGGGGCGGAGGTCGAGGCCGCGGTGCCGTGGGCGCACCGTCGGCCGCCCGTGTGGTGACGGGTACCTACGACACGACGTCGGAGCGGCTTTCCACTACGGTTCGGCGCGTGAGTCCGATCGAGACGATCCTGATCTATGCGGTGATCCCGGTCGTCGCGCTGCTGCTGCTCTTCGCCATGACGATGGTCAGGCGGGGCGGCAAGGCGTCGTCCTACCGTTCCGGTGACGACTGGCCGCACGAGCCGCTCTGGTGGATCGGCAACCCCAAGGGGACCGGGCTGCCCGAGCCGACCGTGGAGGCCGTCGGGGCCACCGCGACCCGTACCGCCCGAGGAGGCGCACGTGGCACCTGGTGACGTCGCGCGCCCGCAGGCGCGTCCCGGCGAGACCCCGATGATCCGCGAGACCGGACTCGCCGAGGACCCGGTCTACGGGCACGCTCGCGTGCCGACCGCGTCCGGACGCATCTCCGAGGCCACCGAGATCCTGGCCGACGACCAGCGGGTGCCGTTCTCGTCGTCCCAGCTCTCCCGCATCGACGAGGCGCTCACCCGCACCTCCGCCGAGACCGGGCTGCTGTTCAGCGTGTGGGTCGGTGAGCTCGGCGGGCGCTCCCGCGAGCGGGCCGAGGAGCTGCACGCCGCCTTCGGCGCGCAGGCCGAGGACGCGGTGCTGGTCTGCGTGTCCCCGGGGGAGCGCGTCGTCGAGGTCGTCACCGGCGAGGAGTCCGTGCGCCGCGTCGACGACCGGGGCGCCAAGCTCGCGGTGATGGCCATGGTCTCGTCGTTCACCGAGTCCGACCTGGTCGGCGGCATCGTCGAGGGCCTCCGCGTGCTCGGCGACCACGCGGGGTCGAAGCACTAGGTGCGAAGCCCGTGAGTACTTGTGGCGGCTATCGCCGCCACAAGTACTCACGAGTCGCTAGGCACCTCGGTCGGACTCCCGCGCCGCCAGGGCCCGGACGACGCCCGCGCGGCCCTCGGTGACCAGGCGGCGCAGCGCCGCCGGGTGCTCCCCGGCGAGCCAGCGGTCCGCGGCGTCCACCGTGGCCTGCTCGACGGCCCACGACGGGAACAGGCCCTGCACCATCGGCTGCGCCTGCTCGCTCGAACGCCGGCCCCACACCTCGTCGACCACCGCGAAGTACTTCTCGCGGTAGTCGGTGAGCAGGGCTCCCTGGGACGGGTGCGCGAAGCCCATGATGATCGCGGCGTTGATCGCGTTGGGCAGCGTGTCGTCGTGCACCGCCCGCTCCCACGCGGTCGCCTTGGCCTCCGGCGTCGGCACCAGCGCGCGCGCACGCTCGGCCATGCGGAGCCCGGTCGCGGTGTTGTCCCGCGCCAGCTCGGCGTCGATCTCGTCGGCGCCGGCCGCACCGTGGGCGACCAGGGCGTGCAGCAGCCGCCAGCGCAGGTCGGTGTCCACGACGAGCCCCTCGAGCGGCCGCTCGCCCGAGCGCCACCCGGCGAGCGTCTCCAGCGCCTCCGGGGTCAGCACCGAGCCGGACAGCGCGTTGACGAACGCGAGCTGGTGGTCCGACCCCGCCTCGGAGGTGCGGGCCAGGTCGAGCAACGTGGCCACGAACGACGGCCAGCCCTGCTCCACCGCCCACGTCGGGTCGGCGTAGGACGCGAGCGCGGTCTGGGCCTGCAGCAGCAGCCGCTGCACCACGCCGACCTCGCTCTCGGCGGCGACCCCGCCGACGACGAGCGCGACGAAGTCGCGGGCGCGCATCTCGGCCTCGCGGGTCATCTCCCACGCCGCCGACCAGCACAGCGTCCGCGGCAGCGGCTCCGCGACGTCCCCGATCCGCTCGACGAGCGTCGCGAGCGAGGTGTCGTCGAGGCGCATCGTGCAGTAGGTCAGGTCGTCGTCGTTGACCAGCACCAGCGCGCCCGCCGGCACGCCGACCAGCTCGGGCACCTCGGTGCGCTCCCCGGTGACGTCGAGCTCGGTGCGGTGCACGCGCACGAGCCGACCCGCGTCGTCGGGGGAGTAGATCCCGACGGCGATGCGGTGCGTGCGGGTCTCCCCGGCGCCCGGTCGGGCGCCGCCCTGCTCCACCGCGAAGCTGGTGTACGAGCCGTCGTCGCCGACGGAGAACGACGGCGAGAGCGAGTTCAGCCCCGTCGTCCGCAGCCATTCGGCGGACCAGCCGGAGAGGTCGCGCCCGCTGGACTCGGTCAGCGCGCCCAGCAGGTCGTCGAACGTCGCGTTGCCGTAGGCGTGCCGGGAGAAGTAGAGGCGCAGGCCGGCCAGGAACTCCTCCTGCCCGACGTAGGACACCAGCTGCTTGAGCACCGACGCGCCCTTGGCGTAGGTGATGCCGTCGAAGTTGACCTCGACGGCCTGCAGGTCCGGGATGTCCGCGGCGATCGGGTGCGTCGAGGGCAGTTGGTCCTGGCGGTAGGCCCACGACTTCTCGACGTTCGCGAACGTCGTCCACGCGTTGCGGTACTCGGTGGCCTCGGCCTGGCTGACGACCGAGGCCCACGTCGCGAACGACTCGTTCAGCCACAGGTCGTCCCACCAGCGCATCGTCACGAGGTCGCCGAACCACATGTGCGCCATCTCGTGCAGCACGGTCTCGGCGCGGCGCTCGTAGAGGTAGCGCGTGACCCGGCTGCGGAAGACGTAGTCCTCCAGGAAGGTCACCGCGCCGACGTTCTCCATCGCGCCCGCGTTGAACTCGGGGACGAAGAGCTGGTCGTACTTCGCGAAGGGGTAGGGCACCCCGAAGTTGCGGTGGTAGAAGCCGAAGCCCTGCTTGGTCTCGGCGAAGAGCCGGTCGGCGTCCATGTGCTCGGCGAGCGAGGAGCGGCAGTAGATGCCGAGCGGGATCTCGCCGTGCTCGTCGGAGTACGTGTCGGTCCAGCGGGCGTACGGCCCGGCAATCAGCGCGACCAGGTAGGTGGAGATCCGCGCGGTCGTCTCGAAGGCGTGGTGGACCGCGCCGGACTCCAGCGTCGTCGTCGTGTCCGGCGCGCCGTTGGAGATCACGTGCCAGTCCGGCGCGGCCACCGCCGTGAGGGTGATCGTGGCCTTGAGGTCGGGCTGGTCGAAGCAGGCGAACATGCGCTTCGCGTCCGCCGTCTCGAACTGGCTGTAGAGGTAGACCGCGCCGTCGACCGGGTCGACGAAGCGGTGCAGGCCCTCGCCGGTGTTCATGTAGCGGCAGTCGGCGTCGACGACCAGCTCGTTCTCGGCCGCGAGGTCGGGCAGCGCGACGCCCTTCTCCTCGTCGTACCCGGAGACGTCGAGGGCGACGCCGTTGAGCGTGGCGCCGCGCAGCCCCGCGGCGACGATGTCGATCCAGCTGGAGGCCCCGGGCGAGCTGCTGCGGAACCGCACCGTCGTCGTCGAGCGGAAGGTCGTCTCGCCCGGCCGGTCGGAGCCGTCGGTTCCATCTCCCGTCGCTTCGCTCGCCGCAGTCAGGTCGAGGGCGATCGTGTACGAGTCGACCTCGAGCATCTCGGCGCGGGTGCGCGCGTCGTCCCTGGTCAGGTTCGGAGCAGCCACGACCGCACCCTATCCGCGCGGCCCGTCGCGGACCGGGGGAAGACACTTGTCCCTCGAACCGTTGCCCCGGATACCTGCCGTCGATCGAGGGAAGCCTGCAGCCATGAGCAGTGAGAAGGCACGCGTCGATTTCTGGTTCGACCCGCTCTGCCCCTTCGCGTGGATCACCTCGCGCTGGGTGCTCGAGGTCGAGAAGGTCCGCGACATCGAGGTGGCCTGGCACGTGATGAGCCTGTCGGTGCTCAACTCCGGCCGGGACCTCGACGAGAAGTACCAGTCGATGATGGACGAGGGCTGGAAGCCGGTCCGGGTCTGCATCGCGGCCGCGCAGCGCCACGGCGACGAGATCCTGGCCCCGCTCTACACCGCGATGGGCACGAAGATCCACAACGAGGGCAACAAGGACTTCGACGACGTCATCGCGAAGTCCCTCGACGAGGTCGGCCTGGAGGCGGACCTCGCGAAGGCCGCCACCTCCACCGACTACGACGACGCGCTGAAGAAGTCCCACCACGAGGGCATGGACCCGGTGGGCATGGACGTCGGCACGCCGGTCATCCACGTCGAGGGCTCGGCGTTCTTCGGCCCGGTCATGACCCGCATCCCCAAGGGCGAGCAGGCCGGCCAGGTCTGGGACGGCGCGAAGCTCCTCGCGGGCTACGAGTACTTCTACGAGCTCAAGCGCACGCGCGACACCGAGCTGTCCTTCGACTGAGGCGTTCCCGACAGAGCAACAGAGCACGCCGATAGGGGGTGCCGGTGCGGCACCCGTCGTCAGGCGAGGGTGACGCGGAGGCCGCGGTCCGCCGGGGTGACGATGACGGTGCTGCCGAGCGGGTCCGCCGTCGCGAACGTCCCGAGCGTGGCCGTGTCGTCCGAGGCGACGCGCGCGAGGACGCGGTGCTCGCCCTCGTGCAGGCGCCCGACGACGACCGCGCCGTGCGGGGTCCCGTCGCGGGAGTACTCCACGGTGTAGGTCTCCACCGTCGCCGGTCCCTCGGCCCGCCGCACGGTGCCGGGGGCCTTCGCGTGGGCCGCGTCCACCTCGGCCTGCGCCGCGGCGCCGTCGCCCTCGCGCCACGGCGCGGCCCGCGTGGAGTACACGCCCGCCGAGTACTTGTGGATCGCGCCGCCGTTCGCGCCGACCAGCCCGAAGGTGCCCGGGCGGGCGCGGAGCGCGGTGACCGTGTCGGCGATCGCGTGCATCGAGTAGTCGTTGCCGGGGCCGCCGAAGAACGGCAGGCCTCCCGTGACGGTGAGCCCGCGCGGGTCGTCGGCGGCCAGACCGAGCTCGTCGGTGACGACGCGGACCGCGATCGGGAAGCAGCTGTAGAGGTCGACCGTCGCGAGGTCGTCGACGCCGATGCCCGCGAGGGCCAGGGCCCGCCGGACCGCCGTCGCCGCCGCCGGGCTCGCGCCCAGGTCGGCGCGCTCGAGCAGCGGGGGCTCGACGAGGTCCGCGTGCCCGTGCAGGTGGACCCACCGGTCGTCGGGAACGCCCAGCTCCCGCGCGGCGTCGGCCCCCGCGACGACCACCGCGGCGCCCTGGTTGACTTGCTCGCGGGCGACGAGGTGGCGCAGGTACGGGTCGGTGATCGGACGGTTGTCGCTCGTGGCCGCGGCCAGCTCGTCGACCGACCGGGCGGTGGGCGCCGCCGCGTGCGGGTTCCGCGCCGCGACGGCCGAGAGCGGCGCGAACAGCTCGGCCATCTCCCGCCGGTGCTCGTCCCGCGAGAGCCCGAGCCGCGCGCGGCGGGCGTGCTCGAGCAGGGCGTACTGCAGCACCGGCGTCAGGACGTCGTTCTCGACCTGCTCCGGCACGATGTAGGACTCCAGCCCGAGCCCCCGGTCCTCGAGCTGCCCGCCGACGTGCTCGGTCCAGTCCGGCCGGCCGGCCTCGGAGCCCAGCAGGCGCCGGACGGTGGAGAGCGCCTCGGCGCCGACGAGGACCACGACGTCGGCCTCGCCGGCCGCGATCAGGCCGGCCGCCTCGGTGACCAGGTGCTGCGGCGACTGGCCCCCCACCACCTCGAGCACCGCACGTCGCGGGTCGGCGCCGATCCGGGCCGCCACCGAGCGCGGGTAGTTGTCCGACCGCCCCAGCGGGGCCTGGGCGCCGGGCGCGGACATCTCGAACTGGCGGACGGCGGCGACGAGGTCGACCCGCGCGGCGACGGCGGCCGGGTCGGCACCGGTGTCGGCCAGCGCGCGCCGGGCCGCCTCGGCGCCCAGCTCGACGGGGGAGAGGGCCCGGTAGCCGGGATCGTCGAGGCGCTCCGAGCACTGGCCGACGCCGACGACGACGGGCGTGCGGTCGGTCATCGCGCGAGCTCCCCGAGAGCGCGCAGCCGACGGGTGCAGTCCTCGATCATCGTGCGGGCGATGTCGCCCGCGGGCCGCAGCTCGCGGAACCCGCCGACGACCTGCCCGATGAAGTAGGTGTCGAGCGCCGTCGCCCCCGGGTGACCCTCGGCCGCCGCGGCGTGGAGCCGGTTCCAGGCCCGCCCGGCGAGCATCGGCTGCAGGGGCAGGGGGAGGGGGGCCGGGGCGTCCGGGCGGTCCCAGGCGTCGTGCCAGGCCGAGCGCAGCTGGCGGGCGGGCTTGCCGGTCATGGTCCGCGAGCGCAGGGTGTCGCTGCTGCCGGCGGCGAGGAACTTGTCCTTGATCGCCCGCGGCGTGATGTCCTCGTGGCTGGCGAGCCACACCGATCCGCACCAGACGCCGGCGGCGCCGAGCGCGAGGGCGGCGGCCATCTGGTCGCCGGTGGCGATGCCGCCCGCGGCCAGGACGGGGTGGTCACCAGCGACCTCGACGACCTCGGGGGTCAGCACGGTCGTCGCGATGGTGCCGGTGTGCCCGCCGGCCTCCGTGCCCTGCGCGACCAGGACGTCGACGCCGGCCGCGAGCTGGCGTTCGGCGTGCTTGCGCTGCCCGACCAGGGACGCGACGACGACGCCCGCGGCGTGCGCGCGCTCGACCAGGTCGGCCGGGGGCGGGCCGAGGGCGTTGGCGACCATCGCGATGGGGTGCGCGAACGCGACGTCGAGCAGCGCCTCGGCGCCGGCCGGGTTGATGGCGGCGGCGATCTCGTCCAGCGTGTCGGCGTCCGGGTCCTCGACGGCGGGCACCTGGTACTCGTCGAGGAGCGAGTCGACGAAGGCGCGGTGCTCGTCGGGGATCTGGGCGCGGAGGCTCGCGACGAGGTCGTCGGGGTCGCTCGCGGCGAACTTCTCCGGGACCAGGAGGTCGACGCCGTAGGGCCGGCCGTCCACCTGCTCCTCGATCCAGCGCAGCTGCGCGTCCAGCTCGGCCGGGGTGTACATGCTGGCCGCGAGCACGCCGAAGCCGCCGGCGTTGGTGACCGCGGCGACCACGCCCGGGGAGCGGTTGAACCCGACGAGCGGGTGCTCGACGCCCAGGAGGTCGGTCAGGGCGGTGCGCATACGGGGGTCCTCGTCGTCGTCGGATCGTGTGTGACTCGGTGTATCACATAAGCGGTGTCATGGATGCCGCGCGGGCGGTCGTCAGGAAGGATCGGCGGCATGACCTCGAGCATCGGGACGCTGACCGACCACTGGATCGACGGGGCACGGGCCGGGGGCGGCTCGGGCACGATCGAAGTGGTCGACCCGGCCCACGGGACCGTACTGGCCGAGGTGCCGCGCGGCGGTGTCGCCGAGATCGACGCCGCCGTGCTCGCGGCGCGGCAGGCGTTCGGGGCGTGGTCGCGGGTCCCGGTGGCCGACCGCGCGGCGATGGTGCTGCGCATCCGCGAGGGGATCAAGGCCCGCCACGAGGAGCTGGCGCGCTCGATCACCGCGGAGATGGGCTCGCCGATCTCCTTCGCGCGTTCGGTCCAGCTCGGGATGCCGATGGCGACCTCGAAGGGCGTCGCGGCGCTCGCCGAGGACTTCGCCTGGTCCGAGGAGATCGGGAACTCGCTGGTGGTGCGCGAGCCGGTCGGCGTCGTCGGGGCGATCACGCCGTGGAACTACCCGCTGCACCAGGTGGTGGCGAAGGTCGCCCCGGCGCTCGTCGCGGGGTGCACGGTCGTGCTGAAGCCCTCCGAGGTCGCACCTCTGACGGCGGGCGTGCTGGCCGAGATCACCGCGGACGCGGGACTCCCGGCGGGCGTGTTCAACGTCGTGCACGGCACGGGCCCCGAGGCCGGCGAGGCCCTGGCCGCGCACCCGGGGGTCGACATGGTGTCGTTCACCGGTTCGGTCGCCGCCGGGCGGCGGGTGCAGGAGGTGGCGGCCGGGACGATCAAGCGGGTCGCGCTGGAGCTGGGCGGCAAGTCGGCGAACATCGTGCTGGACGACGCCGACCTGACGCAGGCGGTGAAGGTCGGGCTCGGGAACTGCTTCATCAACGGCGGGCAGACGTGCACGGCGTGGACGCGCCTGCTGGTGCCCTCCTCGCTGCACGACCAGGTGGTGGAGCAGCTGGTGGCGGCCTCGGCGAAGTACACCGTGGGCGACCCGGCCGACGAGTCGACGCGGATCGGGCCGATGTCGTCGGCGGCGCAGCAGTCGCGGGTCGAGGGGTACATCACTCGGGGCGTCGAGGAGGGTGCGGAGCTCGCCGTCGGCGGGCCGGGGATGCCGGAGGGGCTGACGGAGGGCGCCTACGTGCGGCCGACGATCTTCGCCGGCGTGCGCCCGGACATGACGATCGCCCAGGAGGAGATCTTCGGGCCCGTCCTCTCGGTGCTGCCGTACTCCGACGTCGACGAGGCCGTGACGATCGCCAACAACACGATCTACGGGCTCGCCGGGGCGGTGTTCGCCGGGTCGCAGGAGCGCGGGGTCGAGGTGGCGCGCCGGATGCGGACCGGCCAGGTCGACGTCAACGGCGGCGCGTTCAACCCGCTCGCGCCGTTCGGGGGCTACAAGCAGTCGGGCACCGGTCGGGAGCTGGGCCGCTACGGGCTGGAGGAGTTCCTCGAGGTGAAGTCGATCCAGCTGTAGGGGGCGCCGCCGTGACGTCAGCGATGGCCCATCGCTGACGTCAGGTGTGCGAACGGCGCCACTCGCGCATCCGTGGCGGGAGCGGTGGGATCAGGCCGGCGCGCTGCGCAGCAGCGCGCTCAGCCGGTCCGCCGCCGCCCGCACGGCCTGCCCGCGCTCGTCGCCCGCGGCCCCCGCGAAGTCGTCGCTGCGCCCCCCGAGGCTCAGCGTTCCGAGGACGCGCTCGCCGGGGCCGAGCAGTGGGGCCGCGACCGCGGACACGCCCTCGAGGTAGTCGCCGTGGCTCTGCGCGACGCCCGCCGCCCGCACCGCGTCGAGGTGCCGCGTGAGGTCGGCCGGGTCCGTGCGCGTCGCCGGGGTGAAGGCCGGGAGCCCGTCGGCGAGCGCCCGGGCCCGCAGCTCGTCGTCGAACGCGAGCATGGCGACGGGTCCGGCGGCGGCGTGGAAGGGCAGGACGGTCCCGACCGCGATGCCGGCCACCACGAGCGGCTTGCCGCCGTCGATCTTCTCGATGCACACCGCCCCGTGCGCCGAGGGCACCATCAGGTACGCGGTGTCGCCGAACGCATCGGCCAGGGCCTGCATCTCCGGGCGCGCCTCGGTCCGCAGGTCGAACCCGGACAGCGCCGCGGCACCGATCGCGAAGAGGTCGAGCCGGACGCGGTAGGCGCCCGCGGGGTCGCGGGAGACCCACCCGGCCTCGACGAACGTCGACATCAGGCGGTGCACGGTCGGCTTGTTCATCCGACTCTCCGCCGCGAGCTCCGCCAGGCCGATGACCGGCCGCGACGCCGAGAAGTGGCCCAGCAGCCGGCACCCCCGCAGGACGGCGGCGACGGTCTCGCGCGTCCCCGCCTCGTCCTCGACCGCCCGCACGTCCGGTGCTGCCATCCACGCTCCTCCCGCCGCCGGGGCACGGTAGCCGGGCCCTCGATGTGCGTCTTGACACAGCATGCCATGACCTCGCACAGTTTCGGAACGCGTAACGCATGACGAAACGGAGGCGGAAATGCTCGCGGAGCAGATCGAGCGCGGCCTGGTGTACGCACCCGGGGTGTGGGACGGGCTGACGGCCCGGCTGGCCGAGCAGGCCGGGTTCGCGGCGCTGTGCGCGTCGGGGTTCGCGGTGTCGGCCTCGTTGGGCTATCCGGACGCCGAGCTCTACACGATGTCGGAGAACCTCACCGCGGTCCGCACGATCCGGGAGGCGAGCGGACTGCCGCTGGTCGCCGACATCGACACCGGCTACGGCAACGCCGTGAACGCCGCGCGCACCGCGTCGCGCTTCGCCGACGCCGGGGTCGCCGCGGTGTTCATGGAGGACCAGCGCTCGCCGAAGCGCTGCCCGCTGATCCCCGGGGCGCCGGTCGAGCTCACCGACCTCGAGGAGGCCGCGGGCAAGGTCCGGGCCGTCGTCGACGCGGCCGCCGGGCGGATGCTGGTCATCGCGCGGACCGACGCCCGCGACGACGAGGCCCTGCGTCGCGCCGAGGCCTACGTCGCGGCGGGTGCCGACCTCGTCATGCCGGTGACGAGGACCTTCTCCGACCTCGAGGGCTGGCGGCGCTGCCGGGAGGTCGCGGGGCGGCCCCTCGTCGCCACCCTCACCGCCTCGGCCTGGACCGAGCGCGAGTTCACCCCGCAGGTGATGGAGGAGATCGGGGTCCGGCTCGCCCTGCTGCCCACCCAGGTGCTCATGGCAGTGACCGGTGCGGCACAGGCCTGCCTGCGCCGCCTGGCCGCGGGGGAGCCGCCGGCCGAGGTCGGCGTCGGCGCGACCGACCACCACGACTTCGTGGAGCTGATCGGCATGCCGGAGATCGAGCGCCTCCAGCAGAAGTACCTGCCCGCCGCCGCGACCGCCTGAGGAGGCCCTCCAGTGCCGAGCACGATCACCGAGAAGATCCTCGCGCGCGCCGCGGGGCGCGACGAGGTCCGCGCGGGGGAGAACCTGCCGTTCCGCCCGGACCACATGATCGCCTACGACTTCCCCGGCTACACCGACGTCATGTTCCGCCAGATGCACGACGACTTCGGCATCCGGCAGCTCGACGATCCCGAGCGCTACGTCGTGTTCATCGACCACATGCTCACCCGCGGCGACGCCCGCGAGGACGAGGTCCACGGGGTCACCCGCGACTGGTGCCGGTACTACGGCATCGACCTGCACGAGGGCCGGGGGATCGGACACCAGGTCATGGCCGAGATGGGCTACGCCCTGCCCGGCTCCTTCGTCATCCACTTCGACGGGCACGTCTCCGGGGCGGGCGCCTTCGGGGCCCTGGGCTGGGGCGTGCGCCGCGACCTCATCGAGGCGTGGGTCTCCGGGCGCATCTTCCTCGACGTGCCGGCCACCACCCGCTTCGAGCTCGTCGGCGAGTTCGCGCCGGGGGTCGACAGCCGGGACCTCGTGCACCACATCATCGGGACCCTGGGTGCGGACGGCTGCGCCCACCAGGTCATGGAGTTCGGCGGGCCGGGCGCCCGTGCGATGCCGATCGACCAGCGCCAGTCCCTGTGCGGCATGGCCATGTTCACCGGGGCGGTGTCGGCGGTCTTCGAGCCCGACGAGGCCGCACGGGCCTACGCCGACGCGGTGGCCCGCCGTCCCTACGAGGCGGTCCACCCGGACCCGGACGCGCAGTACGTCGCGGTGCACACGATCGACCTCGCGACCCTGCGTCCCCAGGTCGTCCTGCCCGGCTCGGCGCGCGCCGCGAACACGCGGGACGCGGCCGAGCTCGCGGGGACCACGGTCAGCCGGGCGTTCATCGGGTCCTGCGCCAGTGGGCGCATCGAGGACATCCGCTCCGCGGCCGCCGTCCTCGCGGGCCGCCGCGTCGCGCCCGGCGTCGAGCTGAACGTCGTCCCCACCTCCGAGGCGGTCCACCGGCAGGCCGAGGACGAGGGCCTCCTCGACGTCCTGCGGGAGGCCGGCGCCCACGTCGTGCGCTCGAGCTGCGACTTCTGCTTCGGCTACCAGAAACCGCTCGCCGAGGGCGAGGCCTGCATCTCCACCGGCGTCCTCAACATCTCCGGACGCATGGGCAGCCCCCGCGCGGAGATCTACATGGGCTCGGCGGCCACGGTGGCCGCGAGCGCCGTCGCCGGCTCGATCAGCCCGGCGGTGCCCTCGTGAGCCGGCGCTACCCGCCGCCCCCCGACACCGTCCGGGGCCGCGTCGCGTGGGTGTTCGGCGACGACTTCGACATCGACCTCGTCGTCGGGGTCGAGAACATCAAGTCCTACGACGCCGACCACCTGCGGTCGGTCTGCATGACCGCCATCGACCCGACCTTCGTGGACCGCGTCCGGCCCGGCGACGTGGTGGTGGGCGGCCGCAACTTCGGCTACGGCCACCCGCACTACCCGCCGATGGTCGCGCTGCGCGACCTCGGGATCGCGGCGGTCCTCGCCGAGTCGTTCTCGCCGGGCTTCTGGCGCGGCGAGACCCACAACGGGATGCCGCTGATCACGGTGCCCGGGATCGCCACGGCGGCCACGGTGGGCGAGGACGTCGAGCTCGACTGGCGGGAGGCCACGGTCCGCCTCGGGTCCGGCCGCGTCCTGCACGGCACCCCGCCCAGCGACCGGGTCGCCCGCACGATCGAGGCCGGCGGGGCCCTCGCCCTGCTGCTCTCCGAGCACGCCCCCGCCACCACCTGAACGCTCTCCCCGCACGTCCCCTGCCCCGTCCCACCGCCGTACCGGAGCCCGCCATGACCGACGTGTCGCCGACCGCGCCGCCGTCGCCCACCACCGCCACCGACCCGCGGTCCACCACCGCACGCCGCGCCGCCCTCGCCGGGGGCGTCGGGACGTTGATCGAGTACTACGACTTCAGCGTCTACGCCTTCCTCGCCGTCACCATCGGCCCGCTGTTCTTCCCGAGCACCGAGCCCGGGGTGTCGATCCTGCTGACCCTCGCCGTCTTCGGCTCCGCGTACGTGATGCGCCCGCTCGGCGGCTGGTTCTTCGGGCGGCTCGGCGACCGTCGCGGCCGCCGGCACGCCCTCGTCGTCACGGTGGTCGCGATGGGCATCTGCTGCGGCCTGCTCGGGCTGCTGCCGACGTACGCCGCGATCGGGGTCGCCGCCCCGGTGCTGCTGCTCCTCATCCGGCTCGCGCAGGGCTTCTCGGCCGGTGGGGAGATCGGCGGGGCCGCCACGTACATCGCCGAGTCCGCGCCGGCCCGTCGCCGGGGGCTCTTCGGCTCGTTCACCCCGGTCGGCTCCACGCTGGGCTTCGCCGTGGCCGCGGCGGTGGTCGGGCTCGTCACCACCTTCACCACGGCCGACCAGCTCGCGGCGTGGGGCTGGCGCATCCCGTTCCTGATCTCGATCCCGCTCGCCGTGATCTGTCTGCTCGTGCGGGTCAAGCTCGAGGACACCGAGGAGTTCACCGAGATGGCGGCCCGCCAGGAGATCGTGCGGAGCCCGCTGCGGCAGGTGGTGCGGGAGAACCCGCGGGCCGTCCTGCAGGTCGTCGGCATCGCGATCGCGATGAACGGCACCGGCTACATCGGCCTGACCTACTTCAACGTCTACCTCGTGCAGAACCTCGGGTTCTCCAAGGCCGCGGTCTCCTGGACCTCGGCGATCGCCATCGCCGCGGCCTGCCTGACCTATCCGCTCGCCGGGATGCTCACCGACCGCTTCGGGCGCCGTCCCGTGCTGGTCTCCGCGTACGTGCTCTACCTCGTCATCGCCTGGCCCGCCTTCGCGCTCATGGGGGCGACCGGGAGCCTCGTCGTGGTCGGGCTCGTCCTCGTCGTCTACATGGCGGTCAACGGGCTCGCCCAGGTGCCCGCGTTCCCGCTGTTCACCGAGCTCTTCCCGCGGCGGGTGCGCTACACCGGGGTCGCGCTCGGCTTCAACATCGGCACCATCGTCGCCGGGGGCTCCGCGCCCTACGTCGCGGCGCAGCTCGTGGAGAGCACCGGCAACGTCATGTCCCCGGCCTTCTGGGTCATCGGCGTCGCCCTCGTCGGGCTCGTCACGGTCGTGACGCTGCGCGAGACCTCCCGCCGCGAGCTGCCGGTCTGAGCACCGGCCCGACGAGTTTTCCCGAACCGCACCCACGGCCGACGGCGTCGGCCTAGCGTCCGCTCCCGGAGGTGGGTGGATGCGGCGGACCGCACCAGGGGCCCGGCGACGAGCGATGCTCGTCGCCGGGTTCGTCGTCGTGGTGCTCGTGGTCGGGGCGGGGGTGCCGCTCGGGCTGGCCGGGCTCGTGCGGGCGGCCGCGGAGAGCGCGGCGGCCGCCGTCGGGGTGGTCCTCGTGGCGGAGTCCGACGGCGGGGACGACGGTGACGACGGCGGGGGCGACGACGGCGGGGGCGACGACGAGGACGACGGCGGGTCCGAGGAGGAGCAGGACTCCGGGGACTCCGGGGACTCCGGGGACTCCGGGGAGCAGGAGCAGGCCTCCGACGGCGACGACGCGCAGTTCGCCGGCCGCGACCAGGCCGGGAAGGCGTCGGCCCAGGAGTACGTGTCCATCGCCGACGTCGAGCCCAACGGCAACATCAAGAACGGCGGCGACTTCTCCGGCGGCAGCTACTCGTTCTCCTGCCCGCTCTCGGACCACCACAACTCGGACAACTTCATCGTCGCCCCCGGCAAGCGCAACGGGGCCCAGCACACGCACGACTACGCGGGCAACGAGTCCACCAACGCGGCGTCCTCGGAGAACCAGGACGCCCTGGAGCAGGCGGAGACGACCTGCACCAACGGCGACCGGTCGCCGATCTTCTGGCCGGTGCTGCGCGACCTGGAGGGGGTCGGGCCCGACGTCGGGATGGACGGCGGCAGTCTCGACGGCAACGTCGGGTCGTTCGTGGTGCCGGCCTCGGTCGACTACACCTTCCACGGGCACGGGACGCGCCGCACCGAGCCGATGCCACTGAACATGCAGCTCATCACCGGGTCGGCGAAGGCGGGGAGCACCGGGGAGGGGTCGAACTCGAAGTTCACCTGCTCCGGCGCGGCCGACCGGCTCACCGAGCTGTACCCGATCTGCCCGCAGGGCTCGCAGCTGCAGCGGGTCTACGACTTCCCGAGCTGCTGGAACGGCGAGGACCTGTCGTCCGAGGACTTCGTCAGCCACCTGCAGTACCCCGACGAGACCGGGGAGTGCGAGGAGGACCTGATTCCGGTGCCGGCCCTGCGGATCACGGTGTCCTACGACCAGCCGCCGGGACGGTCGTTCGCGATCGACAGCTTCCCCGAGCAGCAGCACGACCCGGTGACCGACCACGCCCTGCTCGAGTACCTCTCCACCGAGTCGCGGGCGCAGGCGGGCGCGGACTGCATCAACGAGGCCCGCCGCTGCGAGCAGGGCCCGGGCGAGGCCGCCGCGGGCTCGGGCCCCCGCGGCCGCAGCGACGAGCTCGCCGTCACGAAGAACTTCGCGACGGCGATGGCGGAGCACAGGAACGCCGGCGCCGCGCACGGCGGAGCGCACCGGTGAGTCCCCGGGTGGTGGCCCATCTGGTGCTCGCCGCGCTGCCGCTGCTCTCGATCACCGCGCACGTCGCCGGGCTGGTCCCGATGCACGTCTCGGCCGGGATCGTCATCGTCCCGGCCGCCGCGGTGCTGGTGCTGCTGGCGGTGTTCTCCCCGGCGCCGGAGGACCGGCTGGTGCTCGACGGCCTGCGGTGGGGCCTGATCGCGACGGCGGTCTACGACGTCTTCCGCCTCGACACGGTCGCGCTGCTGGGCTGGTGGGACGACTTCATCCCGACGATGGGCACCTGGCTGCTCGACGTCGACCCCTCCGAGCAGGTGCTCGGCGGGGTCGCGGGCTACGTGTGGCGGTACGCGGGCGACGGCGGCGGCCTGGGGGTCGTGTTCGTGACGCTGGCCGCTGCGACCGGGCTGCGCCGGCTCGGCCCGCGGTGGACGGTGGGCGCGGCGGTGCTCTTCGCGGTCGGCCCGACGTGGGGCGGGCTGATGGCGACGGTGCTCCTGCCCCGTGGGCAGACGCTGATGTTCGCGCTGACCCCGGTCACGGTGACGCTGTCGTTCCTCGGTCACGTCGTGTTCGGGCTCGTCCTCGGGCTGGGGACCTGGCGCCTGCGAGGGATCGAGGAGCGGTGGAGCGGACCGCTGCTGGTGGACCTCCCGGCCCTGCTCCGTCGTCGGACGCCCGTTCCCGACGACGAGCCGGTGCGGGCGCTGCGCCCCGTGCCTCCGGTGCGCGAGCCCTACGACCCGTACGCCGCCGACCCGCTGCCGCTCGACCCGTGGCGGCCGGCGCCGTTCGAGGACCCGGCCCCCACCGGCGAGGTGGCGGTGCTGCCCTGGGGCAGCCATCGGTCGTCGGGACGGAGCCCGGACGTCACCGCGAGAAGTGCGTGGTCAGCCAGTCGGTGACGGCGTGGACGAACGTCCGCCGGTTCTCCAGGCGCTGGATCTCGTGGCCCTCGTCCTCGAAGAGCAGGTACCGCACGTCGACGCCCGCGGCCTTCGCGCCGTGCACCGCGAGCTCGGCCTCGTGGACGGGGACGTTGGTGTCGTTGCGGCCGTGCACCACGAGCAGCGGGGCACGGAGCCGGTCCATGCGGTGCACGGGGGAGAGCTCGCGGAGCAGGTTGCGGTCGTGGATGGGGTGGCCGTACTCGCCGACCGCGGCGTCGGCGATCCACGGCTCGGTGCGGGCGAAGAAGGTCTCGAAGTCCGCCATGCCGCACACGTCCACCCCGACCGCGAACAGCTCCGGGTGGTTCACCAGCGCGGCGAGGGTCAGGTAGCCGCCGTAGGAGCGGCCCATGACGCCGACCCGGTCGGCGTCGGCGATCCCCGCCGCGACGAGGTGCTCCGCGCAGGTGGCGACGTCGCGGATCGCCCCGAAGCGCCCCGCGCCGTCGTCGGCGTTGACGAACGAGCGCCCGAACCCCGACGACCCGCGGACGTTGGCGGCGTACACGGCGATCCCGTGGGCGAGGAGCACCTGGTAGAGCGGCGTGAACACCGGGCGCTCCTGGGCCTCCGGCCCGCCGTGCAGGTAGATCACCGTCGGCAGCGGGCCCACCGCGCCGCGGGGGCGGTAGAGCCAGCCGGGCAGGGAGAGCCCGTCCGGGGTCGACACGGTCTCCAGGACGGGGTGCACCACGGCCGACCGGTCGGTGTCCTCCTGCGGGCAGATCAGCGCCGTCGTCTGCGAGGACAGCTCGTGGCACCACACCGCGGCCGGGACGGCCGGGGCCTGGATGCCGAGCACCAGCGAGTCGCCGTCGTGGCTGAACACCGCGGAGGTGACGACGTCGCCGGGCGGGGTGTAGGGCGCGGGCTTGCCGGTGGCGAGGTCGAGCAGATCGACCTCGCTGCGCCCGGTCACGTTCCAGACGACGGCCGCGGTGGCGGCGTCCTCGGTCAGGGCGAACCGCTCGAGCTCGGCGTCGTCGCGCTCGGCGAGCACCTCCGGGTACATCGGCCGGGCGTCCGTCGCGACGTCCACGCTGACCAGCGCGGCCCGCTCCCGCCCGCCGTCGGTGAGGATCAGCATGCGCGTGCCGTCCGGGGTGAAGCGGGCGGCGACCACGGACGAGTCGCGGGTGATGGCGACCGGGTGCTCCACGGCGCCGGGCGGACCGCCGGGCCCGCGGCGGCTGTCGATCTCGTGCCAGCCCTCGGTGCCGTCCAGGTCGACGATCCCGACGTGGCGCGACCCGCGCCGTCCGCGGCGCAGCAGGGCCCGACGGCGGTCGCGGGACACGTCGAGGATCTGCAGCGCGTGGCCGGACCCCAGGCGCTGACGCAGCGCGGTGTCGACGTCGACGAGCCAGGCGGTGGTCGTCTCGTAGTCGGACTCGGTGACCGCGACGACGGAGCCGGTGTGGGTCCAGCGGTCCAGCGAGACCGCGCCGCGGTCGCCGTCGCCGACCCCCTGGATCGGGCGCAGGTCCGTGCCGTCCGGGCGCACGACGTAGACCGACGTGCGCTCGCCGCCGTCGGGCGCGGCCTCCACCCCGAGCCACCGCCCGTCGGGGGACCACTTCACCGTCGAGACCAGGTCGTCCCCGGTGTCGAGCGACCACTCGCGTCCGGTGCGTCGCTCGTGCATCCGGACGACGGGGCGGCCGTCGCCGTCCCAGACGAACGCGATCGTCGTGCCGTCGGGCGAGGGGCTGGGCGACCAGCATCGGGTGGCGCCGATCCACTCGTCCACCGCTGCCGACCTCCCTGGAGTGCGCGTCCCGCCGCCGATACCACCTACGAATGTGACGTCCAGCGTCAGCATGGCCGCAGTGCTGACATCACGAGAGGGCGAACCTACGTCAGTCGATGCCGTGGGCCTGCAGCCACATCTCCAGGAGTGCGACCTGCCACAGGGCGTTCGCGCCCAGGTTGGTGCGCCCGGAGTTCGGGTCGTCGAGCATCGTCGCGACGGCGTCGGTGCGGAACAGCCCGCGGCGCCGCGCGGCCGGGTCGGTGAGGGCCGCGGTGACGCGCTCGAGGACCGGGCCGGAGAGCTGCCGGATCGCCGGGACCGGGAAGTAGCCCTTCTTCCGGTCGATGATCTCGTCCGGCAGCAGCCCGCGGGCGGCCGCCTTGAGCACGCCCTTGCCGCCGTCGGCCATTTTGTACTCCGGCGGGCAGGCGCCCATGGTGTCGACGAAATCGTGGTCGAGGAACGGCACGCGGGCCTCCAGGCCCCACGCCATCGTCATGTTGTCCACCCGCTTCACCGGGTCGTCGACGAGCATCACCGTCGTGTCGAGGCGCAGCGCCGCGTCGACGGCCTCGTCGGCGCCGCGACGGGCGAAGTGGTCCCGCACCAGGTCGAGCGACGGGTCGTGGTCCACCAGGTACTCCGGGGCCACCAGGTCGGCGATCGCCGACGACGGCCGGTCGAAGAAGGCCCGGTGGTAGGCGTCGACGGCACCCTCGCGGCCCACCCGCGCGATCGGCGGGTACCAGTCGTAGCCGCCGAGCACCTCGTCGGCACCCTGCCCGGACTGCACCACCTTGATCGAGCGCGAGACCTCGCGGGAGAGCAGGTAGAACGCGACGACGTCGTGGCTGGTCATCGGCTCGCTCATGGCCGCGACGGCACCGGGCAGGGCGTCGTCGGTGTCGGCCTTCGGCACGTCGATCTTGACGTGGTCGGTGCCGTAGGTCTTCGCGACCAGGTCCGAGTAGTCGAACTCGTCGCCGGCCTCCCCGGCCTCGGACTCGAAGCCGATCGAGAACGTCTTCAGGTCCTTCTGGCCCTCCTCGGCGAGCATCGCCACGACGATCGAGGAGTCGATGCCGCCGGAGAGCAGCACGCCGACGGGCACGTCCGCGACCATCCGCCGCTGCACCGCGGTCCGCAGCGACTCCCGGGCGATCTCGGCCCACTCGCCCGCGGAGTGCTCCGTGGTGCCGCGCACGAACTCCGGCTGCCAGTAGGTCCAGTCGCTGGACGAGCCGTCGGGCTCCACGGTCCGGACGACGGCGGGCGGCAGCTTGCGGACCCCGGCGAGGATGGTGCGCGGGGCCGGGACCACGGCGTGGAAGCTCATGTAGTGGTGCAGGGCCACCGTGTCGATCGAGGTGTCGACGCCGCCCGGTGCGAGCAGGGCGGGCAGCGACGAGGCGAACCGCAACGCGCCCGACACGGACGCCGTGTAGAGCGGCTTGATCCCGAGCCGGTCGCGGCCGAGCACGAGCCGGCCGGTGGTGCGGTCGGCGATCGCGAAGGCGAACATGCCCTTGAAGTGCTCGACGCAGCGCTGGCCCCACCGGTGGTAGGCCTTGATGATCACCTCGGTGTCCGAGGTGGAGAAGAACCGGTAGCCCTCGCGGCCCAGCTCCTCGCGCAGCTCCGGGTAGTTGTAGATGCACCCGTTGAACACCGCGGTCAGGCCGAGCTCGGCATCGACCATGGGCTGCGACCCGGTCTCGGTCAGGTCGATGATCTCGAGCCGCTGGTGCGCGAGGGCCAGGGGTCCGTGCCCGACGACGCCCCAGCCGTCGGGGCCGCGCGGCTCGAGCACCTGCGCCATCGCCAGGACCGCACCGACCCGCGCCGCGCCGCCGTCGTACCGGAACTCCCCGGCGATGCCGCACATGCGTCGATCGACTCCTCGAGATCGGGGGATGGTGTCAGCGCAGGAGCCAGGTGTCCTTCGAGCCGCCCCCGCGCGACGAGTTGACCACGAGGCTCCCGACGGGCGCGACTCGCGTCAGGGGGGTCGGCAGGACCGCGGGCGCCGCCCCGAGCACGACGAACGCCCGCAGGTCCACGACGCGGGGCGCGAGGTCGGCACCGGTGAAGGTCGGGTGCGTGGAGATCTCCACCGTCTCCTGGGCGACGTAGCTCGCGGGGTGCGCGCGCACGTCGGCCGCGGCCGCGGCGAGCTCCTCGGCGGAGGCGTCCCGGCCGATGACGATGCCTGCCCCGCCGTAGCCGTCGACCGGCTTTAGCACGAGCGTGTCGAGGTGCGCGAGGACGTGCGCGAGCTGGTCGGGGTCGGCGCAGGAGTAGGTGGTGACGTCGTCGAGCAGCGGCTTCTCGCCGAAGTAGTACTCGGTCAGCGAGCGGACGAACGGGTAGACGGCCTTGTCGTCGACCAGGCCGTTGCCCGGCGTGTTGAGCAGCGCGAACCGGTCCTCGCGCACCGCGGCCTGCAGCGGGTCGCGCAGGGTGCGCCCGTCGGCGTCCGGGGCGGCGTAGAGCTTCTCCTCGTCGATGCGGCGGTAGGCCACGTCGATGCGCTGCCCGGAGACCGCGACCGTCGGCGTCCCGTCCGCGGTGATCCGGATGCCGGAGGGCTCGAGGAGGGGCACGCCCATCTCCTCGGCGAGCATCGCGTGCTCGAAGTAGGCCGAGTCGTGCGGTCCCTCGGTCAGCACCACGAGGCCCGGCTCGTCGCCGGCGGCGGCCGGGGCGCAGCTCAGGAGCGCCTCGCGCAGCATGCCGGGTCCCTCGTCGGAGTCGACGATGCCCTCCGGGGCCTGCAGCTCGGGCAGGACCGACCGCACGACGCGGCGGTCGGCCATCGCGTAGGCGATGCCGGAGGGGATGCGCAGGTTGTCCTCGAGGACCTTCCAGCGGCCCTCGCCGTCGCAGACCACGTCCAGCCCGCTGACCAGCGCCCGGGTCGAGCCGGGCGGGACCAGCGACGAGGCGTCGCCGGGCTCGGGCAGCCAGCGCAGCGCCGCCGCCGGCAGGACGCCGTCGCGCAGGCAGGCCCGCTCGCCGTGCAGGTCCTGGAGCAGCGCCTCGAGGGTGCGGGCGCGCTGCACGAGCCCGGCCGAGAGCGCCGCCCAGTCGTCGGCGGTGATCAGGCGCGGGATCAGGTCGAGGGGGAAGAGCCGCTCCGGGTCGTCCGGCTGCGGGAAGAACATCGAGCGGGCCCGCTGCTCGGCGTCGCGGCTGCGCTCGTGCGCGAGCAGGCCGCCGGGCCCGATCCGTTCCAGCGCCGACACCATCCAGCCGTAGGTCGGGCGGACGTGCCCGGCGGTGTCCACGGCCTCGTCGTACGACGGCGGGCGGTAGGCCCCGAGCAGGACCGGCGCGACCGCCTCGGGCGCCGGCACCTCGAGCCGGACCTCGACCTCGCCCCGGGTCTCGGCGACGAGCAGGTCGACGACGCCCTCGAGCGTGCCGGTCCGCCCGAAGCGCTGGCGCTGGCGGGCCGCCGACGACCCGCGCGCGAGGGCCTCCAGCGCGAGCTCGGACACCTCGTCCCAGTCGCCGGTCGCCTCGAGGTCGTCGCGCAGGTGGTCGAGCAGGAGGCGCACGGCGCGCGACGGCGGGACCAGCTCGCGGCCGGTGACGTCGACGAGGTCGCCCTCCATGCCCGAGCGGGCCGCGCGCCAGGACGCCGCGCGCAGCAGCTCGGGGCGGTACGCCGGCTGCGGCCGGCCCGCGAGGTGCGCGCGGACCCCGTGGTTGACCATGGCGCGGGCCAGACCCGCGATCAGCACGACGCCGTCGACCGTGGGGGAGGCGTCGCAGATCCGCAGCTCGACGGTCTTCTGGTGCGCCGAGGGACGCATGTCGAAGTACACCATCCCCGGGTCGGACATCGTCCCGGAGCGCAGCAGGTCGTCGATCAGCGCGTCGTACTCGGCGGCGTCGCGCAGCGGCGCGGGTGGTCCCGCCGTCGGCCACCGGTGCCAGGCCAGCGTGCGCGAGCTGGCGTAGCCGGTGTCCTCGGAGTGCCAGAAGGGGCTGGACGCCGACATCGCCAGCAGGATCGGCAGCCACGGCGCCGAGTGCTGCATGACCGCGACCGCGGTGTCGCGGTCGGGCACGTCCACGTGCACCTGGGTCCCGCAGATCTGCTGCTCGAACGCGAGCATCTGGTACTCGTCGCGCATCCGCTCGTAGCGCGGCGACGGGGTGATGCCCAGCGCCGAACCGTCCACCAGCGGCACCGACCCGGCCCCGACGACGCCGAGCCCGCGGGTCTCGGCCATCGAGGAGAGCATGCGGCGCAGCCGGAGCAGGTCGCTGCGCAGGTCCGCCAGGGACGACGTCGGGTCGGAGTTCGTCTCGATGATCGACGGCTTGAGCTCGGCGGCGAACGCGTCCGCGTCCAGGGCCGCCAGCTCGTCGAGCATCTCCGGCACGCGCGGCACCGCACAGCGCGAGTCGAGGTCGACGAGGTGGAACTCCTCCTCGACCCCGAGGACGACGCCGCCCGGGTCCGCCAGCTCCTCCGCCATGCGTGCACGCTAGAAGCACCGTGTCACAGGGATGTTTCACGGGTCGCGGACGTGACGATCGCCCGTCGTGCGCGCACCCGCCGCCCGGATCGGGTACGGGGGTGCGAGGATTCGGCGCCGTGCGCGTCTACATCGGTTCCGACCACGCCGGCTTCGAGCTCAAGGCCCACCTGCTCTCGGCGCTCGCCGACGCCGGGCACGAGGTCATCGACGTCGGGCCCGCCGAGTACGACGCGGCCGACGACTACCCGCCGTACTGCACCGCGACCGGCGAGCGCGTGCGCGACGACGCCGGCTCGCTCGGCGTCGTCATCGGCGGCTCCGGCAACGGCGAGCAGATCGCCGCGAACAAGGTGCGCGGGATCCGCGCGGTGCTCGCGTACGACACCGCGACCGCGGAGCTCGGGCGCAAGCACAACGACGCGCAGGTCGTGGCCGTCGGCGCGCGGATGCACACGCCCGAGGAGGCGACGTCGATCGTCACGACGTTCCTCGCGACCGCCTTCGAGGGCGGCCGCCACCAGCGCCGCATCGACATGCTCGCCGAGTACGAGACGACCGGACACATCACGGGTGCCTGAGGGCCACACCATCCGGCGGCTCGCCCGCTCGCACACCCGGCACTTCCGCGGGGAGGCCGTCGAGGTCACCTCGCCGCAGGGGCGGTTCCTCGCGGGCGCGGAGCTCGTCGACGGCCGGGTCCTGCGCGAGGTCGACGCGCACGGCAAGCACCTGTTCCACGTCTACGAGGCGGACCTGGTGGTGCACGTGCACCTCGGGCTGTACGGGAAGTTCTCCCTGAGCTCCCTTCCCGACGACGGGGCCGGGCCGCCGACGCCGGTCGGGCAGGTCCGGATGCGGATGGTCGGGCCGACCCACTACGCCGACCTGCGCGGCGCCACCGCCTGCGAGGTGCTCACCGAGAGTGAGGTGGAGACGCTCCACGCGCGGCTCGGTGCGGACCCGCTGCGGCCCGACGCGGACCCGGAACGGGTGTGGGCGCGGGTGTCGCGGTCGCGCGCGCCGATCGCGACGCTGCTCATGGACCAGGCCGTGATCGCCGGGGTCGGGAACGTCTACCGGGCCGAGGTGCTGTTCCGCCACGGACTGGACCCGTTCCTCGAGGGCCGCGCGCTCGGCCGGCTCCGGTTCTTCGCCGTGTGGGACGACCTGGGGGAACTCCTGCGCGACGGGGTGCGGCGCGGCTCGATCCGCACCCTCCGTCCGGAGCACGCCGACCTCGCACAGGACCGCCCGGTCTACGTCTACCGGCGGGACGGCCGGCCATGCCTGCTCTGCGGCACCGAGATCGTCCGGAGTACGCACGTCGCCCGGAACCTGTTCTGGTGCCCGTCCTGTCAGAACACGGGCTGATGCAGGTGCTATAACGGCGGGGTCACTCGACCGGGTGACACGCGAGGAGGTCCCCTGTGCGTTCCGTAGTGCGGCTGCGCACGCGCCCCGGCCGGCCGGTCTGGCAGTTGACGACCCGGCCCTCGACCGCGCTCGTCCTCGCCCTGGTCTCGTTCGCGGCCGCGGGCGTGCAGGTGGCGCTGTTCTCCTCGCCGACACCCTGGTACCAGGTCGCCGTCGTCGCGTTCTGGGGCGTCGTCGGGATCGCCTTCGTCGCCTCCGCGCTGGGCACCCGCTCGCGTGCGCGACGCACCGCGGCCGCCGCCGCGGCCCGTCCGCCCGTGGATCCCATGCCGTTCGTGCCGGTCCCGGTGCGGCCCGCCCGTCCGCGCCGCCGGGAGGAGCCGGCCGCGTCCGGGGCCACGCCGGACGCCGCGTCGGACACCGGCTCCGAGGTCGGGGAGCCGACCGACCCGATCGCCGCCCGTCCGAGCCCGACGCCCCGCCGCGCGGCACCCGCTGCTCCTGTCACTGCTGCCGCCGCTCCCGCCGCGGACCGCACGGCGACCGTCGCCCGGCCGACGCCGTCTCCCCGGCGCCCCGTGCCCGCCGAGGACGACGGCGTGGCCGTGACGGCGCGGCACGCGGTCCGCGCGGTGGCGTCGGCCGAGTCGGTCTCCCGGCCGGTGCCGGTGCCCACCGAGGTGGTGCCCGCCGCGGCCGGCCGGACGGGAGGCGCCCGCCGGCCCGTCACGGCCGAGACCCTCGCGATCCGCGACGGCCGGGTCCGCACGCCCGACCGCATCGCGCTGCCGCCGCGAACCACCGCGGTCGCCCGGCCGAGCGGGTCCGACCGTGCCGTGGCCGCGGACCGTCCGGCACGGGCCGAGCGTCCCGCTCCGGCCCCCCGGGCTCCTCGCCCGGCCGGATCGGCTCCCGCCCGCTCCGAGACCGCCGCTGAGCGCTCCGCGCCGGTCGAGCGGTCCACCGGAGGGCGCCGACGCCTCGCCGAGGACCGCAACGCCCCGACCCCCGCCCCTGCGCCGCGACGGGGCGGTGCCGCACCGACCGGGGCCGTGCCCGTCCCGCGCAGCGCCCCCGCCGAGGAGCGCCCCGCGGGTGCGTCCCGGCCCACGCCCGGCGTCGCGGCCGGCGCGGCGGTGGCCGGACGCCGGTCCGCCCACGCGAAGCGGACCGCGGCGGAGGCCCGCGACACGCCGCCGCAGCCCCGGCCGCGTCCGCGGACTGCCGCCACCCGCCGTCGGGACGAGCCCGTGCCGGCCACGTCGGCCGAGACCACGGCGCCCTTCGGCGGCGGGATGACCTTCGGCGGTGCGCCCGCTCCACGGGCCTCGCCGCCCGAGGCGCCGGCCGGTCGGCACTCCTCGGTCGCCGCGCCGGAGCAGGCCGAGGTGGCCCGCTCTGCCGCAGCACGCCATGCGGTCGCGGTCGAGCCGGGACGCCGCCGGGCGAGCTAGGTTCCCGAGTGCCGGTAACCTCGCAACCGGACGAACCGGACGACGCGAGGGGTACGGAGTGGACGACGAGCCGCGCGAGGGCGCCACCACCACGAACCACGCACCGTGGACGAAGATCGTCACCCTCGTCGTCCTGGCGGTGTTCATCCTGTCGCTGCTGGTGGGGGCTCTGCTCTTCTAGGGGCGTGGAGACCGACCCGCTGCTGGAGCGCGTGCGCGCCGCCTGCCTCGCGCTGCCCGAGGTCGTCGAGCGGATGAGCCACGGGACCCCGTGCTGGTTCGTGCGCGGGAAGAAGACCTTCGTGATGTTCGCCGACCACACCCACGGCGACCCGCACGTCGCGATCTGGGCCGCCGCACCGCCCGGGGCCGCGGCCCAGCTGATCGACGACGAGCCGGCGCGCTTCTTCCGGCCGCCCTACGTCGGCGGCCGCGGGTGGCTCGGGCTGCGTCTCGACCTCGACGGCGAGGACGCGCTCGACGACGACGAGCTGCGCGGCATCGTCGTCGAGGCCTACCGCCACGTCGCGCCGAAGCGCCTCAGCGCGTTGCTGTGACGCCCTCCTCGGGCGCGTCGCCCCGGTCGGCGTCCGCCTCGGCGCGCAGGTCCCGCACCATCTCGGGCCGCGCGAGCATGTGCGCGACCCCGCTGCGCACACCCCAGCCGTAGATCGCGAGCGCGAAGACCGCCACGACCACGCTGTCCCACGGCGCCGGCAGCAGGCCCGCGCCGTCGAAGCTGCCGAGCGCGGAGAGGACCGTGATCCCGGCGAGGTAGACCACCAGCCACCAGCCCCCGGACAGCTGTCCCGCGGGTCGGCCGGAGCGCAGCCACACCACGACGTAGACGACCACCCCGATCACGGTGATCGCCATCGCGACGCGCAGCTCCGTCCACGACACCCAGAAGATCACCAGCGACGACACCACGAACGCCACCGGCGCGATCACGGTCATGCCCCGCAGCCGCGTGTCCTGCCGCGTCAGCCCGGACCGGCGGAAGGCGATGAGCGAGACGGACCCGATCTGGAAGGTGAACGCCGCGATCGACCCGGTCACCGAGATGATCGAGTGCCAGCTCGGCAGCGGCAGCAGGTACGCCAGGCCGATGACGAAGTTGACCGCGAGCGCCCGCGCGGGGACGCCTCGCGCGTTCAGCCCGGTCAACCACGTCGGGAAGAAGCCGTTCCTGGCCAGCCCGAACACGTTGCGGGCGTTGGCGGCGGTGAACACGATCCCCGAGCCGGACGGCGAGATCATCGAGTCGGCGATCAGCGTCCACGACAGCCAGGTCAACCCGAGCACCATCGCGAGGTCCGCGAACGGGGAGTCGAAGTTCACGCCCTGCCAGCCGCCGAGCAGCGACGACGCGGGGACGGCGCCCAGGAACGCCAGCTGCAGGCCGAGGTAGAGCACGATCGTCACGAGGATCGTCGTGATGAGGGCGCGGGGGACGGTCCGGCGCGGGTCGCGGGCCTCGCCGGAGAGCTCGACGACGTTGCGGAAGCCGGTGTAGGCGAACACCATCCCCGCCGTCGCGATCGAGCCCAGCGCCGCGCTCCAGCCGTACGGGGCGAACCCGCCGTGGTCGGTCAGGTTCGACGAGTCGAACCCGCTGGCCACGAGGAGGACGACGGTGGCGACCGGGATCAGGATCTTGACGGCGGTGATCGTGGTGTTGGAGCGGGCGAACAGCCGGACGCCGAACCAGTTCAACGCGACGAAGCCCGCCATCAGGACGACGGCGAGCGCGATGCCGGGGCCGGTGAGCTGGTCGTCGACGTAGACGCCCGGGAGGTAGGCCGCGGCGTACTGCACCACGCCGGCCGCCTCGGTGGGCGGGTTGCCGACGTAGCTGATCCAGTTCGCCCACCCGACGATGCCCGCGGCGAGCCCGCCGTGGCTGTACATGGGGTAGCGCACCAGGCCGCCGGACTCCGGCTTGGCCATGCCCAGCTCGGCGAACACCAGCGCGACGCACAGCATCAGCGCGCCGCCGACGACCCAGGCCAGCATCGCCGCCGGGCCGGCGTCCTGGGCGGCGTAGAGCGAGGAGAACAGCCACCCGGACCCGATCACGCTGCCGAGCCCCGCCGCCAGCAGCGACCAGAACCCGAGGTCCTTGCGCAGGCCTGTGTCTGCACGCGTCGACTCGCGGGTCCCGGTCATGGAGGAGGCACTACCCCGGGTCCGGAGATCGTTACGCTGCGTGCCCGATTCGTCCCGTCTGGACCTCGACCGCGGTCCAGGGTGCACGCTGCGGGCCATGGAGACCTTCCCGGACGACTGGTCGCGCGCCCTCGCCGTCGCCGCCCATCCCGACGACCTGGAGTACGGCGTGTCCGCCGCGATCGCCGCGTGGACGTCCGCGGGCCGGACGGTGACCTACCTGCTGGTCACCCGCGGGGAGGCCGGGATCGCGACGACGCCGCCCGCCGAGGCCGGGCCGGCCCGCGAGGCCGAGGAGCGGGCGTCCGCCGCGGTGGTGGGCGTGCACGACGTGCGGTTCCTCGACCACCCCGACGGCACCGTCGTCGAGTCGGTGGCCCTGCGCCGCGACATCGCCCGCGTGATCCGCGACGTCCGCCCGGACCTCGTCGTCACGATGAACCACCACGAGCAGTGGGACGGCGGCGGGTGGAACTCCGCCGACCACCGCGCCGTCGGCCGGGCGGCGATCGACGCGGTGTCCGACGCCGGGACCCGGTGGATCTTCCCCGACGACGGGGCGGCGCACCAGGTGCGCCACCTGGCGGTCGCGGCCTCGCCCGCACCCACGCACGAGGTCGACGTCACCGGCTTCGTCGAGACCGCCGTGGCGTCGCTGGCCTGCCACCGCCGCTACCTCGCGGCCCTCGACGACGCGCCCGTCGAGGACCAGGCCCGCGCGGTCGTCGAGCAGATGGTCGGCGGCGCCGGTTCCCCGCGCGTGCCGTTCGAGCTGCTCTCCTAGAACCCGAAGCGGCGCTCGAAGTCGGGGTCGAGCAGGGCCGGGCGGTCCAGCGAGAACGTGTCCACCGGGAAGCGGGAGCGTCCCGCCGTCGCGAGCTCGGCCAGGACGCGCCCGATCAGGGAGGCGTAGGCGGCGCCGTGGCCGGCGCCCACCGCGACGTGCACGCGCGGTGCCTCGGGGACGGTGTCGACGACGAGGTGGTGGTCGGGGGCGATCGCGGAGTGGTGGGTCCGCGTCGTCAGCTCCGGGCCCCCGAAGCCGGGGACGTGCTCGGCGAGGAACTCCTCGCGGCGCTTCCGGCGCAGCGCCGCGGCCTCGAACGACCCCGAGTCGGCCGCGACGCCGTGCCCGTCGAGGTGCTGGTCGAGCGTCGTCGCGACCTCGCCCAGGACCGGGTGCCCGTGCACGTGCTCGGCGCCGTACCAGCGGAAGGCGGGGAAGTGCTCGCCCGAGAAGTCCAGCAGGTGCGGGGTCGCGTAGGTGGTGACGTGCTCCTCGAGGGTCGTGAGGCGCAGGTCCCGTCCCACGCCCGCGAGGACGTCGGTGGTGAGCCCGTCGGCGGTGACGACGACCTGGTCGGCCCGCAGTACCCCGTCGTCGGTGACGACCTCGACGTGGTCGCGGGTGGGGTGCAGCGCCCGCACCGCGGTGTGGTCGGCGACGTCGGCGCCCTGCCCGCGGGCGAGCGCGAGGTGGGTGGCCTCGGCGCGGCGGACGTCCACGACCCCGGAGTGCCGCTGGTGGATCGCGTGCTCGGTGCCGGCGAGGCGGAACTGCGGCCAGCGGGCCGTCACCTCCCGCGCGTCCAGCTCCTCGATCACGGTGCCGTGCCGCGCGGCCACCGCGCGGTGCCCGTCCAGGGTGGCGGGCCCGAGGCGGTCCTCGCCGTCCTCGATCAGCAGCTCCCCGGTCTCCGCCAGCAGCGTGCGACCCGAGACGCGCTCGACGGCCCGCCACGCGTCGTGGGCCGCGGGGGCGAGCGCGGCGTAGACGTCCTGGCGCTGGGCGTGTCCGAGGAGCCGGCCGTCCGGGCGGTCGCCGCCGAGCGCGCCCGCCTCGAGGCCGAGCACCGCACCCCGGGCGCCGCCCGCGGCCCGGGCCAGCCAGTACAGCGCGGCGGCGCCGAGCCCGCCGCACCCCACGACGACGTGGCGGTGGTCGCTCGTCATGACAGCACTTCCGTCCTCCGGCGGCGGGCGTGCGATCCACCTTGCGTCCCGACGACGGGTCGCGGTGCGGTTCGGCGATCGGCGTCGCTTCTGCTCCGAGAAGGGTCGCCTTATGGACCGCGGCGCGCGTCGTCGCGACCCCGGGGGAGACGGTCGTGCACCATCGATCCATGGACCTCGAGCTCCGGCAGCTGCGGGCCTTCCTCGCGGTGGCCTCGGAGCTGCACTTCAGCCGCGCGGCGCGACGCCTGCACGTGAGCCAGCCCGCCCTGTCCCAGCAGATCCGGGCGCTGGAGAAGACCCTCGGGACCGCGCTGTTCGACCGCTCGAGCCGGGCGACGGAGCTGACCGCGGCCGGGCGGGTGCTGTTCGAGGCGGCGCCGCGGGTGCTCTCCGAGGCCGAGCGGGCGCAGTCGCTGGTGACCCAGGCGGCGAACGGGGCGGTGGGCCTGCTGACCGTGGGGTCGGTGGGGACGGCGCTGGCGTCGATCACGCCGCGCATCCTGCGGTCGGTGCGCGTGGCGTTCCCGGATCTGCAGCTCGAGGTCAGCCAGCACGACACCTCCGCGCAGCTCGTCGACCTCGCCGACGGCCGCCTCGACGTCGGGCTGGTCCGGGCCGCACAGCCGACCGAGACCGTCGCCGTCGAGCACCTGGTGTCCGAGCCGCTGCTGTGTGCGGTGCCGACGGACCACCCGCTCGCCGCGGGCCCGACCGTGTCGCCGGAGTCCCTCGCCGACGAACCGTTCGTGCTCTGGCCGCGGGCGCTGGGGCGGGCGTTCTTCGACATCATCGTCAGCTACTGCCGCGGCCACGGGTTCAGCCCGCGCATCGTCGCCGAGGGCGCCGACATCGAGACCCAGCTCGGCCTCGTCGCGGCCGGGCTGGGCGTGTCGCTGCAGCCCTCCTACTACGCGAACCTGCGCCCGCCCGGCGTCGTGTTCCTGCCGCTCGACGGCGAGGTCCCGCAGGTCGCGCTGCAGGTCGCCTACCGGCGCACCGACCGCTCGCCCGCGGTGGCGCACTTCGTCGCCGCGGCCAAGGAGTGCGCCGAGGCGGGATGACATCTGGGAGCCGCCTCCCGTTTGCGCTGCTACCGTCGGGTCAGGGGCACGCTGCGCCATCTGCCGGTCACCTGGTGAGATCGACCCGCCCTTCCGTCCACCACCGGAGAGGAACCACCCCATGAAGATCCGAGCCGACCGCGACGTCTGCATCGGAGCGGGCAACTGCGTGCTCGCCGCCGAGAACGTGTTCGACCAGGACGACGACGCGATCGTCGTCGTGCTGGAGGAGACCCCGGAGGGTGAGGACGTCGAGGCCGCGCGCAACGCGGTCGGGTCGTGCCCGTCCGGTGCGCTCTCCATCGAGGAGTGAGGCGATCCGGTCGTGCACGACACGGCCGGAACGCCTGGTCACGCTGCTAGCGTCCCGCTCGTGACCGAGCTGTCGTCGCGTCCGTTGCGGGCGGATGCCGCCCGCAACCACCGCGCGATCGTCGCGGCGGCGCGGGAGGCCTTCGAGGAACTCGGGTCCGACGTGCCGCTCGAGGAGGTCGCGCGGCGCGCCGGGGTCGGTCCGTCCACGCTGTACCGCCGGTTCGGCGGGCGGGACGAGCTCGTGACGGCGGTGTTCGCGGAGTACTTCGCGGAGGCCGTCGAGCCGCTGTTCGCCCGGGTCGAGGCGGAGCCCGACCCGGCCCGCGCCGTGGCGGACATCGTCGAGGGCATCGCGCGCGCGTTCGTGCACCAGCGTGGCATCCTGCGTGCCGCCAGGGACGCGGGCGCGTTCACCCCGGAGCTCGTCCTGCGTTTCATCGGGCCGCTGCACGACCTCGTCGAACGGGCCCGCGAGGCCGGCGCCGTGCGCACCGACCTGGAGGCCCGCGACCTCCCGGCGGCCGCGCACATGGTGGCGTCGGTCGCCGCGCCGTTCGGCACCGAGGTCGACGCGGTGGCCTGGAACCGCTATCTGACCCTCGTCCTCGACGGGCTCGGCGCCGACGCCGAGCACACCACCCTGCCCGCCCTGGAACCGCCGCCGCGCGCCGAGGTCGCCGAACGGCTCGGACGGACCGGGTCGGCCGGCGACGACCACCCCAGGAGCCGCGCGTGACCCGGACCCTCCGCTGGACCCTCCATGGCGACGGCCGTGCTCCGGGCCCGGGGGAGGTGGTGCGGCCCGAGGAGCGCATGAGCTGGGGCCGCACCGTCGGCCTCGGCGCCCAGCACGTCCTCGCGATGTTCGGGGCGACCTTCGTCTTCCCGGTGCTGATGGGGCTGGACCCGAACCTCGCGATCCTGCTCTCGGGGCTCGCGACAATGCTGTTCCTGCTGATGACCCGCGGGCGCGTGCCCAGCTACCTCGGCACGAGCGCGTCCTTCGTCGGGGTCGTGGCCGCGGTCCGCGCGGACGGCGGCACCAGCGCGGAGGTGACCGGCGCGATCGCGGTGACCGGCGTGGTGCTGGCCCTGGTCGGCCTGGCCGTCCACCTCGGCGGGGCCCGGGTGATCTCGGCGATCCTGCCGCCGGCCGTCACCGGCGCGGTCGTCCTGCTGATCGGGTTCAACCTCGCACCCGTCGTCGCGGGGACCTACTGGCCGCAGGACCAGGGCGTGGCGCTGGTGACCATGCTCGTCGTCATGGTGGTCGCCGTGGCCGGCCGCGGGATGCTCGGACGGCTGTCGGTGCTGGTCGGGCTCGTCGTCGGCTACGTGCTGTCGATCGTGCTGGACGCGGTCCTCGGGCCGATCACCGCGCCGGACGCCTCCGGGACGGTGTCGACGCACGCGCGCCTGGACTTCTCGGCCGTCTCCGACGCGCCGTGGATCGGCCTGCCGCTCGGCACCCCCGACGCGCCCGGCCTCCACCTGCCGGGCTTCAGCGCGGGCGCGATCCTGCTGGTCGTGCCGGTGGTGGTCGCGCTCATCGCGGAGAACACCGGGCACGTCAAGGCGGTCGCCTCGATGACGCGGGAGGACCTCGACCCGTACCTGGGTCGCGCGCTCGCCGCGGACGGCATCGCGACCGCGGTGGCCGGTGGCGTGGGCGGGTCCCCGACCACGACCTACGCCGAGAACATCGGGGTCATGGCCGCGACCCGGGTGTACTCGACCGCCGCCTACTGGGTGGCGGCCGTCGTCGCCGTCGCGATCGGCTTCTGCCCGAAGTTCGGGGCCGTGGTCGCGGCGACCCCGGGTGGGGTGCTCGGCGGGATCACGGTCGTGCTCTACGGGATGATCGGCCTGCTCGGGGCCCGCATCTGGGTGGAGAACAAGGTCGACTTCTCCCGGCCGGAGGTCCTCGTCCCCCTGGCCGCCGGCATCGTCATCGGGGTCGGCGACGTGACCATGGAGTTCTCGGGCGGGCAGTTCGGCGGGATCGCGTTCGGCACGGTCGTGACGATCGCCAGCTACCACCTCATGCGTCGTCTGACGCCCGGTCGCCCGGACCCGATGCCGGCGGCGACGCAGGAGCCGCGGGAGGACCAGGAGCCTCCAGGCCCCGCAGCAGAGCGATGAGGGTGCGGCCGAAGAGGTCGTCGGGGACCGTCTCCGGGCTCATGCGGCGGTAGTGCACCAGGCCGCGGGCCAGGGCGGTCGCGACCGTGCCGACCTCCCCGTCGGTCATCGCGAGGGTGGTCCCGCGGCGCTCGCGCTCCCGGGTGACCATCTCGACGACGACGTCGTGCACCCGCCGGTGGTGGGCGGCGAGCTCGGCGCCGAAGCCGGGGGAGCGCAGCCCGTAGAGCCAGGCCTCCGCGCCGAGCTCCGCGAGGTGCGCGGAGTCGGCCTCGGCGAGCAGCTGGCGGTTGAGGGCCGGGACGGCGGCCTCGAACCCGTCGGCCAGCGCTGCCTGGGCCGTGGCGAACTCGCCGGCGGAGCGCCGCTCCATCAGGGCGACGAACAGCTTCTCCTTGCTGGTGAAGTGCGCGTAGACCGAGCCGACGGACACCCCGGCCGTCCGGGCGATCTCCTCGACCGACGCGGCGCCGTACCCGCGCTCGGCGAACACGGTCGCCGCCGCGTCCAGGAGGTTCTCGTGGGTGCGCGCCTTCGCGGCGGCGCGACTGCCGGACATGCCGACAGTCTCCCCTCTGCGGTTGGATCGGCGGGGCGGGTGGGTGATGGTTCCAGCATCACCCACCCGCCCCGCGTCACCCCTGCGGCGGCGGGTCAGCTCGAGGGGCCGCCGAACAGCCCGGTGGTGACACCGCCGACCAGCGGGCCCGCGACGCCGTCGACGCCGCCCACGACTCCGCCGACGAGGTCGGTCACGCCGCCGACCAGCTCGCCGCCGGCGCCCACGAGGCCACCGACGAGGCCCTTGCTCGACGAGCCGTGGGTGGACTCGTGCGAGCTCGTGTGGGAGTGCGACTCGCTGGCGCTCGCCGCGCCCGCCATCGCGAGCGTGCCGACGCCCGCGAGCATCGTCGTGGCGGCCAGCTTGGTGGTCATGCTGCTCATGGAGCCTCCTGGTGGATCGTGCGACGCCGGGTGCGTTCCCTGCCGTCCCGGTCGTCGTTGGACGGACGAGCGGACTCTCTCCTGAACCTGAGAAGCGCTCTCATCTCGGGGTCGTTCAGTGAACGCTCCCTCAGTGAACCGATCGGCCCCGCCTCTGCCGCCCGTCGGCCGCAGCGCGAGCGGCGTTCAGCCGCTGAAGCCGCTCGATCAGGTGGCTACCTGCTCTGTTCAGGTGAAGTTGATCGACGGACGTAACGATTCGTGATGCCTGCAGCTCGCGCAGATCCCCGTTGACTTCCCGGCCTTCCTGGTCCTATGTTCGTACTCAACCGCAAGGTTGAATATTGGGGAGGAGCCGTGGACGACGAGCTGTCCCGGGCGTTCGCGGCGCTCGCCGACCCGATCCGACGCGACATCGTCGCCCGCCTCACGGCGGACGACATGACCGTCACGGAGATCGCGTCGTCCTACGACGTGAGCCTCCAGGCGGTCTCGAAACACCTCCGGGTGCTCGAGGCCGCCGGACTGGTCAGCCGCCGCCGGGACGGCCAGCAGCGCTGGGCGCACCTGGAGGTCGACGTGTTCGACCTGCTGACCGGCTGGATCGACACCTACCGACGCCGTGCCGAGCTGCGCCACCAGCGGCTCGACGAGATCCTGAGGAGACCGACGTGAACACCACCCTGCAGACCACCATCGAGGCCGACCCGGCCGTGCCGGCCATCCGCATCACCCGCGAGTTCGACGCCCCGCCCTCCGCCGTCTTCCGCGCGCACGTCGACCCGGAGCTCGTCGTGCAGTGGCTCGGTCCGCGCCGGCTGACGATGACCGTGCAGCGCTGGGACGCGCACACGGGCGGCGGGTACGCCTACACCCACGTCGGGGAGGACGGGGTCGAGCACCACTTCCTGGGGTCGTTCCACGAGATCCGGGACAACGAGCGGATCGTCCAGACGTTCGCCTACGTCCCGTTCGCCGACCAGGTGGCCCTCGAGACCATGACCTTCACCGAGCTTCCCGGCGGGCGCTGCCGGCTCGAGGGCTTCTCGCTGTGCGGCTCGTTCTCCGGACGCGACGCGATGCTCGCCTCCGGGATGGACGAGGGTGTCATCCAGGGCTACGAGCGCCTGGACGAGGTGCTGTCCTGACGAGAGGGGACGCATGACCTGGTGGGACCCGGAGTACGCCGACGTGGTGGCCGCGCTCCCCGCGGGGCGCGGCGACCTGTCCGACCCGGCGATGCTCGCCCTGCTCCGCGACCCGGGCGCCGACCCGGCGCCCGAACCCGACGTCACGTGGTCGTCGGCGACGGTGCCGAACACCGCCGGCGACCACGACGTCCCGGTGCGGGTCTACCGGCCGGCGCAGCCGCACCCGCGTCGTCCGGGCTACGTCCTGTTCCACGGCGGCGGGCTGTCGTTCGGGCACCTGAACACCGAGCACCGTCGCTGCGTGGCGTTGTGCCGCGACACCGGGGCCGTTGGGATCAGCGTGGACTTCCGGATGGCCCCGGACCATCCGCCCGCGACGATCCTCGACGACGCGTACTCGGTGCTGCGCCACGTGAGCGAGCACGCGGAGGACTGGGGTGTGGACGCGCGACGCCTGGCTCTGACCGGGTCGAGCGGCGGCGGGATGCTCGCGCTCGCGCTCGCGCAGCTGGCCCGCGTCCGCGGGGACACCGCGCCGGCGCTGCAGCTCGCGCTCTACCCGAACACCGACGACCGGGCGCTCCCGGAACACGGCTCCCGGCGGGAGGGCCTGCCGGTGATCCCGGAGGAGGCGATCGCGCAGGTGATGGCCAACCTCGGCCCGCCCGCGCCGCCGATCATCCCGAACCGGGCGGAGGACCTCGGCGGTCTCTGCCCCGCCGTCGTGATCGTCGGGCAGAACGACCCGCTCCGCGACGAGGCGGTGGACTACACCTGGCGGCTGATGCGCGCCGGCGTGCCGACGGAGCTGCACGTCCTGCCGGGGCTGCCGCACGGATTCGACGTGCTCGTGCCGGGTGCGCAGGCGACCCGCGACGCGGACGCCCTCGCGGCCCGGGCCTTCCGGCGGTGGGTCTCCGGAGGCTGAACGGACGAGAGGGGCTGTGGGCCCACGGGTATGAGGCGTGGTCCCACAGCCCCGGCAGGTCGGGCGTCAACGCCGCACACGGCGGCGCCCGACCCGGTCGGTGCCGGCTAGAGCGCCTGCACCTGCTCGGCCTGCGGGCCCTTCGCGCCCTGGGTGGACTCGAAGCTCACCCGCTGGTTCTCCTCGAGCGAGCGGAAGCCGCCGGCCTGGATGGCCGAGTAGTGGACGAAGACGTCCTTGCCACCGTCGTCAGGGGCGATGAAGCCGAACCCCTTCTCGGAGTTGAACCACTTCACAGTTCCTTCAGCCATGCATCCTCTTCCGGGTGGAGCGCTCGCGGACGATCTGCGCGCGAGCGTTGCCCGACGCCGGGGCACGAGACGGAGGAGGCGTTCCTCCCGTGATGCTGGCCGGGCCGGTGTCACATGATCCACGGCACCGAGCACGGGGAGGAAAACGAGACTGCAACGAGATCAACCGTACAGCAGCCCGATGGTGGAGCGGGCGACGGGAATCGAACCCGCGTAGCCAGTTTGGAAGACTGGGGCTCTACCATTGAGCTACGCCCGCGCGACCGGCAGTGCCGGACCCGCCCACCGTAGCCGATCCCCGACCGGCGGCAGGGGCCCGGGCGTCCCTCTCAGGACGTTGCTCCGTCCAGGTGGTTGCCCGCCGGGGTGAAAGTCGGGTTACTGGATCGTTCAGTCCACGCTCTGTCACGGTCCAGCCCTTGGCGGGACGGCATGTGAACGGGTACACAAGCGCGGTCGCCGGACACGGTGGGGCCTCGCGGGGTTGTTGATGTGTGACCCTCACCTGGTACTTCACGGTAGGTCCGGCGACGCGGCAACCATGGACGGTGGCCGATGAGAGCGACCGGAAAGGACCGGAGCATGGACACTGAGCGCGACAGCAGGATCACCGAGACCGACGAGGACCACATCGTCCGCGGTCTGGACTGACCTGACGGTGACGGGCGCGGACGACGACGTCCGCCGGCCCGTCGAGTGAGAGAACGTCTCCGGCCGGAGCGGCGACCGTCACCCGGCCGTCGAGGACCCGGCGGCCCGTCACGACGAGGCCGCCGACCCCCGACCGACGCCCCGGGGTGACCCCCCGGCGCCGGCGTCGTCGAACAGTTCCGCGAGGTCGGCGCGGCCCGGGACACCGAGCTTCGCGTAGACCTGGTGCAACGTGTTGTCCACGGTGCGGACCGAGATCACCAGCCGGTCCGCGATGACGCGGTTGGTCAGACCGCTCGCCGCGAGGCCGGCGATCTCGTGCTCCCGGCGCGTGAGGCCCGGGGGCTCGGTGAGGGCGGACAGCGCCGGCGTGCGCGCCCCCTCGCACCGTGCGGCGAGGCCTCGGGCCCGCCGTGCCGCGGCCGTCGCCGACGACGTCCGCCCCGCCTCCCGGTGGGCCGTGGCGGCGTGGGCGGCCGCCTCCGCGGCGAGCAGGAGACAGCCCAGCGTGACGAAGCCGTCGGCGACCGCGTCGAGCTCGGCGCCGTCGCCGTCGGCCGCCGCCCGTGCGTGTCGCGTGTAGAGCCGGGTCGACGAGCCGCCCGCGTCCGGCGCGAGTTCGGTGAGACGGTCGACGACCGTTTCGGGGGCTCCGAGGCGCACCGCCTGGTGCAGGGTGAGAATCTCCCAGCGCCGCTGCTCGTCCCGCCGGGCTCGTGTGGCGCCGTCCCGGGCGAGGGCGATCGCGGCCGTCGGCTCACCCCGGGCGAGCGCCACCCACGCGGCGCTCGAGTCACCCCAGACGTCGAGCATCCCGCTGCCGCCGTCGTCCCAACGACGTGCCTCGTCCAGCGCCTCCTCGGCCTCGGTCACCTCGCCGAGCAGCGCCGCGAGCCGGGCGCGCTGGAGGGCGCGGAGGCGGGTCGCCCAGGTCTCGAAGGGTTGGCGGTCGCGGGCGGCGAGCGCGGTGGCCTCCCGGACGTGGCCCAGGGCAGTGCGTACGCGGCCCCGCTGGAGGGCGACCTCGGCGCGCCAGGAGGTCCACATCGCGGTCCCGGGCCGCCATCCCGTGGCGGCGACCCGCCGCATGCTGGCCTCGACGATCTCCTCCGCCGTGTCGAGCTGGCCGCCGTAGAGCCGGACGGAGACGATCCCGGCCCGGATCTCCTCGGTCGCCATCGACCAGTCCCCGTGGTGGAGGTGTTCGTCGAGCTCCAACGCCTGGTCCCCGGCGTGCAGGGCCCGCTCGTCGGCGCCGCCGGCGCCCGCGATCTGACAGGTGATGGTGAGGGCGCGGAGCCGGGCGGCTGGGTGGGTGTCCGGGCGCTCGAGCACCGACTGCGCGAGCCGGAGCGCCGGCCCCACCCGCCCGCCGTAGCCGTGGGCGATCGCCCGCTGGACGTCGAGCAGGTCGTGTCCGGTGGTGACCGACCTCGCGGCCCGATCGAGTACTCGCTCGGCGTCCTGCGCGCGGGACAGCCCGAAGGTCAGGTTCCACGCCCGGAAGGCGACGACCTCGGCGCGGACGGGATCGGGCAGCTCCGGGGTGTCGAGGTCGGCGAGCAGCTCCTCCGCGTCCTCGGCGTGCCCGCGCAGCACCATCACCATGGCCAGCAGGCGTCGGGCGTCCGGGCCGCCGCCCGCCTGGTCCGCGCCCGTCGCGAGGCGTTGTGCCAGCTCGAGGTCGAGCGCGGCCAGGGCGCGCGCGGCTCCGCGCGCGAGGACCTCGGCGTCCGGGACCCCGCCGTCGAGATACCAGGTGGCCACCCGGACCGGATCCTCGTCGACCGGACACGCCTCGGCGAGGCGACGGCAGAGCGTCCGGCGTCGCAGGGAGGTCGTCCGGGCCCGCGCGACCTCGCCGAACATGGGGTGGGCCAGGCGGACCTCGACGTCGTCGGCGACGGCCGCGGTGCGGAGCACCCCGGCCCGCTCGGCGTCCTCGAGCGCGGACAGCGCCACCCCGGCCCGCTGGAGCAGCGCGGCGTGCAGGGGCTCGCCGAGGGCGACGACGTCGATGGCGTCCCGGATTGCCGGCGGCTGGGCGTCCAACCGGGCGTCCACGAGCGAGCTGAGCGCGGGCGCCACCGAGACCCGGCCCGGCCAACACCATACCCCGGTCCGCCAGGTCAGGGCGCCGGAGACCAGGCCACCCCGCACCAGCTCGTCCACGTACAGCGCGTTGCCCCGGCTCAGCTGCCAGAGCTGCTCGGAGGCCACCGGGTCGACGGCGCCTCCGAGCAGCGACTCGACGAGGAGCGCGGTCTCCGACCGGTCCAGGGGAGCGAGGTCGACGCGGGTGGCGGGCCCGTCCTTCCAGAGCGCGGTGACGGGTCCCGGCTCCGGCTCCCCCGTCCGGAGCGTGGCCACCACGACCGCGACGCCCGCGGCCACCGCCCGCCCGATGAGCGCGGCGGACCCGTCGTCGAGATCGTGGGCGTCGTCCACCCCGAGGACGACGGGGCGGTCGGTCGCGGCGCCGGCGAGCCACTGCTCGGCGGCCCGCAGGACGCGCAGGCGGTCCGAGGTGTCGACGTCAGGGACCAGATGGGCCACCGCACCGAACGGGATCGACGCGGCTGCCTTCGACGCCGCGACCCAGACCGTCGTGCGCTCCGCGGCCCGGGCGCGTGCCAGCGCCTCCCGGGCCAGCCGGGTCTTCCCGACACCGGCCGGCCCGACGAGCACCACGCCGCCGTGCTCCAGCGCGCCCGCGACGTCCTCCAGTTCCTGGTCGCGGCCGACGAACGGATGGACCTGCACGCGACACCCCCGTCCCCAGCGGTCCGGTCACGTGGAGTCCAGCGTGGCCACACCGCGGGCCGGTGCATACGGGCATCCGGGTGATGAGCAGTGGCAACGACCTCGTCGGATGACGCAGGGCGACCGACGATGCTCCATCGGTGACTGAGTGACCAGGAGGGCCTTCCGAGTACCCCCAGCCGTCCGGCCCCCGGGAACCGAGCAGGTCGGTGCTCCCGACAGCGCGCGGTGCCCTCCCTAGCGTCCGTCGGGCAGGGGCCCGCAGGCGGCCTCGTCACGAACGGGGGGAGAATGATGACCGAGCTCAGATCGGGGTCGACGACCGGCACCGGGACGGTGCTGACACCGGGCGACGCGGGGTACGACCAGGCCCGCACCGTGTGGAACGCGGACATCGACCGGCGGCCGGCCCGGATCGCCTGCTGCCGGTCGACGGCCGACGTCGTCGACGCGGTCCGGTCGGCCCGACGGGACGGCCTGGAGATCGCGGTCCGCGGGGGCGGCCACAGCTCGTGGGGCGCCTCGGTGTGCGACGACGGCGCGATGGTGCACCTGGGGGGTCTGGACGAGATCCGGGTCGACCCGGACGCGCGGCGGGCGCGGGTCGGGGGCGGGGCGACGCTCGGAGCCGTCGACCGCGCGACCCAGGTCCACGGTCTGGCGACGACGCTGGGGACGAACACCACGACCGGGGTCGGCGGCCTGACCCTGGGCGGCGGGATCGGATGGCTCGCGCGCGGGCACGGGCTCTCGATCGACAACCTGGTGGGCGCCGAGGTCGTGCTGGCCGACGGCTCGGTCGTGCACGCCTCGGACGACGAGCACCCCGACCTGTTCTGGGGGCTGCGCGGCGGCGGGGGCAACTTCGGCGTCGTCACCGAGTTCGAGTTCGCGCTGCACGAGGTGGGGCCCCTCGTGCACGTCGGCGTCTTCTTCTGGCCGCTCGCCCGCGCCGAGGAGGCCTACCGGGTCGGCCGCGAGGTGCTCGAGGCGCTCCCGCGTGACGCCGGCGGCGGCATGATCGGGACGCACGCCCCGCCGGCCCCGTTCCTGCCGGAGGCCCTGCACTTCACTCCGGGTGTGCTGCTGCTGATCGCGGGCTTCTCCACCCTGGAGGCGCACCTGGCGCTCTGCGAGCCGGTCCGGGACGCCCACCCGTCCGCGGAGTTCCTCACCCCCATGCCCTACGTCGCGCTGCAGAGCATGATCGACGAGGCCGGGGCCTGGGGCCGGCTGGCCTACGGCAAGGGCCTGCACCTGCCGGAGCTGACCGACGACGCTCTCTCCGTCGTGCTCGAGTACCTGCCCCGCAAGGCCTCCCCGATGTCGGTGTTCGTGATGGCGGGCCTCGGCGGTGCGGTCGCCGACGTCGGCGACGACGACACCGCGTTCGCGGGCTCGCGCTCGACACGGTTCAGCCTCGCCATCGATGCCGTCGCGCCGACCCCGGACCTGCTCATCGCCGACCGGGAGTGGTCGCGGTCCTTCTGGGAGGCCCTGCGGCCGTACGCGGCCGGGAGCTACGTCAACTGGAACCACGAGGTCGACGACGACCGCATCCGCGCTGCCTACGGGGACGCCAAGTACGAGCGGCTGCGCCGGGTCAAGGCGACCTACGACCCGGACAACGCCTTCCACCGCAACGTCAACATCCCGCCCGCCGTCCGAGGAGAACGATCATGGTCCACGCGTTCGTCATGACCCCGCACCTGCAGGAGTCCGAGTACCACCGCGTCGCCGAGGAGGTCGGGACCGCGCCGGTGGACGGCGTGATCCTGCACCTCTGCGTCCGCGGGCCGGAGGGCGTGCAGTACGTCGAGCTCTGGGAGTCCGAGGAGGTCTTCGCGCGGAGCGCGGCCGAGCACATCGTCCCCGCCGTGGAACGCGCCCTCGGGTCCGTGCCCGACGAACCGCCCCGCGTCGAGCCGTTCGACGTCATCAGCCTCGTCGGACCGTTCGGTCCCACGGAGTCCAGGAAGATCGCCTGGGCCGGGGCGGACGCCTGGAACGCCCACGACCTCGACGCGTTCCTCGCGCTCTACGGCGAGGACTGCGAGCTGGCCACGCCGTCCGGCGACGGCAAGGGTCACCAGGCCGTCCGGGACTTCTGGAATGAAACGATGACGGCGTTCCCCGACTCCCACCTGACCGACGTCCGCATCACCGCGGCGGGGGACCAGGTGTTCGAGGAGGGTGTCGTGGTCGGGACGAACACCGGACCCTCCCGGGCGCCCGACGGCTCGCCGATCCCGCCCACCGGACGCTCGGTGTCGCTGCCCTACGCAGCCTTCCACCGCGTCGCCGACGGGAAGGTCGTCGCGTCCCGCTTCTACTGGGACCAGCTCGGCATGATCGGGCAGATGGGCCTCATGTAGGAGTGCTGGCGCGGAACCCGCGTGCCCTTCGCCCTACACTCGTGCGCCACGGGGTGTAGCGCAGCTTGGTAGCGCACTCGCTTTGGGAGCGAGGGGCCGTGGGTTCGAATCCCGCCACCCCGACCACGCCCGACCCGCACGAACGGCGACGGCTCACCCGTCGGCCTGCGCGGCCGAACGCATGGGCCGGCTGGCGACCCCGTCCTGGCCGTAGTCCTGGGAGTCCTCCGTGACGGTGTAGACCTCCCACGGCTCGTGACCGGGGCCGTGCACCCAGACCTTGTCCTGGCGGGCGTAGCAACAGGTGGTGTCGTTCTCGACCTGGGTGAACAGGCCGAGCTCGTCGAGGCGGGCCGTGGCGTCGTCGACCTCGGTGGTCGTCGCGACCTCGACGCCGAGATGGTCCATGACGGTCGGGCGGTCGGGTTCGCCCTCGAGCAGGACGAGCTTGAGCGGGGGTTGGGCGATGGCGAAGTTGGCGTACCCGGGCCGGCGCTTGGCCGGTTCGGCGCCGAAGAGCTTGCTGTAGAAGCGGATCGATCCCTCGAGGTCGGAGACGCGGAGGGCGAGCTGCACGCGCGACATCGCTGGTTCTCCTCGAACTGCGGCTGTTTCGATGGCTGTCGAGCCAGACCTTGCGCCCCTGTTTCGAGCAATGTCAAGGTAGACGCATGTCGAAGCAGGAGGCGGAGGAGCGGGTCCTGGCCCAGCTCGCCGACGTGGTCGGGTGTTGCTCGCCGCTGGCGCGGGAGCCGCTGTCGGCCGAGCAGTCCGGTGAGCTGGCGCGGGTGTTCAAGGCGATGGGCGACCCGGTACGGCTGCGGCTGCTCTCGCTGATCGCCTCCCATGCCGGGGGCGAGGCCTGCGTGTGCGACCTGACCGACGTGTTCGACCTGTCCGGTCCGACGATCTCGCACCACCTCAAGGTGCTGCGCGAGGCCGGGCTGATTACCGGGGAGCGCCGGGGCACGTGGGTGTACTACCGGGTGCGCCCCGAGCTGCTCGCCCAGGTCGCCACCGTGCTCGAGCCCGCGGCGAGCGACGCGCTGCCGGTGGTGGACGCGTGAGTGCTCCGCCGCAGGAGGAGGCCTCCGTCGTCGGGAAGCTCTCCACGCTCGACCGGTTCCTCCCGGTGTGGATCCTCGCGGCGATGGCGGTGGGGCTGCTGGCCGGCCGCCTGGTCCCGGGGCTGGGGGAGGCCCTCGGGGCGGTCGCGGTCGACGGGGTCTCGCTGCCGATCGCCCTCGGTCTGCTCGTGATGATGTACCCGGTGCTGGCGAAGGTCCGCTACGACCGGCTCGACTCCGTCACCGGCGACCGGCGCCTGCTGGTGTCCTCGCTGGTGCTGAACTGGCTGCTCGGCCCGGCGCTCATGTTCGCGCTGGCGTGGCTGTTGCTGCCCGACCTGCCCGAGTACCGCACCGGGCTGATCGTGGTCGGGCTCGCCCGCTGCATCGCCATGGTCGTCATCTGGAACGACCTCGCCTGCGGGGACCGCGAGGCCGCCGCCGTGCTCGTCGCGCTGAACTCGGTGTTCCAGGTGATCGCGTTCGGGGCGCTGGGCTGGTTCTACCTCTCGGTGCTGCCCGGCTGGCTCGGGCTCCCGACGACAGGTCTGGACGTTTCGCCGTGGGCGATCGTCCGGTCGGTGCTGATCTTCCTCGGCATCCCGCTGCTCGCCGGGTACCTGACCCGCCTGCTGGGGGAGCGGGCGAAGGGCCGCGACTGGTACGAGTCCACGCTCCTGCCGCGGATCGGGCCGTTCGCCCTGTACGGGCTGCTGTTCACCATCGTCATCCTCTTCGCCCTGCAGGGCGACGCCATCACCTCCCAGCCCCTCGACGTCGTCCGGATCGCGCTGCCGCTGCTGATCTACTTCGCGGTGATGTGGGCGGGCTCCTACGCCCTGGGACGTGCGGTCGGGCTCGGGTACGGGCGCACCACGACGCTGGCGTTCACCGCTGCGGGCAACAACTTCGAGCTCGCCATCGCGGTCGCGATCGCCACCTGGGGCGCCACCAGCGGCCAGGCCCTCGCCGGGGTCGTCGGACCGCTGATCGAGGTCCCCGTGCTCGTCGCCCTGGTCTACGTCTCGCTGTGGCTGCGCCGCCGGCTCCTCCCGACGATCGACCCTGCGCCCGAGGAGCCCCGCCGTGCCTGACGTGCCCGAGGTGCTGTTCGTCTGCGTGCACAACGCCGGCCGCTCGCAGATGGCCGCGGCCCTGCTCGCGCACCACGCCGGGGACCAGGTCCGGGTCCGCTCCGCGGGCTCCGCTCCCGCCGACGAGGTCAACCCCGCCGTCCGCGCCGTGATGGCCGAACTCGGCATCGACCTCGCGCACGAGGTCCCCACCGAGCTCAGCCATGCCGACGTCGACGCCGCCGACGTCGTGATCACGATGGGGTGCGGCGACGCCTGCCCGGTGTTCCCCGGTAGGCGCTACCTCGACTGGGAGCTCACCGACCCCGCCGGCCGGGACGTCGACGAGGTCCGCACGATCCGCGACGACATCGACCGGCGCGTCCGCGCGCTGCTCGTCGAGTTGACCGCCACCGTCTGACCCGTGATTCCCGGGGGCGGCGCACCGTCGACGAGGGCGCGCTCGCTCACCGGGGCGGTCCTGCTCGACCTCGCGGTCAGCCCGCTGTTCGCCTGGGACGTCTTCACCGACACCCTGCGCCGCGATCTCGGAGCCGCGGACGCCCTGCTGGCCGGGGTGTTCTCCGTCGGGCTGCTGGCCTTCATGCTCGGCGTGCTGGTCGGCGGCCGCGTCGCCGACACCACCTCTCCGCGCCGTCTCACGCTGGTCGCGCTGCTCGGCACGGTCGCCGGGCTGCTGGCCACCGGCGCCGTCACCGCGCCCGGGGCGCTGTTCGTGACCTTCGGCGTCCTGGTCGGTGGTTCGACCGGACTCGGCTACGCGACCGCCGTCCGGGTCGCCGGGACCGTCACCACCCGCCGCGGTCTCGCGCTCGGGCTCGTCGTCAGCGCCTATGCCGCCGGAACCGCGCTCCTGGCTCCTCTGGCGTCCCGGCTGCTCGACCTGCTCGGACGCACCCCGACCTTCCTCGTGCTCGCGGCCGTGCTCGGAGCCGTCCTCGCGGTCGCCGCCGTCCTCGTACCCGGAGCGTCGCCCCAGCCACGGCGCGAGGAGTCCGGGTCGAGCCGTCCTCGGGCGACCGCGCCGCGTGGCGCGGTCGTGGCGCTGTGGCTGGCGTTCGGACTCGGCAGTGCCCCCGGCCTCGCCGCGTTCGCCCAGGCCGGCGCCCTCACCGGCACCCCCGGGGCGACCGTCCTGGCCGTCACGTCGATCAACGTGGGGAACTTCGCCGGACGGCTGGTCGCCGGACCGGTCTCCGACCGTCTCGGCCGCCGGACGGCGCTGCACCTCGACACGGCGGTGCTGGTGCTCGCGTGTCTCCCACTCGCCCTGGGCGTCACCGGTCCTGTGGCGCTGGCCGGTCTGCTGCTGCTCGGCGCGCAGTACGGGGCGCTGTCGGCGCTCGCACCGGCTGCCACCGCCGACGTCGTCCCGGTGCACCGTTTCGGCACCACCTACGGGCAGGTGTTCACCGGCTGGGGCCTCGCCGGCCTCGTCGCACCGGTCGCCGCGACCTCCCTCGCCGCCGCCACCGGCTACGCCACCGTCTACGCCGCGTTCCTCGCGGTCGCGGCCCTCGCGTGGATGGCGGTGATCGGCTACGCCAGGCTCTCGCGGGCGCCGTCGTCAGAGACGTGACGTGATGTGAGGCGCCTGACGGACGTCAGATCGGCTCGATGCCCGGGTCGGCGTACTCCCGCATGAGGTCGAGCAGCATCTCCTGACGCCGGTCCTCGAGTCGAGGCGTCGCGTGCGGGGCGTCGGGAGCCTCCTCGCCGCGCGCGGCGGGCAGGTCGGCGCCCTCGTCGTCGGAGACGTGCGCCATGGCCCACTGCCCGAAGGCGCGGGCGGAGACCACGCTCTCGTCGAGCGTCTCCACCTTCTCGTGGCGCGGGTCGGCGGCGATGGTGGCGTAGAGGTCGCGCACCGCCCCCTCGTCGCCCTCGAGCACCTGGACGAAGGTGTCCTGCCACACGAGGAGCGCTCCGGTGAGTCCGAGACCCGGGTTCTTGCTCCGCGACACCTCGAAGATCTCCTCGATCTCCGCGGGCCGGTTCTCGCTGCCCATGGTCGTGTGGCTGCGGTAGACCAGGCGGAAGACCTGCTCACCGAGGTCCGCGGTCGTGTCGGTCACGTCGTCGTACTCCTTCGTCGTGCTCCGGGAGGGGCGGGAATGCCCGGGTCCGGTGCCGGCCACACCCCGTCGTCAGGCCGCCTGCCGCGCCCGTCGCCGCGTGAGCCGGCGGCCCAGCAGACCGTGCCGCGGCGCCAACAGGTACACGGCGACGAAGGCGAGGGCCTGGCAGACCACGATCGTGCCGCCGGTCGCGAGGTCGACGTGGAAGCTCAGGTAGGTGCCCAGCACGCTCGTCAGGACGGAGGTCCCGCTCGCGTAGAGCAGCATCCGCTCCATGCGATCGGTGAGCAGGTAGGCCGTGGCACCGGGGATGATCAGCATCGCGACGACGAGGACGACGCCGACCGCCTGCAGCGCGGTCACCACGGAGAGGGCGAGCAGCCCGAGCAGCAGGACCTCGGTCCGCCGCGGCGAGATCCCGACGGCATGGCTGTGGACGCGGTCGAAGGCGAACAGCGTCAGGTCCCGGTGCTTGAGCCCGACGACGAGCAGCACGACGGCGCCCAGCGCGCCGATCTGCACCAGGTCGGCCGTCGAGACCCCGAGCAGGTTGCCGAACAGGATGTGGAACAGGTCGGTGTCGCTGGGCGTCCGCGAGACCAGCACGATCCCGAGCGCGAACAGCCCGGTGAACACCACGCCGATCGCGGCGTCCTCCTTGACCCGCGACGTCCGCCGCACGACGCCGATGGCTCCGACCGCGCCGGCCCCGAAGACGAAGGCGCCGACGCCGAAGGGGATGCCGACGATGTAGGAGAGCACCACGCCCGGGAGGACGGCGTGCGAGACCGCGTCGCCCAGCAGCGACCAGCCGATGAGGGTCAGCCAGCACGAGAGGACCGCGCCGACGAGGCCGGCGACGACGGCGGCGAGCAGCGCCCGCACCATGAACTCGAACTGGAGCGGCGCCACGATCCAGTCGACGACCGCGCTCATGCGGACCTCGTCTCGTCGGTGACGAACCCGAACACCCGGCTCAGGACCTCCGGCGTCAGGACCTCCTCGGGTGGCCCGGCCGCGAGCACGCGCTGCTGGAGCAGCACGGCGCGGTCGCACAGCCGTCCCACGCCGGCGAGGTCGTGGGTCGCGACGAGCAGGGTCGCGCCCTCGGTGCGCAGCTCGCGCAGCAGACTGCTGATGGTCGCCTGGGAGCGCGCGTCCACTCCGGCGAACGGCTCGTCGAGCAGCAGCAGGCTCGCCTGCTGCGCGAGCGCGCGGGCGAGGAACACCCGCTGGCGCTGGCCACCGGACAGGGCACCGATCTGCCGGTCGGCGAGGTCGGCCAGGTCGACCCGCTCCAGGGCCTCGTCGACGGCGGCCCGATCGGCCCTCGACGCCCGCCGTCGGAAGCCCATCCGGCCGTAGCGCCCCATGGTCACGACGTCGCGCACGAGCACCGGGAAGGTCCAGTCCACGGCGCTGACCTGCGGCATGTACGCGATGCGGCCCGCGCGGCGCGCCCGGTCGGACGGACCGTCCAGGACCCGGACCTCACCCTGCTGCGGACGGACCAGGCCCATGACGGCGTTGAAGAGGGTCGACTTGCCGGAACCGTTGACGCCGAGGAGCGCCCCGAGGGTGCCGGCCGACAGGTCGAGGTCCACGCCGTCCAGGGCGAGGACCTCGCCGTAACGGACGCTGAGGTCCCGGATCCGGAGGACCGGCTGGTCGCCCGCCGTCACGGCGCGGTGGTGAGGGTCGAGCCGATGGTGCGGGCGTCGTGGCGCAGCAGCTCCAGGTAGGTCGGCACCGGGCCGTCCGCCTCGGAGAGCGAGTCGACGTAGAGCGGCGGCCCGAGGCGCGCGCCCGTGTCCGCGGCGACCTGCCGCTGGGCGCCGTCGTTGACGGTGGACTCGCAGAAGACGGCCGGCACGTCGTTCTGCCGCACGAACTCCACGGTGGCGGCGATCTGCTGCGGGGTGCCCTCCGCGTCGGAGTTCACCGGCCACAGGTAGCCCTCCCGCAGCCCGGCGTCTCGCGTCAGGTAGGAGAACGCGCCCTCGCAGGAGACCAGGGCCCGCTGGTTCGGCGGCAGCGCGGACAGGGTGGCGACGAGCTCGTCGTTCACCCGCCGCAGCTCGCCGGTGTAGCGCTCGGCGTTCGCGCGGTACTGCGCGGCGCCGGCCGGGTCGAGGCGGGTCAGGGCGTCGCGGATGTTCTCCACGTAGACGACGCCGTTGAGGGGCGACATCCACGCGTGCGGGTTCGGCGCTCCGGTGTAGCTGCCGGACGTGATGGGGATCGGGGTCGTGCGGTCGCTCAGGGTGGCCGCCGGGGTCTCGGCGCGCTCGATGAACTGGTCGAACCACCGCTCGAGCCCGAGGCCGTTGTCGAGGATCAGGTCGGCGTCGGCGCCGCGGACCAGGTCGTCCGGCGTCGGCTCGTACTCGTGGATCTCGGCTCCCGGCCGGGTGACGGACTCGACGTCCACGCGTCCGCCCGCCACCTCGCGGGTCATGTCGGCGATGACGGTGAAGGTGGTGAGGACCGTGAGCCGCCCCCCGTCGTCCTCCTCCGGCGGAGACCCGCACCCGGCGAGCAGCAGGCCGAGCGTCGCGGCGAGGGCGACGAGGCCCGCGCCGGGCCGACGATTTCGCCATACGACGTGATCGTTGTTCGGCACGCCGAAAACGTAGTGGTGGTGCCACCGAACGGCAAGACCGGACAATTCGGTTGTCCCGGGGGCCGTCGGACGCTGGGATCGGCGACATGGAGAACGTCCTGGCCCTGCCCGACGACGGCCCGCTGATCGACGGCGAGCGCGCCGCGGTCGACGTGCTGGGCGAGGCGTTCGGGGCGGGCGCGGACACCGTCGTCGTCCCGGTCGCGCGGCTCTCACCGGACTTCTTCGTCCTGCGGACCGGCGTCGCGGGGGCGATCACGCAGAAGTTCGTCCAGTACGGGATCCGGTTGGTCGTCCTGGGGGAGCCCACCGCGGTCGCGGGGCCGGTCGCGGACTGGACGCGGGAGGCGAACCGGGGACGGGAGCTGTGGTTCGTCACCGACCGGGCGGACCTGGAGGACCGGCTCGCGCGAGGATGACGCCGTGGCCCGCGTGGACTTCTTCGACGACCCGTCCGCTCCCCGGGCGACCACCCGCATCCCGGGAGCCTCGGCGGCCGTCCGGGACGAGCGGGGTCGGCTGCTGCTGATCCGCCGGGAGGACACCGGGCAGTGGGCGCTGCCGGGCGGCATCTTCGAGCTCGACGAGACCATCGCCGAGTGCGCGGTGCGTGAGACGCGGGAGGAGGCCGGCGTCGAGATCGCGGTGACGGGCCTGGTCGGGATCTACACCGACCCGCGGCACGTGGCCCTGCTCGACGACGGGCGGGCGATCCAGCCCCTCGGCGTGTGCTTCCACGCGCGCCCGGTCGGCGGTGAGGCCCGTCCCGACGGGGTCGAGACGACCGCCGTGGCATGGGTCGAGCCGGAGCGGCTCGGGGAGTACGAGCTCTTCCCCACCCACCGCGAGCGGATCGCCGACGCGCTCTCGGGCTCCGATCAGCCCCGGCTGGCCTGACCGGCGGCGCGCAGGGCCTCCCGCTCCAGGCGCGCGACGTGGCCCTGGCGCTGGGCGGCGGCGAGGTTGCCCAGGTTGTCGTGGTCGCGGCGCAGGCCCGCGGCGCCGTCGACGAGCTCGCGCAGGATGTCCGCGTGCCCGGCGTGCCGGTGGGTCTCGGCCGTCATGTGCACGAGGATCCGGTGCAGGGTGACCTCCGCCCGCTCCTCGGGCCAGTGCGGGACCCGGCCGGTCGCGTCGAGGTCCAGTGCCTCGATGGTGGCGTCCGAGTGCTCCGCTGCGCGGGCGTAGAGGTCCAGGATCGCCGCGCGGGACTCGTCGGCGGTGGCCCACAGGTCGGCCTCCGGCTCCACGTGCGCCTCGAACCAGCCCACGGTCTCGGCGAACGGCCGGTCGAAGACCTCGCCGAAGTAGCCGGACTCCACGATCGCGAGGTGCTTGACCATGCCCAGCAGGTTGGTGCCGGTCGGCGTGAGCGGGCGGCGGACGTCGTACTCGCCCAGGCCCTCCAGCTTCCAGACGACCGCGTCGCGCGCCTGGACCAGGTAGTGGTGCAACGTGCTCTTCGCATCCGGGGCGGCCACGGCCGCCCACCCTGCCACGACCGCCCCGCCCGGAGGGCCCCACGGACGATGAGGCATCGTCGGGGTGCGGCGCGCCCTGCGCCGGCACCGGCGAGGAGGGAGCAGGACCCGCGATGACCGAGGGACGGACGGGCGTCGACGAGGCGGACACGGAGGTCGGGCGCACCTCGGCGACGCCGGAGCCCGCCACCGAGGACACCGGGGACACCGTGGACGGGCAGGCGACCGCCGGGCCGCAGCCGGGCGAGACGGTCCCCGCGGCGGACCTGCCCGGCGAGCCGCAGGACACCGGCGCCGTCGCCGCCGACGAGGGCCGGCACTCCGCGCCCGAGGACGACGAGGCGTGGGCCGACGCGGAGGACAAGGCGTACAAGAAGGAGCTCCGCAAGGGCCTCGCCTTCGGGGCAGCGGGTGGTCTCGTCCTGGGTGCGATCGTCGCGCTGCTGCTCGGAGCGTTCGTCTACCCGGGCTATCTCGGCGGCCCGGGGAGCCCGGAGGACACCGCGAACCAGGCGGTCACCGCGCTCACCGCCAAGGACGCACCCACGCTGGACCAGCTCTCCTGCCGCGGCCCGGACGGCGCGCCGGTCTCGGCCCTGTCCCCGCAGGTGCTGCAGCTCGTGGCCTCCGTGCGGCCGACCGGCCCGACCACGACCGTGATCGACACCGAGGCCCGCACCCCGGTCGACCTCACCCTGACCTTCCAGGGCCAGAGCCAGACGCTGCCCTCCGAGGTCGTGCTCGGGCAGACGGGCGGCTCGTGGTGCGTGAAGGGGCTCGCGCAGCGTCAGTAGGCGGACCTACGGCGCGATCCCGGCGGCGTGCGCGAGCAACCCGACCTGCGTGCGGTTGTCGCAGTCGAGCTTGCGCATCGCCGTCGAGACGTAGCCCTTCACGGTCGCCTCGGAGAGGAACAGCCGCGCCCCGATCTCGGCGTTCGACAGCCCGGCGCCGACCGCGGCGACGACCTCGGTCTCGCGCCCGGTGAGGACCGCCAGCCGCTCGGCGGCGCCGGCGCGGGCGCGGGACGTCTCGGCCGAGGCGCCGACCAGCCGGGCCGTCGCCTCCGGGGACAGCACGGAGTGGCCGTCGGCCGCGACACGGACCAGACGGACCAGGTCGCCGGGGTCGGTCGACTTCAGTAGGAAGCCGGAGGCGCCCGCGCCGAGGGCCCGCAGGACGGCGTCGTCGGCGTCGAAGGTGGTCAGCACGACCACCCGCGCGCCCGTGTCGACCAGTGCGGGCAGGGCCGCGAAACCGTCGACGCCGGGCATGCGCAGGTCGAGCAGGACGACGTCCGGGCGGTGCCGGACGGCCAGCTCGACCGCCTCCGCGCCGTCGCCCGCGGTGCCGACCACCGCGAGCTCCCCGGACGCGTCCAGGATCGTCCGCAGGTGCGCGCACACCATCGGCTCGTCGTCGACGACGAGGACCCGGACCGGCACGCCGCGGAGCGTCTCACGTCCCGGTCGGCACGTAGGCGGGCAATCGGGCGCGCACCGCGAACCCCGACGCCTCCGGACCGGCCTCCAGCGTCCCGCCGACCATCGCGACCCGGCGTCGCAGGCCGTCGAGGCCCGCGCCGCCGCCGGTCGCCGCGAGCTCGGGGTCCGGCTCGCCGCCGGAGTCGACCACCGCCACCCGCGCCCCGTCGTCGTAGGTGACACCGACGCTCACCCGGGCACCGCGGGCGTGCTTGCCGGCGTTGCTGAGCGCCTCCTGCACGACCCGGACGAGCGTGCGCGCGACCGTCGGCGCCAGGGACGCCGGGTCGCCCCGCTCGGTCAGCGAGACGTCCATCCCCACCCCGCGCGACGCCTCGACCAGGTCGGCGACCGCCTCGCGGTCGACCTCGGTGTCCGCGGCGGGGGAGCCGGCCGTCCCCGGACCGCCGCCGCGCAGGACCCCGACGAGGTCGCGCAGCTCGGCCAGCGCCGCCCGGCCCGCCCGCCGCAGTTCCTCTGCGGCGGTGGCGACGGCGGGGTCGGTCGACGTGGCCTGCAACGCCCCGGCCTGCAGGACCATGAGGTTCACGCGGTGGGTGACGACGTCGTGCATCTCGGCGGCCAGCCGCGCGCGTTCCTGGGCGCGGGCGGTCTCCTCCGCCCGGTCGGCGCGCTCGTGGGCCGCGGCGATCAGCTCGCGGCGGGTGCCCACGTAGAGCCCCGCGAGGGCGACGAGCACGGACATGCCCAGCAGGAACGCGTGGTCGTTGATCCGGAAGGCGATCCAGCCCCGCTCGCCGACGAACGCGGCCCCGAACAGCAGCGGCACCAGCCACCACAGGTGCGCGCGTCGGTGCAGGTACGCGCCGGCGGCGTAGATCGCGCCGTAGACGAACCAGTTGCCGGCGAGCGCGAGGGTCAGACCCGCCGTCAGGACGGCCACCGCCACCGGCCGGACGCGGCGGAACAGCAGGACGACCGTGAGGGCCACCGCCACCGCGAGCTCGCCCGCCGGCGGGAGCGCGACGAGCGGGTGCGGGGAGGCGGGGAACAGCACGACGAGGCCGACGCCCCACACCCCGAAGGCGAGGGCGACCGCGACGTCGGTCCGCGTCACCCCCGACGCAACGGCGCGCGCCGGCCCCAGGTCAGGCACCGCCACCCCCACTCCACCGGGCCGTAGGTGAAGTGTCGCAGCCAGAGACGGCTCCAGAGCACCTGGACGACGAGGATGCCCACGGTCAGCCCCGCGATCGCGGGACCGTCCGCGAGCGAGTCGATCCCGAGCAGCGGCCCGAGGGTGAGGAACAGGACCGTGGCGGCCAGGTAGTTCGTCAGCGCCATGCGACCCACCGGCGCGAACACCGCGTCCATCGCCGGCCCGAGCGGGGTGCGCAGCAGGAGCAGCACCAGGCAGGAGTACGCGATCGCGCCGGCGACCGCGGCGGTCGCGTGCAGGAGGTCGCCGCCGAGTGCCCCGCCGAAGACGCTGACGACCGGGAGCCGCACGTCGGCGAGCTGGGCGGCCGTCCACGCGAGCACCACCACCGCGCCGACCGCGAAGGCGACGGCGACCCGGCCCGGGTGCCGCCGGAGCCCGTCCGGCACGCCGACCCGGGCCAGCCCGAACCCGAACGGCAGCAGGCCGGCGATCAGCCCCACGCTGGTCTGCACCTGCGGCAGCAGCACGAGCAGCACGATCCCGACGACGAGGCATGCGCGTGGGGGCAGGAACGACATCGGGATCAGCAGCACGAGACCGACGAGCGCGTACGGGAAGAGGGCCTCCCCGACGTGGAAGAACTGGTGGACGCCGCCGATCACCAGCAGGACCGCGAGCCGTCGGGCCAGCACCAGCCGGGGACGCTCGGTGCGCCGGGCCGCACGCTCGAGGAACAGGCCGAACCCGACGCCGAAGAGCATCGCGAAGATCGGCATGAACCGTTCGTAGAAGATCAGGTCCACCGCGGTCGGCAGCACGTTCCGGGCCGACGGGTCGCCGCGCAGCCAGACCAGCTGCTGGTAGACGTTGATCACCAGGATCCCGCAGAGCGCGACGCCGCGGAGGACGTCGAGCTCGGAGATCCGGTCGCCCGGCGTGGAGACGGCCTCCGGCTCGCCGCGGGCGGGCCGGCGGCGGGGCACGGTCGGGTCGGCGGTCATGTCGACGAGCATGGTCGGCGACGGCGGCCCGGCGCTGCCCCCGACCGTCGTCGCCGACCCCGACGAAAGTCGGGCGTCAGGCCGGCCATGCCTCCGGCACCTCGCGGGCGATCTCGTCGAGCCAGATGCGCGCCGAGGAGTCCGAGGGCGCCCGCCAGTCGCCGCGCGGGGAGAGCGCCCCGCCCGCGGAGACCTTCGGGCCGTTCGGCACCGCGGAGCGCTTGAACTGGGCGAACTGGAAGAAGCGCTGGACGAACACCTCGAGCCAGCGGCGGATCTCGGGCAGGTCGTAGGCGACCCGGTCGTCGTCGGGGAAGCCGGGCGGCCACGGCCCGGCCGCCGCGTCGTGCCACGCGTGCCACGCCAGGAACGCGATCTTCGAGGGCCGGGACCCGTGGCGCAGGACCTGCCACAGCGTGAAGTCCTGCAGGTTGTACGGCCCGATCTTCTCCTGGCTGGACTGCACCGGGGCGTCCTCGGTCGCCGGCACCAGCTCCGGGGTGATCTCGGTGTCCAGCACCGACTGCAGGACCTCGCCGACCTCGTCGTCGAACTGCTCCGAGGAGATCACCCAGCGGATCAGGTGCTGCACGAGCGTCTTCGGCACCCCGCCGTTGACGTTGTAGTGCGACATCTGGTCGCCGACGCCGTACGTGGACCAGCCCAGGGCGATCTCCGAGAGGTCCCCGGTGCCCAGGACGATCCCGTTCCGCTGGTTCGCGGCCCGGAACAGGTAGTCGGTGCGCAGCCCGGCCTGGACGTTCTCGAAGGTGACGTCGTAGACGGGCTCGCCGGAGGAGAACGGGTGGTCCAGGTTCGCCAGCATCAGGCGGGCGGTCTCGGTGATGTCGATCTCGGCGAACGTCACGCCGAGGGCCTCGCACAGCCGCTGCGCGTTGCCCTTGGTGCGCTCGCCGGTGGCGAAGCCGGGCAGGGTGAAGGCCAGGATGTCGCTGCGCGGACGCCCCGCCCGGTCGAGCGCGCGGGCCGCGACGATCAGGGCGTGCGTGGAGTCCAGCCCGCCGGACACACCGATGACGATCTTCGGCTGGCCGATCGCGCGGAGCCGCTGCTCCAACCCGGACACCTGGATCGAGTAGGCCTCGTAGCAGTCCTGCGCGAGCCGCGAGGGGTCGGCGGGCACGAACGGGAATCGCTCGACCTCCCGCCGCAGGCCCAGGTCGCCGTCCGGCGGGTCGAGGGTGAACTCGATGGTGCGCCACCGGTCCAGCCGCTCCGCGTGGTGGCGCCGGTTGTCGTCGAACGTGCCCATCCGCAGCCGCTCGGAGGCCAGCAGGTCGAGATCGACGTCGGCGACGCAGTGCCGCTGGCCGTCCGGGAACCGCTCGGTGTCGGCGAGCAGCCGGCCGTTCTCGTGGATCGAGGTCTGGCCGTCCCAGGCGAGGTCGGTGGTCGACTCGCCCTCGCCGGCGGCGGCGTAGACGTACGCGGCGGCGCACCGCGCCGAGGAGGACTGCGTGAGCAGCTGCCGGTCGTCCGCGCGGGCCACGGTGATCGGGCTGCCGGACAGGTTCGCCAGCACGGTGGCGCCGGCCAGGGCGGCCTCGGCGCTCGGCGGGACCGGGACGAACATGTCCTCGCAGATCTCCGCGTGCAGCACGAGGCCGGGCACGTCGGTGGCGGCGAAGAGGAGGTCCGGCCCGAACGGGACGTCGGCGCCCTGCAGCCGGATCGTGCCGTGCTGGTCGTCGCCCGCGGCGGCCTGCCGGCGCTCGTAGAACTCGCGGTAGGTGGGCAGGTACGACTTCGGCGCCACCCCCAGGACCCGCCCCCGGTGGACCACGACCGCGCAGTTGTACATGCGGTGCCGGTGGCGCAGCGGGGCCCCGACGACGAGCACCGGGGTGAGACCGGCGGTGCGCTCCACCAGGTCGGCCAGCGCGGTCTCGACGGCGTCGAGCAGCGTGTCCTGCAGCAGGAGGTCCTCGATCGAGTACCCGGAGAGCGTCAGCTCCGGGAACACGACCAGCGCCGCGCCCTCGTCGTGGCAGGTGTGCGCCATCTCCACGACGGCGTCGGCGTTGGCGGGCGGGTCGGCCAGGGACGTGCGCAGCGTCGCGGCCGCCACCCGCGCGAAGCCGTGGCGGTAGGCGTTCGTGAAGTCGTACGAGCCGATCGCGGACACGGGCCCTCCCGGTGATCACTGCGCGTGCGACCGCAGTGTGCCCGACCGGTCCGACATCGACGCCCGTGATCGAACGGGACCGGACCGGGGCCCCGACTCCCCGGCCCGGCGCGGGGTCAGCGGCGCTTCGCGGGACGCCGACGTCGCGTGCCGTAGCCCGCCATCACGTCGAACACGCCCAGCACGCGCTCGAACGCACGTCCGGCCCTACGCAACCTGCTCATCGCGGATCTGCCCTTCCATGACGACGTCGGTGCGGCGCCGACGGTCGCAGACTCACATCCGTGTGAAGCGGACGGGGGGTCAGACCCAGGCCATCGCGCGGCGGTGGGTCCAGTACTCGTCGGAGGGCCGGGCGAGCGCGGCCAGGTCCTCGAGCTCGGCGTCGGACAGGGAGACCGGGGCGAGGTTCGCGGCGAGCTGCGCCGGGCCGGCCGCCCCGGAGAGCACGACGTCGACGAACGGCTGCGCCGCGATCGCGGCGAGCGCCACCGCGTCCGGGCCGACCCCGTGGGTGGCGGCGACCCGGGACAGCGTCGCGGGCGGGTCGACGACGAGCCGGCCGTTGGCCACGCCCTCCTTGACCAGCACCAGCACCCCGTCGTCGTGAGCCGCCGTCAGCGCCGGCCCGACCGAGGTCTCCAGCAGGTTCCACGTCGACTGCACCGCGGTGAACAGCGGTGCGCCGCCGACCCGCAGGGCGAGGCCGCGGCGCACCGCGTCGGCCTGGTCGGGACCCGACGTCGAGAACCCGAGCCGGATCCCGTCGTCGCGCAGGTCCCCGAGCGCGTCGAGCAGCGCACGGTCGTCGAACAGCGGGGAGTCCGTGGTCAGCGAGTGCACCTGGTAGAGGTCGGGCGGGCCGAGCACGTCGCGGGTCTCCGCCCACTGCGTGCGGAAGTGCCCGAGCGTGTGCTCCTTGACCTCGTGCACCTCCGCGTCCGGGTCCCAGTCCGCGGTGTAGCGGTAGCCCCACTTGCTCGAGACGCGGCACTCCCGACGACGGGTCGGGTGCGCCGCGAACCACGTGCCGAGGAACTCCTCCGCGCGGCCGTAGGAACGGGCGGCGTCGAAGGACCGGATCCCGGCGTCCCACGCGGCGTCGAGCGTGGCGTGCGCGAGCGTGCGCAGCTCCTCGACCGACCGGTGCACGCCGTCGCGGCCGAGGTTGACGTAGGTCGGCCGGCCGAGCGCGGCGAGGCCCAGCGCGAACTCACCCATCGCCTCATCGTATCCATCGGTGCTGGTCAGGGCCGCCACGGCACGATGTCGGGGGGCACGTCTAGACTCGCGGCCAACGCCCGGGCGGGTGTCGACGTCGAGGCCCCTGACGGGTCACCGTCGTACACCCCCGGTCGCGATCGAGGAGTCCCGCCCGGAGGAGAACGAGCTGTGAAGTCCACCGTCGAGCACCTGTCGCCGACGCGCGTCCGTCTCGCCGTCGAGGTGCCGTTCGACGAGCTCAAGCCGACCTTCGACCAGGCGTACAAGAAGATCGCCGGACAGGTCCGCATCCCCGGCTTCCGCCCGGGGAAGGCTCCCGCCCGCATCCTCGACCAGCGCCTCGGCCGGGGTGTCGTGCTCGAGGAGGTCGTCAACACCGCCGTGCCGCAGAAGTACGGCGAGGCGGTCGGCGAGAACGAGCTCAACCCGCTGGGGCAGCCGGAGATCGAGGTCACCTCGATCGACGACGGCGACAAGATCGCCTTCACCGCCGAGGTCGACGTCCGGCCGACCATCGAGCTGCCGGAGTTCTCGACGATCTCGGTGTCGGTCGACTCGGCCGAGGTCACCGACGAGGACGTGGACGACCAGCTGAAGGGTCTGCAGGCGCGCTTCGGCACGCTGTCCGGGGTCCAGCGCCCCGCGCAGGACGACGACTTCGTGGTCATCGACCTCTCGGCCACCGTCGACGGCGAGGCCCTCGAGGAGGCCCAGGCCTCCGGCATGAGCCACCAGGTCGGCTCCGGCCAGCTGATCGAGGGGCTCGACGAGGCCCTCGTCGGGATGTCCGCCGACGACACCAAGACCTTCACGACGAAGCTCGTCGCGGGCGACCACGCCGGCGAGGAGGCCGAGGTCACGGTCACCGTCTCGCAGGTCAAGGAGCGTCAGCTCCCCGAGGCCGACGACGAGTTCGCCCAGCTGGCGAGCGAGTTCGACACCCTCGACGAGCTCAAGGCCGACCTGCGCGAGCGCCACGGCCGGGTCAAGAAGATGGAGCAGGCCGGGCAGGCGCGGGACAAGGTGCTCGAGGCGCTGCTCGAGGCCGCCGACATCCCCGCCCCCGAGGGCGTCGTCGCCTCCGAGGTCGAGGTGCGCGCCCACGAGGCCGTGCACGAGTTCGACCACGACGAGGCCGCGCTCACCAAGTACGTCGAGTCCCAGGGGCAGACCCGCGAGGAGTTCGACGCCGAGCTGCGCACCACGGCCGAGCAGGCCGTGAAGACCCAGCTGCTGCTGGACGAGATCGCCGAGAAGGGCGAGGTCCAGGTCGACCAGCAGGAGCTGATGGAGCGCATCTTCATGCAGGCCCAGCGCTTCGGCATCAGCCCCGAGCAGTACATCCAGCAGGCCCAGGAGGCCAACCAGCTGGGTGCGATCTTCGCCGACGTGCGCCGCGGCAAGGCGCTGGCGTCGGTGGTGCAGGCCGCGACGGTCCTCGGCCCCGACGGCGAGGAGGTCGACCTCTCCGAGCTGTTCGGCACCGCCACGCCGGAGGACGGCGAGGAGGCGGCCGAGGTCGCCGACGAGACCGCGACGGTCGCGTCCGGCACCGACGAGGACTCCGACGCCGTCGTCGTCGAGGGCGCCGAGGCCGACGAGACCGCCGACGCCTCCGCGCCGAAGGCCTGAGTCCCCGCGTCCGGTCCCGGGCGCGTGTGCCCACAGCGAACACGCGCCCGTGACGGACGATCGCGGCCGCCGCGATCGTTAGTGTCGTCAGCAGCGCTGCGTCAGAACCCCAACACCCAAGGAAAGCAGGGACAGGTGAGCCAGCACCTCTCCGACCCGTCCGGGGCGGTCATGCGGTCCGCCGGCGGGTCGATGACGCTCAACGACTCGGTCTACGAGCGCCTCCTGCGGGAACGGATCATCGTTCTCGGCCAGGAGGTCAACGACTCGATCGCGAACCAGATCTCCGCCCAGCTCCTCCTGCTGTCCGCGGAGGACCCGAACACCGACATCACGCTCTACATCAACTCGCCGGGCGGCTCCGTCTCGGCGGGCATGGCGATCTACGACACCATGCAGTGGATCGAGCCCGACGTCTCCACCGTGGCCATGGGCCTCGCGGCCTCCATGGGGCAGTTCCTGCTCTCGGCGGGTGCCCCGGGCAAGCGGCTGGCCCTGCCGCACGCGCAGATCATGATGCACCAGCCCTCCGGCGGCCTCGGCGGCACGGAAACCGACATCACGATCCGCGCGGAGTCGCTGCGCAAGCTCAAGCGCCAGCTCGCCGAGCTGATCGCCGAGCACACCGGGCAGACCTTCGAGCAGATCACGGCCGACTCCGACCGCGACCGCTGGTTCGACCCGTACGAGGCGCAGGAGTACGGCTTCATCGACCACGTCGTCACCCGGGCGAGCGAGACCCGCTCGAACGGCAACGGCACCAGCGCCTGAGGAGACGCACCATGAGTGAGCTTCACGTTCCGGGTGGGCGTGCCGCGGCGTCGCCGGAGGCCCGCTACATCCTGCCGTCGTTCGTCGAGCGGACGAGCTACGGCGTGAAGGAGTCGAACCCCTACAACAAGCTCTTCGAGGAACGCATCATCTTCCTCGGGGTGCAGATCGACGACGCGTCCGCGAACGACGTCATGGCGCAGTTGCTGTTCCTGGAGTCCAACGACCCGGACCGCGACATCACCATGTACATCAACTCGCCGGGCGGCTCGTTCACCGCGCTCATGGCGATCTACGACACCATGCAGTACGTCCGGCCGGACATCGCGACGGTCTGCCTCGGGCAGGCCGCCTCGGCGGCGGCGGTCGTGCTGGCGGCCGGTGCGCCGGGCAAGCGCCTGGCGGTGCCGAACGCGCGGGTGATGATCCACCAGCCGGCCACCGAGGGCTTCTACGGGCAGGCCTCCGACCTGGAGATCCAGGCCAACGAGATCACCCGCATGCGCCGGCTGCTCGAGACGACGCTCGCGAACCACACCAACCGCACCGCGGAGCAGGTTCGCGACGACATCGAGCGCGACAAGATCCTCACGGCCGACGAGGCCAAGGACTACGGGATCATCGACGACGTCGTGGCCAGCCGGAAGCTCTCGGCGAACCGGTAGCCGCCCGCGGTGGGTGGTCGTCCCCGACCGCCCACCGCGTCGCCCGGCCGGGACGGCGCGTCGTCGCCCCGTCCGGCGGTACGACCAGCAGGATCGCCGCACCCCGAAGCCTCCCGCCCCGGCGGATCCGACGGGTACGGTCAATCACGACAGCGCGCACCGTCCGGGTGCGCCGGATGGGACACGAGGTCTGCTGCGATGGCACGCATCGGTGACGGCGGGGACCTGCTGAAGTGCTCGTTCTGCGGGAAGAGCCAGAAGCAGGTCAAGAAGCTCATCGCCGGCCCCGGCGTGTACATCTGCGACGAGTGCATCGACCTCTGCAACGAGATCATCGAGGAGGAGCTCGCCGAGGCCGGTGAGGTCAAGCTCGACGAGCTCCCGAAGCCCACCGAGATCCACGAGTTCCTCGACCAGTACGTCATCGGTCAGGACGACACGAAGAAGACGCTCTCGGTCGCCGTCTACAACCACTACAAGCGGGTGCAGGCGGGGGAGAAGAACCGGGAGAACTCCCGGGCGGACGACACCGTCGAGCTGGCGAAGTCGAACATCCTCATGCTCGGCCCGACCGGGTGCGGGAAGACCTACCTCGCGCAGACGCTCGCGAAGCTGCTGAACGTCCCGTTCGCGATCGCCGACGCCACGGCGCTCACCGAGGCCGGCTACGTCGGCGAGGACGTCGAGAACATCCTGCTGAAGCTGATCCAGGCCGCGGACTACGACGTCAAGCGCGCCGAGACCGGCATCATCTACATCGACGAGGTCGACAAGATCGCGCGGAAGTCGGAGAACCCGTCGATCACGCGCGACGTCTCCGGCGAGGGCGTCCAGCAGGCCCTCCTGAAGATCCTCGAGGGCACGACGGCGAGCGTGCCCCCGCAGGGCGGGCGCAAGCACCCGCACCAGGAGTTCATCCAGATCGACACGACGAACGTCCTGTTCATCGTGGCCGGGGCCTTCGCGGGCCTCGAGAAGATCATCGCAGAGCGGGTCGGCAAGGGCGGTCTCGGCTTCGGCGCGGACATCCGGTCGAAGGCCGAGATGGAGTCCGCGGAGTCCTTCGCCGACACCATGCCCGAGGACCTGATCAAGTTCGGCCTGATCCCCGAGTTCATCGGCCGCGTGCCGGTGATGGCGTCGGTGTCGAACCTCGACAAGCCCAGCCTGGTGCAGATCCTCACCGAGCCGCGCAACGCGCTCGTGAAGCAGTACCAGAAGCTGTTCGAGATGGACGGGGTCGAGCTCGAGTTCTCCCCGGAGGCCCTCGAGGCGATCGCCGACCAGGCCATCCTGCGCGGTACCGGCGCGCGCGGCCTGCGGGCGATCATGGAAGAGGTCCTCAACCCCGTCATGTACGACATCCCCAGCCGCGACGACGTCGCGAAGGTGGTCGTCACCGAGCAGACGGTCAAGGACAACGTCAACCCGACGATCGTCCCGCGCCAGCCGTCCCGGCGGGAGCGCCGCGACAAGTCGGCCTGAGCCGCACCGCCCCGAATCCCACGAGCGGGCCGTTCGTCACCTTCTTGCGTGACGGGCGGCCCGTTCGTCGTTGCGGGAGGTCACTCTCCTCCGCCGAGTGCGACGTGGCGCAGGTTCCGGGGCCGTTCGGCATGCCTCATGTCGCACTCGGGTGCGAGGGGCGGGCCGGTGCCGTGGGCCGCCTCGCCGAGTGCGACATGGCGCAGGTTCCCGGGCCGTTCGGCATGCCTCATGTCGCACTCGGGTGCGAGGGCGGCCTCGCCTACAGGTGCGGGTACGTCCGCGACGACGACGCCGGGCCGAACGGCAGCGTCGTCGGCGCGACGTGCTGGCCCAGGAACGCGATGACCTGCGGCAGGATCGTGGCGTAGTACGAGCCGGTGTGGCCGCCGGGGCTGATCCGCGAGTACTGCGGGCGGGCCAGCTCGACGTAGCGACGCACGGCCGGGGCGAACGCGTCGCGGTCGCCGCACCACATCCCCGTCGGGGTGCCGGCGAGCTCCGGGTAGAAGCGCAGCGGGTCGTTCGCCGCCCAGTCGGCGGGCCCGGCGAACGGCCGCCGCACGGCCACCGCCCAGTCGAGGAACAGGCCCGGCGACATCGCCGCGACCGCCTTGACCGGGGCCTGCCGCTGCGCCCGCGCCCGCGCGTACATCAGCGCGCCGGCCCCGCCCATCGACACGCCGCTCGCGAGGACCGGGACGCCCGCGGTGTCGCGGGCCATGCCGCGCTCGCCCAGCCAGACCGGCAGCTCGTCGAGCAGCATCCGCATCGGGTCGTCGCCGAGGCGGAACGGGTGCCAGTAGTTGTCCCCGCCGTCCAGGGCGGCCACGGCGAAGCGCGGCACCCCGGAGGCCCACGCGGTGCCGAGGGCACGGCGCATGCCGGGGTCGCCCCACCAGAGGGCGTTGCCGCCGAGGCCGTGCAGGCCGACCGCCACCGGCAGCGTGGTGCGGTCGACGCCGGCCGGCGAGGTGATCACGAGGCGCACCGAGCGGTTCCGGGCGCCTGAGGTCTCCCACTCCACGGTGGACACGGCGTCGGGTGCGCGGGGCGGGCGCGGGGCCGCGGGGACGCGCTGGGGGATGGGCGCCGGGGTGCCGAACGCGCCCGCCAGTGCCGTGGCCCCGGCGGCCAGGGCTCCCGCCCCGACGACCGCGCCACCCCCGGCGAGGAGCCGACGACGGCTCAGCCGCTGCTGCCCCGACACACCTCTCCCCTCGCCCGGACCCGTCGTCACGACGCGGTATCGGTCCCGGCGCCGGACGGTGTTACCCAGGATCCCCGTCGACCCCGGTGACGCGGGAGGCGCCAGCGTAGATGTTCATCGACCGTCCACGCAGGAAGCCGACCAGCGTCATGCCCGCGTCCTCGGCCATCTCGGCCGCGAGCGACGACGGTGCCGACACCGCGGCCAGCGCGGGGATCCCGGCCATGACGGCCTTCTGGGTCAGCTCGAACGACGCCCGGCCCGAGACCATCAGCACCGTACCGGCGGCCGGCACCGCCCCCGAGAGCAGGGCGTGCCCGACGACCTTGTCCACCGCGTTGTGCCGGCCCACGTCCTCGCGCACGGCGAGCAGCGTGCCGTCGGCGCGGAACAGCCCGGCACCGTGCAGCCCGCCGGTCGAGTCGAACACCTTCTGGGCGGCCCGGAGGGAGTCGGGGAGGGAGAACAGGACCTCGGCGGGGATCGAGACCGGGTCGTCGGCGGGGGAGAAGGCGGTGCGGGTCCGGACGGCGTCCAGCGACGCCTTGCCGCACACCCCGCAGCTGGAGGTCGTGTAGAAGCGTCGCTCCACCGAGTCGTCGGGCGGGGCGACGCCGGGTGCCAGGGCGAGGTCGAGGACGTTGTAGGTGTTCCGGCCGGTGTCGTCGACGGAGTCGCAGTAGCGGGCCGTGGCGATGTCGTCCGCCGAGGTGATGACGCCCTCGGTGAGCAGGAAACCGTGGGCGAGCTCGACGTCGTGGCCCGGGGTCCGCATCGTCACCGCCAGCGGCTTCCCGTCGATGCGGATCTCCAGCGGTTCCTCGGCGGCCAGGGCGTCCGGTCGCCGGGACACGCCCTGCTCGCGCACGCGCACGACCGGACGACGCACCGTCACTCGGCCCACGGTGACCACCTCGCTCGCACTCGCTCGAATGGTGGGACTCGGACAGCGGTGACATAGTCGCCCGGTCACACGCCCGTCACACACGGTTGCGCCCGTAGGAGGACACGATGGGTTTCCTCGACCGCTCCGCCATCGTCGCACCGCCGGGCTGGAGTCGCTGGCTCGTCCCGCCGGCGGCCCTGGCCGTCCACCTCGCGATCGGGCAGGCCTACGCGTGGAGCGTGCTCAAGACCGGGCTCGGGAACGGCCTCGGGCTCTCGGGCACCGTGACCGCGCTCCCGTTCCAGCTCGCCATCATCATGCTGGGGCTCTCCGCCGCCATCGTGGGCACCACCGTGGAGCGCCGCGGGCCCCGGTGGGCGATGTTCATGTCCACGATCTTCTTCTCCGCGGGCTTCCTGGTCTCCGCCCTCGGCCTCGCGCTCGGGCAGTACTGGCTCGTCGTGGTGGGCTACGGCGCGCTCGGCGGCATCGGCCTGGGCATCGGCTACATCTCCCCGGTCTCGACCCTCATGAAGTGGTTCGCGGACCGGCCGGGCATGGCCACCGGCATCGCGATCATGGGCTTCGGCGGCGGGGCGCTGATCGCGTCGCCGATCGAGACGAACCTGCTCGCGGCCTTCGGCACGTCCTCCGGCGGGCTCGCCTCGACGTTCGCCGTGATGGGCGTCGGCTACGCGATCTTCATGTCGGTGGGCTGGCTGCTGGTCCGGGTGCCCGCGGACGACTGGACCCCGCCGAACGCCCCGCAGCAGGCCGCGCAGGCCGTCCGGGACGACCTCGCGGTCTCCGCGCAGACCGCGGTCAAGCTCCCGCAGTTCTGGCTGCTCTGGATCATCCTGTGCTTCAACGTGACGGCCGGGATCGGCCTGCTGGAGCGCGCGAACGACATCTACAAGGACTTCTTCGCGACGACGGGTCCGGCGCAGCTGGTCGCCGGGGCCGCCGCGGCGTTCGTGTCGATCCTGTCGCTGGCCAACATGCTGGGCCGGTTCATCTGGTCCTCGACGTCCGACGTGGTGGGCCGCAAGAACATCTACCGGCTCTACCTCGGGGTCGGCGCCCTGCTCTACCTGGTGATCCTCACGCTCGGCGAGGGCAACAAGGTCGTCTTCCTGATCGCCTCGCTGCTCATCCTGTCGTTCTACGGCGCCGGCTTCGCGACGATCCCCGCGTACCTGAAGGACCTCTTCGGCACCTACCAGGTCGGCGCGATCCACGGCCGGCTCCTGACGGCTTGGTCGGCGGCCGGCGTGCTCGGCCCGCTGGTGGTCAACGCGATCGTCGACGCCCGCAGTGACGTCCAGGGCCCCGCCAAGTACAGCGTGTCCTTCACGATCATGATCGCCCTGCTCGTGGTCGGCTTCATCGCCAACGAGCTCGTCCGGCCGGTCGACCCGAAGCACTACGTGGACAGCACCGAGACCCCGGTGCGGGAGGAGGCGGCGCGATGAGCCAGGCGACGAGCGGCGGCCGGACCGTACTCACGGTCGTGGCGTGGCTGTGGGTGCTGATCCCGTTCCTGTACGGGGTGTGGCAGCTGGTGATCAAGCTCCCCGCCCTGTTCTGACGCGGTGCCGCCGGGGTCGAGCTCCGCTGCGCTCCGTCTCCCGGTCGTAGGATCGAGGGCGATGCGCTACGAGCCCGACACCTTCGACACCGACGCCGCGGGCGACACCGACGCGGACGAACTCGCCCAGCTCCTCGCGGCCGCGGGGGGCGACACGACGGCGGGCGGTGGCGCCCTGGCGGACGCGATGGTCCGCACCGGGCCCGACCCGGACGCCGTGCCCGCCGCCGAGCACGACACCGCCGAGGACCTCGCGGCGCTGCGCGAGGTCGAGGCCGAGCTCGACCGGCGCTGGCCGGAGACGCGCATCGCGCCGTCGCTCGACCGGATCCGGGCCCTCTGCGACGTGCTGGGCGAGCCGCAGCGCTCCTACCCGATCGTGCACATCGCCGGGACCAACGGCAAGTCGTCGGTCACGCGCATGATCGACGCGCTGCTGACCCGCATCGGGCCGCGCACCGGCCGCTACACCAGCCCGCACCTGCAGCGCGTCACCGAGCGGATCGCCCTCGACGGGCACCCGATCTCCGCCCGGCGCTACATGGAGACCTGGCAGGAGATCGCGCCGTTCGTCGGGGTGGTCGACCGCGCCCGCGATGCGGTGGACGGCGTGCACTGCTCGAAGTTCGAGGTCCTGACGGCGATGGCGTTCGCGGCCTTCGCCGACGCCCCGGTCGACGTCGCGGTCGTCGAGACCGGCCTGGGCGGGTCGTGGGACGCGACCAACGTCGCGGACGGCGCGGTCGCCGCCATCACCCCGATCGGGCTGGACCACCAGGACTACCTGGGCTCGGACCTCGCCGGGATCGCGCGGGAGAAGGCCGGGATCATCAAGCCGGGCTCGGTGGCGCTGCTCGCGCAGCAGACCCCGGAGGTGGCCCAGGTGCTGCTCGAGCGCGCCGTGGAGGTCGACGCGGAGGTCGCCCGCTCCGGGGTCGAGTTCGGGGTGCTGGAGCGGTCGGTGGCGGTCGGGGGCCAGCAGCTGCGGCTGCAGGGCCTCGCCGGCGAGTACGACGACATCTACCTGCCGCTGTTCGGCGAGCACCAGGCCGGCAACGCCGCGCTGGCCCTCGCGGCGGTCGAGGCGTTCTTCGGGGCGGGGTCCTCGCGCAAGCTCGACCTCGAGGCGGTGCGCGACGCCTTCGCGGCCGTGCGCGTGCCCGGGCGGCTGGAGCGGCTGCGGTCGGCCCCGACGGTGGTGGTCGACGCGGCGCACAACCCGCACGGCGCGGCGGCGGCCGCGGCCGCGGTGAAGGAGGAGTTCTCGTTCCGGCGCCTCGTCGGCGTCGTCGCCGTCATGGCCGACAAGGACGCCGACGGGATCCTGGCCGCGCTCGAACCGATCCTCGACGAGATCGTGGTGACGGGCATGTCCTCGCCGCGGGCGATGGACCCCGACGAGCTGGGCGCGCTCGCCGTCGGGCGGTTCGGCTCGGAGCGGGTCGTGGTGGAGACGCGGATGGACGCCGCGCTCGAGACCGCGATCTCGATGTCCGAGGAGGTCTCCGACGACGGGGCCACCGCGGGCGGCGGGGTGCTCGTCATCGGTTCGGTGGTCGCGGCCGGCGAGGCGCGCACCCTGCTCGGGCGGGAGCCGTCGTGACCTCGGCGGAGGAGGAACCGGTCCGCCCGCCCGACCCGCGACGCGCCTTCCGCGGCCCGGCGTCCGCGTGCCTGGTCCTGGAGGCCATCGCGGTGCCGCTGGTGCTGCCGGTGATGAACTACGTAGAGGGCGGGATCACCGCGCCCAAGCTCGTGCTCGTCGTCGTGCTGACCGTCGGCATGGTCGTGGGCTGCGTCGTGATCCTGAAGCCGTGGGGGCTGCGCTTCGCCGTCGGGCTGCAGGTCCTGATGCTGCTCGGGTGGGTGCTCTCGCCGTCGCTCGGGCTCCTGGGGCTGATCTTCTGCCTGGTCTGGGGCCTGATGCTCTGGATGCGCCGCGAGGTGATTCGTCGGCAGGAGGCCTGGTTCGCCTCGCAGTGAGCTGCCATGGTATGGCGATGGGCTCCGACAACCGCGCCCGCCGCGCGCAGCGCTCGCGGGACAAGACACGGGAGAGCCGGCGTGCGCGCCGGACGTCGATCGACGTCGACGAGATCGACCTGGACGCGGGCGACCTGCTCGAGGAACGCATCGCGCCGCGCTGAGCCCGGCTCGACCCGCACCGGAGCGTGCGTCCCGGGTCTCAGTAGGCTCCTCCCGGTCCCCGAGGAATCGTGAACGGAGAGGAGCGCCGTGTCCGACGAGCGCACCCTGGTGCTGGTGAAGCCGGACGGCGTGCAGCGCGGTCTGATCGGTGAGGTCATCTCGCGCATCGAGCGCAAGGGGCTGCGGCTGGTCTCGCTGGAGCTGAAGAACGTCGAGCGGTCCGTGGCCGAGCAGCACTACGCGGAGCACGCGGAGCGGCCGTTCTTCGGCGAGCTGATCGAGTTCATCACCTCCGGCCCGGTGGCGGCGATGGTCGTCGAGGGCCCGCGCGCGATCGCGGCGTTCCGGCAGATCGCCGGCGGTACCGACCCGGTGGAGAAGGCGACGCCCGGCTCGCTGCGCGGCGACCTGGCGCTGGAGACGGGGTCGAACATCGTGCACGGCTCGGACTCCGCGGAGTCGGCCGAGCGCGAGATCAAGCTCTGGTTCGGCTGAGGGACTGGGGGAGGGGCCGGTGCACCCGGCCCCTTACCCTGGAGAACCATGTCCCTCGATGTCACGACCGCTCCGGAGTCGGTGTACGACCGGCTCGAGCCACTGCTGCCGCGGGTGCGCAAGCCCGTGCAGTACGTCGGCGGTGAGCGCAACGCGACGGTGACGCCGTGGGCGGACGCCGAGGTCCACTGGGCGCTCTGCTACCCGGACGCGTACGAGGTCGGGCTGCCGAACCAAGGCCTCATGATCCTCTACGAGGTCCTCAACGAGCGCGCGGACGCGCTGGCCGAGCGCACCTACGCCGTCTGGCCCGACCTCGCGGCCCTGATGCGCGAGCACGACGTCCCGCAGTTCACCGTCGACGCGCACCGTCCGGTCGCGGCGTTCGACGTCCTCGGGGTCTCGTTCGCGACGGAGCTCGGCTACACGAACCTGCTGGAGATCCTCGATCTCGCGGGCATCCCGCTGCACGCCGCGCAGCGCACCGCCGAGCACCCCTTCGTGCTCGCCGGCGGGCACGCGGCGTTCAACCCGGAGCCGATCGCGGACTTCGTCGACCTGGTCGCGCTCGGGGACGGCGAGGAGGTCGTCGGCGACATCACCGACGTCGTCAAGGCGGCCAAGGCCGAGGGCCTGTCGCGGTACGCGACGCTGGAACGGCTCGCCGGGGTGCCCGGGGTCTACGTCCCCGGCCTCTACGCGGTCGACTACCACGACGACGGGTCCATCGCGGCCGTGCGCCCGACCTCCCCGGCCGCGCCCGAGCGGATCCACAAGCGCACCACCAGCGACCTGGACGACTGGCCCTACCCGCGCAAGCCGCTGGTGCCGATGGCCGAGACCGTCCACGAGCGGATGAGCGTCGAGATCTTCCGGGGGTGCACCCGCGGCTGCCGCTTCTGCCAGGCCGGGATGATCACCCGGCCGGTGCGCGAGCGGTCCAAGAAGGGCGTCTCGGAGATGGTCGAGGCGGGCCTGGAGGCCTCCGGCTACTCCGAGGTCGGTCTGCTGTCGCTCTCCAGCGCGGACCACTCGGAGATCGGCGAGATCGCCAAGGGCCTCGCCGACCGCTACGAGGGCACCGGCACCGGCCTCTCGCTGCCCTCCACCCGCGTGGACGCGTTCAACGTCGACCTCGCCGAGGAGCTCACCCGCTCCGGGCGCCGCTCCGGGCTCACGTTCGCCCCGGAGGGCGGATCCGAACGGCTCCGCCGCGTGATCAACAAGATGGTCTCCGAGGAGGAGCTCATCCGCACCGTCGCCACCGCCTACGAGCACGGCTGGCGGCAGGTGAAGCTGTACTTCATGTGCGGGCTCCCGACCGAGACCGACGAGGACGTCCTGCAGATCGCCGCCATGGCGCACGAGGTCGTCCGCACCGGGCGCAAGGCGGCCGGGCGCGGGGACGTCCGGGCCACCGTGTCGATCGGCGCCTTCGTGCCGAAGCCGCACACCCCGTTCCAGTGGGCGGCGCAGACCGCGCCGGAGGTCGTCGACTCCCGGTTGCGACAGCTGCGCGAGGCGATCAACTCCGACCGGTCGCTGGGCCGCAACGTCGGCCTGCGCTACCACGACGGGCAGCCCTCACTGATCGAGGGACTGCTCTCCCGCGGCGACCGCCGGGTCGGCGCCGTGATCGAGGCGGTCTGGCGCGACGGCGGGCACTTCGACGGCTGGAGCGAGTACTTCTCCTTCGAGCGCTGGGAGTCCGCGGCGGCCCAGGAGCTGCCCCCGCGTGGCGTGGACCTCGCCTGGTTCACCACCCGCGAGCGCGACCAGCACGAGGTCCTGCCCTGGGACCACCTCGACTCCGGCCTGGACCGCGGCTGGCTCTGGGACGACTGGCAGGACGCGCTGGACTCCCGGGAGCAGGACGACTGCCGTTGGACGCCGTGCTTCGACTGCGGCGTCTGCCCGCAGATGGGCACCGAGATCCAGATCGGCCCGACGGCGGGCGACATGGTCGCGACCGGTCGGATGCTGTCGCTGACGCCGGTCGAGCACCGGACGTCGACGCCGGTGCACAACCCGCGGCTCTCGCCATGAGCTACCAGGGTCAGGCCGCGCACCCGTCCGCGCCGACGGTGGCCAAGGTCCGGATGCGCTTCGCCAAGCGCGGCCGGGCCCGGTTCAGCTCCCACCGCGACGTGGCGCGCGCCATGGAGTGGGCGCTGCGCCGTGCCGGGGTGCCGGTCTCGCTCTCCCAGGGCTTCAGCCCGCACCCGCGGCTGTCGTGGATCGGGGCCGCCCCCACCGGGGCGGCCAGCGAGGCCGAGTTCGTCGAGATCGGGCTGACGGCCGAGCTCGCGCCCGAGGACCTGGCGCGCGAGGTCGACGCCGTACTGCCGGAGGGCGTCGTCGTCCTCGACGTGGTCCGCGCGGGGCCCGGGGCGCTCGCGGACCGGATCGACGGCAGCGCATGGCGCATCGAGATGCCCGGGGTCGCCCCGGACGACCTCCGCGCCGCCGTCGCGGCCGTCCTCGCCCGCGAGGTCGTCGAGGTCGAGCGGATGACCAAGAACGGTCCGCGGACCCTGGACGTCCGGGCGGCGCTGGTCGACATCGGCGTCGTCCAGGACGTCATGGAAGCGGGCGCCGAGCGTCACCCGAACGATGACCGAACGGCGGATGACACGCGATCGACACGCCCGACCGCGATCACCGACCGCCGAACGCATGCGCGCTCGGCGGTGTGTGGGACACTGTCGGCGGTCGTACGGCACACCACGCCGGCTGTACGACCCGACGACGTGGTGAGCGCACTGCGGACCGTCGCCGGGCTGGAGCCGCCCGTCCCCGTCATGGCGACGAGGACGGCGCAGGGCCGGCTCGACGACACCGGAGCGCTGCTCGACCCGCTCGAGGCGGACCGCGACCCGACCGGTCGCTGACCCGCACCGGGCGGCACGTCCCGAGATCTCCGTGGCCGCCCGAGCTGTGGTGGACGGTCATCCAGGCGAGACCACGCGATGCCCTCGTGTGGCCGCGACCGCGAGGTCGCGCCCGGGGGCCGAAGGAGTTGCATGACCGAGAACGAGGCCCTCCCCGAGGCGTCCACCGCGTCGGAACCGACCCCGGGGTCGGGTCGCCCCGACGAGGCCGCCCTGGCCGCGCTTCCCGACAAGCTGCGGGTCCACGCGCTGGCGAGGCTGGTCGGTTCGTCCAGCCGTGAGGTGCTCGCGGTGCTCGCCCGCCTCGAGGTGGCCGCCCGCAGCGCCCAGTCCAGCGTTGACCGCCCGACCGTCTCGCGGGTGGTGGAGTACTTCTTCCCGAGCGCGACGCCGCCCGAGGAGCCGGCCGCCGCGGAGGAGCCCCCGGCGCTCCCGGACCTCCCGGTCATGCCCGACACCGCGGAGTCCGTGAACTCCCTGGACGGGTCGGACACCCAGGACACCACCGACACCACCGCCGCGGAGGCGCCGGTGACGGGCGCGATCTCGTCCGCCCCGGCCGCGCTCTTCCTGGCCCCGGACGTCACCACGCCCGCGGCGCCCGGCGGCGGGGAGGAGGGCGAGCCCACCGGTGGCGGCCGGCGTCGGCGCCGGGGCAGCCGGTCGTCCGGCGTGGTCACCCCGGACCGCACCGAGACCCCCGAGGAGCAGACCGCTCCGGCCGCCGACGAGGCGTCCGACGACGAGACCTCGGACACGTCCGGCCCGGCCACCGACGGCACCGACTCCGACGGTGACGACGAGTCCGGCCGCCGGCGCCGCCGTCGGGGCCGCCGCGGTCGTGGCCGCGGCCGGGGCGGGGACGACGGGCCCGACGACGAGTCGACCGACGACGACGCGTCGTCGGACGAGTCCGAGGACGCCGAGGACCAGACCTCCGAGGAGTCGGACGACGACTCCGACGACTCCGCCGACGACTCCGCGGAGTCCGGGTCCGGCTCGTCCCGTCGGCGTCGTCGGCGTCGCCGGCGCGGGTCGGACGACTCCGGCGACGCGTCCTCGACGCCGGACGACCCACCGAACACCGTCACCCACGTCCGCGAGAAGACCGAGCCGAAGCGCTCCAGCGACGACGAGGTCAAGGGCGTCAAGGGCTCGACCCGCCTCGAGGCGAAGCGCCAGCGGCGCCGCGACGGCCGCGAGGCCGGCCGCCGCCGTCCGTCGATCCTCTCCGAGTCGGAGTTCCTGGCCCGCCGCGAGGCCGTCGAGCGGACCATGGTCGTGCGCCAGCAGGCGGACCGCAGCCAGATCGGCGTCCTCGAGGACGGCGTGCTGGTCGAGCACTTCGTGGCGGGCATCGGGCAGAACTCGATGGTCGGCAACGTCTACCTCGGCCGCGTGCAGAACGTGCTGCCCTCGATGGAGGCGGCCTTCGTCGACATCGGGCGCGGCCGCAACGCGGTGCTCTACGCCGGCGAGGTCAACTGGGACGCCGCGGGGCTGGACGGCAAGCAGCGCAAGATCGAGCACGCGCTGTCGTCCGGCGACTCCGTGCTGGTGCAGGTCACCAAGGACCCGGTCGGCCACAAGGGCGCGCGCCTGACCACCCAGATCAGCCTGCCCGGCCGCTTCCTGGTCTACGTCCCCGGCGGCGGCGCCACCGGCATCAGCCGCAAGCTGCCCGAGCCGGAGCGCAAGCGCCTCAAGGACATCCTCAAGCGCATCGTCCCCGACGAGGCCGGGGTCATCATCCGCACCGCCGCGGAGGGGATCGAGGAGGCCGAGCTCGACGCCGACGTGCGCCGGCTCGCCGCGCAGTGGGAGGTCATCTCGAGCACCGGCCAGGACGCGGCCGAGGGCAAGGGCAAGAACAAGCCCAAGGTGCCCTCGCTCGTGCACGAGGAGCCGGACCTGCTGATCCGCGTCGTGCGCGACATGTTCAACGAGGACTTCTCGTCGCTGGTGATCTCCGGCGAGCAGGCCTGGGAGACCCTCGAGGGCTACATCTCGCACGTGGCGCCCGACCTCGTGCCCCGCCTGTCCCGCCACACCGGCCCCGAGGACGTGTTCGCCGCGTACCGCATCGACGAGCAGCTGGTGAAGGCGCTGGACCGCAAGGTCTGGCTGCCCTCCGGCGGCACCCTGGTGATCGACCGCACCGAGGCGATGACCGTGGTCGACGTCAACACCGGCAAGTTCACCGGCTCCGGGGGCAACCTCGAGGAGACGGTGACCCGCAACAATCTCGAGGCCGCCGAGGAGGTCGTGCGCCAGCTCCGGCTGCGCGACATCGGCGGCATGATCGTCATCGACTTCATCGACATGGTGCTGGAGTCGAACCGGGACCTCGTGCTGCGCCGGCTCACGGAGTGCCTCGGCCGCGACCGCACCCGCCACCAGGTCGCCGAGGTGACCTCGCTGGGCCTGGTGCAGATGACCCGCAAGCGCGTCGGGCAGGGCCTGCTGGACGAGTTCTCCACGGTCTGCGAGCACTGCAAGGGCCGGGGCGTCATCGTGTCCACCGAGCCGGTGATCGGCACGAACGGCGGCCACCAGCACGACACCGGGCGGGGCTCGACGAACGGCGCGTCCGCCGGCTCATCGAGCGGGTCGTCGAACGGGTCGTCGAACGGCTCCTCCGAGAGCTCCTCGAACGGCTCGTCCGGGTCGGGTCGCCGGCGTGGCCGCGGCCGGCGCGGCGCGTCGTCCGAGGGCGGCTCGCCGACGACGGTGACCGAGACCGCGAACGGCGTCGCCGGGCACGTCCCGAGCCCCGCCGAGTTCGCCGCCCGCCGCCCCGCGGAGACGGAGGAGGCCGCGGAGACCGAGGCTCCGGAGGTGGTGCTGGAGGCCGACCTCGCGGACGAGTCGACCGGCACGACCGAGCCGTCGGCCGCGGGGCCCGACCCGGCCGGGCCGGCCGCGGACGCGACGGCGGCCGAGGCCGAGGAGCCCGAGGTGGCCCTGGAGGTCGACCAGGCCAGGGAGTCGGAGGAGTCGGAGGAGTCGGAGGAGTCGGAGGAGTCGGAGGAGTCCGGGGAGGCCGAGGAGCCGGCCCCGGGGACGTCCGACGCCACGGTCGACGCGGCCGAGGACGCCGAGGAGACGGCCGCCGAGGCCGGCGAGGAGTCCGAGGTGGCCCTCGAGGCCGACCTGGCCGAGGAGTCCCCCGGGACGCCCGCGCCGGCGCCGGTGTCCGAGGAGCCCGACCAGCCCTTCATCACCGGACGCATCGGGGCGATGGTGGCGCCGACGCCCGTGGCCGAGCCGGACCCCGGCGACTCCGGAGCGCCCGAGGCGGCCGCACCCGCCGTCGGGAACGCGGAGCCGACGCCCAGGCGGCGCCGGCGCACCGCGTCGCGGCCGGCCGGCCCGCCGGTCGGGGCCGTCGGGAACTGACCCCGTCGCCCGTCGTCGGGAAGGCGGCGGGTATCGTGGAACGAGCAGTGCCGGGGTGGACCACGCCGGCACACGGTGAGGCGCCCCGATCGGGGCGCGCCTCCCGAACCAGACCGAACGTCCAGCACGACAGGAGCCTGCGTCCGAGATGTACGCGATCGTGAAGACCGGCGGCAAGCAGTACAAGGTCGCGGTCGGCGACGTCCTCGACGTGGAGCTGCTGGACGGCGACTCGGTCGACCTGCAGCCCGTGCTCGTGGTCGACGGGTCGACCGTGCTGTCCTCCGCCGACGACCTCGCCAAGGTCTCGATCACCGGGAGCATCCGCGGTGAGGCGAAGGGCCCGAAGATCAGGATCATGAAGTACAAGAACAAGACCGGCTACAAGCGGCGCGTCGGCCACCGCCAGCGCTACAGCCAGGTCGAGATCACCGGCATCTCGAAGTAGGGGAGCGGAACACATGGCTCACAAGAAGGGTGCATCCAGCTCCCGCAACGGTCGCGACTCCAACGCCCAGCGGCTCGGGGTCAAGCGCTTCGGCGGTCAGGTCGTGAAGGCCGGCGAGATCCTCGTCCGCCAGCGCGGCACCAAGTTCCACCCCGGCGTCGGCGTCGGCCGCGGCGGGGACGACACGCTGTTCGCCCTGATCCCGGGGGCTGTCACCTTCGGCACCAAGGCCGGGCGCAAGAACGTCAACATCGTGCCGGTCGAGGCCTGAGCCTCTTCCAGCAGCACAGCAGGCGAGGGGCGGGCCCGGTCGGGTCCGCCCCTTCGTCTGTGTCGAGGAAGGATCCACCATGGCGCGGTTCGTCGACCGCGTGACCCTGCACGTGACCGCCGGCTCCGGCGGGCACGGATGCACCTCGGTCCGTCGGGAGAAGTTCGTGCCGCTCGGCGGCCCGGACGGCGGCAACGGCGGGGGAGGCGGGGACGTCGTGCTCGTCGCCGACCCCGGCGTGCACACCCTCCTGGACTTCCACCACCGCCCGCACGCGGTCGCCGGCAACGGGCGGCCCGGCCAGGGCTCCTTCCGCAACGGCGCGAACGCCGACGACGTGGAGCTCGCCGTCCCCGAGGGCACCGTCGTGATGTCGCCCGACGGCGAGGTGCTCGGCGACCTCAGCGCCCCCGGCATGCGCTACGTCGCCGCCGAAGGTGGTCGCGGCGGGCTCGGCAACGCCGCCCTCGCGAGTCCGGCCCGCAAGGCGCCCGGCTTCGCGCTGCTCGGCGAACCGGGGGAGTCGCGTGACCTCGTGCTCGAGCTCCGCTCGATGGCCGACGTCGGGTTGCTCGGCTTCCCGTCGGCGGGCAAGTCGTCGCTGGTGAGCGCGCTGTCGGCGGCGAGACCGAAGATCGCGGACTATCCGTTCACCACGCTGACCCCGCACCTCGGGGTGGTCAGTGCGGGGGAGTCGACGTTCACGGTGGCCGACGTCCCGGGGCTCATCCCGGGGGCGTCCGGCGGCAAGGGGCTCGGCCTGGACTTCCTGCGGCACATCGAGCGGTGCTCGGTGCTGGTGCACGTCGTGGACTGCGCGACCTTCGAGACCGACCGCGACCCGGTCTCCGACATCCGGGCGCTCGAGGCCGAGCTGGCCGCCTACACCCCGGCCCTGGGCACGGACCTCTCCGAGCGGCCCCGCATCGTCGCCCTGAACAAGATGGACGTCCCGGACGCCGCCGATCTCGCCGAGCTGGTCCGTCCCGACGTCGAGGAGTTCGGGTGGCCGGTCGTGGAGATCTCGACCGCGGCCCACACCGGGCTGCGGGAGCTGACCTTTCTGATGGCCGGTGCGGTGTCCGAGGCCCGGGCGTCGGCGCTGGTCACGGTGCCGCCGCGGGTGGTGCTGCGGCCCAAGGCGGTCGACGACACCGGGTTCACGGTCGCGGCCGATCCCACGGTCGACGCGGACGAGGGCCCGGCGTGGGTCGTCCGCGGTGAGAAGCCCGAGCGGTGGGTGCGCCAGACCGACTTCAGCAACGACGAGGCCGTCGGCTACCTGGCCGACCGGCTCGCCAAGCTCGGTGTCGAGGAGGCCCTGGCCGAGGCCGGGGCGTCCGCGGGCGACATGGTGACGATCGGCGTGCACACCTTCGACTGGGAGCCGTCGACCCCGGCCGGCATCGCCGCCCTCGGCGGGCACGTCCGGGGCACGGACGTCCGGGTGGACGGCGCGGGCCGCGTGGACCGGGTGTCGGCGGCCGAGCGCAAGGCCGCGCGGGGTGAACGCCGCCGGCACCGCGACGACGCGGAACTCGGTGTCCCGTCCTGGGTCGACGGCGGAGACTCCTACGGGTGGGACGAGGAGTGATCCCGGGGGCGAGCACCGGGGCCCGCGCGACCGTGCAGGGCGCGCGGCGGCTCGTCGTCAAGATCGGGTCGTCGTCGTTGACGAGCGTCTCCGGCGGGCTCGAGGTCTCGCGGCTGGACGCCCTGGTGGACGCGGTCGCGGGCCGGGCCGCCGCCGGCACGCAGGTGATCCTGGTGTCCTCCGGCGCGATCGCGGCCGGGCTCGCCCCGCTCGGCCTGACCCGCCGCCCCCGGGACCTCGCGACCCAGCAGGCTGCCGCCTCGGTCGGGCAGCTGCACCTCACGCGGGCCTACGCCGATGCGTTCGCCCGGCACGACCGCGTCGTCGGGCAGGTCCTGCTCACCAGCCACGACGTCGTCCGCCGGGCGCCCTACCGGAACGCCCAGCGCACCTTCGAGCGCCTCCTCGGACTCGGGGTGGTGCCGGTGGTCAACGAGAACGACACCGTGGCCACGGACGAGATCCGCTTCGGCGACAACGACCGGCTCGCCGCCCTCGTCGCGCACATCGTCGGGGCGGAGGCGCTGGTGCTGCTCTCCGACGTCGACGGCGTGTACGACGACGACCCCCGCCTGCCCGGGGCGGCCATGCTCGACGAGGTGCACGGGATGGCCGACCTCGCCGCCGTGCGCGTCGCCCGGCCGGGCGCGGCGTCGGTCGGTACCGGTGGCATGGCCTCCAAGCTCGCGGCGGCCGACCTGGCCTCGGGTGCCGGCGTGCCGGTGCTCGTCGCGGGGGCGGCGGACGCGGCGCGGGCGCTGACGAGCGGGGAGGTCGGCACGGTGTTCGCCCCGACCGGCCCGCGGCTCTCGGCGCGCCGGTTCTGGTTGCGCCACATGGCCGGGTCGCGCGGGCGGCTCCACCTCGACGACGGGGCGGTGCGGGCGGTGGCCTCCGGCCCGGCGGCGAAGCGGCGGTCGTTGCTGGCGGCGGGGATCACCGGGTCCGACGGCGACTTCGAGGCCGGTGACGTCGTGGAGCTGGTGGGGCCGCACGGAGAGACGGTCGCCCGCGGCGTGGTGGCGTTCGACGCCGAGGAGATGCCGGAGCTCGTCGGCCGCAAGACCCGGGACCTGGCCCCGGAGTTCCGGCGGGAGGTCGTGCACGCCGACGACCTCGTGCCGGTCGGTCGGCGTCCGGCGCCGGTCTGAGGTCGCCGCCCCTCCGGTGTGTCAGCAATGGACCGTTGCTGACACCTGACGTCCGAGATGCGCCATTCACACATCACGGGCGGTCCGCCTCCGATGCGCGAGTGGCGCCGTTCGTGCACCTGACGTCAGCAACGGACCATTGCTGACGCACCGCCCGAGCCGACCCTCCAGGCGAGATCGGCATACTGGTCCGATGAGCACTCCCGCCGACATCGTCACCGACTGCGGCGAGCGGGCGGCCGCCGCCGCACCGGCGATGGCGGCGGCGGGCGAGGCGCAGATCGCCGCGGCGCTGCGCGGGATGGCCGACCTGCTCGTGTCGAAGGCGCCCACCCTCGCCGTCGCGAACACGGCCGACCTCGCCGCCGCCCGGGACGCGGGGATGACGGGGGCGCTGCTCGACCGGCTGCGCCTCGACGAGGACCGGCTCGCGGCGATGGCCGAGTCGCTGCGCGGCCTCGCCGAGGTCCCCGTGCCGCCGCGGGACACCGTCGTCGAGGAACGGCCGGACGGGCTGCGCCTGATCGAGCGCCGGCGGCCCGTCGGCGTGATCGGGGCGAACTTCGAGGCGCGACCGAACGTGGTTGTCGACGTCGCGTCGCAGCTGGTGAAGTCGCGCAACGCGGGGGTCCTGCGCACCGGCGGCGCGGCGCTGGCGTCGGCGAGTGCGCTGATGGCCGACGTGGTCGGGCCGGCGCTGGCCGCGGCCGGGCTGCCGGCGGACGCGGTGACGCTGGTGGGCGACGCGAGTCGCGAGTGCGCGGTCGAGCTGGTCCGCCGTCCCGGGCTGATCCCGCTGGTGATCCTGCGCGGCTCCGGGGAGACGACGCGGGCGCTCGGACTCGAGGCCGCGCAGCACGGCGTGCGCACCCTCGCCCACGCCGACGGCGGCGGCGTGCTCTACGTGGACCGCGCGGCCGACCCGGAGCTGGCCGCGAAGCTCGTGACGGAGTCGGTGGACCGGCTCGGCGTCTGCAACCGGCTGAACCTGCTCCTGGTCGACGCGCCGCAGTGGGACGCCGTGACGCCGATCCTGGTCAAGCTGCTCGCCGACGCCGGCGTGACCGCCTCGATGCCGCCCCACGACCACGCCCTGGGCCACGAGTGGGCCCTCGACGACGGGCACGAGGCGACGGTGACCCTCGCCCCCGCACAGGGCCCGGCGGACGCGGCTGCGATCGCCAACCGGGAGACCTCCGGGCTCGCCGCGACCGTGGTCACCGCCGACGAGGCCGCCGCCCGGACCTTCCTCGACACCTACGCCGGCACCGGCGCCTTCTGGAACGCCACCACGCGGCTGCTGGACGGCTTCAAGCTGCGCCGCGTGCCCGAGACCGGCATCAACGTGGACCACGTGCCCGGCCCACGCGGCCCGGTGGTCTTCACCGACCTGGTGCTGCGGCAGTTCGTGGTGGTCCCGGCCTCGACCGCCGTCGGGCTCGGCTAGGGAACACGACGTCCCGCCCGTGCGTTGAGGGAACCGTGCACGGGAGAGGTACGTACCTGGTGCGACGGCGGGTCATCGACCTGTGCCGTCGGATGAGTAGTGGGTGTCGACGCTGACGCGTCCACCCACCCGTCGTCATCCGTGAAGGAACTCCCGTTGTCTCTCGTCGTCCGCGCCGCCCGTGCCTGGAAGGCCCCGCGCGTGTTCGCCCTGCTCACCCTCGCCGGGCTCGTCCTCGGCGCCGTCCTCGGCATCGTCGCCCGCGTCACCGGCGCCGAGTGGCTCGCCGGGACCCTCGACACCATCGGCACGCTGTTCACGAACCTGCTGCAGTTCACGGTCGCCCCGCTGGTCTTCCTCGCGATCGTGGTCGGCATCGTCAGCCTCCGCGACCTCGGCGGCGGGCGGACCGCGGCCCGGCTCGGCGGCCGCACCGTCGCCTGGTTCGCGGGGACGTCGCTGATCGCGGTCCTCATCGGGCTCGCGATCGGCCTGGTGTTCCAGCCGGGCCAGGGCCTCTCGCTCACCGCCGACCCGGCCGACGTCGCGGAGGTCGACGCGAGGACCACCGGGTCGTGGAGTGCCTTCCTCACCGACCTGGTGCCCTCGAACCCGGTCGCCGCCTTCGCCGAGAACAACGTCCTGCAGGTGGTGGTGGCCGCGCTGCTCGTCGGGGCCGCCGCCTACGCGCTGGGCGAGAAGGCACAGCCCTTCGTGACGTTCTCCCGGTCGGCCTTCGAGGTGGTGCTCACGGTCATCCGCGGCATCATCGTGCTCGCGCCGGTCGGCGTGCTGGGTCTGATCGGCAACGCCTTCGCCACCTACGGGACCGGTGTGGTCGGCTCCCTGCTCGGGTTGATCGGCACGGTCTACCTCGGCTGCGCCCTGGTGCTGTTCGTCGTGTACCCGGTGCTGCTGCGCGTCGTCGCCGGGATCGGCCCGCGCCGCTTCTTCGGGGTCACGTGGCCGACGCTGCAGTTCGCGTTCGTGTCCCGTTCCTCGGGCGCGTCGCTGCCGTTCTCCCGCCAGGCCGCGATCGACCTGGGCGTCGAGCGCAACTACGCGGGCTTCGCCGTACCGCTGGGGTCCACGACCAAGATGGACGGCTGCGCGGCGGTCTACCCCGCGCTCGCGACGATCTTCGTCGCGCACCTGGCCGGCTTCCCGCTCGGGGTCTGGCAGTACGTCGTGATCGTCGGCGTGGCGGTCTTCGGGGCGCTCGCCACCGCGGGCACCACCGGGTGGTTCACGATGCTCACGCTGACCCTGGCCGCGGTGGGCATGCCGCCGCAGCTCATCGCGGCCGGCATCGCCGTGATCATCGGCATCGACCCGATCATGGACATGATGCGGACGGCGACGAACGTCGCCGGCCAGGTCGCGGTGCCGACCCTGGTGGCGGCGCAGGAGGGGCTGCTCGAGCGGGAGACCGACCGCGAGCAGACCGACCGCGAGCAGACCGACGAGCCGGTGTCGCAGCCCGCCTGACAACGGTGGGGCACGGCCGGGCACCGAGGTGCCCGGCCGCTCCCCCCGACGGCCGCGGCCGGACGACGCCGACCGCTCGGGTGACGGCCCGTCCCCCCTCGCACCGTCGGGGACAGGGATACCGAGAAGATCGGGTTGCTCGCCACCGGCCGCGAAAAGGTCGACACGAAGCCGCGTCCGACCAGGTATTTCTCCCGCGCCGCGAGGGAAGATGAGCAGCATGGGGGAGCAGGGACCGAGGTCGCGGCAAGGGGAACCGGGCCGGCGGCCGGCGCCGGTCGAGCGCAACGGGTCGCCGCGCCGCGAACTGGCGTACTGGCTGCGCGCAACGCTGAGCGAGCACGGCGAGCCGACCCTGGACACGATCCAGCGGCGGTTCCCCGACGACGTCCGCCTGAGTCGCTCGGCGCTCGCGAAGGCCCTGCGGGGCGAGACGTTCGCCGACCTCCCCCTCGTCCGCGCCGTCCTCCGGGCGGCCGAGGTCGGCGACGACGACCTCGCCGCGTGGAGCGCGTACTGGCGCCACCTCCACGACCTCGAGATCCGCCGCCGGCAGGGCGAGGAGGTCACCGCCGACCCGCCGCCGTGGGCCACCGTCCCGGAGACGGCCGACGCCCCCGCCGGGGTCGCCGGACCCGCACCCGCCTCGTCCCGACGACGGGTACCGGTCGCCCTCGTCGCGGTGGTGTCGCTGCTGCTGGGGGCGGCGCTGGCCCTGGGCGTCGTGGCCCTGGTGAACCGCCCGGGACCGACGGAGCCGGCGGCCGCGACGGTCCTCGACCCCGTCACCTCGGCCGTGCCGAAGACCTTCCGGCTCGCCGGCAACTACAACGGCCTGCCCGAGAGCACGCTGCTGTGGGCTACCACGTTCGACCCCGGCACCGGCCGGTTCTTCCCGCAGGACAAGCCCTGCGTCACCCGCACCGACGAGACGTTCGACTGCGGGCAGTACTACCTCGGTCGGCAGTTCGACCCGGACACCGACCCCTACCGCATCGACCTGTTCGTCGCCGACGCCGGCGCGAGCAACGCGCTCCTGCAGTACCAGATCGACAAGGGCGGACCGGACGGCCCGAATCCCGGGCTCGCGGCCCTGCCGGTCGGCGCCACCGTGATCGGTTCGCGGCTCTACCGGCGTTCGTGACGGCGGGTCACGCGCGGCGGCGGAAGCGCGCGGTCGCCCCGGCGAGGGCCGCGGCCAGGCCGGTGACACCCGCCGTCAGGAAGAGGTAGGAACCGAGCCAGACGTGCTTGGAGAGCTCGTAGTAGCCGTCGCCCGCGACCGCCAGGGTGACGATGCCGAGCCCGAGCACGGCAGTGGCACCCGCGACGCGGACGAGGCCGACGACCAGCGGGTCGCCGCGGCGGACGCGGGGGAGCAGGGTGGCGGCGGCCGCCCCGAGGGCCGCGACGAGGAGGGCGAGCGGCAGCCACCCGAGCGGGATCGCGTCGAGCCACCGGACGAGCAGCGTGGTCTGCGGGCCCGCCTCCGGGTAGACCGTCCGGCCCTCGAAGTGCTCCGGCGCGGTCCCGCGGGGTTCCGACGGCAGGTAGGTCAGCTGGGGCCGCAGCGTCGCGGTGAGGCCGCGGCCGACCATCGTCGCGAAGGCCTCCGGGTGCTCGAGCAGCAGCGACCGGGCGGTCGACCGGGCCTCGTCCGGGCGGTCGCCGACGGCGGTGGCCCACCCGGGGATCCCCATCCCGCCGGCGACGTAGAAGCCCTCGCCGGAGTGGGCGGCGGCGTCCGGCGGGAGCCCGACGGCGGGCACGACGACCTCCGGCCCGACCTCCGGCATCACCGCGGTGAACAGCAGGTTGTGCGCGTTGACGGCGGCGTAGCTGCGGTCCTGGCCCTCGAGCGCGGCGCTCACCGGGGAGGCGGCCCCGGCGAGCAGGGCGAGGGCGACGAGCGGGCCGGCGAGCCGCCACACCCGCCGTCGGGACCGGGAGCGCACGACGACGAGCGCGGCGGCGGCCGCCGCGACCAGCCCGATCGGGACGAAGCCGGGTTTCGCGGTCGCTCCCGCCAGCCCGCCGAGCCCGATCAGCGCGAGCGCGACGAGGCGTTGCGTGCGGTGCTCGGGGCGGGTGCCGACGACCACCAGCAGGCCCACGAGCAGCGCGGTGACCGCGACCAGCGCGGTCGGCTCCGCGTAGAGCGAGACCAGGAAGCGCGACCACCACGACACGCCGAGCAGCCCGACGAGCGGGACCACCACGAGCGCCACGCGCCACGGCCGGACGGTGGCCAGCGTGGCGGCGCCGATCCCGACCGCGAGCGCCACGATCCCCGCCAGCAGCCACGCGTAGGACGTCAGCGACCAGACCCCGGGGCCGTCCGGCACGACGAGTCGCAGCAGGAACGCGGACGACGTCGGCGCGGCGGTGCACGGGTCCGCGCCGGTGGTGAAGGACGTGACGACGACGCCGCGCCAGAGCGAGAACCCCGACGGGGTGTCCGGGGTCAGCCCGGCGGTGCAGAACAGCCGGTACGCGTCGCCGTTGTCGCCCACGCCGATGAGGCCCCCGCCGAGCCCGGGCACGGTGACGAGCCCGATCCGCAGGGCGAGCGCGAGCACCGTCGCGAGCGCCGCCGAGCACCCGACGGCCACGGGGACCACGACGGCGCGCGGGATCGCCAGGACGGCGTCGTGGAGATCGCCCGCGGCGGTGCGGAGGCCGTGGCGGAGCGCAGCGCCCCGCCGGCCCCGGGCGGGGAGAGTCGTGAGGTCGATCCCCCGACCGTACGAAACGCTCTCAGATGTCACTCATCCGGGTCACCCGCCGCGCGTGTCGGTCAGAGGACGACGCCGCGGTCGCGCACGCGGTCCCACACCTCGACGGGCAGGTCGACCCAGGTGAAGACGTCCTCCACGCCCGCGAACCGCCCCGCCGCCTGCCGGGCCTGGACGATGCGCCCGGCCTGCTCCGGGGAGAGGTCGCACACCGACGCCAGCGCCGGTGCGGGTGCGGAGTTCAGGTCGACCAGCCCGCCGTCGTCGTAGTCCCGGGGTTGGTCGGGCCGGCCGATCCGCAGCTCCCGCGCCAGCAGCGGGTCCTCGGCGACGATCCGCCGCGCCTCCTGGCGGCGCTGCCGGGCCGCGAGGGCCCGCGTGACGGCGGGGTCGGGTCCGGAGGGCGGGGCCGGTCGGGCCGGCGCGTGCCGGCCGTAGACCTGTCCCCGGACGACGACGAGCGCGACGAGGCCGCCGAAGAACAGCCCGGTGAGGAGGACCGTCGCGATGGCGTCCAGGGGGCCGGTCCGCCTCCCCGCCGCGTCCACCGGCGCGAGGGTCACCAGGGTGAACATGGTGACCGTCAGGACGGCCACCGCCCCGGCCAGCCAGAGGTGCGCCCGGCGTCGGGACACCGCCGCCGCCGCGCCGAAGGGGATCACCGCCAGCACCCCGAAGCTCAGCAGGTGGACGAGGAACCACCAGCCGCCGCGGGTGAACCAGTTCCCGCGCGTCGGAGCGTCCGGGGTGCTCATACTGCTCATACCTTGTCCCGCAGCACCCGCTTGAGCAGCTTGCCGGACTGGTTGCGGGGCAGCTCCTCGATCAGGTGCACCGCCTTCGGCACCTTGAACTTCGCGAGCCGCGCCTTCGCGTGCTCGATGAGCTGCGCGGTGTCGAAGGCCGCGTCGGGCTCGCGGAGCACGACGAACGCCGTCACCGCCTCGATCCAGCGCTCGTCCGGGGTGCCGATGACCGCGACCTCGGCGACCGCCTCGTGGGTGTACAGCGCGTCCTCGACCTCCCGGGAGGCCACCAGGATGCCGCCGGTGTTGATGACGTCCTTGATCCGGTCGACGACGGTGATGTAGCCCTGCTCGTCGATCCGGACCAGGTCCCCGGAGTGGAACCAGCCGTCGGAGAACGCCTCGGCGGTCTCCTCGGGCTTGTCCCAGTAGCCCTCGCAGAGCTGCGGGGACCGGTAGACGACCTCGCCGGCCTCGCCCGGCCCGACGTCGTCACCCTGGTCGTCGATCACCCGCAGCTCGACGAACAGCACCGGGCGCCCGCACGAGTCGGGACGCTCGTCGTGCTCCTCGGGCTGCAGCACGGTGGCGAGCGGGCCGATCTCGGACTGCCCGAAGCAGTTGTAGACGCCGAGCTCGGGCAGCCGCTCGCGCAGCCGGGCGAGGATCGGGCCGGGCATGATCGACGCGCCGTAGAATGCCTTGCGCAGGGTCGTGAGGTCGCGGGTGCCGAAGTCGGCGTGGTTCACCAGCGGCACCCACACCGTGGGGGCGAGGAACATCGCGCCGATCCGGTCGGCCTCGACCCGGCGGAGGATCTCCGGGACGTCGGGCGCCTCCATCAGGTGGTTCGTCGCCCCGACCGCCAGGTACGGCAGCATGAACAGCTGCATCCCGGCCGAGTGGTAGAGCGGCATCGCGTGCAGCGGCTCGTCGTGCTCGCTCATCGACAGCGCGTGAATGCCCGAGACGTACTCGTGCACGAGACCGCGGTGGGTCATCATCGCGCCCTTGGGCCTCGACGTGGTGCCGCTGGTGTAGAGCAGCTGGACCAGGTCGGTGTCCTCGACGGTGACGTCGAGCTCGGGCACCTCGCCCGTGCGAGCGGCGTCGAGCAGGCTGCCGGGGGCGTCGCGCATCGGGACGACCTGGTCGGGCCGCTGGGCGAGCGCCTCGACGTTCCCGGCGAGCGCGGGGTCGACGACGAGCACCTTCGAGCCGGACTGGTCGAGCAGGTAGGCGAGCTCCTCACCCGTGAGCGCGTAGTTGATCGGCACGTGGACCGCGCCGATCCGGGCCGCGCCCAGGAAGCTCAGCAGGTAGGCGTCGGAGTTCCGGCCGTACGTCGCGACCCGGTCGCCCTGCGCCACGCCGAGCGAGCGCAGCCACCCGGCGGTGCGGCTGGTCGCCTCGTCGAGCTCGCGGTAGGTCCAGGAGCGGTCGGCGAAGAGCAGCGCCGTGCGGTCGGGCGTGCGGCGGGCGCTGCGGCGCAGGACGCCGTCGACGGTGTTCGCGCGGGTGTCCACTTCGTCCCCTGTCCAGAGCCGGTCGGTGTCGTCACTCTCGCCGAGTGATCGGGTCCCGTCCAGGTGCCTCGCGCTGCGAGTGCCGCGTCAGGCAGGTCCGCCGGGCGCGGGACCTGCATCACGTCGCACTCGGCGGGCCGACACCAGCCCGCCCGCCGCGGCCAGCAGAGTCCCTCCGCTGACGACGAGCGCGTACGACCCGAGCCACACGTGCTTCGCGAGCTCGCAGTACCCGTCGCCCAGCACCGCCACGACGACGACGCCGACGCCGGTGACGGCGAGCAGCGCCGAGACGCGGGCGAGGCCGGACGCGGTCGGCGCGAGGCGGCGCCGTGCCGCGGGGAGGAGGGTCAGGGCCCCTGCCAGCAGCGCCAGGGCGACGACCGTCGGCGGTACCCACCGACCGGGCAGCCCGTCGAGGTAGACGAAGGTCGGGCCCATCGTCTGGGACCCCTCGGGGACCGGCGGCACGTCCGCGACCACCCCGTCGACGGTGCGCGCACCGCCGGTGGCGGAGGCCAAGTACGGGATCTGCGGACGCAGGGTGGCGACGAGGCCGCGGTGCACCATCCGGGCGAGCACCCTCGGGTGCTCGGCGACGAACCGGACGGCGTCCGCCCGCAGCTCGTCGGGCCGGTCGCCGACCGTCGCCTGCCAGTCCGGCACGCTGCGCCCGCCGTCGAGATAGAAGTGCTGGCCGGACTGCCCCCACGCCTCCGGTCGCAGCCCGAGCGGCCCGGTGGCGGACGGGCCGGCCTCGGGAAGCACCGCCGTGAACGCGAGGTTGTGGGCGTTGACCCACGCGTACGCCTCGTCCTGGGCCCGCAGCGAGGACAGGACCGGCAGGACCGAGACCGCGACGACCAGCCCGGCGGCCAGGATCCCCGGCGCGCGGCGTCGCCACGGCGCCGTACCGACCGTGACCAGCAGGCACGCGACGACGACGGCGGCGCCGACGGGCAGGAAGCCCGGCTTGGCGGTCGTCGCCACGACCCCGCCGAGAGCGACCAGGGCGAGGGCGATCACGCGGGCGCCGCGGTCGGCGGGGCGGGTGACCGCCAGGGCCAGCAGCCCCCAGGCCGCCCACACCGTCCCGAGGAGCCCGGCCGGTTCGCTGAACGCCGAGACCAGGAACCGCGACCACCACGGCACGAGCAGCAGCGGCGCCGCCGGGATGCCGACCACGGCGGACGCGACGAGCCATCGGGCGCGACCGGCCGTGGCCGCGAACGTCGCGGCACCGGCCCCGACGGCCAGCAGGGCGACGTAGGCCGCGGCGAGCCACTCGAGGGTGAAGCGCGTGGAGCCGTCCGGGGCGACCGGGGTGGGGTCCAGGGCGGTCGCGATCGTGACGGTCGCCTGCAGCACGAGGCCGGCCGAGGTGGTCGGGGCGTCGCGCGTGCAGCCTGGTCCTCCGGTCCGGTACTCCGTGATCGCCACCCCGTGTCCGGGCGCGGTCCCGTCGGTGGTGTCGGGGACGAGCTGCGCGACGCAGGTGAGCCGGACGGTGTCGCCGTTGTCCGCCGCGCCGATCGCGTCCCCGCCGATCAGACCGAGGCGCAGCGTCAGCAGGACCCCGAGCAGCAGCGCGACCGCGACCGCGGCGAGCAGGCGCGCGCCGACCGCCGGGGAGGGACGTTCCGCGACGTCGGGCGGCGGGCCGAGGACGCCCGGAGCCGTCGGCGCGCCCCGTGCGGTCATGCGTCCCCCGGGTGTTCCTCGCAGACTCCGGACGGCCCGGCCGGCGATGCGGCGTCAGCCTGCCAGACGGGACGCCCGACTCAGTTCGTGGTGGGAACGTCAGGTGCACAGGCGCGGCCGCATCTGGTCGGGCGTCTTGTCACGGGCCGCGTCCCCTGCCCCGACGTCCCGTCGTGGGGACTCACAGCGACAGGACGGCGCAGCGGGCGACGCAAGTCCCGACACGGCGATCGACACCCGCTGGGCCCTCCGGAGGTGTTCCAAGAGGGTGAAGCGTCTACGACGGACGCAACGCATGAGGCCTTTCCCGCGAGAAGAGATCGACGACCAACGAGATCGGGGGCTCGCATGCACGACGACCGAGACGACGTGATACCCAGGTTGGACGACGACGGCCTCGCGGTCGTCGAACTCCTCGAGCTGCGCATGATGACGAGCGACGTCGACCGCGAACGGTCCGGCGAGGTGCGCGCGCGCAAGCTCGAGACACGAGGTGAGACCGCCAACCGGCTCGCTTCGCTCCTGTCCTCATCCGTCGCTGGTGCCTCGAGCTGGCGTCTGGAGCTGGCGGAAAGCCTGCGGGACACGACCACCACGACGGCGGCGCGTGAGGTCCTGGCGCAGTGTGGTGCACAGGCCTGCGATCACATCAAGGGTCGAGAGAACGCGCTGTGCGTCCTGGTCGCCCTCGCGACGAGCTCGCCGTGGCCGGACGGGCTGAAGTGGGTGCCCGCCTCGCGCACCCGGGTCCTCCAGGATGTCGCGTCCGAGCTCGACGACGCGGGACAGGACGACGTCGAGGAGATCGAGCGCGAGCTCGGCAAGCTGCTCCGGACGATCAAGCGGGATCAGGTCCGGTGGGGACGCGTGGCCGCTGCAGGCGCTGCGGGGATCGTCCTCGGCGCCGTGACGATGGGCTACGCGGCTCCGGCGGTGGGTGCAGCGCTCGGCGGAGCGATGGGGCTGAGTGGAGCCGCGGCGACGTCGGCCGGACTCGCCGCACTCGGCGGTGGCTCGCTGGCCGCGGGCGGGTTCGGCATGGCAGGCGGTGCCGCCTTCGTTGCGGGAGCAGGAGGCGTGCTCGGCGCGGGGCTGGGAGCCGGCGGCATGCGCATCGCGGGGTGCCCGACTCAGTCGCCCGTCCAGGACGTCGTTCGCGCAGAACTCCTGGCCAAGCTGTTGTTCGACCAGGGTCGTGCCGACGACGAGGCTCTGCGCAGGGTCGTCCTCGTCATGGAGCAGAAGCTCGTCGAGGTCCAGGAGAAGGTCGTCCTCCTCGCCCAGCAGGTGCGAGAACTCGACGAGGAGAAGCGTGGGCTCCAGGAGGAGATCGACCGTCTGCGTCGGGCCGACGACGAGGACCCTGACGGCAGGACGGCGGCGGACCTGGACGACGAGCTTCGTCGTGTGGGCCGGCATCGCGCCGAGAAGCGGACGGTGGCGCAGGAACTGGCTCTGCTGATCGTGGTCATCAAGGCGGCGCTCCGGCGTCTTCGCCGTCGGCTCCCGGGTGAGGGGGAATGAGGGTGACTCGTGAGGACACTGCGATGGTCCTCGATACACAGCGACGCAGGCTGGCCGAACTCGAGGGCGCTGTCGACGCGGTCCTGGCGGGGAGGGCGGTGGAACTCGGTTCAGCGCCTGCGGCGGTCTCCTACGACGGAATCGTCGCCGCTGCGCGCACGCTGCGGTCGGACCGCTGCTGGGAGGGCCTGCTGCCCCTGCCGGACTGCTCGCGTCTCGAGTGGACCCCCGAGGACCTGGCCGTCGCGGGTCTGGCCGGTGCCGTCGGTTTCGCGGCGGCGTGGTTCGACGCGCCGATCGAGGGAGCGGTGCGGGATCGCCTGAAGAAGGTTGCTGACACCGATCTGATCAAGCAGTGGGAACGGGAAGCCAAGCTGCCGATCGACTACATGGGCAAGGGCTTCGGTGGGCCCAACCACCGGGTGCGCAGCGCCGGTCACGACCTTCTCCGTGCGGCCTCGGGCCTACGTCAGATCAAGCGGGGCGAATTCGAGGGCGTCCGGTGGCGGAGCGGCCAGCGGATCAGGGAGGTGATCCCGCGCGGTCCGGGCGTCGCGTCCACGGCGGAGGCCCTCCTGCTCTGGAGCAAGCATCTCGTGACCGACGCGGTGACGGATCGGAGCATTCCGCTTCCCGGATGGACCTATCTCAACGAGCTGCCCTGGGAGGGAGCGCAGACATTCGCCCGCTACGTCTACATGGGAGAGCGGGACGGTGCACCCGGTCTCACGCTGCGTACCGCCGCACTCCAGCCGTTACCGGTGCTTGCGGTGGAGACCATCGTGCGGGTGCACCTCCACGCGCGTGCCGTCCATGAGCGTGGGACGCCTGCTCTGCTGCCGGCGGAGAGGTCACTCCGCGACGAGATGCTCCTCGCCGGACACGCCCTCACTGCGGCGGGCTCCCTCGGGCGCGCTCTTGCTACTGCCTACACGACGAGCGGTCCACTGGCGCTGAGACACGTCAACGTGCCGTGCCTCGTGCGTACCGGCCGGCTCGCGCACCACGTGGTGAAGGCCCGTCGCGACGAGCCCGTCCCGGAGTGGTCGGAACTCGTCGCACGGCTCGAGAAGCCGTGGCGGTCCGATCTCGTGACCGACATCGACATGGCAGCGCGACGCGACTCCGAACGCTAGTTCGTGGTGGTCAGCGTAAACGGCAGCACCGCGGGGGCGCCCGCCCGGCGCAGGAGCATCGCAGCGACCGTGAGGGTCCAGCCGGAGTCCGACACGTCGTCGATCAGGAGGATCGGTCCGGACGACAGGTCGAGGCTGCTCGGCACCGACAGGCGCCGGTACACCTCGGCGAGACGCTGGGCGGAGTTCGGCGGCTCGGGCTCGCTGTCGTCCTCGGGGTCGGAGTAGACCGGGGGAGCGCTGTCGGCGAGCGCCCCGAGCAGCGGGAGCCGACCGATCGAGGCGATGCGCTGGGCGAAGCTCTCGACCAGCGCCGGCCGCGTCCGGCTCGGCAGCCACACGATCCCGGTCGGCCGCTCCGACCAGCCCCAGCCCTTGAGGACCTGGACGGCGGCGTCGACCACCGCGTCGGGCACGAGGTCGTCGGAGCGCAGGAGCGGACGCAGCCGCGGGCCCCACCCGACGTCGGTGAGCCGCCCGATGGCCCGGCCCTCCTCGGCGGCCTCCTCGGGCTTGATCTTGCCCTTGAGTGGCACGTCGAGGGCGTCCATCCCGCTCGGCCACTGCTTGCGCGGCGCGAGCGGCACGCCCGGGCGGTCGAGCACCTCCTGGGCCTGCACCCGGACGTCCTCCCCGACGGTCGGGTCGTAGTGCTGCCCGGTGCAGTTGTCGCAGCGCCCGCACGGCGCCGCACCCGGGTCGTCGAGCTGGCGGCGCAGGAACTCCATCCGGCAGCCCGCGGTGTCGATGTAGTCGAGCATCGCCTGCTGCTCGGCGCGCCGCGCCTTCGCGAGCCCGGTGTAGCGCGCCCCGTCGTACTCCCAGGGCTGCCCGGTCGCTTCCCAGCCGCCCTTGACCCGCTTCACCGCACCGTCGGTGTCGAGGACCTTGAGCATCATCTCCAGACGCCCGCGCGAGAGCTCGACGCGCGGCTCGAGGGCGGCGGTCGACATCGGCCGGCCCGCGTCGCCCAGCACCGAGAGCGCCACCCGCACCTGCGGTTCCCCCGGGAAGGCCAGCGAGGCGAAGTAGGCCCAGATGTCGCGGTCCTCCGGCCCCGGCAGCAGCAGCACCTCGGCGCGCTCGACGCCACGGCCGGCACGCCCGATCTGCTGGTAGTAGGCCACGGGGGACTGCGGCGCCCCGAGGTGGACGACGAACCCGAGGTCGGGCTTGTCGAACCCCATGCCGAGCGCGCTCGTCGCGACGAGAGCCTTGACCCGGTTGGCCAGCAGGTCGTCCTCGGCGCGCTCGCGGTCGGCCGGGTCGGTCTTGCCGGTGTAGGCCGCGACGGCGTGCCCGCGCTCGCGCAGGAACGCCGCCAGCTCGTCGGCCGCACTGACCGTCAGCGTGTAGACGATGCCCGACCCCGGCAGCTCGTCCAGGTGCTGCGCGAGCCACGCGAACCGGTCGGCGCCCCTGGGCAGCGGCAGGACGTTCAGCCGCAGGGACTCGCGGTCGAGCTCCCCGCGCAGGACGAGGGCCCCGTCACCCTGACCGGACACCCCAAGCTGGTCGGCGACGTCGGTGGTCACGCGGTCGTTCGCCGTGGCCGTGGTCGCCAGGACCGGCACGCCCTCGGGCAGCTCGGAGATGAGGGTGCGCAGCCGGCGGTAGTCGGGCCGGAAGTCGTGCCCCCAGTCGGAGATGCAGTGCGCCTCGTCGACCACGAGCAGCCCCGCCGTCCGCGAGAGCTCGGGGAGCACCTGGTCACGGAACTCCGGGTTGTTCAACCGCTCCGGGCTGACCAGCAGCACGTCGACCTGGCCGGCGCGGACCTCGCCGTAGACGGCCCCCCAGTCGTCCGTGTTCGCCGAGTTCACCGTCACCGCGCGGATGCCGGCCCGCTCGGCCGCCTCGATCTGGTTGCGCATCAGCGCGAGCAGGGGGCTGACGATCACCGTCGGGCCCTTCCCGCGCGCCCGCAGCAGCGCCGTGGCCACGAAGTAGACCGCGGACTTGCCCCACCCGGTGCGCTGCACCACCAGCGCGCGCCGACCGTGCGCGACCAGCGCCTCGATCGCCCGCCACTGGTCCTCACGCAGCGCGGCGTCCGGCCCCGCCAGGCGCTGCAGGGTGGCCTCGGCGTCGGCCCGCAGGTCGGTCGCAACCGTCATGGACCCACGAAAGCACAGGGGTCCGACACCGTGGGGCGGCGCGGGGTGATCCGCCGGGACCGGTTCACCGAGTGCGACGTGAGGCAGATCCCGAGCCGCCCCGACCTGCACCACGTCGCACTCGGCGCACCACCCCGAGACCGCGGCGCCCTCACGTCGGGTGTTCCGCCCCGCCTCCTTCTTAGGTTAGGTTGCCCTTACTTCGATCGGGAGGGCAGCTGTGCCGGACTGGACCGTGATCACCGACGAGGCCGCGCTGCGCGAGGTCGTCGCGGAGCCGCCCCGGGCGATCGCCGAGAAGGCGATCGACCGCGTCGACGACGAGACGGCGCGCTTCCTCGCGGCGTCGCCGTTCTTCCTGCTCGCGACGACGGCGGCCGACGGCTCCGTGGACGTCTCGCCCCGCGGGGACCCGCCGGGCTCGGTGATCGTGCTCGAGGAGGGCCGCTGCATCGCGTTCGGCGACCGCAAGGGGAACCGCCGGCTCGACTCGCTGCGCAACGTCCTGCAGCGCCCGCAGGTCGGGATGCTGTTCCTGGTGCCGGGCAGCAACGACACGCTGCGCGTCAACGGCACCGCGCAGATCGTGCGCGACCCGCCGTTCGCCCACCGCCTCGCGGTCGGCCGGTCGGTGCCCGACCTCGCCGTCGTCGTCGAGATCGACGAGCTGTTCCTGCACTGCGCGAAGGCGTTCCTGCGCTCCACGCTGTGGGATCCGCAGAGCTGGCCCGACACCGCCGACGTCCCGTCCGCAGGCCGGATGGCCCGCAGCCAGTTCGGCACGAAGGTGCCCGCCGGGGTCATCGACGCCGCGCTGCGCGTCGGCAACCGTTTCACGAAGTACTGAGCCCGATGACGACGAACCCGACCGTCCCGGACGCCGGCGTCGACGACCGCCGCGCCATCTCCGCGCTGGTGTTCGGGCACATGGCCGCCCAGACCCTGGCCGCGGCGGTCCGCCTGGGTGTCCCCGACCGCCTCGACGACACCGGTCGTCCCGCGGGCGACGTGGCGGGCGACCTCGGCACCGACCCGGCCGCCACCCTGCGGCTGCTGCGCGCCCTCGCCGCCCTGGGGCTGGCGGGCGAGCCGGAGCCCGGGATCTTCGCCGCCACCGCCCGCGGCGCGCTCCTGCGCCGCGACCGTCCGGACTCGCTCGCGGCCTTCGTCGAGATGTTCCTCGACCCGGCGATGGTCGCGGCCTGGGCGAAGCTCGACGACAGCGTGCGCACCGGGCGCACCACCTTCGACGAGGTCTTCGGCGTCGACTTCTTCGGCCACCTCGCGGCGCACCCGCACCTCTCGCGCACCTTCAACGCCTCGATGCGCCAGGCGACGGCGGCGGTGTCCGCGGTGCTGCCGGGTGCCGTCGACCTCCGTCGCTTCGACTCGCTCATGGACGTCGGCGGTGGCGACGGGACCCTGCTCGCGTCGATCCTGGCCGGCCACCCGCACCTGCGCGGCGTGCTGTTCGACTCCGCGGCCGGCGCGGCGGAGTCCGCGATCGCGCTGGCGGACTTCCCGTACCGGGTGGAGGTCGTCACCGGCGACTTCTTCGTCGGCGTGCCCGGTGGCTGCGAGGCCTATCTCATGAAGAGCATCGTCCACGACTGGGACGACGCCGCCGTGACGACGATCCTGCGCCACCTGCACGCGGTCGTGCCCGACCACGGCCGGCTGTTCGTCGTGGAACCGGTCCTACCGGGCACCGCGGACGGGTCCGCGCACCCGATCACCTACCTGTCCGACCTGAACATGATGGTCAACGTGGGTGGGCGGGAGCGCACGGAAGAGGAGTTCCGCGCGCTGCTCGCGGCGGGCGGGTTCGAGCTCGTGAGCGCCGAGCCGCTCCCCGCGCCCGCCGTCTTCACCGTGCTGGAGGCGGCCCCGACGTGAGCCGGCGCCGCCGCATCCCGGGACAAGGCGACGATCAACGGGCAGGATGCGGTGCGTGGGCAGCGACTCGACCGGACGGGCGACACTCTTCGACTCGGTCGACGACGTCGTCGCCAGGCTGGCGGGCGTCGGGTACCTCGCCTCCACGGCGGTCGCGACGACCGTGTTCCTGGCCGACCGTCTGGGCAAGCCGCTGCTGGTGGAGGGCCCGGCCGGCGTCGGGAAGACCGAGCTGGCGCGGGCGGTCGCCGAGGCGACGGGCTCCGGGCTGGTGCGGCTGCAGTGCTACGAGGGGATCGACGAGGCCCGCGCCCTCTACGAGTGGAACCACGCCAAGCAGCTGCTGCGCATCCAGGCCAGCCAGGGGCAGGCGTGGGACGAGGCCCGCGACGACGTCTTCTCCGAGGAGTTCCTGCTCACCCGCCCGCTGCTCACCGCGATCCGGCGAGACGAGCCGACGGTGCTGCTGGTCGACGAGACCGACAAGGCCGACGTCGAGGTCGAGGGCCTGCTGCTCGAGGTGCTCGGGGACTTCCAGGTCACCGTGCCCGAGCTCGGGACCATCACGGCCACCCAGCGGCCCTTCACGCTGCTCACCTCGAACGCGACCCGCGAGCTCTCCGAGGCCCTCAAGCGCCGCTGCCTGTTCCTGCACCTCGACTTCCCCGACGCCGAGCTCGAGCGGCGGATCGTCGCGGCGCGCGTCCCGCAGCTGCCCGAGGCGCTCGCGGAGGAGCTCGTGCGCATCGTCGGCGTGCTGCGGGGGCTGGAGCTGCGCAAGGCGCCGTCGGTGTCCGAGACGATCGACTGGGCGCGCACCGTGGTCGCGCTCGGCCTCGACACCGTGGACGACGACGCGGTGCGGGCCAGCCTCAACGTGGTCCTCAAGCACCGCGCCGACCTCGTGAAGGCGTCCGCGGAACTGCGGCTGAACTGATGTCCGGCCTCCCCGCGCACCTCGTCGACTTCGTCCAGGCGCTGCGCGCCCACCACGTCGACGTCGGCCCGGGCGAGACCGTCGACGCCGCGGCGGTGGTGGCCGAGCTGGACCTGCTCCGGCGCGAGCAGCTGCGCGAGGGGCTCGCCGCGGCCCTGCTGCGCCGCAGCGGCCAGCGCCAGACCTTCGACGCGCTGTTCGAGCTGTGGTTCCCGCTCGGGCAGGGGGCGGCGCTGGGGGAGGTCGCGCTGCCCTACAGCGACGACGGGTCGGTCGACGTCGACGCCCTGCGTGACCTGCTCGCCCAGCTGCTCACCGACGGCGACACCGCCGCGCTGTCCGAGCTCGCCCGCGCGGTGGTCGACGGGCTGGGCGCCCTCGGCGCCGGCCAGGGCCCCGCGTCGGGCGGGGGTGGGGGACGGGACGGGCAGGGGACGCCCGCCGGGTTCTCCTCCTACCAGGCCCTGAACCGCGTCAAGCCCGAGACGCTGCTGGCGCGCGTGCTCGCCGAGCTGCGCACCCGACGTCAGGAGGCCGACGCGGACAGCCCCTTCGCCGAGGAGGTCGCGCGCCGCGAGACCCGCGCGCGCATCGCCGGGTTCCGACGCCTCGTGCAGGCCGAGACGACGCGGCGCGGCAGCGAGATCCGCGGCCGCGAGGCGGCGGCGCGCACCGGCGTGCGGCGTCAGGCCGAGCAGACGGACTTCCTCTCCGCGGGCGCGGACACCCTCGCCGACCTGCGACGACGGGTCGCGCCGCTGGGCCGCCACCTCGCCACCCGCCTCGCCGCCCGCCGTCGCCGGGCCCACCGCGGGGCGATCGACATGCGCCGCACGCTGCGCCGGTCGATGTCCACCGGCGGGGTGCCGGTGAACCTCGTGCACCGCCGCCCGCGTCCGGGGCGACCGGAGCTGGTGCTGCTCTGCGACGTCTCCGGCTCCGTGGCCGGGTTCAGCCACTTCACGATGATGCTGGTCCAGGCGCTGCGCGAGCAGTTCTCCCGCATCCGGATCTTCTGCTTCGTCGACGGGTGCGTGGAGGTCACCGACCTGTTCACCCCCGGCGCCGACCTGGGCGGCATCCTCACCGAGGTGCACTCGCGGCGCGGACTGGTCGCGTGGAGCGGGCACTCCGACTACGGCCGGGCCTTCGAGCGGTTCGCCGAGCGCTGGCCGGACGCGGTCACCTCGCGCAGCGCCCTACTGGTCCTCGGCGACGCCCGGACCAACCACCAGGACCCCGGGCTGGGGGTGCTCGCCACCGTCGTCGGGAAGGCCCGCCACGCGCACTGGTTGAATCCCGAACCGCAGCGGCAGTGGGGAACCGGCGACTCGGCCGCGCCGGAGTACGCCCGGGTGCTGCCGATGCACGAGTGCCGCACGGCCGCGCAGCTGGCGGGCGTCGTCGGCGGCCTGTTGCCGGTGTGAACCGAAGGGAGCGGTGACGATGCGCGTCGGCGTCATGGGCGGCACGTTCGACCCGATCCACCACGGCCACCTGGTGGCCGCGAGCGAGGCCGCCCTGCGCTTCGACCTCGACGAGGTCGTGTTCGTGCCGACCGGGCAGCCCTGGCAGAAGTCGAAGACCGACGTCACCGCGGCCGAGGACCGCTACCTGATGACGGTGGTGGCGACGGCGTCGAACCCGCGTTTCACGGTCAGTCGCGTCGACGTCGACCGCGACGGCCCGACCTACACCGTCGACACCCTGCGCGACCTCGCCGCGATCTTCCCCGACGACGAGCTGTACTTCATCACCGGCGCGGACGCCCTGGAGCAGATCCTCTCCTGGCACCGCGCGCACGAGATGTTCGAGCTCGCGCACTTCGTCGGCGTCACCCGGCCCGGTTTCGAGCTGGTCTCCGACCACCTGCCCCGCGGCGCGGTCACCGTGATCGAGGTGCCGGCGATGGCGATCTCGTCGACCGACTGCCGCGCGCGCGTCGGGAAGGGCGAACCGGTCTGGTACCTCGTGCCGGACGGCGTGGTGCAGTACATCGCCAAGCGCGGGCTCTATCGCGACGGCGGCTCCCCGTCCCGGTTGGAGCACCTCGGGTGAGCGTGCAGCAGCCGGAGCTCGTCGTGGCCGACGCGGAGGCGTGGCGGGCCTGGCTGGGGGTGAACCACGACGACCCGGTCGGGGTGTGGCTGGTGCTGGCCAAGAAGGCCGGACTGGCGGTCCCGGAGCCGGAGACGACGCTGACCTACGCGCAGGCCCTCGACGAGGCGCTGTGCTTCGGCTGGATCGACGGGCAGGCGAAGCGGCGGGACGACCTCACCTCGTTCCAGCGCTTCACCCCGCGCCGGGCGCGCTCGCCGTGGTCGGCGCGCAACGTCTCCCACGTCGCGCGGCTCGCCGACGAGGGCCGGATGCACGCGGCCGGGCTGGCCGAGGTGGAGCGGGCGAAGACCGACGGCCGGTGGGACGCCGCCTACGCGGGCCCGGCGAGCGCGACGGTGCCCGACGACCTCGCGGTCGCGCTCGCGGCCTCGCCCTCCGCCGGGAGCATGTTCGAGTCCCTGAGCAGTCAGAACCGGTACGCGATCCTCCACCGGCTCGGGCAGCTCAAGACCACCCGGACCCGCGACCGGCGGGTGGCCGAGTACGTGGCGATGCTCGAGCGCGGCGAGACGATCTACCCCCAGCGCTGACCGAACGCCAGCACGGACGCGGTGAAGCCGTGGAGGTGGTTCCGCGCGGCCACCGGGCCGATCTCGCCGTCGGCGAAGAAGCCGGCGACGTGCGGTGCGAGGCCCCGCCGGATCGCCCGGACGTCGTGCGACGGCCCGCCGTGCGCGGACCCCTCCTCGCCGAACATCACGCGACCCCGGCCGGTGCACGAGAACAGCAGCGCGCCGCCGGTCGGGGCGTCCTCGGCCGCGAGCGTCATGAGGGCGTCGAGGTCCTCGCCGGCGGTCGTGGCGTCGCGCACGTGGAACCGGACGCTGCGCCCGACCTCCACGACGTCGCCGACGGTGACCGTCCCGGCCTCCTCGTCGGCGCCCATCACCCCGCGGATCAGGAAGTCGCCCCGGCCGTGGGCGTCGGCGTACTCGTCCATGGCGATGCCCAGGTGCAGGCCCCGCATCACCAGCTCGGCGTCGTCCTGGTCGAGCTCGCGCAGGATCTCCTCCAGCTTGCGGTAGGCCGGCATCCCGGCGAGGCCGGTCAGCTCGGAGCCCGACGAGCCGGTGACGGTCATCGTCGGGCCGATCGGACGGCAGCCCTGGCTGACGAGCGTGCGCACCGCCACGTCGCCGCCGAGCAGCACCCCGACCGCCCCGCGCTCGTGCACCTCGCCGTCGAGGAACAGCCGGGCCCCACCGGGCCCCGGGCGGGCGGGGCCGAGGGCCGAGGTGCCGACCGGCGCCGTCGCGAGCCCGCCGACCAGCGGCAACCCGGGCAGTGCCTGGCCGGACTGTTCGACGAAGCCCTGGGCGGGGAAGGTGAACGGGTCGGCCAGGATCACCGCGACCGCGTCGTCCTCGGCCGGCACCGGCATCCCGCCGATCGAGATGCCGCCCTCGTGGCGGGCGGCCTGCAGGTGGAACGGCGTGACCCGCACCCCCGGCAGCGACGCCGCCCACACCGACACCGCGGGGGCGTCCTCCACCCCGCGACCGTCGCCGATCACCCCGGACGCCCGGCACCCGAGCGTCGTGGTCGCTCCGGCGATCTGCATGGCCTGCCGACCGACGTCGGCGGCGACGTCCGGGTCGGGGTGCGCGACGAACACCGACATCAGGTCGGGCCGGCGGCCGTGCAGCGGGGCCGTGGCGGCCGCGACCGCGGCCTCCGCGGCGGCCTCCAGGTCGGGGCCCTGGGCGAGCCCGTCCCCGAACGCGGAGGTCTGCGTCGTCGCGGCGTCGTGCATGTCCGGAGTATGAACGCCGCCACCGACAACCAAACCCGGGCGACGGTAGGCTGCTCCTCGATGGCCGCCACCGATCACGCGCGTCGCCTGGCCGAGGTCGCGGCCCTGGCCGCCGCCGACAAGCTCGCCCACGACGTGGTCGCGATCGACGTCTCCGAACGGCTCCCGCTCACCGACTGCTTCGTCATCGCCTCCGCGCCGAACGAGCGCCAGGTGCAGGCGGTCGTCGACAGCGTCGAGGAGAAGCTGCGCGACTCCGACGTCAAGCCGGTGCGGCGCGAGGGCACGCAGGAGGCCCGCTGGGTGCTGCTCGACTTCGGGGACGTGGTGGTGCACGTGTTCCACTCCGACGAGCGCGACTTCTACGGCCTGGAGCGGCTCTGGAAGGACTGCCCGCACCTCGAGCTGCCCGCCGAGGTCTCGCTGCCCCGCTCCGCGGAGTGATCGACCGCATCGTCCTGCTCCGGCACGGGCGCACCGCCTTCAACGCCGAGCGCCGGATGCAGGGTCGTCTCGACCCGCCCCTGGACGGGACCGGACAGGCGCAGGCCGCGGCCGTGACGCCCGCGGTCACGGAGCTCGCGCCCGCCGTCGTCGTCAGCTCCGACCAGCAGCGCGCGTGGCAGACCGCCCTGGCCGCGACCGAGGGGCTGGACCTCGAGCCGCGGAAGGAGCCGCGCCTGCGCGAGACCGACGTCGGGGGCTGGCAGGGCCTCGTCGACGACGAGGTGGAGGCGGCCTGGCCGGGCGGGCTCGACGCCTGGCGGGACGACCCGCACCACCGCCCGCCGGACGGCGAGTCCCGGTACGACGCCTCGCTGCGGGCGGTGCCGGTGCTGCACGAGCTCGCCGACGCCGACCTCACGGGGTCGGCGCTGGTGGTGGCGCACGGCGGCGTGATCATCGCGATGACCTTCGGGTTCCTGGGGCTGCCGGTCGAGCACTGGGGCGCGTTCGGTGCCCTCGGGAACTGCCGCACGGCGGTGCTGGAGCGCCGCCTCGGTCGCTGGCGCCTGGCGCGCTGGGGCGCCGCGGCGTGAGCGTGCTGGTGCTGGGGGACTCGCTGAGCTTCCACGGCCCACGCACCGCCCACCCCGTCGACGAGCCGCGGCTGTGGCCGCACGTCGCCGCCGCGTGCCTCGGCGTGCGCGCGGACTTGCACGTGGGGCTCGGGTGGACCGCCCGGCACGCGTGGACCGCGGTGCGCACCGACCCCCGGGTGTGGGCGTCCGTGCGCACGGCGGACGCGCTCGTACTGGGCATCGGCGGCATGGACTCGCTGCCCTCGCCGCTGCCGACCGCGGTGCGCGAGCTGATCCCGGTGCTGCGTCCGCCCTCGCTGGCGGCGCGGGCGCGGCGGCTGTACCGCTCCCGCCACGCGGGGCTCGTGCGGGCGACCGGCGGGCGCCCGACGGCGCTGCCCCCGGCGGAGACGGTGCGGTGCCTGGAGGAGATCCGGGTGGCGGTGACGACGTTGCGCCCGCACGCGCCCGTGGTGCTGCTGCTGCCGGCGGTGCACCGGTCGGGCCTGTACGGCGGGGTGCACTCCGGGCGGTCGGCGCACGCGGCGGCGATGCGGGCGTGGGCCGCCGTCTCCGGGGTCGTGGCGCTGGAGGTCGCACCGCTGGTGGCCGAGCACGTGCTCGGCGGGCACGGCAACCCCGACGGCATCCATTGGGGCTGGCCGGCCCATCGGCTGGTCGGGGAGGCGGTGGCCGGGCTGCTCCGGGCGGGGGAGCCGGTTGTCCCCAGTGGCAGTGCCGACGTGGGTTGTCCCCAGGGCAGGGCGCTGACCTGGGAGGACGCGGTGTCGCGGCCCTAGCGTCGGTCGGGTGATCTCCGATCCCCGGTCGCGGCTGCGGTCCGTCGTTCCCGACGACGGGTCCGTGCGGCAGGGCTGGCCGACCGCGCCCACCGGGACACCGGGGGCCGGGCTGGTGTACGAGGAGCCGGAGCCCCGGGAACCGCCGTCGCCTCCCGTGTCGGGTAGCGCGTGGGACCGGCCGCGGGGGCCCGGACGCTGGCTGCCGGCGTCGTGGGTGGGAGCCCGCTGGGATCCGGGGGCCCGCGGCGCCGTGGCCCTGGCCGCGGTGGTGGTGCTCGCGGCCGTGGTGGCGGTCGTCGTGGTGTTCTCCGGGCGGCCGGTGGCCGAACCGGTGCCGGCGCTGCCCGAGGTGGCGGGTGCCGCCTCGTCACCGGAGGTGGCGCCGCCGGCCGGGCCGGTCGTGGTGCACGTGGCGGGGAAGGTCCGCCGGCCGGGCCTGGTCACGCTGCCCGACGGGGCGCGCGTGGGGGAGGCGGTCGACAGGGCGGGCGGGCCGCTGCCGAAGGTCGACCTGACGCCGCTGAACCTGGCGGCCCGGGTGGTGGACGGCCAGCAGATCGTGGTGGGGGTGGCCGCCGCGCCGGCGCCCGGTCCGGCCGCGGCTCCGGGCGGAGCGCCCGCCCCGGCCGGTGACGGGAAGGTCGACCTCAACGCGGCCACGCTGGAGCAGCTCGACGGGTTGCCGGGGGTCGGGCCGGTCACCGCGAAGAAGATCCTGGACTGGCGCACGCAGAACGGGCGCTTCTCCGCGGTCGAGCAGCTGCGGGAGATCCCCGGGATCGGCGAGGCCCGGTTCGGGACGCTGCGTGAACTGGTGCGGGTGTGACCCCGGACCCCGAGCGGCCCCGGCTCGACGCCCGGCTCGTGCCCGCGGCGCTCGCGGCGTGGGCGGCGGCGCTGGTCGCGCTCGGGCTCGGGTGGGGGCCGGGCGCGGTGGTGGTCGTCGTGGCCCTGGTCGCGGTGGGGGTGGGCGTGCTGCGGCGGGACCGTCGCTGGGCTGCGGGGGTGCTGGCGGCCGGCGCGTGCGCGGCGGCCGTGGGTGGGCTGTCGTCCTCGGCGGCCTGGCAGGTCGCCGACCACCCGCTGCGCGCCGCGGCGGCCTCCGGTTCGGCGGCCACGCTCACGGTGGTCCTCACCGACGACCCGGCGCCGGTGCGCTCGAGCGGCCTCGGCGGTCCGAGGGTGGTGGTCCGGGCAGACCTGGTGTCGGCGCAGGGCGGCGGCGGGCGGTGGGTGGGCGAGGGCGACGTCGTCCTGCTCGCGCCGGCCGAGGGGTGGGTGGGACTGCTGCCCGGGCAGCGGGCGACGGCGAGCGGGGCGCTCGCGGCGTCCACCCGGGGCGATCTCACCGTCGCGGTGCTGCGCACCCGTGGTGCGCCGCGGGAGGTGACCCCGCCGCCGGGCGTGCAGGTGGCGGCGGGCGACCTGCGCGCCGGGCTGCGCGACGCTGCCCGGGCCGTGCTCGACGACGACCCGGCCGGCCTCCTGCCGGGCCTGGTCGTGGGCGACACCTCCGGGGTCGCGCCGGACCTCGCGGACGACTTCCGGACGGCGGGTCTCACCCACCTGACGGCCGTCAGCGGCGCCAACGTGGCCTACGTGCTGGGTGCGGTCCTCCTGCTGGTCCGCCTGGCCCGGCTCGGCCCGCGGACGGCGGCGGTGCTGGGACTGGTCGCCCTGGTCGGGTTCGTGGTCCTCGCGCGGCCCTCGCCGAGCGTGCTGCGGGCGGGTGCGATGGGAGCCGTGGTCGTCCTGGCGCTGGCCCTGGGACGGCGGCGGTCGGTGCTGCCCGCGCTCGCCGCGACGGTCGTCGTCCTGCTGCTCGTCGACCCGGCCCTCGCCGTCGACGCCGGGTTCGCGCTCTCCGTGCTGGCCACCGGCGCGCTGGTGCTGCTCGCCCCGCCGCTCGTGGCGCGGATGCGGGAGCGCGGGGTGCCGCCGGGGATCGCGGAGGCCCTCGCGGTGCCGGTGGCCGCGCACGTGGTCACGGCGCCGGTGGTGGCCGGGCTGTCGGGGGAGGTCAGCCTCGTCGCCGTGCTGGCCAACCTGCTGGTGGCCCCGGTCGTCGCCCCGGCGACCGTGCTGGGGGTGCTCGCCGCGGTGCTCGCGCCGTGGTGGACCGGGGGTGCGCACGCCGCGGTGTGGCTCGCGGGCCCCGAGGTGTCGTGGCTGGTGTGGGTGGCGCGGCGCTGCGCCGGGGTCGACGGGGCGACCGTGAGCTGGCCGGGCGGCACGGTGGGCGGGCTCGCACTGGCCGGGCTGGTGGTGCTGGGTGCGGTCGCGCTGCGGTGGCGGCGGGTCCGGCTGGTGGCCCTCGCGGCGGCGGTCGGGCTGCTCCTGGTGTTCGTCCCGACCCGAATCGTCCCGGTCGGCTGGCCGCCACCGGGCTGGGCGGTGGTGGCGTGCGACGTCGGGCAGGGTGACGCGCTCGTGCTCGCGACCGGGGAGCCCGGGCGGGCGGTGCTGATCGACGCGGGACCGGACCCGGGGCCGGTCGACCGCTGCCTCGCGCGCCTGGGCGTGCGCTCGCTTGCGCTCGTCGTGCTCTCGCACCTGCACGTCGACCACGTCGGCGGGCTCGCCGGTGCCCTGCGGGGGCGCCCGACCGGGGCGGTCGCGGTGGGTCCCGTGCGCGAGCCGCTCGACACGTTCGCCCAGGTCCAGGGGCGGGTCCGGGCCGCGGGAGCACCCGTCGTCGGGATGGAGCGGGGAGTGGTGCTGCGGTGGCCGGGGCTCGCGCTGGAGGTGCTCGGGCCGGTGCACCCGAGCACGCACGTCGACGGGGAGGACGGGTCGGAGGTGAACGACACGTCGTTGGTGCTGCGCGCGACGACACCGCTCGGCCGGGTGCTGCTGCCCGGCGACGCGGAGCGGTCGTCGCAGGACGCGCTGCTCGCGTCCGGGACGGACCTGCGCGCCGAGGTGCTCAAGGTGCCCCACCACGGGTCGCGGTCGTCGCTGCCCGGGTTCCTGGTGGCCCCCGGCTCGCGGTTGGCCCTGGTCAGCGTCGGGCGGGGCAACAGCTACGGGCACCCGAACCCGTCGATCACGGGCCTGCTCGCCGGGACGGGTGCGCTGGTGCGCCGCACCGACGAGAGCGGGGACCTCGCGCTCGTCCCGGGGTCGCGGGGCCCGGCGGTGGTCGCGCGGGGCGACCCGCTGCCGGACCCGCGACGCCGTTAGAGGCCGAGCGCCTCGCGGACGGCCTTCGACGTGGACGGCACGGTCGCCTTCGGCCCCACCTGGTGCTCGATGGCGTCCAGGGTCTTGAGGCCGTCGCCGGTGATGAGCAGGACCGTGTCGGCGTCCGGGTCGAGCTGCCCGGACTCGACGAGCTTCTTCGCGTTCGCGACGGTCACGCCGCCGGCGGTCTCGGCGAAGATGCCCTCGGTGCGGGCGAGCAGCCGGATGCCGTCGCGGACCTCGTCGTCGGTGACGTCGGTGACCGCGCCGCCGGTCCGGCGGACCGTGTCGAGCACGTAGGGGCCGTCGGCCGGGTTCCCGATCGCGAGCGAGCGGGCGATGGTGTCCGGGCGCTGCGGCCGGACGACGTCGGTGCCCTCGCGGAACGCGGTCGACACGGGGGAGCAGCCGGCCGCCTGCGCGCCGAAGATTCGCCAGTCGGCCTCGTCGACCAGCCCGAGCGAGACGAGCTCGCCGTACGCCTTGTCGATCTTCGTGAGCTGCGAGCCGGAGGCCACCGGGATCACGGTCTGCGCGGGGATGCGCCACCCGAGCTGTTCGGAGATCTCGTAGCCCAGGCTCTTCGAGCCCTCCGCGTAGTACGGGCGGACGTTGACGTTGACGAACGCCCAGTCCTCCTGCTCGAAGGCGAGCTCGGTGGCCAGCCGGTTCACGTCGTCGTAGGTGCCCTCGACGGCGAGCAGGTTCGTGTCGTACACGGCGGTCATGAGGACCTTGGCCCGCTCCAGCGAGGAGGGGATGAGCACGACCGACTCCCATCCGGCGCGGGCGGCGGCCGCGGCGGTGGCGTTCGCGAGGTTCCCGGTGGACGGGCAGGCCAGCACGGTGAAGCCGAGCTCCCGGGCGGCGGCGAGCGCCACGGCGACGACGCGGTCCTTGAAGGAGTGCGTCGGGTTGCCGGTGTCGTCCTTGACCCAGAGGTTCCGGATGCCGAGCTCGGCGCCGAGCCGGTCGGCGCGGATCAGGCGCGTGAAGCCCGGGTCCATGTTGGGGTGGTCCTCGACGGTGGTGGGCACCGGGAGGAGCTTCTTGTAGCGCCAGATCGACTTCGGGCCGCGCTCGATCTCCTCCCGGGTGACCGCCGGGAAGTCGTACGCGATCTCCAGGGGCCCGAAACACTGCGGACAGGCGAACTCGGGGGCGAGCGGAGTGCGGTGTCCGCAGGCGCGACACGACAGGGCGGACGCCGGGCCGAGGTCGTAGCCGGTCGCCGCCTGGGCGGGCGCAGTCACAGTCATGGAAGAGTGTTCTCCTCATCTTCCCCGCCGTGCGGCGGGTCGGAATTGGCACCGGTCTTGCGCACAGGAATGCGCCGCCGGTTGCCGGGGTGTCGTCGGGCCGTTCCCTCTACCCCTCTGGATGAGCCGTATTCGGTTGTCGGCGTCTCCGGGGCGGGGCCCGCGATCGCGCTACGGGCACGTTACGGCACCCGGAGCACGGACGGCCACCGGTGGACACGTTGCCCACGCCACGCTGTCGGTGCCCGGTGCGAGGATGGGGACGTGCCACCCCGCGCTCGGAGCAAGCCGGCGGACGAGCTCGCCCCGGTCCGGCTCGTCGTCGGAGACGAGGGCCTGCTCGTGGAACGGGCCGTGTCGACGGCGATCGCCGCGGCCGGCCGTCAGGACCCGGACGTCGAGGTCCGCACCCTGAAGGCGAACGAGATCACCGCGGGCGTGCTCGCCGAGCTGGTCAGCCCGTCGCTGTTCGCGGAGTCGCGGGTGGTGATCCTCGAGGCGGCGCAGGACGCGAACGCCGAGGTCACCACGGTGCTCGTCGAGTACGCGAAGGCACCGACCGACGGGGTCGCGCTCGTCGTCGTGCACCCCGGGGGCGCGAAGGGCAAGGCGCTGGTCGACGGGTTGAAGAAGGCCGGCGCGGCGGTCACCGAGGCGGCGAAGTTCAAGCCCTGGGAGAACGACCGGCGGGCCGACTTCGTGCGCACCGAGGTCCGCCAGGCCGGCGGCGGTATCACCGGCGAGGCGCTGTCGCTGCTCATGGAGGCGGTGGGCGCCGACCTGCGCGAGCTCGCCGCCGCGGCCTCGCAGCTGGTCAGCGACTCGGGCGGCCAGGTCGACGCCGACGACGTGCGCCGGTTCCACCGCGGGCGCGCCGACGTCACCGGCTTCGCGGTCGCCGAGAAGGCCGTCTCGGGCGACCGGGCGGGTGCGCTGGAGGCCCTGCGCTACGCCCTCGACACCGGGGTGCCGCACGTCCTGGTGGCCGACGCCCTGGCCGACGCGGTCCGCACGATCGCGCGCGTGTCCGCCGCCGGCCGTGGCGACCCGGGCGCGCTGGCGTCGCGGTTGAGGATGCCGCCGTTCAAGGTCAAGAAGGCGATGGGCCAGGCCCGCGGCTGGGACGCGCCCGGCCTCACGCGGGCGATGGCGCTGGTCGCGGACGTGAACGCCGACGTCAAGGGCGTCGCGGCCGACCCGTCGTACGCCCTCGAGCGGGCGACCGTGGAGCTGGCGGGCCTCGCCGGGCAGGCCCGCCGCCGCTGAGTGCCACGCCACGCAGGTCCCGGCGCCCCGGGACCTGCGCCATGTCGCACTCGCGGACGTCGCTCGGTCGGCCCGGCCCGCCAGAGCGACACCTCGCAGGTTCGGACGCCTCGGAACCTGCGCCATGTCGCACTCGCGTAAGCGCACGACACCGACCCGGCCCCGGACACACGACGACGGGCGCCCCCGAAATTCGGGGACGCCCGTCGTCGGGAAGAGCCTCAGGCCGGGGTCTTGCCCGCCTTCGCGTCCACCGTGAACGCGGCCGCGCGGTGCGCCATGCGCGACTTCTTGTTCGCGGCCTGGTTCTTGTGGATGACGCCCTTGCTCACGGCCTTGTCGAGCAGGCGCGCGGCGTGGCGGCGGCGCTCGTCGGCCGCGGCGGCGTCGCCGGACTCGACGGTCTCGCGGTAGCGACGGATCGCGGTCTTGATCTCCGACTTGGTCGCCTTGTTCCGCTGACGAGCTTCCTCGTTCTTGCGGTTACGCTTGACCTGCTGCTTGATGTTCGCCACGGGGCTTTCGAACCTCTTGATCGCTGGGGTGTCTTCGTGCGGGCGCGCACCTGGGCGTCCAGCCCGCACGGCGCAGTGGCGTCCAGGTTACCAATCGCCCTCGCCCGCCAGGACCGTCGGGGTCTCGTGGGACGATGGAGCAGCACCCGGCCCGACAGGAAGGCGAGACCTCGTTGACCGAGACCACCACCCAGCAGTCGACCGACAAGGCCGGCAGGCCGGGCACCGTGGGCTACGCCGACGAGACGTTCACGCCCCCGGACCGGATCCGCAACTTCTGCATCATCGCGCACATCGACCACGGCAAGTCCACCCTGGCCGACCGGATGCTGCAGCTCACCGGCGTGCTCGGTGACCGGGCCTACCGCGCGCAGTACCTCGACCGCATGGACATCGAGCGCGAGCGCGGCATCACCATCAAGGCGCAGAACGTCCGCCTGCCCTGGTACGCCGCCGGCCCCGACGGCGAGATGCGCGACCACGTGCTGCACCTCATCGACACCCCGGGCCACGTCGACTTCACCTACGAGGTGAGCCGCTCGCTGGCCGCGTGCGAGGGCGCGATCCTGCTGGTCGACGCCGCCCAGGGCATCGAGGCGCAGACCCTGGCGAACCTGTACCTGGCGCTCGACCACGACCTCGAGATCATCCCGATCCTCAACAAGATCGACCTCCCGGCCGCGGAGCCGGACCGGTACGCCGCCGAGATCGCCCACCTCATCGGCTGCGAGCCCGACGACGTCCTGCGCATCTCCGCCAAGACCGGCGACGGCGTCGGGGCGGTGCTCGACGAGGTCGTGCGGCGCGTGCCCGCCCCCGTCGGCGACGCCGACGCTCCCGCCCGGGCCATGATCTTCGACTCGGTCTACGACACCTACCGCGGCGTGGTCACCTACATCCGCGTGGTCGACGGCAAGATCACTCCGCGCGAGCGCATCCGCATGATGAGCACGAACGCCGTCCACGAGCTGCTCGAGGTCGGCATCATCTCGCCGGACCAGAAGCCGTCGCAGGGGCTCGGGGTCGGCGAGGTCGGCTACCTGATGACCGGCGTGAAGGACGTCCGCCAGTCCCGCGTCGGCGACACCGTCACCACCGAGCGCAAGGGCGCCCAGCAGGCCCTCGGGGGCTACCAGGACCCGCAGCCCATGGTCTTCTCCGGGCTCTATCCGATCGACGGCAGCGACTACCCGTTGCTGCGCGACGCCCTGGACAAGCTGCGCCTCAACGACGCCGCGCTCTCCTACGAGCCGGAGACGTCGGCGGCGCTGGGCTTCGGGTTCCGCTGCGGCTTCCTCGGCCTGCTGCACCTGGAGATCACCCGCGACCGCCTCGAGCGCGAGTACGGCCTGGACCTCATCTCCACCGCGCCGAACACCGTCTACCGGGTCGAACTCGACGACGGCGGCGAGGTCGAGGTCACCAACCCCGCGGAGTGGCCCGAGGGCAAGGTCGGCGCCGTCTACGAGCCGATCACGAAGGTCTCGGTGCTCGCACCCGCCGACTTCGTGGGCGCGATCATGGAGCTCTGCCAGTCGCGCCGCGGCTCGCTCGAGGGCATGGACTACCTGTCCGACAGCCGCGTCGAGCTGCGCTACACGATGCCGCTGGCCGAGATCATCTTCGACTTCTTCGACGTGCTGAAGTCCAAGACCCGCGGCTACGCCTCGCTGAACTACGAGCCGGCGGGGGAGCAGCCCGCCGACCTGGTGAAGGTCGACATCCTGCTGCAGGGCGAACCGGTCGACGCGTTCTCCGCGGTCGTGCACAAGGACGCCGCGTACGCCTACGGCAACTCGATGGCCGGCAAGCTGCGCGAGCTGATCCCTCGCCAGCAGTTCGAGGTGCCGATCCAGGCCGCCATCGGGTCGCGGATCATCGCCCGCGAGACCATCCGGGCGATCCGCAAGGACGTCCTCTCCAAGTGCTACGGCGGCGACATCACCCGCAAGCGCAAGCTGCTGGAGAAGCAGAAGGAGGGCAAGAAGCGGATGAAGACGATCGGCCGGGTCGACGTCCCGCAGGAGGCCTTCGTCGCCGCGCTGTCCACCGACCAGAACGCCGTCGACAAGGCCAAGTCCGGCAAGAAGTGACGCAGCCCCCGCCGTCGGTAACGCCCTTCCCGACGGCGGGTCGGTGCCGGTCGCGTAGAGTGGCGATCGAGGTGCCGAGCTGTCGGCCTGGGATGGACCGCGCGTGTGTCGGGTCCGCGGACAGCTCTCACCGTCCGACGATTCCCCTCTGCGAAAGAGTTCTGTGACCGACGCTGCTGTCCTGTCCGATGCTGATCTTCCTCTGGACCCCTTCCTGACCGACGAGGTCGGGTCCACCGACGACGAGCCCGCCAACGGCTTCGCCAAGCTGGGGCTCGACGAGCGCCTGCTGGCCACGCTGGTCGAGCAGGGCTTCGCCACGCCCACGCCGATCCAGACCGAGACGATCCCGCTGCTGCTCGACGGCCGCGACGTCCTCGGCCTGGCGCAGACCGGCACGGGCAAGACGGCCGCGTTCGCGCTGCCGCTGCTGTCCCGCCTCGACGCGAGCGTGCGCGCCCCGCAGGCGCTGATCCTCACCCCGACCCGCGAGCTCGCGATCCAGGTCGCGGAGGCCGTCGAGTCGTTCTCGGCCGCCCTGCCGCACGTGCACGTGGTGCAGCTCTACGGCGGCGCCCCGTACGGCCCGCAGCTGTCGGGCCTGCGCCGCGGCGCCCAGATCGTCGTCGGGACGCCGGGTCGCGTCGCCGACCACCTCGAGAAGGGCACCCTCGACCTCACCGACGTCGGGTACTTCGTGCTCGACGAGGCCGACGAGATGCTCAACATGGGCTTCCTCGAGGAGGTCGAGAACATCTTCGGCCTGCTCCCGGCCGACCGTCAGGTGGCCCTGTTCTCGGCGACCATGCCGGCGGCGATCCGCGAGGTCAGCCGCAAGCACCTGAACGCGCCCGCCGAGGTGTCGATCAAGGGCAAGACGACGACGGCGGCGAACACCCGCCAGCGCTACGTCGTCGTCCCGGAGCGGCAGAAGGCCGACGCTCTGGCCCGCATCCTGCAGGTCGAGGACTTCGACGCCGCCCTGGTGTTCGTCCGCACGCGGCAGAACACCACCGACGTCACCGAGGCCCTCAACCGGCGCGGGTTCGCGTCCGTCGCGATCTCCGGGGACCTGTCGCAGGCGCAGCGCGAGAAGACGATCGCCGACCTGCGCTCCGGGAAGATCGACGTCCTGGTCGCCACCGACGTCGCCGCCCGCGGGCTCGACGTCGAGCGCATCAGCCTCGTCGTGAACCACGACCTGCCGACCGACCCCGAGTCCTACGTGCACCGCATCGGGCGCACCGGGCGCGCGGGCCGCTCCGGCGAGGCGATCTCGTTCGTCACCCGCGGCCAGATCCGGCTGATGCGGGCGATCGAGAACACCACCCGGCAGAAGGCCGAGGAGATGTCGGTGCCGGGCACCGACGAGGTCAACGCCCGTCGTCGGGCCCGCTTCGCCGAGCGCATCACCTCCGCGCTCGAGGGGCAGGACGACGGCGGCGACGGCATCGAGGTCTTCCGTCGGGTGATCGACGAGTACGTCGCGGAGCACGACGTCGACCCGCTGGCGCTCGCCGCGGCCCTGGCCAAGATGGTCCAGGGCGGCAAGCCGCTGCTGGTCGAGGACCTGCCGGCCCCGCCGGCCCGCGGGGAGAAGCGGCCCCGCGAGGACAAGCCGGGTCGCGGGCAGGGCAAGCGCCCGACGTCGGCGCCGTCGTGGACGGTCGGCTCCGGCACGGACACCTACCGCATCGAGGTCGGGCACAACCAGCGCGTGAAGCCCGGCGCGATCGTGGGGGCCATCGCCAACGAGGCGGGCCTCGACTCGGCGCACATCGGCCACATCGACATCCGCACCGACCACACGCTGGTCGAGCTGCCCGCCGACGTGCCCGGTGCCGTCGTCAAGCGGCTCCAGCGTGCCCGGGTCGCCGGGCGTCCGATGGGCCTGCGTCGCGCCTCCGAGGCGGGCGGCTCCAGCTCCGGCCCCCGCCCCGACAAGCGCGGCCCGCGCCGGGAGCGGCCGACCCGCTAGCCCTGTTTCGACCGAAGGGCCCCTCCGCTCGAGTAGATCGAGCGGAGGGGCCCTTCGGTCGTTCCGGCTCCGGACCGCCGGGATGTGCGAGTGGCGCCGTTCTGACGTCAGACGTCAGCGATGGACCATTGCTGACCCGGAGGCACGACGGCCCGACCGCACCACATCGGGTGGCCGCACCCCGACCACGCGCCTACCGTCGATGACATGGGGCGCTCGGTCGTGATCGTCGGTGGCGGACCACGCGGGACCGGTGTGCTGGAGCGGATCGTCGCCGGCGCGCCCGGCCACGGGATCGACGCGGAGCACCCGCTCGACGTCCACGTCGTCGATCCCTACCCGGCCGGCGCGGGACGCATCTGGCGCTCGAAGCAGTCCGAGCTGCTGTGGATGAACTCCATGGCCGCCGACGTGACGATGTGGACCGACGACTCGGTCGTCTGCACCGGCCCGATCGTCCCCGGTCCGAGCCTGTACGAGTGGGCCGAGCTGACCCGGGACGCGCGCGCGGAGCCCGACGGCCGGGTCGGCGAGGAGGTCCGAGCGCTGCGCCCCGACACCTTCCCCACGCGCCAGCTGCAGAGCCACTACCTCGCCGACACCCTGCAGCGCGTCCTCGACGCCGCGCCCCCCGGTGTCCGCATCCACCTCCACGAGCAGCGGGCGGCGGGGCTCGACGACGGCGACGCCCGCCGGGTCCGCCTGGAGGACGGCGAGGTCCTCGACGCGGACGCCGTGATCCTCGCGTCCGGTCACCTGGACGCCGCCCCGACCGACGACGAGGCCGCGCTCGTGCGCTGCTCGCAGCGGCTCGGGCTGCGCTACTTCCCGCCGGAGCAGACCACCGACTCCGACCTGGACGCCATCCCGCCGGGCGAGACGGTCGTCGCACGTGGGATGGGCCTGGCGTTCATCGACCTCATGGTGCTGCTCTACGAGGGGCGCGGCGGCCGCTTCGAGGAGGACCCCGACGGTCCCGACGACGGGTCCGGGCGCGGCCGGCTGCGGTACGTCCCGTCCGGGCGCGAGGTGTTCCTGCACGTCGGGTCCGGGCGCGGGGTGCCCTACCACGCGAAGACCGAGTACGGGCTGATCGGCCCGCGCCCGCCGCTGCCGCGGTTCTTCGGCCCGGAGCAGGTCGACGAGCTCGCGAGTCGGCAGGGCGGGGCGAGCCTGCGCGACGACGCCTGGCCGCTGATCGCCAAGGAGGCCGGCTGGGGCTGGTACCACGAGCTCTTCCACGGCCACCCGGACCGCGTGGCCGGCGACTGGGACACCTTCGCCGCGGCCTACGCGGGCCTCGACTGGTACTCCGCGGAGCGCGAGCGGCTGGTGGAGCGCCACGTCCCCGACGAGGCCGACCGCCTCGACTTCGAGCAGCTCGACCGACCGCTCGACGGGATCCGGACCGACTCGGAGACCCTGCAGAAGTTCCTGCGCGGCTACATCAGCGACGACCTCGCCCGGCACGTCGACCCGGCCCACACCGAGGAGCTGGGCGCGTTCACCGCGCTGCTGACGGCGTTCATGATGTCGGTCGAGCTGGCGAGCCGGGGCGGGCTGACCGCGAAGTCCCGGGCCCGCGACCTGAACTGGTGGCAGAATCTGTTCTCGTCGATGGCCAGCGGCCCGCCCGGTCCGCGGCTGCGGCAGCTGCTCGCGCTGAACCGGGACGGGTTCGTGACGTTCCTCGGGGCGGGCGTCAGCGTGGAGATCGACGAGAGCCGGGAGGCCTTCGTCGCGATCAGCGCCGCGCTGGACGCCCCGCCGACGGTCGCGACCACGTTCGTCGACGCGCGCCTGGCCTCGCCCAGTGTGCGCCGCAGCTCGGACCCGATGCTCCGATCGCTGATGCGCGCCGGACTCCTCGACGAGGAGACGCTGAGCTGGAACGCGTGCACCCGGGGCGACGACTACTCCGGCGTCGTGGAGCACTCCACCGGGCTGATCCCGGTGAGCGCCGCGGACTACCGCGTGCTCACCGGGCCGGGGTACGACGAGCCCGCCGACCGGCTCTTCGCGATCGGACCGCACACGACGGTGCGGCTGCCGGGCGCGTTCACCCGGCCGAACACCAACAACCTGAGCTTCCGCGCCAACGACGCGCTGGCTCAGGCCGTCCTGGCCACCGTCGCGGGCGGCTGAGCGGTCGCCGCGTCGCGGACCCGGGCCCGCTCGCGCAGGCGCTCCAGGGTCTGTGACAGCAGCCGGGAGACGTGCATCTGCGAGATCCCGAGCTTCTCCGCGATCTCGGACTGCGTCTTCTCGTGGATGAAGCGCAGCACGAGGATCGTCCGCTCGCGCTCGGGCAGCGTGCCGACCAGGTCCCGCACGAGCGCTCGTGACTCCACGTGCGCGAGGTCCGGGTCGTCGTGGCCGAGGACGTCGGAGACGGTGGTGTCCGTGCCCTGGCTCAACGTCGAGTCCAGCGAGTCCGGGCGGTACGAGTGGTGGGCCGAGATCGCCTCGATGACCTCCTCGCGGTCGATCCCGAGGTGCTCGGCGAGCTCGGTGGCCGTGGGGGCGCGGCCCAGCTGCTGGCCGAGTGTGGTGGACGCGGTGCCGACCTGCAGGTAGCGGTCCTTCACCCCGCGCGGGGTGCGAATCGCCCAGGCGGCGTCGCGGAAGTGGCGCCGGACCTCGCCCATCATGGTGGGGACGGCATACGACAGGAAGTCGCGCCCCTGGTCGGGGTCGAAGCGCCGCAGGGCGTGCAGCAGACCGATGGCCGCCACCTGCTCGAGGTCGTCGACGGACTCGCCGCGCCGGGAGAAGCGCCGCGCGATGTTGCGGGCGACCGGCCGGAAGGCGTCGGTCAGCTCCGCGGTCAACTGGTCGCGACGGGGATCGTCGGCGGCCAGGGAGGCGAGTTCCTCGAGCTGGGGGGCGTACTGGTCGTAGGCAGAAGTGCGTTCGGACACGGGCAGACCTCGCAGACGCACGCGAGCGTTTCCGTCTGGCTGCGGGGTGAACCACGACGGGGGAGCAGACGGGACACGTCACGTGCGTCCCGGACAGGGACTGTCGGCTCAACCCCTCACGACCGGGGTGCCCCGGACGCCAAACGTGAAACCTGGCCCGACGGCGAGTGGCCCCACCCGCCGTCGGGAACGCGGTCAGCGGGTGAAGACGATCTTGCCGGCGGTCTCGCCCTCGAGCATCGACCGGAAGCCCTCGGCGGCCTCCGTCATCGGCAGTTCCTGCCCGATCTCGGGGGAGATGCCGGTGGTGGCGACGAAGTCGAGCAGGTCGCGCAGCTCGTCCAGGGTGCCCATGGTGGAACCGACGAGGTTCTTCTGCAGGAAGAACATCTGGGCGAGCTCGGCGGGCGGCTGGTTGCCGGAGGTGGCGCCGGAGCAGACGATCGTGCCGCCGGGCACCAGCGAGCGCACCGAGTGCTTCCAGGTGGCCTCGCCGACGGTCTCGAAGACCGCCTGGACCTTGCCGGGGAGCTTCGCGTTCGACTCGAAGACCTGGTGGGCGCCCAGGCGCAGCGCCAGCTCGCGCTTCTCCTCGGAGCGTCCGGTCACCCACACCTGCATGCCGGCCGCGCGGCCGAGGGCGATCAGGGCGGTCGAGACGCCGCCGGAGGCGCCCTGCACCAGCATGGTCTGGCCGCCCCGCAGGCCGGACTTGGTGAACAGCATCCGGTAGGCGGTCAGCCAGGCCGTGCCCATGACCGCGCCCGCGACCGCCGTCATGCCCTCGGGCCGGGGGAGGGCGTTGCGCTTCGGGACGACCACGTAGTCGCCGAAGCTGCCCTGCGCCCACTCGGTGAGCATCTTGCGCGCCGGGTCGAGCGTCTCGTCGCCCTTCCAGTCCGGGTCGCCCATCAGCGAGTGCAGGACGACCGGGGTCCCGTCGTCGAGCGTGCCGGCGCCGTCGCAGCCCAGGATCATCGGGAACTGGTCGGGCTTGATGCCGACGCCGCGCAGCGTCCACAGGTCGTGCATGTTGAGGCTCGCGGCCTCGACCTTGACCCGGACCCATCCGTCGGGGACCTCGGGGTCGGGACGCTCACCCACGACGAGGGCGGCGAGCGGGTCGTCGGCGTTGGGCTCGGAGGCGTAGACGGCGAACATGGCCCGAACCTATCGGGGCGCGTCTCCCGGTGCCCGCTACTGTGGCGGGCGTGCTCCGCGCGGTCGCGACCTGGTGGGACGGCGTCGAGCTGTGGCTGACCCAGCTCGACTTCACGCTGCAGGTGATCATCGTGATCGGCGTGGTCGGCCCCGCCTGCTGGGCGCTCGCCGCGCTGGTGGACACCCTGGTCGAGCGCACGGTCGCCTGGCGCCTCGCGGCGATCGAGCGGCGCGGCGGCTCGGACGGGTAGATGGACCGCCGCTACGCCCGCCTCTGGGTCTCGGGCACCCTCGTCGCACTGATCGTCCTGGTCATCGTCCTCAACGTGCGCTGAGCGGTCACGACGACGGGGTCGCTGACGCCGCCCAGCGCGGCGTCCGCTTCTCCGCGAACGCCGCCATGCCCTCCTGGCCCTCGTCGGAGGCGAAGAACTCCGCGGAGAGCGCCAGCATCGCGTCGAGGTCCTCGCCCATGTCGTCGGAGGGGGTACGCCGCAGCATGGCCTTCGTCGCCGCCAGCGCGGACGGGGCGCCGAGGGTGAGCATGTCGACGTAGCGGTCGACGGTGCCGTCCAGCTCGCCGGGGTCGACGGCGGCGTTGAGCAGGCCGACGGCGGCCGCGCGGTCGGCGTCGAACACCTCGCCGGTGAGCATCAGCTCGTGCGCGGCGCGGGGGAGCAGGCGCGGCAGCACCGTCACCGAGATGACGGCGGGAACGACGCCGATGCGCACCTCGCTGAACGCGAACGTCGCGCCCTTCGCCTCGCCGCCCGCGCGGGACGCGACCGCGATGTCGCAGGCCGCCACGAGCCCGACGCCGCCCGCCCGCGCCGGCCCCGCGAGCCGGGCCACGACCGGTTTCGGCGAGTCCCACAGCATCTGCAGGATCGCCGGGAACTCGCGGACACCCTGGTCGCCCGACCCGGCCCCGCGCGACTCCCGCAGGTCCATGCCGGAGCAGAACACGGGGCCGGTGTGGGTCAGCACGACCACCCGGACCGCGTCGTCGGCTAGCGCCGCCTCCAGGTGGCCGCGCAGCTCGCGGCGCAGCTGGGCCGACAGCGCGTTGCGGTTGGCCGGCGAGTCCAGGGTGACGGTGGCGCGGCCCGCGGAGACGTCGAGGTGCACGAGGTCGGTCACGACCCCGCACCGTAGCTAGCGCACGACCCCCGCGCGCATCGCCAGCGCGACCATCTGGGCGCGGTCGCCGGTGCCGAGCTTGCGGCCGATGCGCGACAGGTGCGACTTCACGGTCAGGGCGGACAGCCCCAGCTCGGTCCCGATCTCGGAGTTCGAGTGGCCGTCGGCGACCTGCTGGAGCACCTGCACCTCGCGCTGGGAGAGCTCCCGCGGGGCGCCGTCCACCGCGGCGACGCGGGTGCCCGAGCCGGTCAGCGGGGTGACCGTCGGGTCCGGCTCCACCACACGGCAGATGCCCGACGACGACGTCAGGTACGCGAGCGCCCCGGCGGTGAAGGCGGCCTGGGCCGCGGTGTGGTCGTCCGGGCCGACCGCGACGGTGCGCCAGCCGTCGGCCCGCAGCTCGGCGAGCAGCCCGAGCGCCCCGCCGTCGGGAAGGGAGAGGTCCACGACGGCGAGCTCGCACGGCGGCCCGGAGAAGGCGCGACGGCGGGCGTCGTCGGCCGAGGAGGCCTCGTGGACGGTGCCGGCGCCGGCCTCGGCGAGCGAGCGGGCGAGGGACTCGCGGCGCCGGTCGTCGCCGTCGACGACGAGCACCGACAGGCGCACGCCGCTCTCCGGGAAGGGCTGCGGGGCCGGGGCGAACAGCGAGCCCGGCACCGTGCGCTCCGAGAGCGGCGCCCGGGCGGCCGGGATCGACGCCCGACGGGTGTCACCCGAGGGAGCGGCAGCCTCCGGACGGACGAAGGACTGGTGATCGATGAGCGGGAACACACCACTCCATCGGCGGACCCTCGATCGGGCTTGAGCGGCCCGGGTCGAGAGCTCGACGGGGGCGGACACGGGGCGTCCGCACCGACCGGGCGCACTCGGGGGCCGGACTCACTCGTTCAGTGCAGGGGTGCTCGCGGTGCGCCTGCCGCCGGGCCCCGGAGCTGCAGTGCGCTGCACCACACGGCCCAGTAGGGCCTGTGACTCAGCTCACGCTACAGCTCGATCGGTGGCCCTCGCCACGCGCGATTGCCGTCGGTCCTGAGCGGTGATGGGGTCGGTCGGGTGCCTCGGAGAATCCGCTTCAACGCGTTCGACATGAACTGTGTCGCCCACCAGTCGCCCGGCCTGTGGCGGCACCCGGCCGACCGCTCGGCGGACTACAAGGACATCCGCTACTGGACGGGGCTCGCGCAGCTCCTCGAGCGCGGGGTCTTCGACGGCATCTTCGTCGCCGACGTGCTCGGCACCTACGACGTGTACGGCGGCACGGACACCGCCGCCGTGCGGCAGGCGGCGCAGATCCCGGTGAACGACCCGATGATGCTGGTGTCGGCGATGGCCGCCGTCACCGAGCACCTCGGCTTCGGCGTCACCGCCGCGACCGGCTTCGAGCACCCCTACCCCTTCGCTCGCCGCGCCTCCACGCTGGACCACCTCACCGACGGCCGGTTCGGGTGGAACGTCGTCACCGGCTACCTGCCCGCGGCGGCGCGGGCGATGGGCGAGGCGGACCAGCTGCCCCACGACCAGCGCTACGACCACGCCGACGAGTACCTCGAGGTCCTCTACCGGCTGTGGGAGGGCTCGTGGGAGGACGACGCCGTCGTCCGGGACGCCGAGCGCGGGGTGTTCACCGACCCGGAGAAGATCCACCACGTCCACCACCACGGGACGTACTTCGACGTCGACGGCGTGCACCTGTGCGAGCCGTCGCCGCAGCGCACACCGGTGATCTACCAGGCGGGGGCGTCGCCGCGCGGGCAGCGCTTCGCGGCCGAGAACGCGGAGGCGATCTTCACCGGGGCGCCGACGAAGGAGGGCCTCGCCCGGACGGTCTCCGACATCCGCAAGCAGCTCGCCGACGTCGGCCGCGACCCCTACAGCGCGAAGATCTACACGATGCTGACGGTCATCACCGACGAGACGTCCGAGGCCGCGCACGCCAAGCACGCCGAGCTCGCCTCGTACTCCAGCGACGAGGGCGCCCTCGTGTTCATGTCCGGGTGGATGGGGGTCGACCTCTCGCGCTACGACCTGGACGACCCGATCGGCGAGGTCGAGTCCAACGCCATCCAGTCCGCGGTCGCCTCGTTCCAGCAGGCCGACCCGTCGGGGAAGGAGTGGACCGTCCGCGACATCGCCCGCTGGGGCGGGATCGGCGGCATGGGCCCGCGGGTGGTCGGGTCGCCGACCGAGGTGGCCGACGAGCTGCAGAGCTGGGTCGAGGAGACCGACGTCGACGGGTTCAACCTGCCGTACGCGGTGACCCCGGGGACGTTCTCCGACGTGGTGGAGCACCTGGTGCCCGAGCTCCAGCGCCGCGGGGTGTACCCGACGTCGTACGAGCCCGGGACGCTGCGCCGGAAGCTCTTCGGCCGCGGCGACCGCCTGCCCGACGAGCACCGCGGGGCGTCGTACCGGCGCCGCTGAGATTCCTTCCCGACGGCGGGTGCCCGCCCATGATCATGTCGACGGGACCGTCATGGCTGTCCGGGAGATCGACATCGGCCATGAGCGTCCCGCCGACATGATCATGAAGGCGCGGGAGGCGCAGGAACGCCGGGTGCGCCGGCGCTCAGGAGGCGCCTACGACCCCGCGATCGGCGTAGGGGCGGGCCGGGTCGACGACTCGAGCACCACGTCGTGGCGCGTCCCGCCGACGCCGATCGTCACCGTTTCCGCCCGCGGGGCGTACCCGGACGCGGAGCAGATGAGCAGGGCCGTCCCGGGGCGGGCGCGGAGGGTGAAGGCTCCCTCCGAGTCGGTGCGCGCCCGCCCGATCTGGGTGCCGCCGGAGTCGGTCGCGGTCAGCGTGGCGCCGACCGGGCGGCCGTCGGCGGTGCTCACGCGGCCGGTGAGGACGGCGGCCGCCCCGGTGTCGCCGCCGCGCGGGCCGCCCGGACCCGCCGTCGAGAATGCGCCTTCCGTGTCACTGGACGACAGCATGGCCGCAGTGCTGACACCGGAGGGAGCCGTCGTCGGGGCTTCCGACACGGTCGGTGCGGGCAGCGCGAGCGTGGCCGGGTCGCCCTCGGCCGGCTCGACCGCGTCCTGGCCGTGCACGTACTTGGCGCCGCGGAACAGCGAGGCAACGGCGCCGACCAGCGACACCGCGATCGCGACGGCGAACACCACGACCAGGCCGTCGTGGAAGGCGCCGGTGACGAGGTCCGGGAAGAACTGCTTCCCGACGAGGGTCGCGGCGTTCTCGGGCGGGAGCGCGCCGAGCACCGTGGGTCCGAGGATCTCCGCCATCGGGTTGTAGCCCAGGAAGGCGGCGAACAGGGTGCCGACCGGGGGCAGGGCGGCCACCTGCTCGGCCACCGGGGCCGGGACGTTCTGCGCCGTGAGCCCGCCGAGCAGCGCCGTGGGCATGGACGAGGCGAGCCCGGCGATGAGCATCGAGAAGAAGATGCCGATGGACAGGGCCATGCCGGAGTTCTGCAGCGTCGACATCATGCCGCTGCCGGCGCCGCGCTGGTCGGCGGGCAGCGAGTTCATGATCCCGGTCATGTTCGGGGAGATGAACAGACCCGAGCCGATGCCGTTGACCAGCAGGATCGCCGCGAACCACCAGTAGCTGAAGTCGGTCGGCAGGATCAGCAGCCCGACGAAGGTCAGCGCCACGATCACCAGCCCGCCGGTGGCGAACAGCCGGGCGCCGAAGCGGTCCGAGAGCACGCCGGAGATGGGCGCGGAGACGAGGAAGCCGATCGTCAGGGGCAGCATGTAGATCGCGGACCACAGCGGCGTCTGCTCGTACTCGTAGCCGTGCAGCGGCAGCCAGATGCCCTGCAGCCAGATGATCAGCATGAACTGCAGGCCGCCGCGGGAGAGCGCGCTCATCAGGGTCGCGACGAGGCCGAACGTGAACGCCCGGATGCGGAACAGCTCCAGGTGGAACATCGGCTGGGTCACCCGGGTCTCGACCACGCAGAAGATCGCCAGCACGACGACACCGCCGATCAGGCAGCCGAGGACGAACGGGTTCGTCCAGCCCTCGGCGTGACCGCCGTAGGGCTGGATCGCGTAGATGACGCCGACGAGCAGCAGGATCAGGCCGAGGCCGAACGTCAGGTTGCCCCACCAGTCGATCTTGTGTTCCCGACGACCGGCGGGGTCGCGCAGGGTCTTGTACGCCCAGATCGTGCCGAGCACGCCGAACGGGACGCTCACCCAGAAGACCAGGCGCCAGTCGACCTCGGAGAGCACGCCGCCGACCAGCAGGCCGATGAACGAGCCGCCGATGGCCGCCACCGAGTTCGTCCCGATCGCGAAGCCGCGGCGCTCGGCGGGGAACGCGTCGGTGAGGATCGCGGTCGCGTTGGCCATGAGCATCGCGCCGCCCACGCCCTGCACCACGCGGATGAGGATCAGCCACAGGGCGCCGGCGCCCCCGGAGAACGGGTCGAGGGCCAGCGCGACCGAGGCGACCGTGAACACGGCGAAGCCCGCGTTGTAGATCCTCGCGCGGCCGTACATGTCGCCGAAGCGGCCCAGCGTGACCACCAGCACCGCGGTGACCAGCATGTAGCCCATGATCATCCACAGCAGGTAGCTGATGTTGCCGGGCTCGAGCGGGTTGATGCCGATGCCCCGGAAGATCGCCGGCAGCGAGATCAGGACGATCGACGAGTTCATCGTTGCCATGAGCACGCCGAGCGTGGTGTTCGACAGGGCGAGCCACTTGTACCCGGGGTGGTCCGGGTGGGCGCGGGAGGTGGGCGCGGCCGGAGCGACGGTCGTCATGGGCGGTCCCGGGATCGTTAGGGAGAGCAAGGGAACCGTTGCATTGTGCACCTATACGCGGCCGGGGGCACCTGTGACGTGCGACCGCGGTTGGGTCTAGCTTGACGGTGCAACTGTTTGCTCGGGAAACGGAGTTCTCGTGAAGATCGGGATGGCCGTGCTGCGGCTCGTCGTGGGCCTGCTGTTCGTCGGGCACGGCATGCAGAAGCTCGCCGGCTGGTTCGGCGGCGGCGGGGTGCAGGGCACGGCGCAGGGATTCGAGGGCATGGGCATCCGGCCGGGCCGGGACAACGCGATCGCCGCCGGCGTCTCCGAGGCGGGCGGGGGAGCCCTGCTCGCGGCCGGCCTCGCGACGCCGCTGGCCGCGACGATGATCTCGGGCGCGATGGGCTCGGCGGTCTACCACGTGCACAAGGACAACGGCCCGTGGGTGACGCAGGGCGGCTGGGAGTACAACGCCGTGCTCACCTCGGTGGTCTTCGCGGTCGCGGCGGCGGGCCCGGGGGAGCTGTCGCTGGACCACGCGCTGGGCATCGAGCGCTCCGGCCCCGCGATCGCCCTGGCCGCGATCGGCGCCGGGCTGCTCGGGTCGGCCGGCGTGGCGGCGCGGGCGAAGGCGCTGGCCTAGGGTCCGGCGAGGCCCGTCGTCGATTCCCGCGGGAGGGAACGTGCAGCTGTTCGACCTGACCGGCACCGTCGCCGTCGTCACCGGGGGCACCCGCGGGATCGGGCTGATGATCGGCCGCGGACTGCTGGACGCCGGCGCGAAGGTCTACATCAGCTCGCGCAAGGCCGCGGCCGGCGACGACGCGGTCGGCGAGCTGGCGCCGCACGGCGACGTGGTCTCGATCCCCGCGGACGTCTCCACCGAGGCGGAGTGCGTCCGCCTCGCGCAGGAGGTGGGGGACCGCGAGTCCGCGGTGCACGTGCTGGTCAACAACGCCGGCGCCACCTGGGGCGCCCCGCTGGAGGAGTTCCCCGCCGAGGCCTGGGACAAGGTGCTCGACCTCAACCTCAAGGCGCCGTTCTTCCTCACCCGGGCGTTCCTGCCGCTCCTTGAGGCAGCGGGCACGCCCGGGCGGACCGCCTCGGTGATCAACGTCGGCAGCATCGACGGGCTGCGGGTCACCCCGCTGCCGACCTACCCGTACTCGGCGAGCAAGGCCGGCGTGCACCAGCTGACCCGGGTCCTGGCCGCCGAGCTCGGCCCGCGGAACGTCCGCGTCAACGCGATCGCCCCGGGGCCGTTCGAGTCGAAGATGATGGCGCAGACGCTGGCCGAGCGCGGCGACGAGATCGCGGCGAACTCCGTGCTGGGCCGCATCGGGGAGCCGGACGACATGGCCGGCGCCGCGGTCTTCCTCGCGTCCCGGGCCAGTGCCTACGTCACGGGGGCCGTCCTGCCGGTCGACGGCGGAATCTGGGCCGCGCACTGAGGAGCGCTGCCTCCAGTTCGAGCGAAGGGCACCTTCGGTCGGCTAGATGGGCCGTGGGTGCCCACCGCCATCCCGGCCCTCGCCGGGCGAAGGGGCCCCTCGCTCGATCTGTGCGACCGAAGGGACCCTTCGCCCAGCAGCGGGTCGGCCGACCGGCGGGCACCCTGGACGTGTGGGAGCGGCGACGACCTACCGCGAGGTCCTGGCGCAACCGGGGCTCCGCGGGCTGTACGCGATCGGGTTCGCGGCGCGGCTCCCGCTCACCGCGACCGGGGTGGTGCTCACCCTGCACGTCGCCGTCGGGCTCGACCGCGGGTTCGCGGCCGCGGGACTCGTCGGCGGTGCGGTCACGCTCGGCACCGCCGTCGGCGCGCCGGGGCTGGGGCGGCTGATCGACCGGTTCGGTCTCCGGCCGGTCCTGCTGCTCTGCGGCCTCTCGGAGGTCGTGTTCTGGTCCCTGGCCCCGTTCCTCGACGTCGTCGTGCTCACGGTGACCGCGTTCGTCGCGGGCGCGCTCGCCCTGCCCGCCTTCTCGGTCGTCCGGCAGTCGCTCGGCGCCGTGGTGTCGGAGGACCGGCGCCGTCCGGCCTTCGCGTTGGACGCGATGTCGGCCGAGGTGTCGTTCATCGTCGGCCCGGCCCTCGGGACGGGGGCCGTGCTCGCCCTGCCCCCGACGACCGCGCTGTGGCTGGTGGGCGCGGGCTTCGTCCTCGCGACCGCGGCCCTCTGGGGGTTGGACCCGCCGACGCGCGGCGACGGGCAGCCGCCGGGGGAGGAGGCGCCGTCGATGCGCCACTGGCTCGGCGCGCCGATGGTCGTCGCGCTGCTCGGCGCGGTCGCGGCGGTCCTGCTCCTCTCCGCCACCGAGCTCGCGGTCGTCGCGGCGCTGACGGCCCGCGGGGAGACGGGGTGGTTCGCGCTGGCGAACACGGTCTGGTGCCTCACGTCGCTGGTCGGCGGCTTCCTCTACGGGGTCGCGGCGCGCCCGCCCGCGCTCCCGACGCTGCTCGCGGCCCTCGCGGTGGGCACCGTCCCGGTCGCCTTCGGCGGGCCGTGGTGGCTGGTCACCGTGCTCGTCGTCCCCGCGGGAGCGTTCTGCGCGCCGGCCCTCTCGTCGGCGGCCGAGGCGGTCGGGCGGCTGGCGCCCGACGGGGCGCGCGGGGTCGCGACGGGCCTGCACGGCTCGGCGATCATGCTCGGCGCCGCGCTCGCCCAACCGCTGACCGGGCTGCTGATCGACCGGGTGTCCCCGACGGCGGCCCTGCTCGCCGCGGTCGGCATCTGCCTGCTCGCCGCGGCGGGCGCCGCCGTCGGGCTGCGGTCCGAGCGTCAGACCGCGTCGCCGTAGATCCGCTCGACAGTCATCGTCATCAGGACGCGGCGGTCGGCGACCATCGTCGCGCGGTAGTCGTCCCAGTCGGGGTGCTCGCCCGCGGCGGCGCGGTAGTAGGCGACGAGGGCCTCGACCTCGGGGCCGTGCGGGTCCGTGCCGGGCCCGGTCAGCGTCACCGGGCCCTCGGCGGTGGCCCAGGAGCGGCCGTCGGGCGCCGTCACCTCGACCGCCGCCCGCGGGTCACGGCGGAGGTTGGCCGTCTTGGCCCTGCCCTCGGTCATCGAGACCTGCAGCGTGCCGGCCGCGTCGTCGTAGAACGGCTGGACGGGGGAGAGCTGGGGGAGCCCGTCGCGCTTGATCGTGGCGAGGACGCCGAGACGGCTGGCGGCGAGGAGGGCGCGGTGGTCGGCCATGGGGCCGATCCTGCCGGTTCCGCGGATCGTCGGAACGGGCAATCCTCCCGGTCATGCCCCTCCTCGACCGCGAGCGCTGCGACACGCTGGTGCTGGCCGCCCTCGAGTCGGCCGCCCGCAACGGCGACGAGATCCTCGACCACCTCGGACGCACCACCGGACGGCTGCCCACCCCCTCGGTCCGTCAGGTGTACACGACGCTGCACCGGTTGGAACGGAACCGGCTGATCGCCCGAGCGAGCGGTGACGGGCGGCGTCGTCGCCTCACCGACACGGGCCGCCGGGTGCTGCGCGCCCGGGTGTCCGCGGCCCAGGCGTACGGGTCGGCGTTGAAGGTCCTCACCGCCTCCTGACCCCGTTCCCGACGGCGGGTCGCGCGCGTCGAGTGCGGCGTGAGGCAGCTTCGCGGGCTCCCTTTCCTGCGTGGTGTCACTCTCGCTGCAGGTGCCCCCGGCCGACCGCGTGCGGGCCGCAACGGGGCCTCGCGGAGGCGCGAGAGGTCACAGCGAACCGTGTCCTCCGGACGCGGTCTCCGGGCTGTCGTCCTCGAGCGACGGTGCGCGACGCGACGCCCGTGGTGGGCAGGGCGGCCGGTTCGGGCCGTGTGCGCGGCGCAGCGCCCGTGGTCGGGGGGGGAGACCGGATCGGCCCGTGTGCACCGAGTGCGACATGAGGCAGCTTCGCGGGCTCTGTTTCCTGCGTGCTGTCACTCTCGCCGCGGGTGGTTCCCGCTCAGGGCCTCGTCGAGCGTCCGGAAGACGTAGCTCGGAGGAGCGGTCGGGTCCGGTGTCCACGCCGGCGGCCCCGGAGCGCGCTCGCTCGGCGCCACGCTCTCCGGCCCGTACTCGAAGAGCCACCACAGCGTGTCCCACGGGTCGCGGAGGCGGGCGAGGCGCTGCCCGCCGTGGAAGGGCGTGGGCTCGGTGATCACCTCGGCGCCCCGCGACCGGGCCAGCGCCACCGGGCCGTCCAGGTCCGCCAGGTACACCTGCAGCAACGCCGGCACCGATCCCCAGTGCGGCTTCGTGTCGGCGAGCATGATCGTCGAATCGCCCACCCGCACCTCGGCGTGGATGAGGAGGCCGTCCGCGTCCGGGGTCCGGGCCGCCGCGGTCTCGACCCCGCCGAACACCTCGCCCAGGAACCGGATGTACCCGTCCGCTCCACGAACCAGGACGAACGGGTTCACCGTGCCGTAGCCGGGTGGGAGCGCGGTGCCGGTGAGGAGGCTCATGAGCCCAGCCTCCCGCCCGACCCGGCCACCTCCTGTCCTGCTGGGTGATCACATCGATCTTGACCGGGTCCGGTCGGGGTGGTTCTGTCCCAGGTATGGCACCCGGGGGCACGCTCGTCACGCGCGAGCACGTCGACCTGTGCCGCGTCTGCTCCTCCGCCTGTCGCTGAGCGCGCGCCCGGCCGGCCACGCCGCGGGAGTCACCCCGAGTCGGGTTCTCCGCCCCGTGTCGACGGCCGACGGCCCGCACGCCCGCGGCCCCGCTGAGCACGGCACCTCGCCGTCCGCGCCGCGCACCTCCAGGTCGACCCCTCCCTGAGCACTCTCCTTCCCACGTCCCGGAGACACCTGTGCCCTTCACCCCTCGTGGCGCCGCCGTCGCCACGTTCCTGACGCATCTCGACGCCGTCGTCCAGCGCGAGGTGTCGGCCGTCGACGCCGGCGCCGGGCGCTGGGAGATCGAGGCCGAGCGCATCGCGGCCGAGGTCGCCGGCTCGCTCGCACTCCTGCGCACCGAGCTCCAGCGCCACCGCACCGCCTTCGCCGAGTAACCACCACCACCCGACGTCAGGAAGGCATCACCATGACCGGTCTGGGCGACCTTCCCGAAGTTCGTCCTGGGTTTCCTCGCGGTCGCGGCGCTCGGGACGATCGGGTTCTTCTCCGGCGCCGACAAGACGAGCCTCGGCAACCTGTCCAAGTGGGCGTTCCTGCTCTGTTTCGCCGGGGTGGCGCTGAACTTCGACCTGCGGGCAGGTCCCGCAGCGGTTGGCGCCCGCTGATCGTGGCGGTCGCGGGTCTCGTCGTCGTCGCCGCCTGCTCGCTGGGGCTCGTCCTGATCGCCTCGCCCGCGCTCGGGGCCGCGCCGTGACCTGCCCGGCGGCACTGGTCCGTGTGGGTCACCCGCGTCACGTCGGTGGCCGACACGGACGGGTCATGGCAGGCTCATCACCCGTGACCGCTGCCGCCGATGTGCGCCTCGTGGCCCGCCGCCACGTGGACTTCGGCCGCGTGTACAGCTGCGCCTGTCTCTCCTCCTGACACCCCCGCCCGACCTGCCGTCCCGTTCACGGACGGCAGGTCGAACGCGGGTGGGACGCGCCCGGATCACCCCGTCAGCCGACCCCGCCACCTCCGCGCGGGGCCTCCTCAGGAGAACCACCACCCGTGACCCGTCATAGTCGGCGCACCCTGCCTGCCGTCGCCATCGCCCTGCTCGCCGCGCTGCTGGTGCTCTCCGGCTGCTCCCGCGCGCAGGAGTCCTCCACCACGCCCGCCGCGGACGCCGGCCCCGCCCCGGAGCTGCGCCTCGGCTACTTCCCGAACATCACGCACGCCGGCGCCCTGATCGGCGTGCAGAACGGGCTCTTCGCCCAGCAGCTCGGCCAGACCAAGCTGTCGACGCAGACCTTCAACGCCGGGCCGGAGGAGACCAGCGCCCTCTTCGGCAACTCGATCGACCTCGGGTTCATCGGCTCCGGGCCCGCGATCAACGCCTACAAGCAGAACCCCGAGGGCGTGCGCGTCATCGCTGGCGCGACGTCGGGTGGGGCCCAGCTGGTCGTCCGCCCGGGCATCACGAACCCGCAGCAGCTGCTCGGGAAGAAGATCGCCACCCCGCAGCTCGCGAACACCCAGGACATCGCGCTGAAGAAGTGGCTCAAGGACAACAACCTGCCGGCCGGCACCGGCCCGGGTGCCGTCGAGGTCGTCAACATCGACAACGCCCGCGCGCTCGACGCGTACAGGACCGGTCAGCTCGACGGCGGGTGGCTCCCGGAGCCGTTCGCGTCGCGCTTCGTGCTCGAGGGCGGCGCCACGGCGCTGCTCGACGAGAAGACCCTGTGGCCGAACGGGCAGTTCCCGACGACGGTCGTCATCGCACGCACCGACTACGTGTCCCAGCACCCGAGCACCGTCGCCGCGTTCCTCAAGGGCCTCGTCGCCGCCGAGGACCTCGCGCGGACCGACCCGAACGCCGCCAAGACCGCCGCGAACGCCGGACTCGGCGCCGCGGGCAGCAAGCCGCTCGCGCAGAACGTGCTCGACCGCGCGTGGGACGACGTGCAGCTCAACCCCGACCCCCTGGCGGGCACCTTCCCGACCCTGGCGCAGAACGCCGTCGCGGCCGGGACGGCGCAGTCGGCCACCGACGTCAAGGGCCTCTTCGCCCTCGGCCCGCTCAACGAAGCGCTGCAGGCCGCCGGACGACCGACCGTCGACCCGGCCGGTCTCGACACCAAGTAGTCCTTCCTCGAGGAGCATCACCATGACCGCCACGCTCGAGCGCTCCGCGCCAGGGCCGCGCACCGGTCCCCCCGTCCTGGACGTCAAGGGGGTCTCGAAGGTCTTCGGCACCGGGAACGACGCCGTCGTCGCCCTCGACGGCGTCGACCTCTCGGTCGCGTCGGGGGAGTTCGTCTGCCTGCTCGGGGCCTCGGGGTGCGGCAAGTCGACGCTGCTCAACCTGGTCGCGGGCCTCGACCGGCCGACGAGCGGCACGGTCGAGACGTCCGCGGCACGGCCGGCGGTGATGTTCCAGGAGGCGGCGCTGCTGCCGTGGCTCACGGCGGGGAAGAACGTCGAGCTTCCGCTGCGTCTGTCCGGTGTCGGCCGGTCGGCACGGCGGGAGCGCGCCCACGAGCTGCTCGCCCTCGTGCGGCTGGAGGGTCAGGCGGACAAGCGTCCGCACGAGCTGTCCGGCGGCATGCGGCAGCGCGTCGCGCTGGCGCGCGCCCTGGCGGCCGCGACCGGGCTGGGGGAGGGCGGCACGACCCGCCACGAGCCCGGCGTCCTGCTCATGGACGAGCCGTTCGGCGCGCTCGACGCCATCACGCGCGACGTCCTGCAGGCCGAGCTGCTGCGGGTGTGGGAGGCGACCGGCACGACCGTGCTGTTCGTGACCCACGACGTGCGTGAGTCGGTCCGCCTCGCCGAGCGGGTCGTCCTGCTCTCGTCGCGGCCCGGCCGGGTCGTCCGGGAGTGGGCCACCGCCTCGGACAGCGACCCCGAGGAGCTGCACGGGGACATCACCGGTGAGCTCCGCGAGGTGATCTCGGCCCATGCCCGCTGACACGACCACCGACGAACAACGGCCGGGCACACCCGACGACGCCGCCGAGGTCGGACGGGGTCTGGATGCCCTCGACACCCCCACCGAGCAGCGCACCCCGCTGTGGAAGCGGCTGCTCACCGGAATCGTGCCGCCGATCGTCGCTGTGGTGCTGTTCGTCGTCGTCTGGCAGATCCTGTGGGCCTCGGCGATCTGGCCGGAGTTCAAACTGCCCTCGCCGGAATCGGTGTTCGGCACCATCGGCACCGACATCGCCGACGGCCGGGCGCTCGCGATCGTCTGGACGTCGATCAGCCGCGCCGTCCTCGGCTTCCTGCTCGCCGTGGTGATCGCGACCCCGATCGGCCTGCTCGTCGCGACCGTGCCGTTGGTGCGGTCGGCGATCGGACCGATCCTCACCGGCCTGCAGAACCTGCCGTCGGTGGCGTGGGTGCCCGCAGCGGTGCTCTGGTTCGGCCTGAACGACCAGACGATCTACTTCGTGGTCCTCATGGGCGCCGTTCCCTCGATCGCGAACGGGCTGGTCTCGGGCATCGACCAGGTGCCGCCGCTGCTGCCGCGGGTCGGGTTCGCGATGGGCGCCAGCCGCTCCCAGTCCGCGCGACTGATCATGCTGCCCGCCGCACTGCCGGGCTTCCTCGGCGGACTCAAGCAGGGCTGGGCCTTCTCCTGGCGGTCGCTGATGGCGGCGGAGATCATCGCCACGTCGCCGAGTCTGGGCTTCGGTCTCGGGGCGTACCTCAACGAGGGGCAGTCCCTGTCGGACATGCCGTCGGTGATCGCGGCGATCCTCCTGATCCTCGTCGTCGGGATCGGGGTCGAACTGCTCTTCTTCCGACCGGCCGAGCTGCGCGTCCTGCGGGCGCGGGGCCTGGCGACGGGGCCGTGAGCACGGTGACGGGCCTGACCCGGCGACGGCACGTGGACCACGGGTGGGTGGGCAGCGCGCTCTGTCGCTGACGGCACCGGAGAGTCCGTCCCCCTGACGAGGAGCCGTCGTGTCCACCATCGTCCACCCGTCCTCCGTGCCCTGCGCCGGTGGCGCCACCGTCTGGTTGACCGGCCTGCCCAGCGCCGGGAAGTCCACCGTCGCGATCGGCGTCGCGGAGCAGCTGCGGGTCGAGCGCTGCGGCGTCGAGGTCCTCGACGGGGACGTCATCCGCACCAACCTCTCCAAGGGCCTCGGCTACAGCCGCGAGGACCGGGCGGTCAACATCCGCCGCATCGGCTTCGTGTCCGGCCTGCTGGCCCGCAACGGGGTGGTGGTGCTGGTGGCCTCCATCGCGCCGCACGCCGACGTCCGCGACCAGGTCCGCGCCGACCACGACGACCTCGGCGTCCCCTACGTCGAGGTGCACCTCTCGACCCCGGTGGAGGTCACCGCGCAGCGGGACGTCAAGGGCCTCTACGCCAAGCACCGTGCGGGCGAGATCACCGGGCTGACCGGCGTCGACGACGCCTACGAGGTCCCTCGGGACCCGGACCTCGTCCTGCCCACCCACGAGCAGACGGTGCAGGAGTCGGTGACCGCCCTGCTCGACCACCTGGCCGGGCGGGGAATCCTGTCGCGCGAACCCGACCGCCAGACGAAGGAGTCCGCGTGAGCCACCTCGACCCCACCGGTGCCCCGCTGCCCGACGGCGCGGCCGCCGCCGTCGTCGTGCCCCCGCCGGACGGCCGGCCCGGCACGTGGGCGGGGGCGCCCTGCGCGCTGCGCCACGACGGCGCGGTGTACCTCGCCTACCGGCTGCGCCGGCCCGAGGGCGAGGGCCGGGGCTACGCCAACGTGGTGGCGCGCTCGGCGGACGGCGTGTCCTTCGAGGTCCTCGCGATCGTCGAGAAGGAGCGCTTCGGGGCGGAGTCGCTGGAGCGTCCGGCGCTCGTCGTGACGCCGGCCGGGCGCTGGCGGCTCTACGTCAGCTGTGCGACGCCCGGCACGAAGCACTGGTGGGTCGAGCTGCTCGAGGCCGACACCCCGGAGGGCCTCGCGACCGCGCCGTCGGTGACGGTGCTGCCCGGCTCGGACTCCCTCGCCGTCAAGGACCCCGTGGTGCAGTCGCACGGCGGGCTCTGGCACCTGTGGGCGTCGGTCCACCCGCTCGACGACCCGGACGCCACCGACCGCATGACCACCGAGCACGCCACGAGCCCCGACGGCGTCGTCTGGACCTGGCAGGGCACCGCGCTGGCGCCGCGGCCGGGGCAGTGGGACGCCCGCGGCGTGCGGGTCTCCACCGTCGTCGACCTCGGCGACCGGCTCGTCGCTCTCTACGACGGCCGCGCGAGCGCGGGGGAGAACTGGGAGGAGCGGACCGGGGTCGCCGTCGCGGCCGACGGCTTCGGGCGTTTCCGGGCGGAGGGCGACGGTCCTGCCGCGGAGGCGGACTCGCCCGGCCGGGGGCTGCGCTACGTCCACGTGCTGCCGCTGCCCGGCGGGGACTACCGGCTGTACTACGAGGCCACCCGCTCCGACGGGGCGCACGAGCTGCGCACCGAGCTCGTCCCCTCGCTCGTGGGGGTCACGTAGTGGCCCTGCCGGACTTCCTGCTCCTCGGCGCCCCGAAGTGCGGCACGTCCGCGCTGCACAAGGCCCTGCAGAGCCACCCGCAGCTGTTCCTGCCCGAGGTCAAGGAGCCGAAGTTCTTCCTGACCGACGGGCCGCCGCCCACCAGCGGCGGCGGGCCGGGCGACATACCGACGTGGGACGAGCACGTCTGGCGCCGGGAGGACTACGAGGCGCTGTTCGACCCCGCCCCAGCCGGTGCGCTGACCGGCGAGGGCACCGTCTTCTACCTCTACGACACCGAGGCGCAGCGGCGGATCGCAGAGGCGGTGCCGCGGGCGAAGCTCATCGCGGTGCTGCGCGACCCCGTGGAGCGGGCGCACTCGAACTGGTCGCACCTGCGCGACGCCGGCCTCGAGCCGGAGACCGACTTCCTCACGGCGTGCCGACTCGAACCCGAGCGCCGGGCGGCGGGGTGGGCGCACTTCTGGCACTACGTGGCCGCCGGCCGCTACGGCGAGCAGGTCGAGGCGCTCTACTCGCGGTTCGACCCGGAGCAGGTGCTGCTGCTGCGCTACCGCTCCCTGCGGGACTCGCCGATCTGCACGGCCGACCGCGTCTGCGCGTTCCTGGGTGTGGAGACCGGCGTGGTCCGCGGGGTGCCGCGCCACCACGTGCGTCCCGACGTGCACGGACGCTCGTCCGGGCTCTCCGCGGAGGGGCGGGCGGCGGCGCTGGAGTGGTTCGCCGACGACGTGGCGCACCTCGAGAAGCTGACGGGCTGGGACCTCACCGACTGGCGGCGGTGATGCCCGACCTCCGGTGGTTCCTCGCCCGGGAGCGCACGGTGCTGTCGCGGCTGCGGTTCTCGCTGGCGTTCTCGCTGGCCGCGATCGCGATCGCCGTGCTGGTTCCACCGCAGGTCCCGACGCCGGTCGTCGTCGTGTCGGGCGGACTCTGCGCGCTGGCCGGCCTCGCCACCGCCGTCTCGACCTTCCGGTCCTGACGGCGGGTCGGGCACGATCATGACGATCACTCCGTCCGACACCCAGGAGTCAGCCGTGCCGCGTCCGTACGCCAGTGGAGTCGTCGCCGCCCCCGTCGAGAAGGTCTGGGCCCAGCTGCGCGCCTTCAACGACCTGCCCTCGTGGCACCCGGCCCTGAGTCACAGCGAGCTCGTCGAGGGCGTCGACGGGCAGGTCGGGGCGGTGCGCCGGCTGACCATGGCGGCCGGCGGGGACCCGTTCGACGAGCGGCTGATCGCCCTCGACGACACCAGCCGCACCCTCACCTACACCTTCGCCGGCGCGAACCCGTTCGGGGTGCGCCGCTACCTGTCGACGGTGCGGGTCTGTCCGGTCACCGACACCGGCGAGACCTTCGTCGAGTGGTGGGCGGAGTACGACGCCGACGCGGGCCAGGAGGAGGAGCTGAACCGGACGTTCGCCGACGGCGTGTTCGGTACCGGCATCCGGGAGCTGCGCGAGGCGCTCGCCTGACGGCAGGTCACACGAGCGGCGGCCCCGGTGGATCGCCCGGTTCGTGGCGCAGGGGCGGTCCGACGGCGGTGCGGGCCCCCGGCGTGCGGCCGTGGCCCCACCCGAGGGCGGCGCGGTAGCTGCCGAGCGGCACGTCGTCCTCGGCAGGGGGCTCGGGCAGCGGGGTCCGGTCGGGTGCCACGAACAGGGCGTCGACCGGGCACCAGGCCTCGCACATGAAGCAGGTCTGGCAGTCACCCTGTCGCGCGATCACCGGGACCTCGCCCGGCACGCGGTCGAAGACGTCCGTGGGACACACGTCGACGCAGCGGTCGCAGCCGATGCACCGGGTCGGGGACAGCAGCTCGATCACGCGGCGGCCCCGATCGCGGCCGCCGACCGGGTCCACACGGCGTCGAGGCCGCCCACCTCGAGGCGGTGCTGCCAGGCGGGGTCGCTGCCCGGGCGGTCCTCGCGCTTGTGCATGCCGCGCGACTCCTCCCGGGCCAGCGCCGCGGTGTACATCCAGCGCGCGACCGCCGTCATCGCCGCCGCCTCCCGGACCCGCCACGACCCGCCGTCGAGACCCTCCCGGACGGAGTCCCACACGGCGTCGAGCCGGTCCAGCGCCGGGCGCAGCCGGTCGGCATGGCGCATCAGGTTCTTGTCGTACGGGAGCACCTCGGCCTGGACGGCCGCGACGACGTCCCGCGCGGCGGTCCGCCCGGTCCCCACCGTGCCCGCACCCGCCGTCGGGACGGGCCGGGGACCGGCGAGGGCGTGCGCGGCCGCGGCCCGCCCGGCCCAGCTGCCGGAGGACAGCGCCCAGGCGGCGTTGTGGCTGCCGCCGCCGGTGAAGCCGCCGCAGATGTACTCCCGGCTCGCGGCGTCGCCCGCCGCGTACAGCCCCGGCACGCCGGTGTCGCAGTGCGGGGACTCGAGCGCGATCCCGCCGGTGCCGCGGACCGTGCCCTCGGCGATCAGCGTGACCGGGAAGAGGTCGTGGAACGGGTCGATGCCGGCCCGGTCGAACGGCAGGAAGAAGTTCGGCTGCCCGCGGCGCATGGCGGCCTGCTCGACGGGCCCGGCGTGGTCGAGGCGGCAGAGCACCGGCTCCGTGAGCAGCGTCCGCGCGATCACCGACCGTCCCCGGGTGCTGCCCGCGCCCTCGAGCACCGAGCCGTCGGCGCGGTAGAACGTGGCGTAGCTGTAGTACGCGGTCTTCGTGACGGAGCCGTGCGCGGCCGCGATGGCGTAGGCGTTGGAGAACTCCATGCCCGAGAGGTGCGCGCCGACCTCGACGGCCGCGAGTGCGCCGTCGCCGGTGTCGACATCGCAGCCGAGGGCCCCGCTGGCGAACGCGCAGCCGCCGGTCGCGAGGACCACCGCCCCCGCCCGCACGCGGTAGTCGACCCCTTCCTGACGGCGGGTGCCCGCGGCTCCGGCGACGGTCCCGTCAGCGGCGGTGAGCAGTTCGGTGAGCGGGGAGTGGTCGAGGATCCGCACGCCGGCGCGGCGGACCAGCGTGCGCATCCGCCGCATGTACTCCGGGCCCTGGACTCCCCGGCGGACCTCGCGGCCCGCGTCGTCGCGCGGGAAGGGGTAGCGGGCGCGGTCGGCCAGCTCGTTCATCCCGGCGTAGGTCTCGTCGAGCACGCGGGTCATCCAGCCGCGGTCGGCGAGGTAACCGCCCAGGCCCTCCCGGGAGGCCATGGCGGTCTCGCGGGCGGCCGGGTCGGGCTCGACGTACCAGACGCCGGTGCCGGCCGCGGCGGTCGCGCCGCTCGCCCCGCACCAGCCCTTGTCCACCAGCACGACGTCGGCGCCGGCGTCCGCGGCGCGCAGCGCGGCCCAGGCGCCGGCGGGGCCGCCGCCCGCGACGAGGACGTCGGTCCGGAGCTCGAGCGGGTCAGCGTGCGTCATCGGCGTCTCCCGGCGCTGGTGGTGGCGGCCGCAGCGTGCGCAGCCGTTCGGTGAAGTACTGGTTGCGGTCCGCGAGGCTGCCGGGCCGCCGACCGTGTCCCCAGCCGATCCACCGGCGGTACTCCCCGAACCGGCCGTCCTCGGCGAGGGCCTCCTGGTCGCGGAACCGCGATCCCTCCGGGGCCGGGCCGGCGAGTGGGGAGACGAACAGCGCGTCGGTGGGGCAGTGCGCCTCGCACAGGAAGCACGTCTGGCAGTCGGACTGCCGCGCGATGCTCGGGCGCCCGCGCTCGTCGGCGTCGAAGACGTTCGTGGGGCACACGTCGACGCAGATCCCGCAGTCCACGCACCGGTCGGCGCTGATCACCTCGATCACGACGCGGCCTCCCGGACGACGGCGGCGGGGCGCACGTCGACGTCGTCGAGCCCGGTGACCCGCAGGCGGCGGGTCTGGGAGGGGTCGGTCCCGGGGTGGTCGTCGCGCAGGTGCATGGCCCGGGACTCGGTACGGGCGAGCGCGGCCCGGTACATCCAGCGCGCGTGCGCCACCATCGCCGCGGCCTCCCGGTGCCGGGTGCCCGGGCGCTCCGTCGGACCCAGCCCCGCGCGGACCTCCTCCCAGAGCGGGTCCAGGACGGCGAGCGACTCCCGCAGGCCCCGTCCGGTGCGGAAGCGGTTGAGCTCCAGCGGCAGGACCCGCTCCTGGACGGCCGCGACGACCGCGCCCGCGTCCCGGCTCCGGCCTCCGCGCGGACGGACGCCCGCACCACCGGCCGGGACCGCGACCGCCGTGCGCGATCGACGCGTGGCGGCGGAGCGCGCCGCCTCCCGCCCGGCCCAGGTGCCGGACGAGATCGCCCACGCCCCGTTGTGGCTGCCCCCGCCCGTGATGCCGCCGGTGATGTCCTCGCGGGACGCGGCATCTCCGGCCGCGTACAGGCCGGGCACGGTGGTGGCGCACCCGTGCCCGGGCACGGCGACCCCGCCGGTGCCGCGGACCGTGCCCTCGCACACCGCCCGCACCGGGAACGTCTCGTGGAACGGGTCCACGCCGGCCTTGTCGAACGGCAGGAAGAAGTTCGGCTGCGACCAGCGCATCGCCTCCCGCACGTCGGGCTCGGCGCGGTCGAGGCGGGCGTGGACCGGGCCCTCGAGCATCGCGCGCTGCAGCGCCGGACCCGCCATCGGCGGCAGGTCGAGCGGGGTGCCGTCGGCGCGGAAGTAGCTCGCGAACTGGTACATCAGGCCCTTGGTCTGCGCGCCGAACGCGGGCGCGGTGCCGTACTGGCTGGAGAACTCCATGCCCGACAGCTCCGCGCCGACCTCCACGGCCATGAGCGTCCCGTCCCCGGTGTCGACGTTGCAGCCGAGCGCCCCGGAGAGAAACGCGCACCCGCCCGTCGCCAGCACGACGGCCCCGGCCCGCACCGACCACGGCGCGTTGCCGGCCTGACGGTGCACGCCTGCCGCCCCGATCACGCCACCGTCGTCGTCGACGAGCAGCTCGACGGCGGGGGACTGGTCGGCGACGACGACACCGGCGCGCCGGACCCGCCGTCGTTGCAACCGCATGTACTCCGGCCCCTGGAGGCTGCCGAGGTGCCGGCCGCTGGTGCGCGACGGGGGGAAGGGGTAGCCGGCGTCGGCGAGCTCGCCGACCGCCTCCCACGTCCGCGCGAGGGCACCGGCCATCCGCACCGGGTCCGCGAGGTCGCCCCCCTCGCGCATACGGGCGGCGATCGCGCGCTCGCGGGCGTCCCCCTCCGGCGGGAGGAACCAGAGGTTGTTACCGCCGGCCGCGGCCGCGCCGCTCGTGCCGCACCAGCCCTTGTCCGCCAGCGCGACCCGGGCCCCGGCCTCCGCGGCGGCCAGCGCCGCCCACGTCCCGGCGGGTCCGCCCCCGAGGACGAGGACGTCGAGCCAGTCGGGCAGCCCGGCCGGACCCCGGTCGCGGCGGCTCACGCGCGGCCCCCGGGCGCCACCCAGGCGCCGACGTCGAACGGGCGGGCGGCGAGCTGCTGGGCGACGAGGAAGTCCAGGGTCGCGCGGGCGGTGTCGACGTCGGTCGGGGTGACGGCCGGGTTGCCGAACAGGGCCGCGGGATAGGACTGCTGGATCACCGGCAGCGGCAGGCCGGAGATGCGCGCGGCGAACGCGTGGTACGCGGACGGGTCGCGGGCGACAGAGGCGGAGGCCTCGGCGATCCCGGCGTTCCAGGCCTGGGCCAGCTGCGGGTACTTCGCCGCGGCGTCGCTCGCGATCGTGACGTAGCTGTTGCCGGGCAGGCCGGGGTGGGTGCTCGCGCGGTCGATCACCGCGTAGCCCTTGGACGCGAGCAGCGGCGCGACCGGGACGGGAGCGGCGTAGGCCGCGATGTCGCCCTTGTCCAGGGCCTGCTGGGCTGCATTCGTCAGCAGGAACGTGATCTTCACCGACGACGCCAGTCCGGCCTCGTCCAGCAGCCCGACGAGGTAGCGGTGCATGTAGGAGCCCTGCTGGGTCGCCACCGTCTTCCCGCGCAGCGCGTCCAGGTTCGTCACGCCCGGGCCGCCGATCAGCCACGCGTCCTGCCCGCGCTGGCTGACCCCGGAGAGCTGGGTCGGCAGGTCGGCGGCGCGCCCGGACACGGCCGGGGTGTCGCCGAGCACGCCGAGGTCCAGCGCGCCGCCCTTGAGGGCCTGGTTCAGGTTGGGGCCGTTCGGGAAGGACGAGAACTGCACGTCGGCGATGCCCGCGTCGCGGAGGTGGCGCTGCAGGACGCCCTGGTCGTAGGCCCAGCTGTCGATCCCGTAGCCCTGCTGGCTGCCGGTGACGATGATGCCGACACGCAGGGTGGCGTCGCCGCCCTGGCCGCCCCCGCCGCCGTCACCACCCGAGCCGCAGGCGGCCAGCGCGAGCAGGAGCAGGACCGGGAGGGCGAGCCGGCGGAGCAGGCGGGTCACGGGGAGGGCTCCTCGGTGGTGGGGGGTGCGGTGGCGGAGGGCGGCTCGGCGGCCGGGATCTCGACGCCCAGCCGGCGCAGCAGTTCGTCGCGCAGCGCGCCGAAGGCGACGCCGCTGGGGTCGCGGGGGCGGTCGAGGTCGATGTCGACCTGGTGGGCGAGCACGCCGTCGCGCAGGACGACGGCGCGGTCGGCGAGCGTGAGGGCCTCGTCGACGTCGTGGGTGACGAGCACCGCCGCGAGGCCGCGGCGCGCGCACAGGTCGGCGACGAGGCGCTGCATGCGCAGCCGCGTGAGGGCGTCGAGCGCGGCGAGCGGCTCGTCGAGCAGCAGCAGGTCCGGGTCGCGGACCAGTGCGCGGGCCAGGGCGACCCGCTGGGCCTCCCCGCCGGACAGGGTCTTGGGCCACTGGCCGGCGAGGTGGGCCAGGCCCACCTCGCGCAGCGCGTCGGTGGCGCGGGCCCGCACGTCGGCGCCCGTCAGGCCGAACGCGACGTTGCGCCACGCGCGCCGCCACGGGAGCAGCCGCGGCTCCTGGAAGGCCACCGAGACGCGCTCGGGGACCCGGGCGATCCCGTCGGCGCCGGGGTCCAGACCGCCGAGGATGCGCAGCAGTGTCGTCTTGCCGGAGCCGCTCGCGCCGAGCAGGGCCACGAACTCCCCGGGGCGGACGGCCAGGTCGATGCCCCGGAGGATCTCGCGGTCACCGAACCGGCGTCGGACGTCGCGGGCGTCGACGACGAGGCCCGTCCCCGGGTGCGCCACGGTGCTCATCGGGCCTCCAGCCCCTGGCGCCAGGTCAGCAGCAGCCGCTCGAGCCCTCGCACGACCAGATCGGAGAGCAGGCCCAGCAGGGCGTAGATGACGAGGCAGACGACGATCCGGTCGGTCCGCAGGTTGTCCTGGGCACGCAGCATCAGCGAGCCGATCCCGCCGTCGGAGCTGATCTGCTCGCCGACGACGAGGGCGAGCCAGGCGACGCCCAGCGCCAGGCGGAGCCCCACGAGGATGTTCGGCAGCGCTCCCGGGAGCACGACGGCGCGCACGACGTGCCACCGGCTCGCCCCGAAGGCCTGTGCGGCCTCGACGAGGCGGGCGTCGACGTTGCGGATCCCGACCAGCGTGTTGACGTAGACGGGGAAGCAGACGCCCAGGAACACCAGCGCGACCTTGGGGGTGTCGCCGATGCCGAACCAGAGGATCAGCAAGGGCGTGATCCCGAGGAAGGGCAGCGTCCGCAGCATCTGCATCGGACTGTCGACGAGGTCCTCCCCTGCGCGGAACAGCCCCGAGACGAGTGCGAGGGCGAGGCCGGCGGGAACGCCGAGGGCCAGCCCGGTGGCCGCGCGCTGCAGCGAGGTCAGCAGGGCCTCGTGCAGGTCGCCGGAGGCGGACATCTCGGCGGCCGTGCGCACCGTGTCCCACGGGGAGGACAGCGTGTCGGGTGAGAGCAGGCCGCTCGACGAGGCGATCTGCCAGATGACCAGCAGCCCGACCACCACGAGCACCCGCCGCAGGGGACGCGGGAGCCCGCGGCGGCGCCGTGACGCACGGAGCGGCAGATCGCGGAGGACCGGGGCGGTCGAGGTCGGGCGGGCGGTGGCGGCCGGGGGTGCGGACACGCGGGGACCCTTCGGTCGAGGGGGTGCAGGCGCGCGCCGACGCGCACGGCCGGACGCGGCCGTGGGGTGGAGGCGGTGCCGAGTGACGCGGGCGGCGGCCCGGAGGAGCAGAGGCGGAGGAGCGGGATGGCCCCGGTCAGGCGCGAGTGGATCGACAGGCCGCGCTGCGGACGCGCCCCAGGTCCACGTGCCGACGGCGGGTGAAGGCCGGACGACGCACGGGTCCCCGCCTTCCGTCGGTGGTGGTGCGACCGGGTCGAGCACCCTGATCGCGATCTCATCCTGTGACGGCGGTGGCGGGAGGGTCAAGACAGGTGCCGTGTCCGTGTGGCGGCGCTCTCACTCGTCGCCGAGCGGGCTCGTGATCTGACTCTGCGTGACAGGCGCGCCCGGGGTCGGGTCGCTCGTCGGTGTGATCACGGGGGTCGTCGTGAGCGTTGACATCTAACGCAGCGTCTCCCTACGGTCCCGTTCCGGAGATCGGCGCCGTCCGGCGCCGGCTCGGACACCACCACGAGGACGGCCATGGGCTCGGCGACACCGGCGGACGTGTGGCACGGCCACGGTCGCGCGACGCTGTCGTCCCGGCGGCACATCGACCTGGTCCGGGTGGGCAGCTCCCTCTGTCGGTGAGCGACGCGCTCCGGCCTCCGCGCGCCTGAGCCCACCGCCGTCCCCGTCCGCTCCCGCGGTCCGTCGCGCATCGGCGCGGCCGTCCCCGCGCGCCCGGAGTACTGTGTCTGGAGACCCCTGTGCGTCCCTCGAGCCCCACCGTCACGCCCGATCCGCCGGATGCGCCCGCGGCCGGGCCGGACCTCACCGCCCAGCGCGTGATCCCGCTGCGCCGCCCCGGCCGCTGGATCGTCACGGTGGTGGTGCTGGTGGTGTTCGCGCAGGTCGTGCACGGGCTCGTGACGAATCCCTACTACCAGTGGGACCGGTTCGCGTACTACTTCTTCCGGCCGGTGGTGCTCGACGGCCTGCTGATCACGCTGCAGGTGACGGCTGCGAGCGCGGTCCTCGCGCTCCTCGGCGGGATCGTTCTCGCACTCGCCCGGCAGTCGTCCAGCCCCGTCCTCCAGGTGCTCAGCTGGGCCTACGTCTGGCTGTTCCGCTCGGTGCCGCTGATCGTGCTGCTGCTGTTCCTCTACAACTTCAGCGCCCTCTACCGGGTGCTCGGGCTCGGGATCCCCTTCGGTCCGACGTTCGTCAGCTTCGGGGTGACCACGCTCGGCACCGACATGGTCATCGCGGTCGTCGGGCTGAGCCTGAACGCCGCGGCCTTCGCCGCCGAGGTGGTGCGGGCGGGCCTGCTGTCGGTCGACGCCGGCCAGCGCGAGGCCGCCGCCGCGCTCGGTCTGCCCCGCGGCTTCCAGTTCCGGCGGATCGTGCTGCCGCAGGCCCTCCGCACGATCGTCCCCTCCTACGTGAACGTGCTCATCGACCTCGTGAAGGGCTCCTCGCTGGTGTTCTACGTGTCGTTGCTGGACCTGTTCGGGTCGGTGCAGAGCCTCGGATCGACCTATCCCGGCGACATCGTCCCGCTGCTGGTGGTCGCCACCGTCTGGTACGTCGTGGTCACGAGCGTGATCTCGGTGGTCCAGTACTACGTCGAGCGCCGCTACGCCCGTGGCGCCGAGCGAGCGCTGCCCCCCACGCCGCTGCAGCGGGTCCGCGCCGCGCTCCGGTGGTCGCGATGACGGCGGGGGAGACGCAGCGGGACGCCGCGCGACACGTGGACGTCGACGTGCTCCCCGCCGCGGGGGTCGAGGTGCACGGGGCGTACAAGGCCTTCGGCGCGCTGACCGTGCTCGACGGCGTCGACCTCACCGTCGCGCCGGGCACCGTGACCGTGATCCTGGGTCCGTCCGGGTCGGGGAAGTCCACGCTGTTGCGCGCGATCAACCACCTGGAACCCCTGGACCGCGGTTACGTGAGCATCGACGGCGATCCGATCGGCGTGCGCCGGGTCGGTGACCGGCTCAAGGAACGGCCCGAGCGCGAGATCCTGGTCCAGCGACGACGCATCGGGTTCGTGTTCCAGGACTTCAACCTGTTCCCGCACCTCACGGCGGTGGAGAACGTCGCGGCCGCGCCCGTGGCCACGGGGGCCGCCACCCGGACCCGTGCGCTCGGCCTCGCCCGCGACCTGCTCGCCCGCGTGGGCCTGGCCGACAAGGCCGACGTCCATCCCCGCCGGCTCTCCGGTGGTCAGCAGCAGCGCGTCGCGATCGCGCGGGCGCTCGCCCTGCGCCCGAGCGTGATCCTCTGCGACGAACCCACCTCGGCGCTCGACCCCGAGCTCGTCGACGACGTCCTCGAGGTGATCGAGGACCTGGCGTCCACCGGCACCACGTTGATCGTGGTGACCCACGAGATCGGCTTCGCCCGCGAGGTGGCCGACCAGGTCGTGTTCCTCGACGGCGGCGTCGTGGTCGAGCAGGGCCCGCCGTCGCAGGTCCTCGACCATCCCGTCCACCCCCGGACCCGCGAATTCGTCGGCAGGGTCCTGTAGGCCCCGTAGGCAAGGAGAGAGATCGATGTCATCCGGTAGACGCCCACGAGCGACGGCGCTGATCGCGGCGGCTGCACTGTGCCTGCTCGCGGCCTGCGGCGGGGGCGGTGGCTCCGACGCCGCGGCCTCGGGGCCGATCCCCGTGGGCGCGCTGTCCAACGGCGCGGCGAAGGAGACCTCGATCTCCGTGCCCGTCGTGGAGCAGATCCGCGCCGAGCTCCCGCAGCAGTACCGCGACGCCGGGGTGCTGAACGTCGGCCTCGGGCTGCTGCCCGCGGGCTCGCCCCCGCTCGGCTTCGTCGGGACGGACGACAGGACCCTCACGGGTTCGGAGCCGGACCTGGCCCGTCTCGTCGGTGCGGTGCTGGGCCTGCGCGTGGAGCTGGGGAACGCCACCTGGGAGAACATGTTCGTCGGCATCGACAGCGGCCGGACCGACGTCGGGTTCTCCAACATCACCGTGACCGAGCAGCGCAAGCTCAAGTACGACTTCGCGAGCTACCGGCAGGACAACCTCGCCTTCGAGACGCTCGCCTCCGCGCCGTGGTCCTTCTCGGGTGACATCGCGGCCCTCGCGAACCAGCGGATCTCGGTCGCCCGCGGCACCAACCAGGAGCGCATCCTGCTCGCCTGGCAGGCCCAGCTCCGCGCCCAGGGCCAGGACTTCGCCGTCGAGTACTACCCGGACATCAACGCCGTCCAGTTGGCGCTCGAGTCGGGTCAGATCAACTCCTACCTCGGCCCGAACCCGGCCGTCGCGTACCAGGTCACCCAGAGCGCGGGCCGGCCCGTGCCGAAGAAGACCGCCGGGACCTTCTCCGGGGCGGGGGTCTCGCTGCAGGGCCTGATCGCGGCGACGACGAAGAAGGACAGCGGGCTGGCGAAGCCGGTCGCGGACGCGATCAACTACCTGATCCAGAACGGGCAGTACCAGCAGTGGCTGACCGCCTGGAACCTCGCCAACGAGGCCGTACCGAGCTCGCAGGTCAACCCGCCGGGGCTGCCGCCGAGCGACACGTGAGCCACGTCCTGGACAACCCGGCGCGGGCGTCACTGCTCGGGCCGCATGCGCACCTCGCGATCCACCAGGGATCGGTGGTGCGCTACCCGCCCGACGTGGCCTCGTTCATCGGGATGCCCGACGACCCCGGCCCGTCGGCGTGGGCGGACCTCGCCGCGCTCGTCGGGCCGGGGAACGCCGCCGCGATCTCCGGGATCGCCCTCGACGTCGCGGCGCCCCGTGGTTGGGAGGTCCTCCTGGACGGAGCCGGCGTCCAGCTCGTCGACGACGGGGTCCGGCCCGAGCCCGACGACGAGGCCGTCGTGCTCGGGCCGGCCGACGTCGGTGACATGCTCGAGCTGGTGGCGCGGACGCAGCCGGGGCCGTTCGCCCCACGGACCATCGAGATGGGGACCTACCTGGGCCTGCGCCGCGAGGGGGTCCTGGTCGCGATGGCGGGGGAGCGGTTGCACCCGCCCGGCTGGACCGAGATCAGCGCGGTCTGCACGGACGTCGCCCACCGCGGTCGCGGGTACGCGAGCCGGCTCGTCCGGGCGGTCGCGGCCGGAATCGTCGCCCGGGGGGAGACGCCGTTGCTGCACGCGGCCGCGACGAACACCCCGGCGATCGGGCTCTACGAGACGCTCGGGTTCCGGCTGCGCCGGCGGACCCGCTTCCTCCGGGTGCGTGTCCCGGAGGAATCGGGGGTCATTGTCTAATCGGCGCCGGTTCCGACGCGCTCGCGGCCGACGTCGGACTCGCGGATGCCGTCGACCTCCGCCAGCGGGCGGCCCGCCATGTCGCGCATGAGCAGCAGGACCGGGATGCCGGCCAGGATCACGACGGCGGTCGCGTAGATCGCCGGGGACAGCGCGAGCCCGGTGCCGGCGATGAGTCCGGTGGCGATCAGCGGCGACAACCCGCCGAAGAGCACCGTGGCCACGTTGTAGCCGACGGCCATGCCGGAGAAGCGCCCGATCGCGGTGAACTGCTCCGGGACCGTCGCGGCCGCGACCGCGCTCCACCCGGCGGCCGGGATCGCCAGGAACGCCGCCCCGAACACGGCGAGGCCGTTGTCGCCCGAGGACATCAGCAGGTACGCCGGGATCGTCGTCAGCACGATCACGACCGTGAGCAGCGTCAGGGACGCCCGCCGCCCCCAGCGGTCCGAGGCCAGCCCGATGAACGGCGTGACCACGATCGCGACGACGGCCGCGACCGTGCCGAGTGCCAGCGAGCCGGCGTTCTCGAGGTTCGCCACGTCCTCGAGGTAGGTCGGGACGTAGGTGATGTTGAGGAAGTAGCTCACCGAGCCGATCGTCGAGATCCCGAAGGCGATCAGGACGGCCCGCGGCTGCCCGAGGAGCACGGCCACCAGGGGCGAGCGCTGCGCCACCGTCGGGTCGACGTCGGGCACCGCATCCTGGGCCCGCTCGACGGTCTCGGTCTCCACCATCATCCGCCGCAGCGGGATCATGACCAGGGCGAGGAGCCCGCCCACCACGAACAGCACCCGCCAGCCCCACTGCTGCATGGCGTCCGGCGAGAGGTTCGCGGCCAGCGCCGCGGCGATCCCGACGGCGAGCAGGGCGCCGATCTCGGAGTTGGCGGCGGCCCAGGAGGCGGCGAACCCACGCCGGCGGGGCCCGGCCGACTCCATCAGGAACACCATGATCCCGGTGTACTCGGCGCCCACCGAGAAGCCCGCGAGGCAGCGCAGCAGCACCATCCCGACGCCGCCCCAGATCCCGACGACCTCGTACCCGGGCAGCGCCGCGGTGCCGAGCATCGCGATCGCCATGAGGACCGCGGAGATGACGAGCGCGGCCTTGCGTCCGGTCCGGTCGCCGATGTGCCCGAACACGATCGCGCCGAGCGGCCGGAAGAGGAAGCCGGCGGCCCCCACACCGAGGGTCAGGATGAGGGAGTTCGTGTCGGCGCCGAAGAACTCCCGCGTCAGGATCGTGGCGACGTAGAAGTAGATCGAGAAGTCGTACCACTCGATGATCGAGCCGAAGGCGGCCACGAACATCGAACGTCGACGTCCGGCCTGGTCCGGGACGTCGTCCGCGGGCGTGGTGGACATGGAAGTGGGCTCCCCCCGGGGCGGGGTCGCCGGCCGCGGCGGGTGCGGCCGGCGACGGCGGACGTCAGACCGTGGCCGGCGACTCGACGCGGGTCCAGACGTTGTCGAACTCCAGCCCGCTGCGCTTGAACAGCTGCGTCACGGGGCACCGGCGCTCGGTCTCCGACACGAGCTGCGCGAACTGCTCCTCGCTGGCGTCGGTCTCGATGGTGGCGCGCACCTCGACGCGGTCGAAGTTGGCGTTGCCCTCCGCGCCGCCCACGAGCACCGCGGTGTCGAGGTCGCCGACGATGTCGAAGTCCCACTTCGTGACGGTGATGCCCAGGTCCTTCGCGACGAGGCTGCCGGTCACCTGGTTGCACGAGGTCAGGGCGCCGAGCGCGTAGAACAGCGGGCTCGGGGCGGAGTCCTGGCCACCGAAGGCCGGGTAGGCGTCGGTGTGGAAGACGTGGCCGCCCTCGCCGCCGGCGGTGAGGGTCTGGTAGACGCCGGTGCCCTCGCCGTGGACGGCGAACGGGACGACGGTCTCCTTGGGCTTGATGGCCATGCTGGAACTCTCCTGGGAGGTGAGGACCCGGCGCGCAGGCTCGCGGGCCGGGGGACGACGCGCCCGACGTCCGCGCCGGGACGCGGCGCGGGTTCGCGGGATGTGACGGGGTCGCTCAGGCGGTGCGGGCGGGGCGACAGCCCATCGCCGGCACGCGGCACAGGTCGAGGTGCAGGCGTCGCACCAGGCCCGGTCCGGTCACGCGTCCAGTGTGATCGTTCGGGCGCCGCGCGCAACCCCACCGTCAGGACAGGAGCCCGACGAGTCCCTTCGCAGCGAGGTAGATCCCGAGGACGGCCAGCACGCCGGGCACCAGCAGCCGGCGGTGTCGCACCGCCCAGGCGCTGACGGTGTCGGTGAGCGCCCGGGCCTGCTGCGGACGGACGACGCACAGGACGAGGACCACGGCCGGGCCGCCCAGGCGCAGGACGGTGTAGACGACGACCTGCACGACCGCGTTCACCGGGCCGGCGCCGGTCTCGAGGATCGCGACCAGCCCGGCGAGGTAGAACAGGCCCGGGAGGTTGGTCACGGCACCCGCCGCGGCCCCGACCGGGATCGACGGCGTCCGCAGGCGTTCGAGCAGCGCGGCGGTTCGTCGAGGCCGCGCATCGTCCCCGCGTAGGGCGAGGCGCCCCGAGGCGTACCCGGCCGCGTAGGCCACCGCGCCGACGCCCAGCACCAGGTCGACGACCTGCCGTCCGGTCGAGGCGTCCGGGTCCGTCGGCTCGTCGGCACCGACGGCGGGTCCCAGCCACAGCACCACGGCGACGCCGACCGCGAGGCTCACCGCGAGTCCCGCGACGACGTAGGCGGCGATCGGCCGCCGCGGATCGCGGGTGAGCAGGAAACCCGAGACGATCGCCAGGGGTGTGGCGCGGAACGCGCTCAGCAGCCCCAGGACGGCCGCCTCGACGCTCACGGTCAGCAACCCTACGAGTTCGCCATCGCGCAACGGCCGCCTGGTCGGCCCAACTGTGATTACGCCCTGCGTCTCTTTTCGTGGGTGGCACCGCGCGGCCACGATGATCTCCGTGACGGACGCGCAGGACGGGACAGCCGCTGTCCGGCTCCCCCCGGCGGTCGTCCTGCTCGTCGGGGCCGCGGCCGCCGTCGTCGTCGCCCTGGGCGTGCGCGAACTGGCGTGGCTGATCGGGCCGGTCTTCCTGGCGCTCGTCGTCGTGATCACCGTGCGGCCGGTCGAAGGGGTGCTGCGCCGGCGCGGCGTGCCCCGGTGGGCGGCGGTGATCGCGCTCGTCGTGCTCGTCTACGCCGTCGTCCTCGTGCTCGCCGGCGTGATCGTCGGGGCGGTCGCGCGGCTGGTGACGATCCTGCCGAGCTACCGCGACGAGCTGGACGGGCTGCTCGGCGGGCTGTTCGCGCTGCTGCGCGAGTACGGCGTCGGCTCACTCGGGCTGAGCGAGATCGCCGCCTCGCTCGATCTCGCACGGGTGGTCGCGGTGCTGCAGGTGCTGCTGTCGTCGGTGGCCGGGCTGGCGGGCAACGTCGTCTTCCTGCTGTCGGTGCTGCTCTTCCTCGCGATCGAGTCCGGCGGGTTCACCGCGAAGCTGGACGCGGTGGCGGCCGCCCGGCCGCACGCCGCGCGGGCGCTGCGCGAGGTCGTCGGCAACACCCGCCGGTTCCTGGTCGTGACGTCCGTGTTCGGGCTGCTCACGGCCGTCGTCGACACGGTCGTGCTGCTCGCGCTCGGGGTGCCGCTCGCGGTGCTGTGGGGCCTGCTCGCCTTCATCACCAACTACATCCCCTACGTCGGGTTCTTCGTCGGCGTCGTCCCGCCGGCGGTGCTCGCGCTGCTGGAGGGCGGGTGGGGCCTCGCGACCGTGGTCGTGGCGATCTACGTCGTCGTGAACTTCGTGCTCTGCTCGCTCGTCCAGCCGCGCTACATCGGTGACGCCGTCGGGCTGTCGCTGACCGTGGTGTTCCTCTCGCTCGGCTTCTGGGCCTGGATGCTCGGGCCGCTCGGGGCCGTGCTCGCGGTGCCGCTGACGTTGCTCGTCAAGGCCGTGCTGGTCGACGCCGACGCGCGGGCGGCCTGGGTGTCGACCCTGCTCGCCGCCCGGCCGTCCCGTCCAGGAAGGCCTCGTGACCCCGTCCACGACGACGGCGAGCTGCACGCAGCCGACGCGAGCAGGTCGCCATCGTCGGGTCAGCGCAGCAGCGGCAGCACGCCCTCGCCGAACTGGTAGGCCTCCTCGAGGTGCGGATAGCCGGACATGACGAACTCGTCGATCCCGAGGTCGTGGTACTCCGCGATCCGCTCCGCGACCTGCTCGTGGCTCCCGACGAGGGCCGTGCCCGCGCCCCCGCGGACCAGGCCGATCCCGGCCCACAGGTTCGGGCTGATCTCGAGGGAGTCCGTGGACCCGCCGTGCAGGGCGAGCATCCGCTGCTGGCCGACCGACTGACTCGTGCGCAGCGTGGCCTGCGCCCGCTCGATCGCCGCCGGATCGAGGGCGTCCAGCATGCGCTGCGCCTCGGCCCAGGCCTGCTCGGCGGTGTCGCGGGTGATGACGTGCAGCCGGATGCCGAAGCGGATCGACCGTTCGAGTTCGTCGGCGAGCTTGCGGACCCGCCCGATCTTCTCCGCGACCCCGGCGGGCGGCTCGCCCCAGGTCAGGTAGACGTCCGCGTGCCGGGCGGCGACGGGCAGCGCGGCGTCGGAGGAACCGCCGAAGTAGATCGGCGGCGTGGGGTCCGGCGGGGCGTAGGTGGAGGCGCCGACGACGCGGTAGTGCTCGCCCTCGACGTCGAACGGCTCCGCGCCCCAGGCGCCCCGCAGCACCGTCAGGAACTCGTCGGTGCGGGCGTAGCGGGCGTCGTGGTCGGCCCAGTCGCCGAAGCGCTGCTGCTCGACGGCGTCGCCTCCGGTGACGATGTTGAGCATCAGCCGACCGTCGGAGATGCGCTGGTAGGTCGAGGCCTGCTGGGCGGCGAGGGTGGGGGAGATGACGCCCGGGCGGAACGCGACGAGGTAGCGCAGCCGGCGGGTCTCGCGCAGCAGCGCCGCCGTCGTGATCCAGGCGTCCTCGCAGAACGAGCCGGTCGGCGTCAGGACCCCCTCGAACCCGAGGTGCTCGGCGGCCCGGGCCACCTGGGCGAGGTAGTCGATGTCGGCGCCGCGCGAGGCGTCGCCGATGTCGCCGCGGTCGGCGTGGCGGCGCGCGACGATGCCGCGCGCGTCCCCGGATGTCGGCAGGAACCAGTGCGGGACGATGGTCATGGTGTGCGCTCCGCGCTCGTGAGCACTGTTGGTCGCCATAGCGGCCTTTTCTGCTCACATGGGCGAAGCCCACCTCCTTCCCGAGTCGAATCGGCGGTCGATCACGTCGGCGAAGCGGACCCGGCCGGGGATCACCCCGGCGTCGGAGAACGCGTCGGCCAGGTCCTGCTGCGAGGCGACGAGCCTCTCGTCCATGGGCACCGGGAGGTCCGGGCCGCGGTCGGTCGCGATCGTCGTGACGGCGAGTGGCAGCTTCGTCTCCGCGCTCCACGACTGCGCGCGTTCCGGGCGGTGGGTGTCGGAGAAGCGCATGGCGGCGTCGACGCGGCGGAGGTAGTCGTCCAGCGCGGCCTGGGTCCGCGGGTCGGCGAGGGTCTGGTTGCTCGCCACCTGGAACGAGTAGCCGTTGGCGGTGCCGGTGCCGTCGGCGACGACCCGCGCACCCGTCTCGAGCTGGGCCTGCGCGGTGTAGGGGTCCCACACCGCCCACGCGTCGATCTGGCCCTGCTTGAACGCCCCGTACGCGTCGGCCGGGGAGAGATAGGTCGGGTCGACGTCGTCGATGGTCAACCCGGCCGAGCGCAGGGTGAGCAGCAGCTGTCCGTGCGCCGAGGTGCCCTTCCCGACGGCGATCCGCGCGTCGCGCAGGTCGTTCACCGTGCGGATCGGGGAGTCCCGCGGCACCAGGATCGCGTCGCTGACCACGTTGCCCTGCGCGGCGGCCACCAGCTGCACCCGGGCCTTCGCCGCCGCCGCGAAGATCACCGGTGTGTTCCCCGTGTACCCGACGTCGATCGCCCCGGCGCGCGCCGCCTCGATCAGCGGCGGACCGGCGCTGAAGGTCGTCCACTCCACCCGGTAGGGCGCGCCCGCCAGCCCGTTCGCGGCCTTCAGCAGGGACTGGATGCCGCCCTTCTGGTCGCCGACGCGCAGCACGACCCCGGTCGGGTCGGCGGGCGGCTGCACCGGCGGGCGCGAGATCGGCACGGACGAGCAGCCCGCCAGGACGGCCGTCGCCCCGAGCCCGAGCAGGAAGGACCTACGCCGCACCGTCGACCACCCCGAGCTCGGACAGGACGGTCGCACGCAGCGCGCCCACGTCGGTCCGGGGACGCGGGCCCGGTGCGTGGTCGGCGACGATCCGGCCCTCGTCGAGCACGAGCACCCGGTCGGCCAGTGCGATCGCCTCGTCGACGTCGTGGGTGACCAGCAGGATCCCGGGGAGGTGGCGTTCCCACAGGCCGAGCACGAGGTCGTGCATCGCGATCCGGGTCAGCGCGTCGAGGGCGCCGAACGGCTCGTCCAGCAGCAGCAGTCCGGGTTCCCGGACGAGGGCCCGGGCCAGCGACGCGCGCTGCGCCTCGCCGCCGGAGAGCGTCAGCGGCCAGGCCCCGGCGCGCTCGGTGAGCCCGACCTCGCCCAGCACGTGGTCGACGTCCGCGTCGGTCCGCAGCCCCAGCGCGACGTTGTCCCGCACGCTGCGCCACGGCAGCAGGCGCGGCTCCTGGAACGCGACCGCCACCGACCCCGGGACCGACACCGACCCGCCGTCGGGAACGTCCAGGCCGGCCAGGACCCGCAGCAACGTCGACTTCCCGGACCCGCTGCGCCCGAGCAGGGCGACGAACTCGCCCGCGTCGACGGTGAGGTCGAGACCGTCGAGGACCCGCCGTCCGGAGAACTCCCGGACCAGCCCGCGGACCTCCGCGGCGCTCACGACCGCCACCGCAGCGCTCGCTTCTCGATGCGCCGCACGAGCGCGTCCGTCCCGAGGCCGAGCAGGGCGTAGACGACGAGCCCGACCACGATCACGTCGGTCCGCAGGAACTCCCGCGCGTCCATGATGAGGTAGCCGAGCCCGGAGTCGGCGGAGACCGTCTCCGCCACCACCAGCGAGAGCCACGCGATGCCGAGCGAGAGCCGCAGTCCGGTCAGGGCCGAGGGCAGGGCGCCGGGGATCACGACGTGGCGCAGCACCTCGCGGCGGTCGTACCCGGAGACCTGGGCCATCTCGAGCAGCTTCGGGTCGACGCCGCGGACGCCCGCGTGGACGTTGAGGTAGATCGGGAACAGCACGCCGAGCGCGACCAGCAGGATCTTCGGCGTCTCCTGCACCCCGAACCACAGGATGAACAGCGGGACCAGGGCCAGGTGCGGCAGGGTGCGGAGCATCTGCACCGGCGGGTCGATGATCAGGCCGCCCCAGCGGGAGAGCCCGGACCAGACGCCGAGCACGACGCCGAGGAGCGCGCCGAGGGCGAAGCCCACGATGACGCGCCCGAGCGAGACGAGCAGGCCCTCGGGCAGTTCGCCGGAGACGGTGACGTCCCACGCGGCCTGCACCACGCGCAGCGGGGACGCGAGCTCGTCCTCGGCGAGCAGGCCGGTGCTCGAGGCGACCTGCCAGATCACGAGGATCGCGATGGGCGAGATCCACCGTTGCCAGGCCTTGCTCGGTTCCCGACGACGGGGCGGTGCGGGCTTCTCGACGGCGCGCGCGGGCGCGTCCGGGAGGGTGGTGGACACACGGGCTCCGGGGGTGTCGCGGGTCTCGGGCAGCGAGGGTCGGCGTGTCCTACCGACAGGTCGCGGCGTCGAGGCGCATGAGGTCGACGTGGCGACGCCACGCGAACCGCCAGCCCCGGAGCATTCCCCGATCGTGCGGAACCGGGCGCGGTGTCGCAAGTGGAGGGTGGCGCCGCCCACGACCTCAGCGGTGCGCGCTCGCCGGACGCGACGATGCCCGGCTCCGCCGGGTGGCGGAGCCGGGCATCGCGGTGGTGCGGGATCAGCTCTCGGTGGCCTCCGAGGTGGTCTCGGCGCCGGACTCCGAGGAGCTGCTGCTCTCCGGGGTGCTGCTGCTCTGCGCACCGGACGCCTCGGTGCCGGTGGCGGTCGGGGCGGTCGCCGTGCCGGTGCCGGTGGCGGCCTTCTGGGCCGAGCCGGCGGCGGGGCAGATCGGAGCCTGCGGGGCGTCGGCGGTGGCGACCGTCGTGCAGGCCTCGGTCACGGGGGCGCCGGGCGTCTCGCCGGCGACGGCCGGGGTGCCCTGAGCGGGGGTCTCGCCCTCGGGCGCCTGGCCCGGCTCGGTGCCCGGTTCGGTGCCCGGCCCGGTCGCCGGCTTCGTGGCGGGCTTCGCCGAGGCCTCGGCGGCCTCCTTCGCCTTCTTCGCGGCCTCCTCGGCGGCCTTGGCGACGTTCTCGTCGTTGCGGGCCTTGGACTCGGCGTTCTTCAGCTGGCTCTCGGCGGTGTCGGCCTCCCGATCGGCACGGTCCGCGGCGTCCCGTGCCGCGTGGCGCGCGTCCTCCGCCTGGGCCTTGGCCTTGCCTGCGGCGTTGAAGGCATCCTGGAGGCGAGCGATGAGGTCCGGGTCCGGCGGGGTCTGGTCCCTGGCGGTGGCGAGGTCCTGGGCGGCCTTGTTGAAGGCGCGGTTCGCTTCGCCCTGGGCTGCGAAGGCGTCCCGGGCGGCCTGCTCCAGCCGGTCGGCCTCACTCCGGAAGACCCGGGCGTTGATCGAGAGGCTGTCCGCGCGCTCCCGCGACTCGGTGGCGTCCTTGCGGGCCTGGTCGGCGAGCTTCTGGGCCTCCTCGGCCTTCGCCCCGAGCACGGGGTCCGGCTTCGCCGGGGTGGTCGTCGGGGGCTTGTTCGGGCCGGGGACCGGCTTCGGGTCCGGCTTGCCCGGGACCACGACGACGCGGGAGTTGTCGATGCTCGTGAAGCGGAAGTTGGTGATGACCCGGGTGGTGGGGTTGATGGTGACGGCGCCCGCAGTGGCCTGGCCGGCGGTCAGCGGGTTGCCGTTGAAGCACTTGACGGTGGGCTCGCCGTAGGAGTTGACGAGGACCGCGGTGCCGGCGGCGAGGACGACGGGCTCCTCGACGAACGCGCCCTCGCGGAACGGGTGGTCGGTGACGGCGGTGGCGGCGCGCAGCACGGCGGGGGACAGGGAGTCGACGAACGCGGGGACGTCGGCGGCCTGCAGGCCGTAGACGCCGCCCCAGGCCGCGAGCTTGGCCGGGTCGGCCTGCAGCTGCGCCAGGAACGCGGCGTTGTCGCAGGCGGGCGGGGTGGTCGCGGCGTAGAGACCGGCGGTGTCGCCGCTCTGCTCGCCCGAGGCGGCGACGGTGGCGACCTCGGCGTGGTCGGTGCCGAACGGGTCGGTGGTCGGGTTGGCGCCCGCGAAGCTGGTGGCCTGCACGGCCGGCGAGCCGGAGCCGGACAGGGCGACCCAGGCACCCGCGCCGCCGATGACCAGGCCGGCGGCGACCAGCCCGGCGATGATCTTGCCGGCGATCGGGCGCTTCTTCGGGACCGGCGCCGCGGGCGGGACCGGGCCGGGGAACTGCTGCCCGGGGAAGCCCTGCGGGCCGAACTGCTGCGGCCCGAACTGCTGCGGGCCGAACTGCTGCGGGCCGCGGAACTGCTGCTGGTGGTGGTGGACGGTGCGGGGGTCGAAGTACGTGGTCATCGCGGGGCTCCTGGTGTGTTCCGGGGCCTCGGCGACCCCGTCTCGGTGATGGGAGAAGCCTGTCGCGATCGGAGCTCCGCAACGATCGTGCGAACCCCCGAGCCCGCCGGGGACGACCCTCCGCCGCGAGGGGGGACAGCCCTACCCGCGCCGCCACGGAGGAGCACGATGGTGAGCATGCGCAAGCTCATCACCCTCGAGGAGCACCTGGCCGTCCCGGAGGTCGCGGAGGCCTGGACGGACGCCCCGACGTCGCAGCGCGACCGCGACGACGTGGCGATGATGATGGAGTCGCGCGGCGACGCCCTGCTCGAGTGGGGCGAGCGCCGGCTCGCCGCGATGGACGACCAGGGCGTGGACGTCCAGGTTCTCTCGCTCACGGCTCCCGGCGTGCAGAACCTCGACGTCGAGCGCGCCGTGCCGCTCGCGGCCCGGGCCAACGACACCATCGCCGCGGCGGTCGCCGCCCACCCCGACCGCTTCGACGGGTTCGCGACGCTGCCCACCCCGGACCCGCAGGCCGCGGCCGTCGAACTGCGTCGCGCCGTCGTCGACCTCGGGCTGGCCGGCGCCATGGTCCACGGCCGGACCGGGCCGGTGCGGCTCGACGACCCGCGCAACGAGCCCATCTGGGCGGCTGCCGCGGAGCTCGGGGCCCCGATCTACGTCCACCCGCAGCAGCCCGTCGACGAGGTCCGCGACGTCTACTACTCCGGCTTCGACCCGGCCACCGACGCCGCACTCGCGAGCGCCGGGATCGGCTGGCACTACGAGACCGGGATGCAGGTCCTGCGCCTGGTCCTGTCCGGGGCCTTCGACCGCCATCCCGATCTGCAGCTCGTCGTCGGGCACTGGGGCGAGGTCGTGCTGTTCTACCTGGACCGGATCTCCGACGTGTCCCCGCGGTTCGGCACCGGGCTGCGTCGCCCCGTGGCGGACTACTTCCGCGAGAACATCTCCTACACCGGCAGCGGCATGACGGTGCCGCGGCTGCTGCGGTGGACGATCGAGATGGTCGGTGTCGAGCGCATCCTCTCCGCGACCGACTACCCCTTCATCGACAACTCCGGCGGCGCCGCCCGCCGCTTCCTCGACGAGGCGCAGCTGACCGACGCCGAGAAGGACGCGATCGGCTCCGGCAACTGGGAGCGGCTGCGCCCCGCCCGCTAACCCAGCGCGGCGGTCAGGTCGGCGACGAGGTCGTCCGGGTCCTCCAGCCCGACCGAGAGCCGCAGGTGCCCGTACCGCCGGAACTCGTCGGGCCAGTGCGCCGCCCGCGGACCGTCCGGCCCGACGTGCACGATCAGTGACTCGTCGTGCCCCACCGACACCGCCGAGGTGATCACCCGGAGGTCGGCGACGAACCGGTTCTGCGTGTCCGCGTCGCCGTCCAGCGCGAACGCCATGACCGCGCCCGGCGGCTCGCCGTCGAACAGGCGCGCCGCGAGCTCGTGCTGCGGGTGCGACGCCAGGCCGGGGTAGGCGACGTACGCGACCTCCGGCCGGCCCGCCAGGAACTCCGCGACCCGCTGCGCCGACGCCAGGTGCTGCCGGAGCCGCAGCGGCAGGGTGATCGCCCCGCGCGAGATCAGCCACGCGTTGAACGGCGAGATCACGCCACCGACGTCGATCATGACGTCGGCCCGGATCGGGTCCAGCAGCTCCGTCGACCCCAGGACCGCCCCGCCCATCGCGTCCCCGTGCCCGTTGACGAACTTCGTCAGCGAGTGCACGACGAGGTCCGCGCCGTGCTCCAGCGGCCGGTAGAGCGGGGGCGGGGTGAACGTCGAGTCGACCGAGAGCAGCGCCCCGGCCTCGTGCGCGATCGCGGCCACGGCGGGGATGTCGCAGACCCGCGTCGTCGGGTTCGCGACCACCTCGGTGTGCACCAGCTTCGTCTCCGGCCGGATCGCGGCGCGCACGGCGTCGAGGTCGGAGGTGTCCACGAACGTCGCCTCCACGCCGTAGCGCTCGGGCAGGATGTCCCTGAACAGCCGGAACACCGCCTCGTAGGTCACGTCGGAGATCACCGCGTGGTCGCCGGTGCGCAGCAGGCTGAAGAACACCCCGTGCAGCGCCGCGACCCCGGAGGCCAGCACGACGGCGTCCTCGGCGTGCTCCAGCGCGGCCAGCTTGCGCTGCAGCGCGATCTGGTTGACCCCGGAGTTCCGCGTGTACAGCGGTGTGTCGAACCCCGACCACGACAGCGACGACGGGTCCTCCGGCAACGCGTAGGAGTTGGCCATCACCAACGGCGTGCGGATCGCCCGCGTGCCGGGGTCCACGGCGTTCCCGCCGTGCACCGCCTGCGTCTCCAGCCGGCACGACGACGGGTCGTGCTTGTCCGGCCGCTGTTCCTCGGTCACGGACGGGGAACGTACGGCCCGTCGACCAAGATCACCGGAACGAAGAGGATCCGGACGCCCAGGCATCGGATCCTCCTGGTTCCGGTGATCTTGGTGCGGAGCCGATCCGTAGATGTCGCGGATCCGGACGCCCTGCCCTCGGATCCGCTACATCTGTCGACGGCGACACGCGCGACGAGGCCCGACACCGATGGCGGCGCCGGGCCTCGTCGTCAGGGGCAGATCACCGGTGAGCCCTGGCCAGCCTCTCCATGCGGTCCGCCTTCTTGTCCGCCCGGAGAGCGACGGCCTCACTCCCCTTGTAGGTGGCGTAGGCGTCGGAGTAGCGGGCGATGCTGTCCTTCCACGCCTTGTGCGCGAGTCCGATCCGGTTGGCTTGGCCCTGCGAGGGGTTCGGGTCGGCCTTGAGGCGGTCGAACTCCGCCTTCAGCGCCTGCATCTCGGCGTTGGCCCCCCGGAGCCCGTCCCGTGCCTCGGCCAGCCTGCCCTGCGCCCGGTCGGAGTCGGCGCGGGCCTTCTCGGCCTTGATCTCCCGTACGTTCCTGCCGGCCTCGGGTTCCGTCGTCGCGGGCTCGGCGGCCTCGGGCTCGGCGGCCTCGGGCTCGGTGGTCCCCGCCTCGGTGGCCTCGGCCCCGATGGTCGCGGGCTCGGTCGCCTCAGGTGCGGTGGCCTCAGATTCGGTCTCGGTCTCGGTCTCGGTCTCGGTCTCGGTCCCGGTCTCGCCCGGCTCGGTGCTCTCGGTGCTCTCAGGGGTCTCGGTCTCAGCGCTCGCGGTCTCGTCGGTCGAGCCGCTCTGGTCGGTCGCGACGGCGGCCGCGGCCTGCACGTGCGACGCGACAGGGGACCCGACGGCGACACCGATGCCGCCGAGCAGCACGGTGGCGACCAGCACCCCGGTCACGACCTTCGTCGCCATCGGACGCCTGTGCTTCTGCCCGCTCGGCGGCGGAACGGGCCCCCGGAACTCCGGGGCGAACGGCGCGGCCGGGCGGTGGGGGTGGAGGTGGGATCGGTCGGCGTTCATCGAAGTCTCCTCGGGGTGTTCCGGGAGCCTCGTGTCCGGTTCCCGGTGGTGACGAGGAGCCTCGTGCGCGCCACGGCTCGCGGAGATCGGGTGGACCCTCGTGCCGCGGTGGGCGGTCCCTACGCCCCGGGAGGGTCTGCCACCTCCCGTCAGGACGACGGCATGCACCACACACGCCACTCGCAGACCTACCGCGACGACAGGTCCGCCCGGGTCACGAGCCCGGCCAGGCGGCCGTCGCGCACGAGGTGCGCCACCTCGCCGTCGGGAAAGCGTTCCAGGGCATCGGCCACCGACTCGCCGACGCCCAGGCCCACGGGCGCCACCGCCGCCGGCCCCACCGTGCCGTCCCCGCGAAGATCGGCCGCCGTCACCAGCGCCAGCACCTCACCGGCGGCCGGCGGGAACCGGTCCGAGCGCCCGGGCAGCACCACGGGAAGCGCGGGTTGCCCCGACTCCAGCACCCGCCGCGCCTCCGCGACCGGCGTCCCCACCGGCACGCACACCACCGGCGACACGAAACCGGAGAGCTCCCCGTCCACGAAGCCCTGCCGCCGCACCCACGTGTCCGAGTGGTACTTCGTCAGGTACGCCCGCCCGGAGTCCGGGAGCAGCACCACGACGCAGTCACCCGTCACCGACGAAGCCACCGCGTACGCCGTCCCCGACGAGCCGCCCACCAGCAGGCCCTCGGTCCGCGCCAGCGAGCGGCACGCCGTGATCGACTCCCGGTCGGACACCGAGACCACGCGGTCGACGACGTCGCGGTGGTAGGAGTCCGGCCACGGGTCGTCGACGGTCTGCGGGTGCACGTAGTGCCCGGCCGCCTCGATCGCGAACGGGGAGCCGTCGCCGCCGCCGTAGGACGAGGTCGTCGGATCGGCGCCGATCACCTGCACCCGGCCGCCCGAGGCCTCCTTGAGGAACCGGCCGGTGCCGGAGATCGTCCCGCCGGTGCCGATCGTCGCCACGAGGTGCGTGATCCGGCCGCCGGTCGCCTCCCAGATCTCCGGACCCGTCGTGCGGTGGTGCACCGCGGGGTTGGCCGGGTTCCCGTACTGGTCGGCCCACCACCCGCCGTCGGTCTCCCGCGCGATCCGGGCGGCCCACGCGACCACGTGGTTCGGGTGCTCCTTCGGCAGGGCGGACGGCGTCAGCACCACCTCCGCGCCGTAGGCCCGCAGGGCGTCGAGCTTCTCGACGGCGGTCTTGTCCGGCAGGACGCACACCATGCGATAGCCGCGCGCGGCCGCGACCTGCGCGAGCCCGAGCCCGGTGTTGCCCGACGTCCCCTCGACGATCGTCCCGCCGGGCCGCAACGCGCCGGACGCCTCGGCGTCGAGGACCATCGCCAGGGCGGCCCGGTCCTTCACCGAGCCGCCCGGGTTCAGGTACTCGAGCTTGGCGTGCACCCCGGAGCTCAGCTGTACCAGTGGAGTACCGCCGACGAGGTCCAGCAGGTTCACGACTGCGAGAGTGCCCGCACCGGCGAGAGCCCCAGGTTCTCCCGCAGCGTCGTGCCCTCGTAGGAGGTCCGGAACGAGCCACGCTCCTGCAGCAGCGGCACGACCTTCTCGACGAACGGGTCCATCCCGCCCGGCGTGATGTGCGGGACCAGCACGAAGCCGTCCGAGGCGTTCGACTGCACGAAGTCGTCGATCGTCTCCGCCACCCGGCCGGGGGTCCCGACGAACGTGTGCCGCCCGTTCTTCGCGATGACGACCTCGCGCAGCGACCAGCCGTTCGCCTCGCCCAGCTCACGCCACTCGTTCGCCGTCGCGACCGGGTCCCGGTACATCCGCACGCTGGCGCGGCCCTTGGAGAAGTGCTGCCCGGAGTCGACGTCGTTCTCGGTCACCGGGTCGAAGCTCGGAACCGGACCGTCCGGATCGACGTCGGAGAGGTCGCGGTTCCACACCTGCTCGGCGAACGCGATCGCCGTGGCGGGGGAGACCTGCTGGTACTGGACCTCGCGCGCGTTCTCGGCGGCCTCGTCCTCGGTGTCGCCCAGCACGAACGTCGCCGCCGGGAGGATCTTCAGGTCCTCCTCGCGGCGGCCGAACTTGGCCAGGCGGGCCTTCACATCGGCGTAGAACTCGATCCCGGCCTGCTTCTCCGCGTGCCGGGTGAAGATCGCGTCCGCGGACTCGGCGGCGAACTCGCGGCCCTCCTCGGAGTCGCCGGCCTGGATGATCACCGGATGGCCCTGCGGGCTGCGGGGCAGCGGGAACCGGCCGGTGATGTCGAACTGGTCGGTGTGGATGTCGAAGTCGCCGCCGTCGGTGTCCCAGAGCTGCTTCGCGACGTCGAGCATCTCCTTCGCCCGCAGATAGCGCTTCTCCTTGGGCAGGTAGCCGCCGCGGCGGAAGTTCTCGCCGGTGAACTCGTCCCAGCTGGTGACGACGTTCCAGGCCGCCCGTCCGTTCGACAGGAAGTCCAGCGAGGCGAGCTTGCGGGCCACGTCGAGCGGTTCGTTGAACGTCGAGTTGACCGTGCCAGCCAGCCCGATGTGCGAGGTGACGGCCGCCATCGCCTGCAGGATCGACACGTTGTCCGGCCGGCCCATGACGTCCAGGTCGTAGATCTTCCCACCCTGCTCGCGCAGGCGCAGGCCCTCGGCGAGGAAGAGGAAGTCGAAGAGCCCGCGCTCGGCCGACCGCGCGAAGTGCTCGAAGGACGAGAAGTCGATGTGGCTGCCCGACGCCGGGTCGCTCCAGACCGTCGTGTTGTTGACGCCCGGGAAGTGCGCGGCGAGGTGGATCTGCTTCTTGGTCATGACGAGGCTCCGGCGTAGCGGTCGGCGGGCTTCTCCAGGCCGAGCAGCCCGCGCAGGGTGTCGGCCTCGTACGCGGTGCGGGTCAGGCCGCGGCGGGCCAGTTCGGGGGCGAGGTCGCGCGTGATGCGGGGCAGGTCGTGCTCGGCGACCGCGGGACGCAGGCGCGCCCCGTCGAGGCCGGCGGCGGCCCATCCCTCCAGCCGGTTCGCGAGCTCGTCGACGGTGCCGGCGAAGACCGCCGCGTCCGAGCGCAGCGTGCGCTCGCCGTCGAGCCGGGTCCAGCGGGTGCTCGCGGCGGTGGCGTCGTCGTCGAGGAAGACGATCAAGTCGCCGAGGACCTGCGTGGGTTCCTCCGTGCGCCCGATCTCCGCCTCCGCCGACCGCACTCCCCGGAGGGTGGTCGCGGCGTCCCCCGTGGGCCCGTCGCGCCCGACCCCGTCCGGCGTCGTGAACACGACGTCCGCGCAGCGCGCCGCGAGCCGGTAGGCGGTGTCGACATGCGCGAGCGCGGTGACGATCGGCTGCCCCTGCGGCGGGCGCGGCGTGATCGACGGGCCGCGCACCGCGAAGTGCGAGCCGACGAAGTCGACGTAGTGCAGCTTGTCGCGGTCGACGAACCGATTGGTCGCCGCGTCGCGGATCTCGGCGTCGTCCTCCCACGAGTCCCAGAGGCGCCGCTGCACCTCGACGTGGTCGGCGGCCTCGTCGAACAGCGACTCGCGGCTCTCGGCGGCCGCGTCGCGGCGCCCGAACAGGGCCGTCTCTGCGGGGTCGGCCGAGACCTTGATCCGCTCGCCGGCGCGCCCACGGGTGACCCAGTCCAGCGTCGCGATCTGGGTGGAGACGTGGAACGGCTCGGTGTGCGTCGCGATCACGGTCGGCACGAGCCCGACGTGCGAGGTGGCCGGCCCCGCGCGCAGCGCGATCAGCACCGAGTCCAGCCCGCGGCGGGCGAAGCCGTCCTCGAGGGTCACGAGCGTGGCGAGGCCCCGCTCGGCCTCCTGGGTCTGGGCGACCCAGAAGTCCGGCTCCAGCGTGTCGCCGGGTGGGGCGGCCGGGTGCCAGCCCGTGTCGTTCAGGGCGAGCGCGAGGTGGAAGGTCATGTCTGCTCCGGTGCTCGGACGGCCACGAACGACGGCTCGGCGCGCAGCTCGAAGCCGAGCTGCGCGTAGAGCCGGATGGCCGTCGTGTTGTCGGCGGCGGCGTGCAGGAACGGGGTCTCGCCGCGGGTCCGGATGCCGGCGGCGACGGCGAGCACGAGGCGGGTCGCGAGCCCCCGCCCCCGGGCCGACGGATCGGTGCACACGGCACTGATCTCGCACGCCCCGGGCACGTGCATGCGCTCGCCGGCCATCGCGACGAGCCCGAGGACGTCGTCGCGGATGCCCAGGTAGGTGCCCAGCTCATGCGTCCGGCGCGCGAACGGCCCGGGCTTCGTGCGTCCGACCAGCGCCAGCATCTCGTCGACGTCGGACGCCCCGAGTCGGACGAGGTCGGGGTCGCCCGCGACCGGCACCGGCCGGTCGTCGGGAAGGACCATCTGGACGCCGGGCAGGTCGCGCTCCAGGGTCCAGTCCGGCGGCAGGTCGACCGGCCCGGGCGCGCGGATGACGACGACGCCGCCGGGTCGGGCCAGGTGTGCGGCGTCGGCCCACTCGGCCGCGTCGCGCGCTGGCGCGAGGAACGGTGCGACGTCCGGGTGGTAGCGCACCGCGTCGCCGCGCCGGACCGCGAGCGCGGCCTGGGGGCCGTCGAGTGCGGCGCGGAGCGGGTCGTCGAGCGCGCTCGTGGTGGGGGCGTCCACCGGTGTCCTCCCTGTCGGTCCTCGTGCGGGCACGCCGAGGACCTACAGCCCGGTCGGCGAACCCCGACCGTCGAGCCAACGGCGCGACACGAGCACGATCACGGCCCCACCGTAACCACGCGGAGGCCGTTCGGGCAGGTGAGCAACGTCCGTGCCCCGACCGGGAATATCAGTCGTCCCCGCCCTTGCCCTTCCCCTTGCCCTTCTCCCCGCCCCCGTCCTTGCCGGACCCCTCGTCCTCGCCCCTGTCCTTGTCCTTGCCCCTGTCCTTGTCGCCGTCGTCCCCGCGCGGCCTGTCCTCCTCCTCCTCCTCCTCCCTCCCGACGGCGGGTCGAGGAGCGTCGCGCGTGCCGGCGGCGGCCCGGGTGGCCGGCGCCGCGGTGCGGGTCTCGGCGACCGGGGACGGGACGTCGGCCGACGGAGCGCCGGTGGAGGTCCGGCCCGGCGAGGGCGGTGCGACCAGGGCCGGAGCCGCGCCGGCCGGCACGATCGGCGCTGCCGCCACGGGGAGCGCGGGCGCCGCCTCCGGACCGGTCGTCGGGAGCCCGACGAGCGCCACCGTCGCCGCCCCCGCGATCACGAACAGGCTACCGGCGGATGCCGCGAGCCGTGGCCAGGTCCAGTCCATGAGGTCAGGTAACCACAGGCGTCGCGTGCGACACCCCCGTCGTGCTCGCGGACGCGCGGTCCGGGCTCACGCGGCGCACACTGCGCGGCCATGACGGACACCGCTCCCGCGTCCGAGGTCGAGGCCGAGGAGGGCCGCCTGCGCCGGCACCTCGGCGTGGGCGGGCTGTCCGCCATCGGGTTCTCGAACATCGTCGGCTCCGGCTGGTTGTTCGCCGCTCTGTACGCCGCGCAGATCGCCGGGCCGGCCGCGCTGGTGGCGTGGCTGGTGGCCGGGGTGCTGGTCACGCTCGTCGCACTGGTGATGGTCGAGCTGGGCGCGACGCGACCCGAGGGCGGCGGGACCGTGCGCTGGCCGCTCTATGCGAGCGGCCGGCTCACCGGCACCGTCGTCGGGTTCTCGGTGCTGCTCTCGGTCGGCGCCACGTCCGCCGAGCTCACCGCGATCGTCCAGTACGCGGGCTACTACCTGCCCTGGCTCTACGCCGACGATGCCCTGACCGGCGCCGGCGTCGTGTTCGCGATCGTGCTCTCGGTGGTGCTCACGGCCCTGAACTGGTTCGGCGTGAAGCTGTTCGGGCGGGTGAACACGGCGGTGACGGTCGTGAAGGTCGCGGTGCCGCTGCTGACGGTGGTGCTGCTGCTCGCGTCCGGGTTCGACTCGGCACGGCTCACCGACCACGGCGGCTTCGCGCCCTACGGGTGGGGCGCCGTGCTCTCCGCGCTGGCCGGCGGCGGCATCGTCTACTCGCTCAACGGGTTCCAGGCGCCGGTCGACTTCTCCGGCGAGGCCCGGAACCCGCAGCGCACCGTGCCGCTCGCGGTGCTCGGCTCGATCGGCCTCGCGCTGCTGCTCTACCTCGGGCTGCAGCTCGCGTTCCTCGGGGCCGTGCCCGCCGACGCCCTCGGGTCCGGCTGGCAGGGCGTGAACTTCGAGTCGCCGTTCGGGCAGCTCGCGGTGGCGCTCAACCTCGGGTTCCTGGCCGCGGTGCTCTACGGCGACGCGGTCGTCTCACCGGGCGGGTCCGCCTTCGTCGGGGTGGCCGTCGACGCGCGGCACACCTACGCGCTCGCCAAGAACCGGCTGCTGCCCCGGGCCCTGATGGCCGTGCACCCGTCGTCGGGCATCCCGCGCCGCGCCCTGCTGCTCAACCTCGCCGTCATCGTCGTCTACCTGCTGCCGTTCTCCGGCTGGCAGTCGATCGTCTCGGTGATGGGCACGCTGTACCTGCTGCTCTACCTCGCGGCGGCCGTCGCCGCCGAGGTGTTCCGGCGGCGGGAGCCCGAGCGGCTCTCGGGGTGGGTGCCCGGGCTGCGGATCATCACGCCGGTGTCGTTCGTGCTCGCGACCCTGTTCGTCTACTGGTCCGGGTTCTCCGACCTGCGCCTGGCGCTGCCGCTGACGCTGATCGGCGTGCCGCTGTTCGTGGTCCTGTGGCGGCGCGACCGGGAGGGCTCGCTGGTCGACGAGCTCCGACGCGGCGCATGGCTGGTCGTGCACCTGCTGGTCCTGACGCTGCTCTCGGGTCTCGGCTCCTTCGACGGGGCCGGGGTGCTGCCGGCGCCGTGGGACACCGTGATCGTGGCGGTGTGGGCGGTGATCGTGTTCCCCGTCGCGGTCCGGTCCGGGGTGCGGGAGCCCGTGTTAGCGTCCTGACCCAGGTCACGAGTACTAGCGCCAAGCCCCGGCTCGCTGGTCGGCAACCCTCCTCCGCGGCGGGGTGCTCCGGGTGATGACCAGGCCGACGCGACACCCGCCGTCGGCAAGCGCGGATCCGGCCTCCGGATCCCCGAGGGTCCGGAGACCCCCATGACCGCTGTGCTGAGCCCTGCCCTGCCGCTGACCGTCGGCGCGGACCTCGAGGTCCCGCTGGTCGACGGCCGCCGCGTCCGGTACGCCGACCTCGACGCCGCCGCGAGCGCGCCGCCGCTGCAGGACGTCGCCGACCACGTCGCCGCGGTGCTGCCCTACTACGCGAGCGTCCACCGCGGCGCCGGCTACACCTCGCGGGTCTGCACGTCGCTGCTGGAGTCGGCCCGGGAGACCGTCGGCCGGTTCGTCGGGGCGAGGACCGACGACGTCGTCGTGTTCACCCGCAACACCACCGACGCCCTGGCCCTGCTCGCCCGCGCCGTGCCGGGCCCGGTGCTCACGCTGGACCTCGAGCACCACGCGACGCTGCTGGCCTGGCGGCACGCGGAGCACCACGTCGTCCCCGCCGCGACCACGGTCGCCGCCACGCTGGACGCCCTGCGTGACGGCGTCCGTGCCCACCGGCCGGCCCTCGTCGCCGTCACCGGCGCCTCCAACGTCACGGGCGAGACGCTGCCGCTCACGGCCGTCGTCGAGCTGGCGCACGCCGCCGGGGCCCGGGTCGCGGTCGACGCCGCGCAGCTCGCGCCGCATCGCCGGGTCGACCTGGCCGCGCTCGGCGCCGACTACCTCGCGCTGTCCGGGCACAAGCTCTACGCGCCGTACGGGGCCGGCGTGCTCGTCGGGCGCCGGGACTGGCTGGACGCCGCGCCCGCGCACCTGGCCGGCGGGGGAGCGGTGCGCGCGGTCGCGGTGACCGGCGGCGCGACCGACACCGCCTGGCTCCCTGCCCCGCAGCGCCACGAGGGCGGCACCCCGAACCTGCTCGGCGCCGTGGCGCTGGCCGCGGCGTGCCGGGCGCTCGAGCCCGTCGTCGACGCCGTGATCCCGGCCCACGAGCGCGTGCTCGCGACCCGGCTGCGCGAGGGCCTGTCCGAGGTCCCCGGTGTACGGCTGCTCGAGTGCTTCGACGACGCGCCGGACCAGGTCGCGGTGGTGTCGTTCGAGGTCGACGCCCTGCCGGCCGGCCTGGTCGCGGCGGCACTCTCGGCGGAGTTCGGGATCGGCGTGCGCGACGGCCGGTTCTGCGCGCACCCGCTGCTCGACCGCCTCACGGGTGGCCGCGACGCCGTGCGGGCGAGCCTCGGGCTGGCGACGGTCCGCGAGGACGTCGAGCGCCTGATCGCCGCCGTCGCGCGTCTCGTCGAGCGCGGCCCGGGCTGGACCTACGCGCAGCGCGAGGGTCGCTGGGTGCCGACCCCGGACCCGCGCGACCTCGACCCGCTCCACGTCGGTGCCCGCGACGGCCTGCCGGGCTGCGACCGGTAGGCGGTTGACACCCGGTCGCGCAACGGTTGACGCTCGAACCGTGCTGCGCCCCGAGCTGACGCGCCGCCGTCACGTGGATCTCCTCCGCGTGACGGCGCAGGGCTGTCGCCGAGGAGACCCACCTCAGCGTCCAGCCCCGTCGTCGTGAAGGCACACCCATGCGATTCCAGGTCCTCGACATCGTCCCGCACGCCCCGCACCCCGTGACGGGGGAGATCCTCTCGGTCCACGAGCGCCTGACGCGCGTCGTCGAGACCGCCGTCCGCGCCGAGGCACTCGGCTTCGACTCCTACGCCGTGGGGGAGCGGCACGCGGGCGAGTTCGTGTCCTCGGCGCCGACGGTGCTGCTGGGGGCGCTCGCCCAGGCCACCTCGCGCATCCTGCTGTCCACCGGCGTCACGGTGCTCTCGCTGCTCGACCCGGTGCGCGTCGCCGAGGACTACGCGACGATCGACCAGCTCTCCGGCGGCCGGCTCGAGATCGTCATCGGCAAGGGCAACGAGGACCGGCACTTCGGCATGTTCGGCCTCGAGCTCGGCCGGCAGTACGAGTACCTCACCGAGAACTACGAGCTGCTGCGGCGCCTCATCCGCGAGGAGCACGTGGACTGGGCGGGCACGCACCACGCCGACCTCCACGACGTGACGACGTTCCCGCGCCCCTTCGACGGCCCGTTCCGCATCTGGCACGGGTCCGCGACCTCGACCGACGCCGTCGACCTCGCGGCGAAGTGGGGCGACCCGCTGTTCTCCGCGAACGCCCTGCAGCCCCGCGAGGCCTACCTCGTCCTGATCGACCGGTACCGGGAGAAGCTCGTCGAGCACGGGCACGACCCGTCGGTCGGCTACGTGGGCTCCGGCTCCGGCGGGCTCTTCCTCGCCGAGAGCGACGAGGAGGCGGTGCGCCAGTACCGCCCGATCTACGAGGCGATGGCGGCCAAGCTCGCCGCCGCGCACGCGGGCGACACCCGCAAGGGCAAGACGATGTCGTTCACGACGATCGAGGACGCCGTCGCCCACGGCCCGGCGCTGGTCGGGACCCCGGAGCGGGTCGCGGAGAAGATCCTCGAGTACCACAAGGCCTACCGCCACGACGTCCAGTCGGTGTCGATCAACCCGGTGCTGTCCTACGGCCGGCAGCAGGAGGTTCTCGCGAGCTTCGCCGAGGAGGTGATCCCGCTGGTGCGCCGCGAGGTGTCGACGACGCTGTGGGGTCCCGACGACGCTGCGCGAGCGGCCGGTCTGCGGGTCTGACCCCCCACCGAGTGCGACGTGACGCAGGTCCGGCGGCCCCGGAACCTGCGCCACGTCGCACTCGGTGGCCCGCCTACGCGGCGCTCAGCGTGTCGATCCCGCGCGGCCGCCCCTCGGCCTCGCGGCGCGCGACCTCGGAGCGCACGAGCGGGATGACCTCCCGCCCGAACTCCTCGGCGTCCGCGAGCAGGTCGTAGCCGCGGGCCGAGAGGATGTCGACGCCGAGGTCCCAGTAGTCCACGAGCGCCGCCGCGACCGTCTCCGGCGTCCCGACGAGCGCGTTCGAGTTCCCGCCACCCCCGGTTGCCTTCGCGGTCACGGTCCACAGCGCACGGTCGAACCGCTCACCCCGCTCCGCGACCGCGAGCAGGCGCTGCGACCCGGCGTTCTCCGGGTTCTGCAAGCGGTGGCGGTTCGTCAGCGGGACCGCGCCGCCCTGCGTGCGCTCCTCGATCCGCGCGACCGTCGCGTACGCCTTCTCCCACGCCGCGGACTCGGTGACCCCGAGGATCGGCCGGAACGCGACCTGGATGCGCGGCATCGTCGTCCGCCCCGCCGCGCGGGCGGCGGCGTGCACGGTGCGGATCTGCTCCGCGGTGTCGGCCAGCGGCTCGCCCCACAGCGCGTAGATGTCGGCCTCGGCGCCGCCGGTCGCGTAGGCCGCGGCCGACGACCCGCCGAACGACAGGTTCGGGCGCGGCGACTGCAGCGGGCGGACGTCGGCGACGAAGTCCTCGAACGCGTAGTGCTCGCCCGCATAGTCCCAGGCCTCGGTGCGGGTCCAGGCCTGCTTGAGAATCTGCATGTACTCGCGCGTGCGGCCGTAGCGCTGGTCCTTGGAAAGGCGGTCGCCCTCGCGGGCCTGCTCGTGGTCGCTGCCGCCGGTGATGACGTGGACCGTCACGCGCCCGCCGCTGATCGCGTCCATCGTCGCGAACGTCTTCGCCGCGAACGTGGGGATCGAGAGGTTCGGCCGGTGCGCGACCAGCAACTGCAGGTCGTCGACGTGGTCGAGGATGTAGGTGGCGGCCTGCGCGGGGTCAGGGCTGCCCGACGAGTAGGCCGTGAGCACCCGGTCCCAGCCGTGGTCGCGGTGGGCACGGGCCAGGCGCAGGGTGTAGTCGGGGTCGAAGGCGGGGCCACTGCGGGCCCCGGTCTCCGATCCGTCGTTGGTGGCGGCGATACCGAGGAACTCGACGGGCACGGCTCTACTCCTGGGGTGATGACGACGAGGTGGGCACGAGGGCCCACCTCAGGTCGCGGAGCAGACCCGCTCGAGGTCGATGTGACGCCGACGCGTCAGGAGCGGCACGTCCTCCACCGTCCTCCGCGGGCGGTGACAGGTCAACGCCGCCCGCGGAGCCGCGGTCACTTCGTGTCGGTGAGCGCGAAGCCGACCTTGAGGGTGACCTGGACGTGGCCGATCTCGCCGCCCTCGACGTGCCCGCGGATCTCGGTGACCTCGAACCAGTCGATCTCCTGCAGGGTCTGCGAGGCCCGGGAGATGGCGCCGCGGATGGCGTCGTCGACGCCCTTCTCCGAGGTGCCGACGATCTCGGTCTTGCTGTAGGTCGTGTCCGCCATGGCGAGCTCCTGGTGTCGGGGGATGGTCAGCACTCCCGGAGTGGCCACCTCGACCCGGGACCAACGCCTGATGTGACGGCGGCCTCGAACCGGCCCGCGTCGTCGGCCGTGCCGGTTGACAGGGTCGGCCGTCCCGGGTTCGGTGATCGGTGTGACGCGCGGAGACGAGGTGCCGGTCATGGCACTGCTGACCTCGCGTCGTCACGTCGACCTGCTGCTGGTCTGCTCCAGCGCCTGTCGCGGCTGACCTCGACGGTCCCCGGCGCCCTCTGGGCGCGCCTCTCCCCGCGCGTCGTCCGCGCGGTCCCCGGCGTCCCCGCACGCCGTTCCCCGGCCCGGGATGCGCACCGCCCGTGCGGTCCTCGCGGCCCGTACCCGCGCGCGCCGACGTCGTGCGCTCATCCCCGATGGAAGGACAGCCATGACCGAGGTGGCCGAGATCGTGACCGCCCCCCGTGACGGCGGGGTGGACTTCACCGCCCTGCCCGTCCCGCGCACGCCCGACGAGTGGCTGGAGCGTGCCCGCCTCGTCCGGCGCGTGCTCGAGGTCGACGCCGCGGACCGTGACGCGGCGGGTGCGACGCCGTACGACGAGGTGGCCCTGCTCAAGCGATCGGGCCTGGTCACGCTCCTGGGCCCGACCGCGCAGGGCGGCGGGGGCCAGGACTGGACGCTCGCCTACCGGGTGATCAGGGAGGTGGCTGCCGGCGACGGGTCGATCGGGCAGCTCCTCGGCTACCACTACCTGTGGTTCTGGGCGGCACGGCTGGTGGGCACGCCCGAGCAGATCGACGCCGTGGAGGCCCAGGCCACCACCGAGCAGTGGTTCTTCGGCGGCGCGGTCAACCCGCGCGACGACGACGTCGTCATCCACGACGAGGGCGACGAGCTCGTCTACCACGGCAAGAAGTCGTTCTCGACCGGCAGCAGGGTCTCCGACGTGACCGTCCTGGAAGGGGTCGTCTCCGGCACCGACACCCACGTCTTCGCCATCGTCCCCTCGCGCCAGGACGGCATCGTCTACCACGACGACTGGGACAACATCGGGCAGCGGCTCACCGAGTCCGGCAGCGTCACCATCGACGCGGTCCGGGTGCCGTGGGCCGCGGCGGCCGGCTTCCGCGACAAGGTCTTCCAGCCGCGGGTCTACAACACCCTCAACGTCCCGGTGATCCAGCTGGTCTTCGTGAACTTCTATCTGGGGATCGCGCGCGGCGCGCTCGACACGGGCGCCGAGTACACCCGCACCACCACCCGCCCCTGGCTGCACGGCGGCCAGGAGCGTGCCACCGACGAGCCCTACATCATCGACGGCTACGGCGACCTCACGGCGAAGCTGTGGGCCGCCGAGGCCCTCGCGGACGCCGTCGCCGAGGAGCAACAGGAGATCCACCGCGACCCCGATGCCCTCACCGAGCAGGCACGCGGCGAGCACGAGGTCCGGGTGGCCGCGGCCAAGGCGGTGGCCACCGACGTCGCCCTCGCGGCGTCGAACGCCGTCTTCGAGCTCACCGGTGCGCGTGCCACGAAGGCGTCGCTGGGCTTCGACCGCTTCTACCGCAACGTCCGCACGCACTCCCTGCACGACCCGGTGGCCTACAAGCGCCGGGAGGTCGGGCGCTTCGTGCTGACCGGCGAGCTGCCCCGGCCGACCTGGTACAGCTGATCCGTCCGGACGCCCCGAGCTCGCGGGACCCCGGGTCGAGCGAGCGGTGGCCCGGGAGGTCCCCGGGCCACCCGCTCACACCCGCGCCTGCTGCCCGGCGATCGCCCCCAGGAGGGTCCGCGTGTACTCGTGGTGCGGATCGTCGAAGAGCTCGCGCGTGGGCCGCAGCTCGAGCAGCCGCCCGCCCTGCATCACGCCGACCCGGTGGGCGACGCGGCGCACCACGGCGAGGTCGTGGGAGATGAACAGGTACGACAGCCCGTCGCGCTCCTGGAGCTCGTGCAGCAGGTCCAGCACCTGGGCCTGCACCGACACGTCGAGCGCGGAGACCGGCTCGTCGCACACCACGAGGTCGGGGGACAGGGCGAGCGCCCGGGCGATCGCCACCCGCTGGCGCTGCCCGCCGGAGAGCTCCACCGGCCGCCGGTCGAGCATCGCCTCCGGGAGCGCCACCCGGTCGACCAACTCCGCCGCCCGCGCGGCCTGCTCCTCGCGGGTGCCCACCCCGAAGGCCCGCAGCGGCTCCGTGATCACCTCGCGGACGGAGAAGCGGGGATCGAGCGAGGCGAACGGGTTCTGGTAGACGAGCTGGGCGCGGCGCCGCAGGTCCCGCCAGGCCACCCCGCGCACCGTCGTGATGTCTGCGCCGTCCAGGAACACCTGTCCCGACGTCGGGTCGGCCAGGCGCAGCAGCAGCCGCGCGGTGGTCGACTTGCCCGACCCGGACTCCCCGACGAGCGCGAGGGTCTCGCCGCGGGCGATCGTGAACGACACGTCGTCCACCGCCCGCAGGTGCTCGCGCCGCCACGAACCGCGAGCGCGCGGCAGCGGGAAGTCCTTCACCAGGTTCCGCACTTCCGCGATCGGCGTCCCGCTCACCGGCACCGGCGGCAGGGCGTCGACGACGGCGAGCCCGGGCGCCGCGGCGAGCAGCTCCCGCGTGTACGGGTGGGTCGGCCGCTCGAGGATCTCCGCGGTCGGCCCCTGCTCGACGATCCGGCCCTGCGACATCACGACGATGCGGTCGGCCCGGTCCGCGGCCACACCGAGGTCGTGGGTGACCAGCAGCAGGGCGCTTCCGGTCTCCGCGCGCAGCGTGTCGAGGTGGTCGAGGATCTGTCGCGCCACGGTCGCGTCGAGCGCGCTCGTCGGCTCGTCGGCGATCAGCAGGGCGGGGGAGGCGGCGATCGCGACCGCGATCAGCGCCCGCTGCCGCAGGCCGCCGGACAGCTCGTGCGGGTACTGGCCCGCGCGCACCGCCGCGTCCGGGATGCCGGCGCGTTCCAGCAGCTCCACGGCCCGCGCCGGGGCGGACCGCCGGTCGGCCAGGACGTGCACCCGCAGCACCTCGGCGACCTGGGTACCGATCTTCTGCACCGGGTTCAGCGAGACGCCCGGGTCCTGCGGGACCAGGCCGATCCGGGCACCGCGCACCGAGCGCAGCGCCTTCTCCGAACGGCCCAGCAGCTCCTCGCCGTCGAGCGCGACGCTGCCGGCCCGGACGGCTCCGTTGGCGGGCAGCAGCCCGATCACGGCCTGCGCCAACGTCGACTTCCCCGACCCGGACTCCCCGACGACGGCCACGACCTCGCCGGTCGCGACCTCGAGGTCGACCCCGCGCACGGCGTCGACGGTGCCGCCGGCGACGCGGTAGTCGACCTGCAGGTCCTGCACGCGTAACAGGCTCACCGGTCCCGCCCCCACTCGCCGTCGAGCGCCTTCGAGACGCGGTTCACCGAGAGCACGGTCGCGGCGATCGTCAGACCGGGCATGGCGCACATCCACCAGGCGGTCGCCAGGTAGTTGCGACCCTCCGAGACCAGCGACCCCCATTCGGGCGCGGGCGGCGGCGCGCCGTAGCCGAGGAACGACAGCGACGACACCGCGAGGATCGCGAGCCCGAACTCCAGCACCGCGAGCACGAGCACCGGGCCCGCCGCGTTCGGCAGGACGTGCCGACCCAGCGTCACCCACCACCGCGTCCCGACCGCCCGTGCCGCTTCGACGTACACGGTGCCGCGTATCCGCATCGTCTCCGCGCGCATCACGCGGGCGAACTGCGCCACGCTCGCGACGCCGACCGCGATCGCCACGTTCGTCGTGCCGAAGCCGAGCGCGGCGATGAGGGCGAGCGCCAGCAGGATCGGCGGGATCGCGAGCAGGACGTCGACGACGCGCATGAGCACCTCGTCGACCCAGCCCCCGACGAAGCCGGCGAGCAGCCCGATCAGGCCGCCGACGACGAGCGCGACCGCCACCGCGATCAGGGTCGCCTGCAGCGACAGCGAGGTGCCGTGCACGACGCGGGTCCACACGTCGCGCCCCAGGTAGTCGGTGCCGAACCAGTGCCCCGGGCCGGGCGGCAACGACCGCTGCCGGGGCACCGCCAGGGTCGGGTCGCCCGGCGCGAACAGCGCCGGGAAGACCGCCGAGACCAGCACGAACACGATCACCAGGATCGAGACGACAAGCCCCGGACGGCGCCGCAGGAAGCGGCCGAGCCGGGCGCGGCCCGTCGTCGGGGGCCGTCCTGACGACGGGGTCGGGGTCGGGTCCGCGGCGGTCCGGGGGTCCAGGAGATCGGTCATGCGGGCACCGCCTGGGTGACGCGGGGGTCGAGCAGGGGATAGATCAGGTCGACGGCGAGGTTCACCAGCACGAACACGAGCGCTGCGAACAGCACGACGCCCTGGACGAGCGGGACGTCCTGGTCGGCGACCGCCTCGACGGTGGTCCGCCCGAGGCCGGGGCGGGTGAAGACCGTCTCGACGACGACCGTCCCGGCCAGCAGGTTGCCGGTCACGTAGCCGAGCACGGTCAGCGCGGGGATCGCCGCGTTGCCGAGCGCGTGCCGGAGGTGGACCGCGAGCGGCCCGACCCCCTTGGCCCGCGCCGTCGTCACGTACGGCTCGGTCAGGGCGGTCGACATGCTCTTGACCAGCACCTGGGCGATCAGCGCGCCCGTCGGCAGCGCCAGGGTGACCGCCGGGAGGATCAGCGCAGCCGGCCCGCGCGCCCCGACGGCGGGCAGCCACCCGAGCTGGAACGAGAACAGCTGGACCAGCATCAGCCCGACCCAGAACACCGGCAGCGACACCGCGAGCGACGGCAGGCCCATCAGGACCTGCGCGAGCCAGCGGCTCCGCGTGTAGGTGGCGGTCAGCGCGACCCCGGCGCCGAACACGACGGCGAGGACCAGCCCCGCCGTCGCGATCTGCAGGGTCGGGGGCAGCGCCTCGGCGATCGTGCGGCCGACGGGCTGACCGTTGACGAAGGACGTTCCGAGGTCACCCCGGAGTGCCGCGCCGAGCCGCTCCAGGTACTGCACCGGCACCGGCTGGTCGAGCCCGTAGCGGGCCCGCAACGCGTCCAGCTCGGCCGTCGTGATCGCCGTCCCGTCCGACGCCCGGGCGACGAGCGTCGCCACCGGGTCGGCCAGGAGGTAGAGAACGGCGAACGACACGGTGTACGACGCCCACAGGACGAGGGCCGCGAACCCGAGCCGGCGCAGGAGATAGATCACGGTGCCGACTTCCACGTGTCGTGCAGCTGGATACGCGACGAGGCGTCGAAGGCGACGGAGTGCGCGGCCGGACCGACCGCGAGCGTCGTGGTGAGCTCCGCGACCGGCACGACCAGGTGCTGCGCGACCAGCTGCTGCTGGGCCTGCGCCACGATCTGCGTGCGCTGCGCGGGGTCGAGCGTCCCGGCCTGCGCGACGAGCAGCCCGTCGAGGGGGGTGCCGGCGGGGAAGCGGAAGACGTTCGAGCCGGCGCTGCCGTACTGCGCACGCAGGATGTCCGGGTCGGCTCGGCTGACGTTGAGCCAGGCCGCGGTGAACTGCCCGCTCTGCTGGATGGTCGCGGTGTCGGACACCGGCCGTTCCTGCAGCTGGAGGTCGATCCCGACGGCGCGCAGCTGTTGCTGGAGCAGTTCGAGCGCCGGTCGGTTGGTCGCGATGACCGGCGCGTAGAGCAGCGGCAGCGTCAGCCGCGCTCCGGCCTTCGCTCGGATGCCGTCCGGACCCCGGACCCAGCCGGCGGCGTCGAGCGCCTGGTTCGCCCGGTTCGGGTCGAACGGGAGCACTGCGGACTGGTCGGCGTAGTCCGGCGTCGTCGATGCCAGCGCAGAGGTCGCCGGCTTCGTCTGCGAGGTGTAGACCGCCGACACGACCTCCTGCCGGTTGATCGCGGTCGAGACGGCCTCGCGCACGGCCGGGTCGGCGCCGAGCGGCGTCGCCTGGTTGAACACGATCCCGAACGGTGTCCCCGGATTGGCGCGAGACGGCAGGTCGATTCCGGCGCCGGCGAGCGGCGCCTCGTCCTGCGGGCCGATGCTCGCGATCGCGTCGACCTCGCCGGACTGCAGGCTGCCGGTCCGCACGCCGGACTCCGGGACGACCCGGAACTCGGCGCGGTCGAGGTAGGCCTCGCCGGGGTGGGTGAACAGCGACGAGCCCCAGGAGTAGCCGGGCCGCTTCGTCAGGACCGTGGCCTGGTTCTTCGTGTACGAGGCCAGCACGAACGGCCCGGACCCGATCACGCCCGCGCAGCGCTGGTCGTCGGTCTGCGCCGCGCTCGCGGGGGACACCAGGCCGAGGCTGTGGGTCGAGGTGCCCTGCAGGAACTGCACGTTGGGCTGGGCGAACCGCACCGTGAACGACGTCGGGCTCGTCACCGTCGTGCCCTGGTAGCCCGCGAGGTAGCCCTTCGGCAGCGTGCCGCGGGCGCCGAGGGACGGCACGCGGTCGAAGTTCGCCTTGACCGCGTTCGCATCGACCGGGGCGCCGTCGGAGAACGTCGCACCCGGGCGCAACTGGAAGGTCCACTCGGTGGCCTGCGGGTTCGACGACCACGAGGTCGCGAGCCACGGCTTGATGTCGCCGGTGGCCGGGTCCTGGTCGGTGAGCGAGTCGACGATCTGGCGCATCGAGTAGATCGAGTCGTTGCTGCCGACCTGCGCCGGGTCGGCGCACCCGGCGTCGCTGGACACCGCGAACACGAGCGTGCCGCCGGGCCGGGGCGGGCCGGCGTCCTCGCCGGACCCGCCCGCGCCGCTGCTGCAGGCGGCCAGGGCGAGCAGACCCGCCGTCAGGAACGCGGGGACGGTGAGCCTCACGACGCCACCACCGACGGACGACGCTCACCGAAGCGGGCCGGGGAAGCCAGCCCGAGGTTCTCGCGCAACGTGCCTCTTTCGTAGTCGGTACGGAACACCCCGCGGTCGGCGAGGATCGGGACGACCTTCTCGACGATCTCGTCGAGGCCGGTCGGGCTCACGTGGGAGCCGAGGATGAAGCCGTCGCAGGCGTCGGCCTGGACGTAGCGGTCGATCTCGTCGGCGACGTGCTCCGGGGTGCCGACGAACACCGCCCGGTCGAACACGTGCTTGACCGTCTCGCGCAGCGACAGCCCGCGGGCGTCGGCGATCTCCCGCCACGCCTTCGCGGTGGCGTGCGCGTCCTGGGTCAGCGGGGCGCGCCCGCGGATCCAGGTCGGGGCCTCGGGCGTGGGGTCGACGTCGGGGAGCGGGCCGTCCGGGTCGTACGCCGAGAGGTCGCGGTTCCAGACCATCTCTGCCAGCACGATCGCGGTCCACGGGTCGACCTGGCGGTCGTGGATCTCGGCGTGCCGCTCGCGCGCCTCGGCCTCGGTGTCGCCCAGCACGACCGCGGCCGAGGGCAGGATGCGTACCTCGTCGGGGTTGCGCCCGGCCTTCGCGACCCGCGCCTTCACGTCGTCGAAGAACGCCCGCGCCTCATCGAAGCGCTGGTACCGCGAGAAGATCGCGTCGGCGTTCGCGGCCGCGAAGTCGCGGCCGGCCGGGGACTCGCCTGCCTGCAGGATCACCGGGTGGCCCTGCGGGCTGCGGGGCACGGTGAAGCGGCCGGCGATGTCGAACTGGTTCCCGTGCACGGCGAAGTCGCCCACGTGACCGTCGCGCAGGAACGTCCCCGACGACGGATCCGCGACGACGGCGTCCGACCCCCACGAGTCCCAGAGCGCACGCACCGCCGCGAGGGTCTCGCCCGCCCGCTCGTAGCGCTGGTGGTGCCCGAGGTAGCCCCCGCGACGGAAGTTCTCGCCGGTCGGCGCGTCCGAGCTGGTCACGACGTTCCACGCGGCGCGTCCGCCGGAGAGCACGTCCAGCGTGGCGAACTTCCGCGCCAGCTCGTAGGGCTCGTTGAACGTGGAGTTGATCGTGCCCGCGAGGCCGATGTGGGAGGTGACGGCGGCGAGCGAGGCCAGGACGGTGAAGGTGTCCGGTCGTCCGACGACGTCCTGGTCGAAGAAGTCCTCGCCCCGGGTGCGGATGCGCAGGCCCTCGGCGAGGAAGAGCAGGTCCAGCTTGCCGCGCTCCGCGGTGCGGGCCCAGTGCTCGAACGAGGCGAAGTCGATGTGGCTCCCCGACGCCGGGTCGCTCCAGACGGTGTCGTGGTTGACGCCCGGGAAGTAGGCGCCGAGCACGATCTGCTTGCGGTCGCTCATGCGGGGCTCCCGACTCCTGCGTAGCGGCTGACGGGTCGCGGCAGGCCGAAGCGCTCGCGCAGGGTCGGCTCCGCGTACACGGTGCGGAACGCCCCGCGGCGCTGGAGCTCCGGCACCAGGCCGTCGACGATGCGGTCGAGGTCGGTCGGCAGGACGGCGGGCCGGAGCCGGTAGCCGTCCAGGCCGGCCTCCTGCCAGGCGACGAGCAGGTCCGCGAGGGCGGACGGCGTGGTCGCGAGGATCGTCGCGTCGCTCGTCAGCGCGTCGATCGCGTCCAGGCGGTCCAGCCGCTCACGGGCCTCGTCATCGGTGTCGGCGAGGACGACGACGAGGTCTGCGAGGATCCGGAGCGGCTCCTCGCGAGCGGTCTCGCGCTCGATCTCCCGGAACCGCCCGACGATCCGGCAGGCCTCGTGCGCGTCGTGCGGGGTGACGAACACGACGTCCCCGCCCCGGGCGGCGAGGCGGTACGGCTCGTCGCCGTGGCCGAGGGAGACGACGAGGGGTTGTCCCTGCGGCGGTCGCGGCACGATCGAGGGCCCGCGGACCGAGAACTGCTCGCCGACGAAGTCGACGTGGTGCAGCTTGTCGCGGTCGAGGAACCTCCCGGAGGTCGCGTCGCGAATCTCGGCGTCGTCCTCCCAGGAGTCCCAGAGGCGCCGAACCACCTCGATCGCGTCCGCGGCCTCGCCGAAGAGCTCGGCGACCAGGGCCTTCGCCGCCGGCGTGTCGAGCTCGTCGCGGCGCAGCCCGGCGATCGTCCGGCGCCCGAAGTGCGCGGCCTCGTCGGGCCGCACCGACGTCTGGACCCGCCAGCCGGCGCGACCCCGGGAGTCGTGGTCGAGGGTGGCCAGCGCCGACGCGACGTGGAACGGCTCGGTATGGGTGGTGGTGACCGTCGGGACGAGGCCGATCCGGTCGGTGAGCGGCGCGACGAACGCGGCGATCAGCTCGGCGTCGAGGCGGCCCTGCACGCGATCGGTGCGGCGCGTCGGCGTGGCGAGGTGGTCGCCGGACTGCAGCCCGAGGGAGTCCTCGATCGTGACGAGGTCGAGCAGCCCCCGTTCCGCGGTGCGGACCAGATCGGCCCAGTAGCGGGCGGAGAAGAGCTCGTCGGGGCGGGCGCCGGGCTCGCGCCAGGCGGCGGGGTGCCAGCCGGCGCCGTCGAGCGCGACGGCGACGTGCAGCGGCAGGAATGTTCCGGGCATGGGGGTACCGCGCTCCTGCGGGGGAGGGGGGAGTGGTCGGTCGGGCTGGTCAGGCCGGACAGACCGCGCTCGCGACCCGCTGCAGGTCGACGTGGCGGCGGTAGCTCCCGCGGTGCTGGGCGCCCAGGACGGTGTCCCGCTCCGTGCGCATCGCGTCCTCCATCGGTCCTGGCATGAGCACCCGCACCCGGTGGTCGGGGGGTTGCTGCGGCGTCGTTGAGCCAGGTCTCTCGGCCGCTCGGGATGGCTGGGTCAGACTGTATGGAGTCGGACCCGTGAGCTGTCAACCGTGCCAACGTCACACCGGAGCGGCTCACTCACGCACGGTGGTCGTCCTCGACGGAGATCTCACGGAACGTGCGCGGGGAGGAGGACCAGGACCGAGGCCTCGGCCGCATCGGCGGCCCCCGCCTCGCCGAGCAGGAACGCCTCGCGCGGGACCCCGTCCACCCGCACCCGCGGGCGGCCGAACGCCCCCACCGCCCGGCAGTCCCACAGCGGCGTGAGCCCCGGCGCCACGGCGCGGGCACGGTCCCGGACCCGGGCCACGCGCTCGTCGTCGCCCAGCAGGTTCTCCACCATGCGCAGTCGCCGGGCGACCGCCCGGACGAGCTCCGCCACGTCGTCCCGGCCGACGAGCGTCCCCAGCAGAGCCCGCCCGGCACTCGGGCCGAACCCGTCCTCCCACGCCTCGTTGGCGGCCCGGACGTCGAGGCGGGCGTCGAGCAGGACGGCCGGGTGGGCCGACCAGCTCGCGAGCAGCGGGCGCAGTGCCTCCGGTCCGGACAGGGCCCCGACGGGCGGGCGGGACAGCGCGCGCAGGTGCCCGCGTCCGACGTCGTCGATCCCCAGCACCCGGCCGACCGCGTCGACGACCTGCTCGGACGCCGCGACCCGGCCCTGCTCGAGCCACGTGTACCAGGTGACCCCGACCCCGGCGAGCGCCGCGACCTCCTCGCGTCGGAGCCCGGGCGTGCGCCGCCGGTCGCCGGTCGGCAGCCCGACCGCGCCCGGCGTCCGCAACTCGCGGTAGGACCGGACACAGCGTCCGAGTTCGCGACGGCGGGCGTCGGTCGAGCCTGTCACCGTCGGGCTCCTGGTTCCGCCGCGCGTCGTTCCGCAGCCTCGCTCGCATGATCCGACTCGGAGTGAACCTGGCCGCCGGGCTGCGCGCGGGCGGCCACCTCGTCGACGAGCTCGTGGCCCGGGCGAGGGCGGTCGAGGCCGCGGGCCTGGACACGGCGTGGCTCCCGCAGGGCTACGGGTTCGACACCCTGACCACCCACGCGGCGCTCGCCCGCGAGACCGCGCGGGTGGAACTCGGCGCGTCCGTCGTCGTGGTCCAGCCACGCCACCCGCGGGTCCTCGCCGCGCAGGCCCAGACGGTGCAGGCCGCGTCGCACGGGCGGCTCGCGCTGGGGCTCGGGGTCAGCCACCCGGGCCTGCTGGAGATCTACGGCCTGCCGTTCGAGCGACCCGTGGCGGCGCTGCGGGCCCACCTCGACGTCCTCGAGCCGATCCTCGACGGCCGGTCGGTCCCCGGGACGAGTGGCGCCGGCTCGAGGCCGGCGGACACCGCGGTGCCCGGTGCCGAGCCGCGGGTGCCGTTGCTGCTCGGGGCGCTGGGCCCGGTGATGCTCGCCCTCGCCGCCGAGCGCACGACCGGCACGATCACGTTCCTGTCCGGCCCGCGCACGATCGGCGAGCACGTCGTGCCGCACCTGGCGCGGGCCGCCGGGGGTGAGCCGCGGCGGGTCGTCGTCGGGGTGCCGATCGCCCTGACCGACGACCCGGACCGGGTGCGCGCCGAGGTCGCCGCGGACTACGCCGCCTACGCGCAGCTGCCGTCCTACGCCGCCACGCTCGCGCGCGACGGGTTCGCCTCGCCCGGGGACATCGCGGTCGCGGGCGACGACGCGGCGCTCGCGGCGGGCATCGCGCGCTACGCCGACGCCGGGGCCACCGACCTCCTGCTGAGCCTGGTCGGGACGCCGGACGAGCGGGACCGCACGCTCGCCGCGCTGGCCGTGCTGCGCGGTCAGACCGGCACCACCCCCAGGTTCTCCCGCAGCGTCGCGCCCTCGTAGGCGGTGCGGTAGACCCCGCGGTCCTGCAGGGCGGGGACCAAGCGGTCCACGACGTCGTCGAACCCGTCGGGCACGCCGTTCGGGTTGAGGTTGAGCCCGTCGATCGCCCCCGCGGTGACGTAGTGCGTGAGGGTGTCGGCCACCGACGACGGGGTGCCGACGAACTCGAGGGTGTCGTTCAGGTGCAGCACCAGCTCGCGCATCGACCAGCCCTTCGCCTCGGTGAGCTCACGCCACGCGGCCGCCGTGCGCAGCGGGCGGTCGCTGGTGTTGACGACGCCGTGGGTGATCGTCTGGGTGGCGACGACGGGGTCGGTGGCCGGGAGCGGCCCGTCCACGTCGTGATCGGAGAGGTCGTGGCCCCAGATCGCCTCGACCACCGACCGCACCCGGCGGTCGCTCCACACCCGGTCGCGGAACCAGCGGGCCTTGTCGCGGGCCTCCGCCTCGGTGTCGTCCAGCACGATCCGGGTCGCCGGGAAGATCTTCACGTCCTGGCGGGGCCGGCCGTGGCGCTCCAGGCGGTCGCGGACGTCGGTGGCGAACGCGAGCGCCTCGTCGAACGCCAGGTAGCGCGAGAAGATCCCCTGTGCGTGCCGCGCGGCGAACTCGCGGCCCTCGTCGGACTCGCCCGCCTGGAAGAGCACCGGCCGCCCCTGCGGGCTGGGCGGGAGCGACGGCCAGGCCCGGCGACCCCCGCGGACCACCTCGCCGATGCCACGCGACCACCGCTCGCCACCACCGGCCAGGGCGTCCTCGGGCCAGCCCGACCACAGCGCCTCGACCGTGGCGAGGTGCTCCTCGGCGTGCGTATAGCGGTCGTCGTGGGTGACGTCGCCGCCGCGCCGGAAGTTCTCGCCGGTCCAGGTGTTGTCCGTGGTCACCACGTTCCACCCGGCGCGACCGCCGGAGAGCACGTCGACCGTCGAGAGCCGGCGGGCGAGGTCGGCCGGGTCGGTGAACGTGGTGTTCAGGGTGGCCACCAGGCCGATCCGCTCGGTCACCGCGGCGAGATGCGCGAACAGCACGAGTTGGTCGGGGCGGCCGGTGACGGAGTGGTCGGTGATCTTCCCGAGGTGTTCGCGCAGCCGCTGGCTGTCGCCGAGGAACAGGCAGGAGAACAGGCCGCGCTCGGCGGTCTCCGCGAGCCGGCGCCAGGACTCGAACTCGTAGTAGACGTGCGGGTGCGCGGCCTGCGACCACACGTACGACGGGCCGAAGCCGAAGAACCCGGCCAGGTGCAGCTGTGCCATCACGCCCTCCTCGTGTCGACGTAGCGCCCGACGGGCCGGGGGAGACCAAGCCGGTCGCGCAGGGTCGTCCCGGTGGTCGGCCGCAGCAGCAGGTCACCGAGGGCCGGGAGCACCTCCTCGCCCAGCACCCGCCCGTCGACCTCGAGGACGGCGGGGAGCAGGCGCACCGCGTCGACGTGCGGCGCGAGGGTCTGCAGCCGGTCGACCAGGCCCGCGGCGTCGCCGACGTACCGCTCCCGGCCCGAGATGGGCCAGGGCGTGTGCCGGTCGAGCCCGTCGAGGCGCCGGGCCGCGGGCCGGCCGCCGTCGTCGAGGACGACCTCGATCTCGGCGAGAGTGCGGTTCTCGACGGCCGGTGCGCCCGGTCCGGGGACGATCCCGACGTCGGTCCCCGGCGTCCCCGTCGCGGCGACGACCGGGACCTGGCCCTGCGGCGGGCGGGGCACCAGGGCCGGGCCGCGGATCGCGAAGGAGCGGCCGACGTAGTCGACGTGGTGCACGCGGTCGGCGTCGAGGAAGCGTCCGGTGGCCTCGTCGGCGATGACGGCGTCGTCCTGCCAGGAGTCCCAGAGCCGCCGGACCGCCTCGATCACGTCGGCGGCCTCGGCCGCCGGGTCGGGGTCCGCGGGCAGCCCCAGCGCCGCCGTGCGTGTGCCGGTGGAGCGCGTCCCGACGAGCCAGCCGGCCCGTCCGAGCGACGCGTGGTCGAGCGAGGAGAGCTGGTTGGACACGTGGAACGGCTCCGCGTGCACGGTCGGCACCACCGGCACGAGGCCGATCGCCGACGTCGTGGCGGAGAGGAACGCGGCGGCCCCCACGGGGTCGAACCGGCCCGCCACGTCCGGTCCGGCGCCGTCGACGGGCCCGTCGTCGAGGGTGACGAACCCGAACCCGGCCGCCTCGGCCCGCCGTCCGGCCGCGCCCAGGTGATCGGCCGTGAGGAGGGCGGAGGGAGAGTGGCCGGCCGCGCGCCACGCGGCGGGGTGCGCGCCCTCACCGTCGATCTCGAGTCCCACGAGGAGGCTCATCGCGCCCTACCGTGCTCGGCATGGTCGATCATCTCGAGCTCCGCGAGGGTCTGCGCACGACACCGTCCCGGCGCTACCTCGCCGACACCCCGATCCCCGACGACGTCCTGTGGGACCTGCTCGACACCGCGGTGTGCGGTCCGTCCGGGGGCAATCGGCAGGGCTGGGGCTGGGTCGTCGTCACCGATCCGGACGCGAAGGCGCGGATCGCCCGCTGGTACTCCGACGGGTGGGAGAAGGCCTACGGCGTGCGTCGGGACGAGCTGCTCGACCCGGCGCGGGAGGGCGCGGAGCTGGGCCTGAGCCCGTCGTCCTACCGGGCCACCGAGCACCTGGCGGGGCACATCGCCGAGGCCCCGGTGTTCGTGGTGCCGGTGCTCCGCAACGCCGCGGACTCGACCGACAAGCGGCTCGGCGCCTCGATCTACGGGGCGGTGCAGCAGCTCCTGCTCGCCGCCCGCGGGTACGGGATCGGGGGCGTGCTCACGCTGTTCCACCTGACCGGTGAGTCCGACGTCGACGAGCTTCTCGGCCTGCCCGACGACGCCGCGACGATGGGCCTGGTCCCGCTCGGCTACCCCGCACGCGGCCGCTGGTCGACCCCGCGCCGGCAGCCCGTCGAGGAGGTCGTGCACTGGGGGCGGTGGGGCGAGCAGCACTCTCGCTGAGCCCGACGGCACGACGGCGGCCGGGGGACTCGGAGACGGAACGGCACGGGGCGGCACGACACACCTCGGGGACGGTCGACGGAGGGGCGCTGGGAGGTGGGTCAGCGACAGAGGTCGGCGCGCGTGCGGCAGAGGTCGACGTGGCGACGACGGGTCCAGCGGCGCGTCCGGGCTGGGCACGGCACGGCGGGCTCCTCCGGGCGACGGCGACTGGTGCTCCGACGGTGAGCGGGCCGTGACGGTCCGTCCTCGCCGTCACTCAAGCCCCGGCTCCGAGCGCCTGTCAAGCACGGGGTGAGCAGTCCGTCGGGCTGGTGGTCGGTGCCGCGACCGTGCCAGAGTGATGGCCGTGACGGGACCCGGATCGCGACTCGTGCGCCGCACGTACGTCGATCTGCTGCGCGTCGTCTCCTCGGGGTGTCGGGCGAGCTGACTCTCGCCGCCCGCCCCCTCGGCCCGCTCGGGCCGTCCCCGTGAGGAACCTCCGTGCGCACCACCGTCGCCACCACCACCCCCGCCACCGCAGCCCCCGCCACCGAGCCCGTCGTCGTCGTGCCGACGCGGCGTCGACGCGGGGCCGGGTCGCGTGACCACCTCGAACGCGCCGTCACCGACGCCGTCCGCGACCTGCGGGCCGTCGACACCGACGGTCTCCGCGAGCGGTACACCCGCTGCCGCCGCGTCGAGACCGCACTGCGCGCCGCGCTGGAGAGGCAGGTGGCGCTCGGGCCCTCCGACGCCGCCCCCGCGGTGACGATCGCCTGCGCCTACCTCACCGCCACCGACGTCGAGGAGGCCTACCACGCCCTGCTGGTCGCGGCGGACCGGTTGCGCCGACGCTGAGGCAGGCGTGGAGTAGGGACGACGACCGGCGACGGGACCGCGAGCGGGAGGAGGGTGTGATGCTCCGCCACCGCACCCTGCGCCGCCACGTCGACCTGGTCCGGACGGCGAGCGCGGTGAGTCCGGGGACGAGCGCCCCGACTCCCGTCCCCGCCCGCCCGGAAGGTGCCGCGTGTCCCTCGCCGTCCCCCTCTCGATCCTCGACCTCGGCCCCGTCCCCTCCGGCGGGACCGCCGCCGACGCGCTGCAGAACTCCATCGACCTCGCCCGCGTCGCCGAGGCCGCCGGCTACCGCCGCTACTGGCTGGCCGAACACCACCTGAACCCCGGGGTGGCGTCGGCGTCGACCCCGGTGCTGGCCGGGATGGTGGCGAGTGCCACCTCCTCGATCCACGTCGGGTCGGGCGCGGTGCAGATGCCGTTGACCCCGCCACTGCAGATCGCCGAGCAGTTCGGGACGGTGGCCGCGGTGCACCCGGGGCGGGTCGACCTCGGGCTCGGCCGGTTCGACATCCACAAGATCCTGGCCATGATCCGGGCGCGTGCGGCACCACCCGCGGACGCGCCGCCCCCGCCGCCGTCGCGCTACGTGGACGGCCTGCTCATCCCCAGCCCGGGGCGCGTGCCGGGCGCCGACCTCTCGACCTTCGCGTCGCTCGCCGAGCGCTTCGGCATCGACGGCGAGGCGCCCGACCACCGCGAGCAGGTCCTGGAGATTCTCTCCTACGTCCGCGGGACGGCGGTGCGCGACGACGGCACGCCGCTGCACGCACTGCCGGCCGAGGGCGCGGACCTCGACGTGTGGATCCTCGGCTCCAGCCCCGGTGTGAGCGCGCAGACCGCCGGGGAGCTGGGGCTGCCGTTCGCGGTCAACTACCACACGCTGCCGACGACCGTGCTCGAGACGGTGGCGGCCTACCGGGAGGCGTTCCGCCCCTCCGCGCGACTCGACCGGCCGTACGTGATGGTGTCCGCGGACGTCGTGGTGGCGGACACCGACGCGGCAGCCCGCGAGCTGGCGTCCCCGTACGGGCAGTGGGTGCTCGACATCCGCACCGGCCGCGGTGCGCACCCGTACGTCACGCCGGCGCAGGCGCGGTCACGGCGGTGGTCGGACGCCGAGCGCACCGGGGTGGCCGACCGGGTGGCGACGCAGTTCGTCGGCTCGCCGTGCACCGTGCGCGTCGGGCTGCAGACGCTGGTGAACGCGGTCGGCGCGGACGAGCTGCTGGTCACCACGATCACCACCGAGCACGCCGACCGGGTGCGCAGCCACGAACTGCTCGCCGAGGCCGTCGGAGCGGCGGCTGCCTGAGCCGGCCCGACCCGTCGTCGGGAAAGCGTACGAACGGGCCGTTCGTCACCTTCTATCGTGACGAACGACCCGTTCGTGCCCTACAGGTGCTCGAGCGGCCGGGCCCGCAGCGCCGCCCAGATGCTCACGAGCGCCGCGACGAACAGGTAGCCCGCCGCGTACCAGGGCGCCCCGCCGCCGAGGGCGAGCAGCGAGGTGAGGATCAGCGGCGTGAGCCCGGAGGCGTAGATCCCGCCGCCCTGGAAGGCCAGCGACATGCCGGTGTAGCGCGTCCTCGTCGGGAAGATCTCCGCGAACAACGTCGACTCGGCGCCGCTGGTCAGCCCGTACGAGACGCCCAGCATGACGATGAGGACGAGCCCGACGACGACCGTCGACCCCAGCCCGAGCAGGGCGAACGCCGGGAACACCCCCACCGCGAGGATCGCGCAGCCGATCGCGAACACCCGTCCGCGCCCGATGCGGTCACCCCAGAACCCGGCGAGCAGCACCACGAACGCGCTCACCACGGCCGCGACGGTCACCGCCACGAGCATCTCCGTGCGCGGCAGCTTCAGCGTGGACACCGTGTAGGTCAGGACGAAGACGCCCCAGGTGTTGAACGAGGCCCCCTCGGCCCAGCGGGCGAGCAGGCCGAACCCGAGGTTGCGGCGGGACTCCGGGTCGCGCACGACGTCGACGGCGGGCACCCGCGAGACCTCCGCGGCCTCCTGCAGGCGCCGGAACGCCGGGGTCTCGAGCACGGCCAGGCGCACGATGAACCCGATGACGACGAGCACGATGCTGGCGACGAACGCGATGCGCCAGCCGTAGTCGATGAACGCCTGGTCGTCCATCACGGCTCCGAGCAGCGCGAACGCCCCGGTGCCGAGCGCGAGACCCAGGCCGAGGCCGATCTGCGGCGTCGCGCCGTACACCCCCCGCTTGCCGGGCGGCGCGTACTCGACGGCCATGAGCACGGCGCCGCCCCACTCGCCGCCGATGGCGATGCCCTGGATGACGCGCAGCACCACGAGCAGGATCGGCGCGGCGACACCGATCGCGGCGTAGGTGGGCAGGAGGCCGATCGCGGCGGTCGAGAGCCCGGTCAGGGCCATCGTCACGATGAGCGTGCTGCGCCGGCCCACGCGGTCGCCGATGTGGCCGAAGATCAGTCCGCCGATGGGGCGGGCGACGAAGCCGATCGCGAAGGTGGCGAACGAGAGCAGCGTCGCCACCGTCGGGTCGCCGTTGCCGTAGAAGAGCTGCGGGAAGACGATCCCGGCCGCCGTCGCGAAGAGGAAGAAGTCGTACCACTCGATCGTCGTGCCGATGAGGGACGCCGCGAGGACGGTACGGCCTTCGCGGCTGCCGGCGGACGGGACGGCGTGATCGGCCGTCGCGGTCATCGGGCCGACCCCGCGAACGGCACGGACGCGGCGGGTGCCTCGAGCGCGCGGGCGGCCTCGGAGCCGGCGGCCGGCGTCCACAGGCCACGGCGGCCGAGCTCGGCCAGCGGGCCCTCGCCGACCCAGTAGGCCTCCTCGAGGTGCGGGTGCCCGGAGAGGACGAACTCGGTGATGCCCAAGTCGTGGTACTCGGCGATGCGGTCGGCGACCTCGGCGTGGCTCCCGACGAGTGCCGTCCCCGCTCCACCGCGCACCAGGCCGACACCGGCCCAGAGGTTGGGGGAGACCTCGAGGTCGGCGGCCGTCTTCGCCCCGCCGTCGTGCAGGGAGCGCATGCGCTGCTGGCCGACGGACTCGCTCTTCGACAGCCCGGCCTGGACGTTCTCGATCATGTGGTCGGGGATGCCGCGCAGCAGCTCCTCGGCCTGCGCCCAGGCGGCATCGGCCGTGTCGCGGGTGATCACGTGCAGCCGGATGCCGAACCGGACCTCGCGGCCCTCCTCGGCGGCGAGCTTGCGGATCCAGGTGACCTTCTCCTGCACCTGCTCGGGGGGTTCGCCCCAGGTCAGGTACACGTCGACGTGCTTGGAGGCGACCTCGCCGGCCTTCGCCGACGAGCCACCGAAGTAGATCGGGGGCACCGGGTCGGGGACCCGCTCGAGCTTGGCGCCCTCGACGTGGACCTGCTCGCCGTCGAGGGTGACCTCCTCGCCCGCCCAGAGCCGGCGGACGACGTCGAGGAACTCGCCGGTGCGGGTGTAGCGGTCGTCCTTGCCGAGGAAGTCGCCGTACGCGCGCTGCTCGGAGGGCTCGCCGCCGGTCACGACGTTGACCAGCAGGCGGCCACCCGAGTGGCGCTGGAACGTGGCGCCCATCTGCGCGGCGAGCGTCGGGGAGGTGCCGCCGGGGCGGAACGCGACGAGGAACTTCAGCCGCTCGCTCTCGGCGGCCAGCATCGCGGTGGTCAGCCAGGCGTCCTCGCACCACGCGCCGGTGGGGGTGAGGGCGCCCTCGAAGCCGACCGTCTCCGCGGCGCGGGCGATCTGGGCGAGGTAGCCGAGCGAGGCCTCGCGGGGCGTGCCGGCGGCGGCGGTGCGCACACCGTGCCCACCGCCGACCAGGCCGCGGGAGTCGCCGTAGGTGGGCAGGAACCAGTGTGCGGTGATCATGAGGAGGTGCCTTCGGCTCGTGAGTACTTTTCCGTGTCTGGAGACGGAGAAGTGCACACGAGCCGAAGGCACCTCTGGTCGACGTGACGGCGCTGCGTGAGCAGGCACGTGTGGTCGACGCTCATGGACGACCATCCTCCGGTCGTCGGGCGGACCCGACAACCGGAGGTGATCAGCCCGTCAGGCCGTGCCGGGCAAGGCGCACGGCGGCCGACCGGGCGGGGGGCGGACACTGGGTCGGTGACGTCGAGCCCTTCGTCCGGTGCCGCCGCGCGCGGATCGGAGATCCAGTCCGTGGCGCGGGCGGCGACCGTGCTCGGGATGGTCGTCGACAGCGAGCGCGGCCTGACGACCACCGAGATCGCGAAGCGCACCGGGCTGACGGTGAGCACGGTGCATCGGCTCGCGCACACCCTGACCACGTCGAACCTGCTCTGCCGCGACCCGCACACCGAACGGTTCCTGGCCGGCCCGGTGCTGCTGCGCCTGGCACGCAAGGCTCTCGGCGCATCCGGTGTCCCGGAGGCCGCCGACGTCCTCAAGGAGCTCGCCGACCGGACGGGGGAGACCGCGAGCATCGGGATGCGCCGCGGGGACGAGGTCCTCGTGGTGCTGTCGGTGCCGTCCACCCGCGCCCTGCGCTACACCGGCCGTCCGGGCACGCGGGTGCCGCTCCTGGAGTCGGCCATCGGCGCCGCGGTCGTGGCCTTCGGTCCGGACCCGGTGGGCCACGCCGCGGAGGTGCTGACGCGTGCGGGCGAGGACGCGTCCGCGACGTGGGTCACCGAGATCGACCTGCTCGCCACCCAGTTCCGCGGCTACGCCGTGTTCGACGATCCCCGCGACCCGTCGTTGCGCGCGGTCGCCGCACCGGTGCTCGGGGCGAGCGAGCACGTCCGGCTCGGGGTGGAGATCCAGGGCCCGGCCTCGCGCCTGGCCGACGAGCGCCTCGACGAGCTGGGCGCCACGGTCGCGGCCGCGGCCGGCGCGCTGGAGGGTCTACCGGTGTCGATGGCGTTCGGCGACTTCGGCTGACCTTTTGCAGCATGCGGTGGGCTCTTCCGCAGTGTGCAAAGCAACAGTTGACCCGACCCGGCGGCGCTGCCTACCGTCATCGGCGTCGCGCGAGACGGACCACGAGGAGGTGACGCGGTGAGCCCGGAGCCCCGGACCATCGTCGTGTCGCCGAACCACACCGTGTTCGACCTCCCCGAGATCGTCGCCATCACCGAGGGCCTGTTCGACGCGGTCGGGCTCGACGTGCGCTTCGCCGACGGGAACGACGCCACGCAGACCCGTCGCGACCCGGCCGAGCGGCTCAAGGAGACCTTGTTCTCCTCCGCGCGGGCCGACGTCTTCAACGTCTGCGAGTGGGGCGGGATCGACCGGCTCGAGCGCGACACGCGCGGCGGCCGGATCGGCCACCTCCGCGCCGCCGTGGTGGCCCAGGCCCTCGTCAGTACGGACGCCCACCTGCACGAGCCGCACGACCTGGCCGACGTGCCCGTGGCGGTCAACGAGTACACCGGCTCGCACTACACGGCCCTGCACCTGCTCGAGGGCACCGTGCCGCGGGAGCGGATCCGGCTGCAGCACGTCGGTGCCCCCCTGGTCCGCCTCGACGGCCTGCTCTCAGGCGAGCTCCCCGCCACCATGCTCATGGAACCGTTCCTGAGCCTCGCCCTGGCCAGCGGCGCGCACGTGCTCGGGACCTACTCCTACCGCGGTTCCCAGGTCATCGCCCCGCACCTGTCGGCCGAGGCCCAGGACGCGTACCGCAGCGCGGTCGACAAGGCCGTGGACGTGATCAACGCCGACCGGGCGCGCTGGGCGCCCGTCCTGGTGCGCGAGCTCGAGGGCCGGTTGGCGCCCGAGGACCTGCGCACGGACTACGTCAGGTACACCCACGTCGCGCCCTTCACCGAGCGGCGCTTCACCGAGACCTACGCCTGGATGCGCTCCTGGCGGCTCACCGACGGCCGCAGCGGCTACGAGACCCTGCGGAGCCTGCGGTGAACGCGACCCTGACGCGGCGTCGGCACATCGACTGGTGCCTCATCAACGGCGGGGGCTGTCGGCGCTCCTAGCGCCACCTCCCACGACGGCACCGCGGGCCGGCGTCCGCCCACGCCGCACGGTGCGGCGTCCCGCCGCGCCCGTGCCGCGGCGCCCCGGCGTCCGCCGTCCGGCGCGGGTGCCGACGTCCGGGTCGGCCGCGTGCCCGCACCCCCTTCCCGTCGCGCTCTCGCGCGCCCACTTCCTCGGAGTCGACACATGTCCGCGATCCCGCACGCCCTCGGCCGGCGCTCGGTCCTGCGCGCCGGCCTCGCCGGAGCCCTCGGGCTGGCCGGGGCCTCCCTGCTCTCCGCCTGCGGCGGCCCCGCCGCCGACGGGCCGACCGCCAAGCTCGAGGACGTCCAGGCCGGCACCGCCGGCGCCGTCATCCGGCCCATCGCCGAGCAGAACGGGCTCCTCGGCGACCTGACTCCGGACTGGGTGGGCGGCACCGGGCCCGGCGACGTGCAGAACAAGCTGCTCTCCGGGGCCCTCGACGCCGCCAGCATGGGTCCGCTCGGCGCCGCCGTCGCGGGCGCGGCCGGTGCCGACCTCGTGCTGATCAGCAACAGCCTGAACAACCACGTGCGCTGGCTGGTCCCAGCGAACAGCCCGTACCGCACCCCGGCCGACCTGCGGGGCAAGCGCGTGGCCACGCCCCCGAACAACAGCGACGCGTTCCGCTCGGCCCAGCTCGCGGCCGCGGTCAACGGGAGCGACCTGACCGCGGACCACCAGCTCTTCCCGGGTGCCGTACTCGCCGGGCTGGCGCTGTTCGACCGCGGCGACGTCGAGGGCATCATCACCATCGAGCCGAACGCGACCCGCCTCGTCGCCCGGGGCGCCCGCCAGATCGCCACGGTCGGCGAGCTGTGGGCCCGGGGCACCGGGGAGGACCCGAACACCCTCGTGCTCAACGGGCAGGGCGTCACCCGGGCGTGGCTGGAGGCGAACCAGCCCGCGGCGCGGGCGATCGCATCGATGCGGATGCGCGCCCACCAGGTCGTCCACGACCGGCCGCAGGTCCTCGCCGACCTCCACGAGTCCTACGGCATCCCCGCCTCGGAGCCGGCGGCCATCGCGCTGCTGCCGCAGCGGATGCGCGACGTCTACCCGCTCACGTGGGGCGAGCCGGTCTTCGTCAACCTGCGCCGCCAGCTCCAGGTGGCCGCCCAGGTCGGCCTCGTCCGGGCCGCCCCCGCGCGCGAACCGTGGGTGGACCTCGGAGCGGGCGCGTGAGCGCCGAGGCGCCGCTGCGCGCGCCCGTCGCCGACGTCGCGGACGGTCCGCGGCCGGAGGCCCCGCCGCGTCGGCGCGGGCGGACCGGGCGGGTCCTCCCGGCCCTCGCCTTCCTCGTCCTGCTGGTCGCCGCGTGGCAGGTCATGGCCGTCCTGGTGGACAGCCTGCTCGTGCCCGGGGTCGGCGCGGTGGCCGCGGAGCTCGTGGAGGTCGTCGCCGACGGGTCCTTCGTGGGCGAGCTCGGCGCGACGGTGCTGCGGGTCGCGCTCGGCTTCGCCCTCGCCGCCGTCGTCGCCCTCCCCGTGGGTATCGCCATGGGTCGCAGCGACCTGCTCCGCCGCTTCGCCGAGCCCGCCGTCCTGCTCGGCCTGACGGTGCCGGGCCTGGTCTGGGCCCTGCTCTGCGTCATCTGGTTCGGGGTGGGCCTGGCCAACCCGGTGGTCGCGGTGGCCCTGTCCTCGGCACCACCGCTGGTCCTCACCACCCTGCAGGGAGTGCGGTCGGTCGACCCCGACCTGCTCGAGATGGCCCACGTGTACCGGTTCTCCCGCCGCGTGCAGCTGCGTCGGCTGTGGCTGCCCGCGCTCGCGCCCGCCCTGTTCGCGGGCGCCCGGCTCGGCCTGTCGCTCGGCTGGAAGGTCGTCGTGCTCGTCGAGGTGTTCGGGATGTCCAGCGGGGTCGGCTACCAGCTCAACAACGAGTTCGGCTCCCAGAACGTCGCCGGCGTCCTCGCGTGGACGCTGCTGTTCGCCGTGGTCATGGCGGTCCTCGAGTACGGGGTGCTGCAGGGCCTGGAGCGGCGGACCGGGCGCTGGCGCAAGGAGGTGTCGGTATGACGCTCACCGGGTCCACGCGCGTGCACCTGTCCGGCCTGAGCAAGACCTTCCACGATCCCCGCGACGGGCGGGCGCGGCCGGTTCTCCGCGACTTCGCCCTCGACCTCGCCGCGGGCGAGCTCGTCGCCGTCGTCGGGGCCTCGGGCACCGGGAAGTCGACCCTGCTCCACGTCGTCGCGGGTCTCGTACCCCCGGATGCGGGAGAGGTCAGCACCGTCGGTGCCGACGGCGGGCCGCCGCGGCTCGGGATGGTGTTCCAGCAGCCCCGCCTGCTCGACTGGTGCACCGCCCGGCAGAACGTCGTCCTCGCCCTCGAGGCCGCGGGCCTGCCGGGGGGCGGCGCCGACGAGGTGCTCGCGGCGGTCGGGCTCGCCGACCACGCGGACGCCTTCCCGACGACGCTGTCCGGCGGCCAGCGCCAACGGGTCGCGGTCGCCCGCGCCTTCGCGATCGAACCCGACCTGCTGCTGCTCGACGAACCGTTCTCCGCCCTCGACGAGATCACCGCGCGGCGCCTCCGCCTGCTGCTGCAGGAGCTGTGGATGGCCCGGCCCCGCGCCGGGCTGCTCGTCACTCACAACCCGCTCGAGGCGGCGCTGCTCGCCGACCGCGTCGTCGTCCTCGCCGGCAGCCCGGCCCGTGTCGCCGCGGAGTACCGCGTCGACCGCTCCCGGCCCCGCTCGCCCGAGGACCCCCTGCTGTTCGACCTGCACACCCGCATCGTCGCCGACCTGGCCTGATGCGACCCGTGAGAGAGAAGGACACCATGACCGACACCGTGCGCCCGAAGGTCACCATGGAGCTGCTCTCCCTGGTGTTCTCCCTGCCCCAGCTCGTCGCCCGGGACGAGGGCTACTTCGCCGAGGAGGGGGTCGACGTCGAGTTCGTCACCAAGGACTACGCCCGCGCCGGGATCTCGCCGCTCGAGGACCACGAGCTGCTCTCCTCGTTCGGCTCCACCAAGTCGCACTTCGAGAGCGGGGAGGCCTCCCTGTACCGCGCGTGCGAGTGGGGCCAGCTGCGTCGTACCCAGGACACCACCGTCGGCGGCCGCGTCGTCAGCAAGCGGGCCGCCGTGAACGGCCAGGCGATCATGGTGCGGGGCGACCACCCGGCCACGCACCCGCAGGACCTCGCCGGGCGCACCGTCGCGGTGAACTTCCACCACGGCTCGCACTACGTCGCACTGCAGACCCTCGAGGGCTTCCTGCCGCGCGAGGAGATCAAGGTGGCGCACTTCGGGGGCCCGCAGGTGCGCTTCGAGGCGCTGCGCGACGGTACGGTCGAGGCCGCGGCGCTGATGGAGCCCTGGATCACCCTGGCGGAGAAGCAGGGCTACAAGGTGCTCGCCGAGGCGTTCTACGTGGGCGCGGAGATCGCGAGCCCGGCCATCGACGAGGACACCTACGCCGCGGTCAACCGTGCCGTGGTCCGGGCGGTGCACAAGCTCGCCGAGGACCCGACCCCGTACCTGCACCACCTCACCGCCGAGATCCCCGCGGAGCTGGGCAGCGTCGAGCCGCACGAGATCCCGCGCGGCCGGCTGCGCTACGTGGAGCCGGCGGCCTACCCGCAGGAGCAGTTCCAGCGGACCTACGACTGGATGGCCTCCTGGGGCCTCATCGCTCCCGACCACACCTACGACTCGGTGGTCAAGAACCTCGTGGACGTCTGAGCGGATGCGCGGGCGGACGTGGCCGCTCTACGTGGGCGGCTTCCTCGGCCCCTACGCCAGCACCATGGTCACGCCGATGGTGCACGAGGTGGCCGTCGGCCTGCGGAGCACCCCGCAGGCCGCGGCCGGGGCCGTGACGGCCTACATGCTTCCGTTCGCGGCGCTCATGCTCGTCTCGGGCACGCTCGCCGAGCGGTGGGGCAGGGCCGCGACGATGCGGTGGTCGCTGCTGGCCTTCGTCGCGGCCTCGGCGGCCTGCGTCCTCGCGCCCGACCTCGGCTGGTTCCTCGCCGCGCGGGTCGCGCAGGGGGCGACGAACGCGTTCACGACGCCGCTGCTCGTCGCGGCCATCGCCGACCTCGTCGCGGTCGACCGGCTCGGCCGGGCGCTGGGCCTGTTCGCCGGGATGCAGGCGGCCGGGCAGGCGGCGAGCCCGCTGGTGAGCGGGCCGTCCGCGGCCCTGGACTGGCGCCTGGCGTTCGCCTTCCCGGCGCTCGTCGCCCTGGTCCTCGCCGCGACGGTACCCGCCATGGACGGCCGTCCGGGCCGGGCCCGCGCGAGCTGGCGGGCCCTCGCGAACCCGCGCCTCGCGCTCGCGTGCGGGGTGTCCTTCCTGTGCTACCTCTCGGCCGTCGCCCTCACGGTGCTGTCGGTCCTGCGCGCGGAGGACGACTTCGGGCTCGGCCCCGGGCAGCGGGGTCTCCTCGCCGCCGCGTTCGGGGTGGCGGGGCTGCTCGCCGCGCCGGTGCTCGGACGTCGCCTGGAGGTCACCGGCCCGGTGGCGACCGGGGTGCTCATGAACCTGGTGCTCTGCGCCGGACTGCTGCTCGCCGCCCTGGGGACGTCCGTCATCCTGCTCGCGGTCGGCATCGCCCTGGTGGGGCTCGCGGTGACGGGGCTGCGCACCACGGTGAACGCGCTCGCGGCCACCAGCGCGCCCACCAACCGGGCGGGGGCGACGTCGGTGGCCCTGGCGTTCCAGTTCTTCGGCGGCGCACTGGCGCCCCTGGTGTGGGTGCCGGTGTACGACGGCGTCGGCGGGCCCGCCCTCGCGGCGGTCGCGGTCGTCCCCCTCGTCGCGGCCGGGCTGGTCCTGGCGGCGCGCGGCGCGGGGAGCCGGCACCCGGTGTCGGCGCTCCCGGGTGACGGACCCCCGCCGTGACGCCCGGGGCGGGGGACCGCAGGTCCTCCCGCCCCGCGCGTCGCCGTCGGTCAGGCGGTCTGCTCGCTGCGCTTCGGCAGCTTCCAGTCCTCGCGCACGAAGTGGCAGGTGTAGCCCCAGGGCTGGCGGAGCAGGTAGTCCTGGTGCTCCGGCTCGGCCTCCCAGAAGTCGCCGGCCGGCTCCACCTCGGTGACGACCTTGCCCGGCCACAGGCCGGAGGCGTCCACGTCGGCGATGGTGTCCTCGGCGACGCGGCGCTGCTCGTCGGAGGTGTAGTAGATCGCCGAGCGGTAGCTGCGACCGACGTCGTTGCCCTGGCGGTTGCGGGTCGACGGATCGTGGATCTGGAAGAAGAACTCGAGGATCTCGCGGTAGGAGATCTTCTCGTCGTCGAACACGACCTCCACCGCCTCGGCGTGGTCGCCGTGGTTGCGGTAGGTGGCGTTCGGGACGTCCCCGCCGGAGTAGCCGACGCGGGTGGAGATCACGCCGGGCCGCCGGCGCAGCAGGTCCTGGGCACCCCAGAAGCAGCCGCCGGCGAGGATCGCGGTCTCGGTGGCCATGAAGGTCCCTTCTCTCGACTCGTCGTGCACAACGGATCGGGGACGCCGAACCTTCCCTATTCGCGGGTCTGTCGGCGCCGGTACTGGTCGACGATCCCGCGGGGCAGCGGCCCGTTCGCCGGGACGGGCAGCCCCCGGTCGCGGGCCCACATCCGGGCGGACTCGACCCAGCCGGCGACGGTGCCGGCGCGGGCGTTCTCGTGGTCGTCGCGGCGGGGGAGCGGTCGCGTGGGTTCGCGGGCTTCGGTCATCGTGGTCACCTCCGAGGGCACGACCTCGTCGTCGCGCCCCACCACGCCTACCCCTGTGCGCCGGATCACACAACTGCGACCGTGTGCAGTCGGGTGAGAATGCGGTCGCAGACCACCCGGTGGGCCCGGAGCGCGGCGGCGTCCAGGACGGACCGACGGTGCGCGACCTCGAGCAGGACGGTCGCCGCCCGGTCGTCGGCGGGGACGAGGACGGCCAGCAGGCACGCGAGAGCCGAAGGGTGCCCACGGCGGAGGCAGGACGGTTCGTCACGGGAGACCGATCTCGACGGGGCACCGCGCGCGGGCGCGGACGCGAAGGGGACCGACGGGCCCGTGACGTCGGGACGGCGTCGGTCAGGGACGCGGGCGAGCGGCCGGTCGACAGCTCGTCGCGCCGAGCCGGCACAGGTCGACGTGTAGACGTCGCACCAGGCCCGCGGTCACGGGCCCGATCCTGCCCGGCGCGGGCCCGCCCGCCAAGCCCCGGGACTCACAGCTCCACGGGCCGCAGGGCCCGGGTCGCGACCACGCTGACCACCGCGGTGAGCACCAGGAACGCGCAGGCGAGCCACGGCGAGCCGCCGGTGACCGCCAGCAGCGAGGTGAGGATCAGCGGGGTCAGACCGGAGGCGTAGATGCCGCTGCCCTGGTAGACGAGCGACATCCCGGTGTAGCGGGTGCGGGCCGGGAAGAGCTCCGCGAACAGCGGGGCCTCGGCGCCCGACTGGACCCCGTAGACGACGCCGAGGAGCAGCACGAGGACCACGGTGACCACCACCAGCGAGCCGGTGGAGAGGCCGAGGAACGCCGGGTAGACGCCGACGCCGAACGCCACGGCGCCGGCGGCGAACACCGCCCGCCGCCCGAAGCGGTCGGCGAGGTGCCCCGCGAGGGGGACCACGACGGCGCTCACGAGCCCGGCGATCGTCACCGCCACCAGCACCTCCGAGCGCGGCATGCGGACGGTGGTGACGGCGTAGGTCAGGACGAACACGCCCCAGGTGTTGAACGCGGCGCCCTCCGCCCAGCGGGCGAGCAGGCCCAGGCCGAGGTTGCGCCGCGAGGGCTCGTCGCGCACCACCTCGACCACCGGCACGCGGGCGACGTCAGCGCTGTCCTGCATCCGGCGGAACGCCGGGGTCTCGAGCACCGCGAGGCGGACGACGAGCCCGACGACGACGAGCAGCACGCTGACGAGGAAGGCGATCCGCCAGCCCCAGTCGAGGAAGGCGCGGTCGTCCATGGCGCCGCCGAGGAGCGCGAACGCACCCGTGCCGAGGCTGAGGCCGAGTCCGAGACCGATCTGCGGGCTGGATCCCCACAGGCCGCGGCGCCCGGGCGGGGCGTACTCGACGGCCATCAACACCGCGCCGGCCCACTCCCCGCCGAGCGCGATGCCGCCGAGGACGCGCAGGACGACCAGCAGGATCGGCGCCCAGAGCCCGATGGTCGCGTAGGAGGGGAGCAGGCCGATCAGCGCCGTCGCGAGCCCGGCGAGGAGCATCGTCGAGACCAGCGTGGCCTTGCGTCCCACCCGGTCGCCGAGGTGGCCGAACAGGATGCCGCCGATCGGGCGCGCCACGAAGCCGACCGCGAACGTGGCGAACGAGAGCAGGGTACCGACGGTCTCGTCGCCCGCGGGGAAGAACAGCTGCGGGAAGACGATGCTCGCGGCGGTCGCGAAGAGGAAGAAGTCGTACCACTCGATGGTGGTGCCGATGAGCGAGGCGGTCAGCACGGTGCGGGCCCGGGTGCCCGTGCTCTCGTCCTCGGGGGTGACGTCGGTGGTGGTCACGGTGTCCTCGCAGGGGTGGTCCGGCCTGGGCGCGCATCCGCGCCCGGCGGTGACCACCGGGAGGACGGATGCAGGGACGTGCGCTCCCCGACGGGGCCGGCGGGCGGCGGGTGGGGGAGGGCGGGCGTCAGACCGGACAGGCCTGCGAGCAGCGACGGCCGAGGTCGACGTGGCGGCGTCGGATCAGCGGCACGGTGGGCCGGACGCGGGAGGCACGACGGCGCCGCACGGTCGTCCGGGTCACGGCGGGGAGGTGCCCACGGGTGAGGCCGGTGAAAAGTCCAGCCGGAGATTCACCCACACGGGTGGATACGGCCGTGTGGTCTCGGGCACAGTGGCGTCGAGTGCCTCTCGACGTGATCACCTGGTCACCCGACGTGGCCATGGTGCACGTCACATCGGATCGCCCGGTCGTCGGCTCCTGAGGTGTCCTCCGCCGCGTTCGCCCCTTTGACGACGGGCGTTCCGACTGTCAGCTTTCCGGTCGTGCGCAACCACGTCGATCTCGCCTCCCGGCGACACGTGGATCTGTCGCGCATGTCCAGCGCGCTCTGTCGCTGACGGCGGCTCTCGGCCGTCCGCGCGCCCGGTCGTCCGACGACCGTGTGCCCGGACCGTCCCCGGCCCCCGTGGCCCGCTGGACCGTCGCCCTCGCCGTCCGTCGGCGACGTCCCCCCCCCGAAGGCACGGCCGTCCGCGCGCACCCGAGGTGCCCGTGGACCTCCCCGGCCGTGCGTGCTCCCCGAACCGAAGGACTTCCCCGTGAAGACATCACGCTGGATCGCGACCGCGACCGCGGCGCTCGTCATCCCGCTCGCCGCCGCGAGCAGCGCCCTGGCCGCCCCGCCGGCGCCGGGTCCGATCAACCTGTGCAACGGCCTGCAGGGCGGGACGTGCGTCGGGACCCCCGGCAACGACACGCTGATCGCCGGGCAGCTCATCGACCACATCTTCGGCGGGGAGGGCGACGACGACATCGAGCAGAACCTGATCTTCCTGCAGGGCAGCAGCGACGACGCCCACGGCGGCCCGGGCCGCGACTGCATCGACGGCGGCGGTGGCGTCTCGCGGCAGTTCGGCGACGACGGCGACGACAACGTCCCGTGCGAGTTCACCGCGTTCGTCGACCCGCAGGCGGCGCTCACCGGCGGGCCGGGTGACGACATCATCCACGGGGGCAACGGCAACGACTCGATGGACGGGATCTTCGACAGCGACACCCTCTACGGCGACGACGGCGACGACCTCCTCAACGACCCGTACCCGCTCGACCAGGACAAGCTCTACGGCGGGACCGGGAACGACGTCCTGAACGCCTCCGACCTCGGCGGCGAGGACTACGTCGACGGCGGTGCCGGCACCGACACCTGCTACGGCGACTCGGGCGACACCATCGTCAACTGCGAGAAGGTCATCCGCGTCAACGCGCCGTTGCTCGTGAACCCCTCCGGGCCGGTCCCGCTGCCCAAGGCCCTCGGGATCAACCCCGGCGTCGCGGTGCCGCCGCTGCTGAAGTGACCTGACCGGGCGGCACTCCCGTGCTACGCGCCCGGGAGTGCCGCCCGCACCAGCGGCAGGACGTCGCGGCCGAGCGCGGCGACGTCGTCGAGCGGGTCGTAGCCGCGCAGCAGGAACGTCGTGACACCGATGTCGACGTAGTCGAGCAGCGCGGCCGCGACCGTCTCCGGCGACCCGACGAGGGCCGTGGAGTTGCCCGCGGCCCCGCTCGCCGCCGCCGTCGGGGTCCAGAGGGCACGGTCGTGCAGCTCCCCGCGCTCGGCGGCGGCCATGAGGCGCTGCGACCCGACGTTGGTGCGGGTCGTCTCGTGGCCCTGGCGGTGGGAGGTGCGTCCGGTGAACGAGCCGCCGCCCCCGCCGGCGGCGACGATGCGGTCCAGGACGTCGTGCGCGCGCTCCCACGCCTCGTCGTCCGTCGCGCCGACGATCGGGCGGAAGGAGACCGAAATCCGGGGGAGCGTGGTTCGCCCGGCCGCAAGGGCGGCGTCGTGCACGGCGGCGATCTGCTCGGCGGTCTCCGCCAACGGCTCGCCCCACAGTGCGAACACGTCCGCATGCTTCCCGCCGACCCGGTAGGCGTCCTGCGACGAGCCGCCGAAGTAGATCGGGATGCGCGGCTGCTGGACGGGCCGTGCGACGGAGTGCACGTCGGCGACGTCGTAGAACTCGCCGTGGTGGTCGAAGGGCTCGTCGCTCGTCCAGGTCCGCTTCATGACGTCGAGGTACTCGTCGGTGCGCCGGTAGCGGCCCGCCTTGTCGAGGTGGTCGCCGTCGCGGGCCTGGTCGGCGTCGCTGCCCCCGGAGATCGTGTGCACCGCGACCCGCCCGCCGGAGAAGACGTCGAGGGTGGCGAAGGCACGGGCGGCGAGCGTCGGCGCCGTGAAGCCCGGCCGGTGGGCGATCAGGAAGCCGAGCCGCTCGGTGTGCGCGGCAGCGTACCCGGCGACCTGCAGCCCGTCGGGCGACGAGGCGCTGTGCCCGATCAGGACCTTGTCGAACCCGGCGTCCTCGTGGGCCGTGACGAAGCGCCGCAGGAACGCGGGATCGATCGCCGGCCCGGACGCGGGGTGGATCTCCGAGGAGTGCCGGGTGCTGACCTGACCGATGAACTCGACGCCCATCCTCTTGGGTGCCTCCGGCTCGTGAGTACTAATCCGTGCCGGAGGACGGATTAGTGCACACGAGCCGGAGGCACCTACGGGGTATGCACATCGTCATCATCGGCGGCGGCCTGGGCGGGAGCACCACGGCCGGAGCGCTGCGCGAGCAGGGTTTCGACGGCGACGTCACGCTCGTGGGCGCGGAGGCGCACCTGCCCTACGACCGCCCGCCGCTGTCCAAGGACTACCTCTCCGGCTCCTCGACGTTCGACGACGGCGTCGTGCTGCACCCGCGCGAGTGGTACGACGAGCAGCGCATCTCCCTCCTCCTGGGCACCCGTGCGACGGCCGTCGACCCTCGCGGGCACCGCGTCACGCTGAACGACGGCACCACCCTCGAGTACGACAAGCTCGTGCTCGCGACCGGCTCCACCGCCCGCACCCTGTCGCTGCCCGGCGCCGACGCGCAGTGCGTGCACACGCTGCGGACCCGGGAGGACTCGGACGCGATCCGCGCCGAGTTCGGCGAGGGCCGCCGCCTCGTCGTCATCGGGGGCGGCTGGATCGGCCTCGAGGTCGCGGCCTCCGCGCGGGGGGTCGGCACGACGGTGACGGTGCTCGAGCACGAGGAGCTGCCCCTGCTCAAGGCGCTCGGCCCGGAGATGGCGCAGGTCTTCGCCGACCTGCACACCGAGCACGACGTCGACCTGCGGCCGACCGTGGAGGTCGCCGAGATCGTCACCGAGGGCGGCCGGGCGACCGGGGTCCGGCTTGGCGACGGCAGCACGGTCGAGGCCGACGCCGTCGTCATCGGGGTCGGCGCCGCCCCCGACCTCTCCCTCGCCGAGACCGCCGGGCTCGATCTCGACGGCGGGGTGCTGGTCGACGCCTCGCTACGCTCCTCCGATCCCGACGTGTACGCGGTCGGCGACATCGCCGCCCACGACCACCCGACCTTCGGGCGCATCCGCGTCGAGCACTGGAACGCCGCGTCCACCCACCCCGTGACCGCGGTCGCCGCCCTGCTCGGCGGGGACGCCGCCTACACCGACGCGCCGTACTTCTTCTCCGACCAGTACGACCTCGGGATGGAGTACCTCGGCCACGCCCCGCAGGGCACCTACGACCGCGTCGCGACCAGCGGCGACGTCGGGAAGCGCGAGTTCGTCGCGTCCTGGCTCGACGGGTCCGGCCGGCTGCTCGCCGTCATGAACGTGAACGTGTGGGAGGGCCTCGACGGGCTCCGCGGATACGTCGGGTCGCAGGAGCCGGTACCCGACGAGGTCGTGCAGGTGGTCGCTCAGAAGTAGCCGTTGCGCGGCAGCGGCTCGCCGCTGATCCACAGCCGGCCGAGCGCGGTCGCCCGGTACGACGCCGGGTTGTGCAGGGTGATCGTGCGGATGTTCCGCCAGTGCCGGTCGAGGTTCTTCGCGCGGCACGAGGCCGACGCTCCGCCGACGTCGAACAGCGCCGTCGCCGCGTCGGCCGCCACGCGGTCGAGGTGCACCTTGACCGCGCTGGCGGCGACGGACGCGGCACGGCCGACGTCGTCGGTGGGCTCCCCGGCACGGACGGCGTCCTCGGCGGCCTGCACCGTGTCGGCGGCGGCGAGGACGGCCGACTCCGCCACCCACGCGGTGGAGACGAGACGACCGACCGTCTCCTGCAGGATCGGGTCGTCGACCGGCTGCGAGGTGGGCGCATGGTCGAAGGTCCGGGTGCGCGAGCGGACGAGCGCGGCGGCGTCGGTCGCGACGGAGCGCAGGATCCCCGCCACCACGGCGTGGAGGTAGAGCTGCAGGAACGGCACGTCGGCCGCCGGGCGCGGCTCCGCGCGCGGGCGCACGGTCAGGAACTCGTCGGGGGCGACGGCGACGTGGTCGAACCGCGTCGTCCCCGTCCCGGTGCGTGACTGGCCCATGCCGTCCCAGTCGTCGACGACCTCCACCCCGGGCCGCGTCGCCGGCACCAGCACGGTCGCGACCCGGTCGCCCTCGACGCGCGCCGCCACCGAGATCCAGTCCGAGTACAGCGTCCCCGTGCTGTAGTACTTCACGCCGTCCAGAACCCACCCGTGGGCGGTCCGCGTCAGCGTCGTCGTGAAGTCGTGGTTCCCGGCCGCGACGGTGCCCGTCTCCGAGATTGCGTTGCCGAACACCTTCCCGGCGCGGACCTCGTCGAGCCAGCGCGTGTGACCGCCCCGCACGAAGCCCAGCGTCTGGCTGTAGTGGGTGCGCAGGACGTGCGCGACGATCGGGTCGGCCTCCGCGAGGTCGATCACGAAGCGCAGCAGATCGCGGATCGACCCGCCGGTCAGGGGGAGCGCTCCGAGCCCGGCGTCCGCGACCGCGGCCACCTGGTCGAACGGGCTGACGTCGTCCCGCTCGCGCTGCGCGGCGCCCTCACCGATCGACGCCAGCAGCTGGGCGAGCTCCGGCGAGCCGAGGCGCACCACCCTCACGCCGCCACCGGTTCCCGACGCCGGGTCGGGTCGGGCGCGAGCAGCGCCGCGGCCGTCGTCAGGACCGCCACGCCGGCGTAGGCGAGGACGATCAGCCACGGCCGCCCGTCACCGGCGATCAGCAGGGACGCAGCCACGAGCGGGGCGAACCCGCCGGAGAGCACCGAGCCGATCTGGTAGCCCAGCGACGCGCCGGAGTAGCGCACCCGCACGTCGAACATCTCGGCGAACCACGCCGCCTGCGGCCCGTACATCGAGTCGTGGACGACGTTGATCGCGAGGACCGCGGCGAGGACGATCAGCACCGTCGACCCGCTGTCGACGGCGAGGAAGAACAGCGCGAGCGCCACCGTCCCGCCGATCGCGCCGATGAGGTAGGGCCGCCGTCGTCCGACCCGGTCGGACAGGATCGCCCACAGCGGCGTCGTCACGAGCCCGATCGCCGACACGACCACCACGGCGGTGAGTCCGGCCGTCGATCCGCGGCCGAGGGTCTGCGTGACGTAGGTCAGACCGTAGGTCGTGATGAGGACGTAGAGCCCGATCTGGGAGAGCCGTAGACCGGTCGTCAGGAGCACCGCCCGGGGTGCGGTGCGCAGCACCTCGACGATCGGGAGCCGGGCGACCTGCCGTTCGGACCGAAGCGTCGTGAACTCCGGCGCGTCCTCGAGGCGCAGGCGGATGACCAGACCGACCACGACGAGCACCGCGCTCGCGAGGAACGGGATGCGCCAGCCCCAGGCGAGGAAGGCCTCCTCGGAGGTCGTCGCGCGCACGAGGAAGAGCGAGCCGGTCGCGAGCAGCATCCCGGCGGGCGAGCCGATCTGGGTGAAGCTGCCGTACCAGCCGCGGCGGTGCGCCGGGGCGTGCTCGGCCGAGAGCACCGCGGCGCCGCCCCACTCCGCGCCGACCGCGAACCCCTGCACGAGGCGCAGCACCACGAGCAGGGTCGGGGCGAGGGCGCCGATGCTCGCGTACGGCGGCAGCAGGCCGATCAGGGTCGTGGCGGCGCCCATCGCGATCAGCGACGCGACGAGCACGCTCTTGCGCCCGATCCGGTCACCGAGGTGCCCGGCGACGATCGCGCCGATCGGCCGGGCGCCGAACCCGGCCGCGTAGGTGGCGAACGCGGCGAGCGTCCCCGCCGTCGGGCTGACCGACGGGAAGAACAGCGCGTTGAACACCAACGCGGTCGCGGTGGCGTACAGATAGAAGTCGTACCACTCGATGGTGGTGCCGACCGCGCTGGCGAGGGCGACGCGGCGCGGGGTGGTCGGCCGCTCGGCGGTGGCCGTCACGACGGGTCCAGCGGCGTCAGCGCCGGCAGGTTGACCACGATGGCCTCCTGCGTCGTCCGGGAGATCACGACGACGGCAGGCGTCTCCGGATCGGGATTCTCCTCGCGGTGCGGCACCCACGGCGGGACGTAGACGTAGTCGCCCGGCGCGGTCTGCAGGACCACCTCGCCCTCGCCGTCGTGGAAGACGAAGCGCGGCCGGCCGGAGACGACGTAGATCGAGGTCTCGGACTCACCGTGGTGGTGGTCGGAGGAGGCGGTGTCCGGCGCGACGTGGGTCTCGCCGGTCCACAGGGCGGAGGAGCCGACCGACTTGCCGCTGATCGCCTCCAGCCGGCGCATCCCGCCGGACTGGGCGGTGTCGCCGGTGAGCTCCCCGGCGCGGACGTGGTGCACCCGGGTGTGGGAGGGCAGGTCGGGATGGAAGTCGTCGGGCACGGCAGGGCTCCGGGGGAGAGGCGCGGGCGGAGGTCGAGGTCGTCACCGACAGAGTGCGGACGCGACCCGGACCAGATCGATGTGCTCGTGCGAGGTGAGCTCCCGGCCGGACATGGACGCGGACGCTAGGAGGCGGGGCAGCGGACCACAACCGGACCCGGCGCACGTCACGGTCCTTGCGCCGTTCGCCGCAGGTGCGATCGAATGGTGCGCATGTGCGCAGGTGGACTCGACGCCTTCTGGCCGAGTCGCCGCGTCCAGGAGTTCGACCAGTGGTGTCGCCGGGCCGCGTGAGCCCGCGTGCCCGTGGGTGTCCGCGGCCGGTCCGTGCCTGCCCGCTGTCGACCTCCCGAGAGGAACCCCGGTGTCCGTCACCGACGACTACCTGAAGAACAACGAGACCTACGTCGCGAACTTCCCCGGCGAGCTGCCGCTGCCGCCCGCACGGAAGACCGCCGTCGTCGCGTGCATGGACGCGCGCGTGAACCCCTACGGCGCGCTCGGTCTGAAGGAGGGCGACTCGCACGTCATCCGCAACGCCGGTGGGATCGTCGCAGACGACACGATCCGCTCCCTGGCGATCTCCCAGCACCTGCTGGGGACCGAGGAGATCATCCTCATCCACCACACCGACTGTGGCATGGTGACCTTCACCGACGAGCAGTTCGCCGAGATCCTCGAGAAGGAGACCGGTCAGCGGCCGTCGTGGACCGCGAACGCGTTCCCGGACGCCGAGCAGGACGTCCGCGACTCCATCAAGCGCATCACCGACAGCCCGTTCATCAAGAACAAGGGTTCCGTGCGCGGCTTCGTCATCGACGTGGCGACGGGGAAGCTGAACGAGGTGTCGTGAGCACCCGTTGTTGAGCGAAGGGCCCCTTCGGTCGATCTACTCGACCGAAGGTGCCCTTCGCTCGTTCACGACGGCGGGCTCGGCTCAGGCCTGCGCGACCTCGGTCGACGCCGCGTCCGCCTCGGCCCGCTCCCGGCGCGCCGAGCGCACAGCCACCACGATCGCCGCGACCCACGCGACGGCGAGCAGCACCAGGACCGTCACCAGCGCGGTCGTCGGGACGTCGAGCGCGTTGAGCAACGTGCGGGTGTTGGTGATGATGATCAGCCCGCCGGCCGCGGTGCCCAGGACGCGCGCGGGCAGGATGCGGACGAGATAGGCGGCGAACGGCGCGGCGATGATCCCGCCGACCATCAGCGCCGCGATCGTCGTCCAGTCCAGCGGCTCGTCGGCGAGGGCGAACAGGAAGCCGATGCTCGCCGACAGCGCGATGACGAACTCCGCGGTGGACACCGAGCCCACGACCTTGCGCGGCTCCAGCCGCCCGGAGGCGAGCAGCGTCGGGGTCGCGACTGGGCCCCAGCCGCCGCCCCCGGACGCGTCGAGGAAGCCCGCGACCAGCCCGACGGGGGACAGGAGCTTCCCGCCGGGCTTCGGGCCGGCGACCACCTTCGCGGCCACCGTGCGCGAGCTGAAGCGGACCAGCACGTAGATCCCGAGCAGCAGCAGGATCACCGACATGAACGGCGCGGCGTCCTCGGTGAGGTTGACCAGCACGTAGGCGCCGAGCACCGCGCCGACGGCGCCGGGCAGGGCGAGCAGGCCGACGACCTTCCAGTCGACGTTGCCGAAGCGCCAGTGCGACACCCCGGAGACGAACGTGGTGCCGACCTCGGCGAGGTGCACCGAGGCGGACGCGACCGCCGGCGCGGTGCCCGCGGCCAGCAGGACCGAGGTCGAGGTGACCCCGTAGGCCATCCCGAGCGACCCGTCGACGAGTTGCGCGACGAGGCCCGCAAGGGCGAAGACGATGAACGTGGGCATGCGGGTTCCTGACGACGGGTGTGGTCGGGGCAGTGGGGTCGGGGCTCAGCCCCGACACACCGCCGACGTCACCCGCATCAGGTCCACGTGGGCCCGACCCACGAGCAGGGTCACGCGTCGACCGGGGTCGTCACGAGCGGGCGACCCACCAGACCGGCGGCGAGCGTGTCGCCGGCCTGCGGGTCGATCACCAGGAACGAGCCGGTCGCGGCGACGCGGTCGTACTCGTCGAGCGGCAGCGGCTCGGCGACGGTGATCGCGACGTGCCCGATGTCGTTGATCTCCAGCGTGCCCGGGTCGGCGTCGAGGCCCAGGGTCTGGATGTCGAGGCGGTCCTCGACGGCGGTGATCATGGCCTGCACGGTGTGCGTCCCGTGCTTGACCAGCAGCCGACGGCCCGGGGTCAGCGGCTTGTCGTGCAGCCACGCCAGGGTCGCGGTGAACTCGGTGACCGGCTCCGGGGCCGACCCCGCCGCCACGATCACGGCGCCCCGCGCGATGCCGAGGTCGTCGGCGAGCCGCAGGACGACGCTGTCGCCCGCACCCGCCGTCGGGAACGAGTCGGTGTAGCGGTCGATGCCCTCGACCGTCGTGCGCTGCCCATCGGGCAGGACCACGACCTCGTCGCCGACCGCCACCGAACCGGCCGCCACCAGGCCCGCGTAGCCGCGGTAGTCCGGGTACTCCGCCGACCGCGGCCGGATCACCGTCTGCACCGGGAAGCGGAACGGGGCGGCGTCGTCCGGACCGTCGACCGGGACGGACTCGAGGTGGTCGAGCAGCGTCGGGCCGTCGTACCAGGGCGTGCGCTCCGACCCCAGCACCACGTTGTCGCCCTTCTTGGCCGAGACCGGGATCGTGACGACGGCGTCCTCGGCGTAGCCCAGGGCCGCGGTGTGGTCGCGGAACTCCTTCGCGATCGTCAGGTAGGTCGCCTCGTCGTAGTCGACCAGGTCGATCTTGTTGACGGCGAGCACCAGGCGCGGCACCCGCAGCAGCGCCATCACGGCGGCGTGACGGCGGGTCTGCTCGACCACGCCGTGCCGGGCGTCCACCAGCAGCACCGCGAGCTGCGCGGTCGACGCGCCCGTCACCGTGTTGCGGGTGTACTGCACGTGGCCCGGGGTGTCGGCGAGGACGAAGGACCGGCGGGGCGTCGCGAAGTAGCGGTACGCCACGTCGATGGTGATGCCCTGCTCGCGCTCCGAGCGCAGGCCGTCGACCAGCAGCGACAGGTCCGGCTCGCCGTCGGCGCTCTTCGAGGCGCGCTCCACGGCCTCGAGCTGGTCGGCCAGGACCGACTTCGTGTCGTAGAGGAGGCGGCCGACGAGCGTGGACTTGCCGTCGTCGACGGAACCCGCCGTCGCGAGCCGGAGAAGGTCGGTCATCTCAGAAGTAGCCTTCCTTCTTGCGGTCCTCCATGGCGGCCTCGGAGAGCCGGTCGTCCGCTCGGGTCGCGCCGCGCTCGGTCAGCCGGGACTCGCGGACCTCGGCGAGCACCTCGTCCAGCGTGGTGGCGGTCGACTCCACCGCGCCGGTGCAGGAGCCGTCGCCGACCGTGCGGTAGCGGACGGTCTTCGTGACGACGTCCTCGCCGTCCCGCGGGCCGCCCCACGGCCCGCTGGTGAGCCACATGCCGTCGCGGGCGAACACATCGCGGGTGTGCGCGTAGTAGATCGTCGGCAGGTCGATCGACTCCCGCTGGATGTAGCGCCAGACGTCGAGCTCGGTCCAGTTCGACAGCGGGAACACGCGGACGTGCTCGCCCGGCTTGTGGCGCCCGTTGTAGAGGTTCCACAGCTCCGGGCGCTGCCGGGACGGCTCCCAGGCGCCGAAGGCGGTGCGCAGCGAGAAGATGCGCTCCTTGGCCCGCGCCCGCTCCTCGTCGCGCCGGCCGCCGCCGAAGACCGCGTCGTGGCGGTGCTCGGCGATGGCGTCGAGCAGGGGCGTGGTCTGCAGCGGGTTGCGGGTGCCGTCGGCGCGCTCGGCGAGCCGCCCGTCGTCGATGTAGTCCTGCACGCTCGCGACCTCGAGGGTGAGGCCGTACCGCTCGACGACGGTGTCGCGGAAGGCGATCACCTCGTCGAAGTTGTGCCCGGTGTCGACGTGCAGCACCGGAAACGGGATCGGGGCGGGCCAGAACGCCTTGTGGGCGAGGTGCACCAGCAGCATGGAGTCCTTGCCGCCGGAGAAGAGGATCACCGGGCGGTCGAACTCGCCGGCGACCTCGCGCATCACGTGGATCGCCTCGGACTCGAGGACGTCGAGTTGGTCGGTACCGAGCAGTGCGGTCATCCGTGCAACCCGCATTCGGTCTTGGTGAACCCCGCCCAGCGGCCGCTGCGGGGGTCGGCGCCGGGCGCCGGCTTGGCGGTGCACGGCGCACAGCCGATCGACGGGTAGCCCTCGCCGACCAGCGGGTTCACCAGCACCGCGTGCTCCGCGATGTAGGCGTCCATCTGCTCGTCGGTCCAGTGCGCGATCGGGTTCACCTTCGCCAGGCCGTGCTTCTCGTCCCACGTCACCAGCGGGGTGTGCGCGCGGGTCGGCGCCTCGACGCGGCGGACGCCCGTGACCCAGGCGTCGTAGAGCGCGAGGGTCTTCTTCAGGGGCTCGACCTTGCGCATCCCGCAGCAGGCCCCCGGGTCCGTCGCGAAGAGGTCCTTGCCGAACTCGGCGTCCTGCTCCTCGACCGTCAGCTCCGGGTGTGCCTCGACGATGTTCACGCCGTAGACCTGCGCGACGGCGTCGCGGGTCCCGAGCGTCTCGGCGAAGTGGTAGCCGGTCTCGAGGAACAGCACGTCCACCCCGGGCCGCGCCTCGGCGCCGAGCTTGACCAGCACCGCGTCCTGCATGTTCGACGCCACGATCAGGCGCTCGCCGTACGTGGCGGCCGCCCAGGCCAGGATGTCGTGGGTGAGCTCGAGGTGGTCCGTCGAGTCCTCGAGCGCCGCGAAGCGCTCGCCGGCGGCCAGGGCGTCGGCCCTGGTCACGCTCTCGGTGCTGGTCATGACGCTCCCGTGACGACGAAGGTGCTGCGGCAGTCGGCGCACTCCCACGCGTTCTCCGGGGTCTCCCGGGGGCGCAGGTCCTGCTCGCCGCAGTACGGGCAGTACTGGATGGCCAACCTCATTGCAGCTGCGCTTCTTCCGCCCGGAGCACCCACTGCGCGAAGCGCTCGTCGTCGTTGCGGTCGGCGACGAAGGCCCGGACCAGGCGCTCGACGTACGGGCCCAGCTCGGAGGAGAGGACCTTGTGGCCGCGCAGCTTCCGACCGAAGCCGGAGTCCAGGCCCAGTCCGCCGCCGAGGTGCACCTGGAACCCGGCGGCCGGGTTCCCCTCGGCGTCGTTGACGATCTGGCCCTTGAGTCCGATGTCGGCGACCTGCACCCGCGCGCACGAGTTCGGGCAGCCGTTGAGGTGGATCGAGATCGGCGTCTCGAGGTCCCCGGCGACGTCCGCGCACAGCTGCTCGAGCTCCGTGACGAGGTCGCCGGCCCGGTTCTTGGTGTCGACGAACGCGAGCTTGCAGAACTCCAGGCCGGTGCAGGCCATCGTCGAGCGGCGGAACACGCTCGGCCGCGCGGGCAGCCCGAGGTGGTCCAGCGCCGTCGTCAGGGTGTCGACCTTCTCCTCGGCGACGTCGAGGACGACGATCTTCTGGTACGGCGTGAGGCGGATGCGGGTGGACCCGACGTCCTCGGCGGCCTTCGCGACGCCCACCAGGGTGGAACCGGAGGTCCGGCCCGCGGGCGGGGCGACGCCGACGTACTTGCGGCCGTCGATCTGGTCGTGGACGCCGACGTGGTCGATGGTGCCCGCGATCGCCTCCGGCGCGGGGCCGTCGACGAGCTTCCGCTGCAGGTACTCGTCCTCCATGACCTGCCGGAACTTCTCCGGGCCCCAGTCGGCGATCAGGAACTTGATGCGGGCCCGGGTGCGCAGACGGCGGTAGCCGTAGTCGCGGAAGACCTGGACGACGGCGTGCCAGACGTCCGGGACCTCCTCCAGCGGCACCCACGCGCCGAGCCGCACCGCGAGCTTCGGGTTGGTGGACAGGCCGCCACCGACGTGCAGGTCGAAGCCCGGGCCGTGCTCGGGGTGGACGACGCCGACGAAGCTGACGTCGTTGACCTCGTGGGCCACGTCCTGCTGGCCGGAGATCGCGGTCTTGAACTTGCGGGGCAGGTTCGACAGCGAGCGGTCGCCGATGTACTTGGCGGCGATCTCGTCGATCGCGGGGGTGCCGTCGATGACCTCGCCGGCGCTGATCCCGGCGACGGGGGAGCCGAGGATGACGCGCGGGCAGTCGCCGCAGGCCTCCGTCGTCGTCAGGCCCACGCCCTCGAGGCGGCGCCAGATCTCCGGGACGTCCTCGACGCGGATCCAGTGCAGCTGGATGTTCTCGCGGTCGGTGACGTCCGCGGTGTCGCGGGCGAAGGTCTGCGAGATCTCGCCGATGACCCGCAGCTGCTCGGTCGTCAGGGCGCCGCCGTCGACGCGGACCCGCATCATGAAGTAGGAGGCGTCGAGCTCCTCCTCCTCGACGTGGCCGGTGTCGGTGCCCGGGAAGCCCTCGGCGCGCTGGGTGTAGAGCCCCATCCACCGGAAGCGCCCGCGCAGGTCGGCCGGGTCGATCGAGTCGAAGCCGCGGTGGGCGTAGATGTTCTCGATCCGCGCGCGGACGTTGAGCGGGTTGTCGTCCTTCTTGGACTGCTCGTTCTTGTTCAGCGGCTCCCGGTAGCCCAGCGCCCACTGACCCTCGGCCTTGCCCTTGCGGGCGCGCTTCGGCGCCGGGCGCACCGGCTTGTCGTCCGAGACGTCCTTGAGGGGCGTGGTCTCGGCGTAGGACTCCTCGGGGGTCGAGGCACCTTCGCTGGACGGGGCGCTGGTCATCGGTGGTGCGTCCTCCGGGGCGCAGGCGCACACGCCGACCCCGGGCAGGCCGCGCGCGCACCCGCTGACGATCGTGGTGGTGGTGTGCCCCTCGGCGGGGCGTCAGCGGTGTGCCGTCAGCACGCCGGGCAGAGTGCGCTGGCGACGCGCGCGAGGTCGACGTGGGGTCGGCCGACGAGCATCGGATCCAGGGCACGCACGTCCACGAGCGTGCCACGTCGGTCGCGGTGATTCCACCGGCGGCGGGTGTGTGGTGCCGCGCACTGCCCTCCGGGTGTCAGCACTGCGGCCATGCTGACACTGGGCGTCACGAAGGTGGTCGGTACGGCGCGCACAATGGACGGATGCCCTCCGTGCCCCCCGGCGGCGAACCCGCCCCGGCCGACGGTGCGCTCCCGCCCGACGCGCTGACCGGGCTCGGGACGCGCCCGTTCGGCGTCTACGTCCACGTGCCCTTCTGCGCCACGCGCTGCGGGTACTGCGACTTCAACACCTACACGGCGTCCGACCTGGGCCTGAGCTCCAACGACGACCCCGCCTCGCCCGCGTCGTGGTTGGAGGGCCTCCGGCGGGAGCTGGACCTGGGCGCGCGCGTGCTGGGGGCGCCGCCACCGGCCGACACCGTGTTCCTCGGGGGCGGCACACCGTCGCTGCTGGGAGCCGAGGGGCTGACGGCGGTGCTGGACGCGGTGCGCTCGTCGTTCGGGCTGGCGCCCGGCGCCGAGGTGACCACCGAGGCCAACCCGGAGTCCACCACCCCCGGGCTGCTCGCCGCGATCGCGGACGCCGGGTACACGCGGCTCTCGCTCGGGATGCAGTCCGACGTCGACCACGTCCTGGCCGTCCTGGACCGCCGCCACACGCCCGGGGCGGCGGTGTCGGTGGCGCGCGCAGCGATCGAGGCGGGGCTGCGTCACGTCAACCTCGACCTGATCTACGGCACGCCCACCGAGACCGACGACGACCTCCGCCGCTCCCTGGACGCGGTGCTCGCCTCCGGCGCCGACCACGTGTCCGCGTACTCGCTGATCGTCGAGGACGGCACCGCGCTCGCCCGGCGCGTGGCCCGCGGCGAGCTGCCGATGCCCGACGACGACGTCCTCGCCGACCGCTACGAGATCGTCGACGACGTGCTCACCGGGCAGGGCTTCGGCTGGTACGAGGTGTCGAACTGGGCGCGCTCGACCGACGCGCGCTGCCGGCACAACCTCGGCTACTGGTCCGGCGGCGACTGGTGGGGCGCCGGACCGGGCGCGCACTCGCACGTCGGCGGCGTCCGGTGGTGGAACGTCCGCCACCCGGCGCGGTACTCGAAGCAGCTCGCGGCGGGGGAGTCGCCGGCCGAGGCGCGGGAACTGCTCACGCCGGCCGATCAGCACGTCGAGCAGGTCCTGCTGCAGCTCCGCACGGTCGACGGGCTCGCCGTCGGCGTTCTCGACGACGCCGGACGCGCGGCCGGGGAGCAGGCGGTCCGCGACGGCCTGCTCGACGACGGGTCGTGGGCCCGGGGGCAGGCGGTGCTCACCCGGCACGGTCGGCTGCTGGCCGACGGCGTCGCGATCTCGCTGACGGGCTGACCGCGTCCCGGCGAGTGCGTCACGGCGCAGGTTCGGCGGCCCCGGAGCATGCGTGCAGTAGCACTCGCGGACGGGGTAGCGGGGTCGCATCCGCGAGTGCGACACCGCGCAGGTTCAGCGGCCCCGGATCCTGCGTCCTGTAGCACTCGCGGACGGGGCAGCGGGGTCGCATCCGCGAGTGCGACACCGCGCAGGTTCGGCGGCCCCGGAGCATGCGTCCAGTAGCACTCGCGAACGGGGTAGCGGGGTCGCATCCGCGAGTGCGACAGGGCGCAGGTTCAGCGGCCCTGGAGCATGCGTCCTGCAGCACTCGCGGACGGGGCGGCCAGGCAGACCCGACGACGGGCGAACCGTGTCGTCTGGACACGGTCGCGCCGCCCCGGTGTCGTCCGTCGGCCCCTCATCGCGGCGCGAACCCGGCCGCGCCGTCGGCCTCGCCCGCCCGGTACTCCTGCGCCGTCGCCCGGAGCGCGTCCCCGAGCGAGCGCAGCCCCGCCGACTCCTGCTCGATCGCGCCGACCCCCTCGGCGGCCTTCGGGTCGTACCGGGCCGCGAACGTCCGACCCTGCTCGTCGTCGCCCGCGACCTCCCCGAGCCCGCTCAGCGACGACCGCAACGACGCGCAGGCGTCCGCCGCGATCCGCGCGGCCTCGTCGAACCGCGCGGCCGCCGCCTCGAGGTCCTCGGGGCGGGCGCCGAATCCGCTGGTCACGACCACCAGCCTAGGAACCGGCTGCCCACCGCGAGGGCGTTTCGGAGAAACTGCTCACGGCCAGAAGATGCTGCCCTCCTCGAACACGAAGCGGATCGAGCGGGGCAGCTCCAGCCCTTCGGCCTGCGCCCGCAGCACCGCGTCGAGCAGCCCCTTCCCGGCCTCGTCCGTGTCCAGCGCGACCGCCCGGCCGTCGACGACGAGGTGACCCCCGCCCTGCCGCGCGAGCCGGCCGCTGCTCTCCAGCACGGCCGCCTCCACCGCGGCCGCCGACGAGGCCTCCGGGGCGGCCATCTCCAGGAAGAGCCCGCGGTCGGCGGCATCGGTCCGCATCAGAGCCCCGGAGCCGGGGCGGGCGTGCACACTCATCCCCTCGGACTCGAGCAGCCTCGCGGTCGGCGCCTGCTCCACCGAGAAGGATGCGCCCGGCGACTCGTGCACCCCGGGCCGGAAGAGCGGCCCGAGCGCTCCCCGCGACGACGGGTCGAGCGCCGCGCTGATCCGGCCGTCGAGCTCGCCGAGGTCGTCGAAGGGGGTCCGCGCGGGGCGGGGACCCGCGAGCAGACCCCGCGCCCCGCCCAGGACCGCGCCGAACCCGGCACCCGCGACGGCAGCGACCCCCGCGCGCTCCAGCGAGTACCCGCCGTCGCCGAACGCCTCGACCCGCAGCGGCTGGGTGACGGCCAGGTCGACGGCCGCGGACTCCACCGCGCCGAACACCGCCCCCACCAGAATCCCGCCGAGCACGGTCGCCGCCGTCGCCGAGAGTTCCACGCCGATCGCGGCCGCCGCCGCGACCAGCCCGGAGCTCACGCCCGCGGCGACAGCGGCCGAGGCCCCGAACGTCAGCCACGCGAGCCCCGCGCCCGCCACGAGCGTCGCCCCCGCGGTCACCGCCAGCTCGGTGACCCGGCGCTTCGCGTCCTCGACGGCCTCCGCGAAGCGCAGAAGAGCGACCCCGAGGGCCCGGCAGCCGGCCGCGTCGTCCTGCAGTGCCGCCTCGTGGGCTCCCCACGCGACCGCGAACCGGTCCGCCGCTCCACCCGTCCACCCCGCCCGTGCCGCCTTCGCGCCGGCACGGCCCACCTCCAGCGCCCGCTCCAGGTCGAGCGCCGTCCGGTCCCAGGCAGCCGCCGCCGCGCGGAGCCGCTCCTCGTCCGCCGCCGGCCACCACAGCCCGACCGCCTCCATCACGCCGCCCGGGCGGTGATCACCTGGCCGTGGCGCGCGATGACGACGGTCGCTCCCGGGCCCTCGACCGTCCACGTGGCGCTGCGCTCGTCCCACGTCGACGAGGCGGGGGAGGCCAGCGTGCGGGCGATCGCGTCCAGGGAGACGGCCGACCAGTCGATGCGCCGGAAACCGTAGTAGCGGGTGCCGCACAGCAACGACGACGTCTCCTCGCCGCGCGGGAAGACCCGCACGACGGTCTCCTCCGGGGAGTGCGGGCCGCACACCTCCCGCGGCTCGGCGGACGCAGGCGGTGCGGCCACCAGCACCGCGACCGCGGCCAGGACAGCGACGACGAACGAACGGACCACGGGAACCTCCGGGCGACCGGGAGCCGCTCCGCACGGCCCCTCGACCGCTTGGACTGCGCCCGCGCCCGATCGGTTCCGTCAATCTCCCGCGATCACGGTCGTGATCCGCACCCACGACGGCGCCGTCGGCGTCGACCCGAACCCGAACCGGACCGGTGGCGACACCGGCCGCAGCGACCCGGCGTCGGCCCCCTCGAACGTCGTCTCCGCCGCCACCACCCGGTGCAGGTCTTGCGCGCCGTAGTACTCGGTCCGCCCGCCACCGGCGCTGCCGACGGTCCGTACCCCCGGCAGCACCCGCCGCGCCACCGCGTCGATCGTCGCGATCCACCACGGCGCCGTGGCCAGCCGCCATGGCACGGCCCGCAGCAGCACCCCGAGCGCGTTCCGGCCGCCCACCGTGAAGCGCGACTCGAGCGGACCCGCCGTCAGGAAGAAGTCCGGGCCGGACGAGCGCAGGTCGACGGGGACGAGCCGGACCTCGTCGAAGGAGTAGGTCGCGCCGACGAACTCCGCCACCTGCGGCGACGGCGCGAGCAGCACGCGGTGCCCGTCGGGACGCTCGAGCATGACGTCGGTGAACGCGCCGAGCGGCGAGCGCGGCCAGTGCCCGACCACGTACCGCAGCCCACCCGCCGTCCCGAACCCGCCGATCCAGCCGTCGAAGCGCTCCATCGGTGCGATCCTCACAGATCCACCAGGACGATCCCGACGACGACCACCGCGGCCGCCACCGCCCGGCGCCACCCGAAGCGCTCGCCCAGGAAGAGCGTCCCGATCACCGCGCCGATGACGATGGACGTCTCCCGCAGCGCGGCCACCGCCGCCGTCGCACCGCTGGTCTGCGCCACGAGCACCAGGCCGTAGGCCGCGAGCGAGACCAGCCCGCCCACGAACCCCACGGCGAGCGACGACCACGGCACCCGCGCCAGACCGCGCCCCCGCCGCAGCACGGCGATCACCGGCAGCACCGGCCCCTGCACCAGGAACATCCACGATGCGTAGACCGCCACCGGCGTCGTCGCGACCGCCTCCGCGTCGACCAGCGTGTACCCGGCGATGAACAGACCGGTCGCGACGGCGGCCGCGAGCGCCGGCAGCGCGGCGCGCGTCAGCCGCCCGCCGTCGAGAGCCAGCGACACCAGCCCGGCCGAGATCACCGCGACGCCGAGCAGCTCCCACCACGGCAGGCCGCCGCCGAACACGACCTCGTAGAGCGCCACCACCCACGGCGCCGTGCCACGGGCCACCGGGTAGACCTGGCTGAACTCGCCCAGCTGGTAGCTCCACCAGAGCAGCAGCGTGTAGCCCACGTGGAACGTCGCCGAGAGCAGCACGGCCGGCCACGCGTGCGAAGGCGGCGCACCGAGCACCAGCGCACCGGCCCCGCCGACGACGACGTAGGACAGACCGATCAGGGCGAAGCCCACGAGGCGGTCGGAGACCCCGTGCGCGATCGCGTTCCACGTCGCGTGCAGGACCGCGGCGAGCAGGGTGATCGAGACGATGCCGGCGGACACTGCTCGGCACCCTAGGCGCCCGCGCGCCCCGGCGGAGACGTCAGCGCGACAGGCCGAACGACATGACCTTGTGGCCGCGCGCCGTCAGGCTGATCATGACCCCGCCGACGAGGAGCAGCAGCGCCCCGATCGCGACGTGTTCGAGCACGAGCGCCGTCAGGGCCCCGGCGAGGACGAACTCGATGAGCACGGTCCGGAGGAAGCGCAGCACGACGGCGGACCGTAGCGGGTGATCACCCGCGGCCCACCGGCAGCGCGCCGGAGGACCACCCGGTCAGGCGGCCGCGCGCCCCGCACCTTCCGGTCGACGGGCCCGCACGACGACGAGTTCCTCGGTCCGCTGCCCGGGCGCGATCAGCCCGCGCTGCTCCAGCATCGCCGCACGGGCGGTGAACACTGGGCCGAACGGGTGCTCGCAGCGGGCGGCCACGTCGGCGTCGAGGCCGTGCGCCCGGAGACGCCGCAGCGTCATCGCGACCCCGTTGATCGCCGAGTGCACCAGCAGCAGCCGGCCGCCGGGGGCGAGCACGGCGGGGGCCTGGTCGCAGACCCGGTCCAGCACGGTGCGGCCGTCGAGCCCGCCGTCGAAGGCGCGCATCGCGCCCCGGGTGGGAAGGGCCTCGTCAGGGGCGGGCACGTACGGCGGGTTCGAGACGACGAGGTCGAACTGCTTCCCGACGACGGGTGCGGCCAGGTCGCCCCGGTGCAGCCGGACCCGCCGTCCCAGGCGCCGGGCGTTCGTCCAGGCGCTGAGCAGGGCGCGGCGGGAGACGTCGGTGGCGGTGACGTCGGTGCCCGGCACACCGGCGGCGACCAGGGACAGGGCGCCGGTGCCGGCGCAGAGCTCCAGGACCCGTCGTCGGGAACGGGGCGCGTCGGCCAGCTCGCGCTGCAGCACGTCCGCGAGCAGCCAGGTGTCGCGCTGGGCGGGATAGACGCCGGGGCCGCGCAGGACCGGCAGGTGGGGTCGGAGGCCGTCGGGGGCCGGGATCGGCACGACCACGTCGGGGACGACCGGCACGACGGCCTCGTCGGGGCGGACGGGCGGCAGGGAGATCGACATGCAGGGGCTCCTCGGCGGACACGGGAGGCCGGTCGGATCGATCCGGCGGCCGGCGTCCCCGAGATGCAGCTGCGACTCAACCGCCGGGGACGGGAGATGGGTCGGTGTTACCCGGGGGTTACGAGGTCCCACTCCCCGGGCGCGGTGTGATGCATGCACCGCGTGGAGCGGGTCCGTTCCGGGGTAGCCCGAGCGCTCCGTCCTGCCCACCCCACGCCGAGGAGCTCTCGTTGACCGACGTCATGACCCGTGCCGACGCCCTGCCCACCGCCCGCGGGCCGGTCTCCGCGGCGGTCCTCGAGGTCCTGGCCGGGACACGCAGCGCGGCCGACCTGCCGTCGGAGCCGGGCCTCGACCCATACGGCGAGGACCTGCAGCTGGCGCTCTACGTGCTCTACGAACTGCACTACCACGGGTTCGCGGGCGTCGATCCGGAACTCGAGTGGGAGCCGGACCTGCTCCGGTTGCGCCGCAGCCTGGAGACGACGTTCCTCACCGCGCTGCAGGCCGAGGTGCCCGCCGGTGACGACGTGGACGCCGAGGTGGAGGCGCTGCTGGTCGAGCAGGTCGGAGGCGACGGCCCGTCGTACCGCCTGGCCCGCGACGGCGAGCTGTGGCAGCTGCGCGAGTACGTGATCCACCGGTCGATCTACCACCTCAAGGAGGCCGACCCGCAGGCCTGGGTGATCCCGCGGATCGACGGGCAGGCGAAGGCGTCGCTGGTCACCGTCGAGCACGACGAGTTCGGCGCCGGTCGCGGCGAGCGGGTCCACGCGCAGGTGTTCGCGGACATGATGGCCGCGCTCGACCTCGACCCGCGCTACCACGGCTACCTCGAGGCGGCTCCCGCCGAGGCGCTCGCCCCGGTCAACCTGATGTCGCTGTGCGGGCTGCACCGCCAGTGGCGCGGGGCGTCGGTCGGGCAGTTCGCGCTGATCGAGGTGACGTCCTCACCGGGGTCCGCGCGGCTGGTCAAGGGGATGCAGCGGCTCGGGCTGGGCGAGGACGCGCAGGCGTTCTACGCCGAGCACGTCGAGGCCGACGCGGTCCACGAGCAGCTCGTGCGCCGCGGCCTGCTCGCCGATCTCGTCGCGCGCGAGCCGGAGCTCGCTGCCGACGTGGTGTTCGGGATACGCGCGCTGACCCTGCTCGAGGACCGGCTCGGCGATCACCTGGTGCGGTCCTGGGACGCGGACTCGTCGTCGTTGCGGGCCTGACGGACCTTCTTCCGGTGGCTGGTGTCGCAGAAGGGGAACCGCTTGCTGCGCCGGCAGGTGCACACGGCGACGACCGGCCGCTCGGAGCGGACCCGCTCGCCGTCCGGGAGCTCCAGCTCGACGGGTCCCTCGACGAGCATCGGACCGCCGTCGGTGAGGGTGACGCGGGGGACGCTGGGCTGCGGCATGGAGGGCGGCTACCCGGCGTCGGGACCGGGCACGCGAGGCCTTCGTGACGGCGGGTCGGCGTGGTTCCGTTCACTCGATCGGGTAAGCAGACAGCACGGGGGACGGAGGGCGCGTTGGACGGGACCCTGCTCGGGATCGTGATCGCCGCCGCGGTGGTGATCGTCGCCGGGATCGTGCTGGTGCTCGTCGCCCGCCGACGTGGGCGGGTCGGCACCGCGACGCTGCGCAGCCGGTTCGGCGACGAGTACGACCGCGTCGTCGCCGACTACGGCCGCGGTCCGGGGGAGAAGGAGCTGCGGGCCCGCCTCGACCGGCGTCGGCGCCTCGACCTCCGCGACCTCGGCGCCGACGAGCGCGACCGCTACTCGCGCGCGTGGGAGTCCGCGCAGGCGGCCTTCGTCGAGAACCCGTCGACGGGGCTGCGGGACGCCGACCTGCTGGTGCAGCAGGTGATGCGCGACCGCGGCTACCCCTCGGAGCGCTTCGAGGAGCGGGAGAAGCTGGTGTCGGTGGACTACCCCGACCTCGTGGAGCACTTCCGGTCCGCCCACGAGGTCGCGGTCGCCGACGAGCAGGCCGAGCGGCCGCTCGAGGAGCGGCGGCAGGCCATGGTCGACCACCGCTTCCTGTTCGACGCCCTGCTGCAGGGGGGCGACCCCGAGCGCACCCGACGCCTGTGACCCGCCCGTACACCGGCCCGGAGTCCGGCCCGGTGGTGCTGGGCGGGCGGTACGAGCTGGTGGAGCTGATGGGGCGCGGCGGCATGGCCGAGGTGCACCGCGCGACCGACCGCGAGCTCGGACGGGTCGTGGCGGTCAAGCTGCTCCCCGAGGAGCGGCGCGGCGACGACACCGACGCGGCGCGGCTGCGGGAGGAGGCCCGGGCGGCCGCGGTGGTGAGCCATCCGCACGTCGTCGCCGTGCACGACGTCGGGTCGTCGCCGCACGGGGTGTACGTCGTCATGGAGCTGCTCGAGGGCCGGACGTGGGCGGACCTGCTCGTGGCGCACGGGCGCGTCGCCGAGCAGGAGGCGGCCCGCGTGGGTGCGGCGGTGGCGTCCGCGCTGGCGTACGCCCACGAGCAGGGCGTGGTGCACCGCGACGTCGGTCCCGCCAACATCATGCTGCTCGCCGACGGGACCCCGAAGCTGATGGACTTCGGCATCGCCCGGCTCGGCGACCGCGGCGGGCTGACCGAGACCGGCCACGTCGTCGGGACCGCGGCCTACATGTCCCCGGAGCAGGTCCGCGGCGAGGACCTCGACGGCCGCTCCGACGTGTACTCGCTGGGCTGCACCCTCTACGAGCAGGTCACCGGCCGGCCGCCGTTCACGGGCGCGGCGTCGGCGGACGTCGCCGCGCAGCGCCTGCACGAACCGCCGCGCCCGCCGCGTCAGCTGACCCCGGCGATGTCGGTCGGCATGGAGGCGCTCGTCCTGCGCATGCTCGCGCGCGAGCCCCGCGACCGGCCTGACGCCGCCGAGGTGGCCACCGCCCTCGAGGACCTGGCCCGGCCCGCGGCCGCGACGGACGTGCTGCCGGGGGCCGGCGACCCGGTCGGCCCGGTCGGCTCCGTCGGCCCGGGGGAGCCCGAGGACCGGCCCGCGTCCCCAGGCCTACGCCGGGCCGGGATCGTGCTGCTGTGGCTCGGCGTCGTCGCGCTCGTGGTCGTGGCGGTGCTGCTCGCCGTGCGGTGATCAGTCCAGCAGGGCCTCCGGCACGTCGACGACCCGGCTGCGCAGGTACTCACCCAGTCCCTTGGCCTGCGGGTCGGGGCGGGTGGACGAGGCGACGCCGTCGCCGAGGATCCCGTGCACGACGACGTTGACCGCCCGCAGGTTCGGCAGCGGGTGGACCTCGATCGCCAGGTCCGCGACCTCCGGCCCGAGCAGCTCCCGGACCCGGTCCTCCGTCAGGAAGTCCCGGAGCCAGGCGTGGGCGGCGTCGGTGCGGGCCCAGACGCCGATGTTCGCGTCGCCGCCCTTGTCGCCGGAGCGGGCGCCGACCACACGGCCGAGGGGGGCGCGGCGGGTGGGGCCGGTCGGCGTGGTTGCGGTTTCTGTGACGTCGGGTGTCAGCATGGCCGCACTACTGACGCTCGTGACCGGGTCCGCCACCACGCGCCGCTCCCCGTCGGGCAGCACCACGGTGTGCGTGACGGCCGATCGCGGCACTGCGGCCGGGCGGTAGACGCCGAACGCGGACTCGGCGCTCGGGGGCGTGGTGGTGTGGAAACCCGCGTAGCCGCCGAGCGCGAGCTCCATCGTGGCGTTGGAGAACGACCGCCCGACGACGCGCGGGTCCGGGTCCTTCACCGTCACCTTGAGATGGGCGGTCGCCTCGGCGTTGGACGCGGCGTCGGGGTGGTCGAAGCGCAGCAGCCGGACGTCCACCTCGGCGAACCGGTCGCGACCGCCCAGCACGTCGAACAGCAGCGCCTCGGCGTGCGCGGCCTTCGCCTCGATGTCGAGCCCGGTCAGGACCAGCGTCATCGAGTTCCGGTAGCCGCCCGCGTCGTTGAGGGCGACCTTCAGGGTGGGAGGCGGCGCCGACCCCCGCACCCCGCTGATCCGCACCCGGTGCTCGCCGTCGTCGGAGAGCGTGATCGTGTCGAAGTGCGTCGTGCAGTCCGGGCCGAGGTAGGCGGGCGCGGCGATCTCGTAGAGCAGCTGCGCGGTGACCGTGCCGACGGACACGAGCCCGCCGGTCCCCGGGTGCTTCGTGATCACCGACGAGCCGTCCGCGGACACCTCCGCGATCGGGAACCCGGGGTAGCGGCGGTCGGTCACCTCGTCCAGGAACGAGTAGTTCCCGCCGGTCGCCTGCGGGCCGCACTCGATGACGTGACCCGCGACGACCGCCCCGGCGAGCTGGTCGAACGCGTCGCGACCCCACCCGTGCCACCACGCCGCCGGCCCCACGACCAGCGACGCGTCCGTCACCCGCCCCGTCACGACGACGTCGGCGCCGGCGGCCAGCGCCTCGGCGATGCCCCACCCGCCGAGGTAGGCGTTGGCCGAGACGGGCTTGCCGCTCACCGCGGGTGTGATCGATTCCAGCGATCCCCGCAGGTCGTCGCCCTCGACGTACGCGATCCGCGCGCCCGTCCCGAGCTCCTCCAGCGCCGCCGCCAACCCCGCCGGGTTCAGCCCGCCGGCGTTCGAGACGACCTTGACGCCTCGGGCGACGCAGTCGGCGAGCACGTCGCGCATCTGCGTCTGGAACGTCTTCGCGTACCCGGCATCGGGATCCTTGGCCTGCGCCTTCGCGAGGATCAGCATCGTCAGCTCGGCGAGGTAGTCCCCGCACAGGACGTCGACCGGCCCGCCGTCGAGCATCTCGCGCGCCGCGCCCAGGCGGTCGCCGTAGAAGCCGGAGATGTTGCCGATCCGCACCGGACGCCCGTCGTGAGGGGAGGATCCGGTCGCTCCAGCGTCGTGAGGGTTCCCCTCACGCGAGACAGGGGTCGTCACGACAGCGGTTTCCTTCCCGTGCCCGCCTCACCGGCGAACGCCTGACCGATGCGCACCCACTCGGTGGCCGCCTCCCCGACGACGGTCAGCGCCAGGTCGTCCCGGTGCCGCCGCTGGGTGATGAGCAGCGCGAAGTCCTCGGCGGGGCCCGACACCCGGTCGGCCGCGTCCTCGGGCCCCCAGGTCCACGTCGACCCGTCCGGCGCCGTCAGTTCCACCCGGATCGGCACGTCGGGCATCTCCAGCCCGTGCGCGAGGTAGCTGAACGCCCGCGCGCCGACCCCGATGTGCGCCACGTGCCGCAGGCGTCCCGACGGCGGGTGCACCGCGCCGACCGTGTCGAACACGTCCTGCCCGTGCGCCCAGGTCTCCATGATCCGCGCGGTCAGCGACGACGCCGCGGCCATCGGCGGCCCGAACCACGGGACGCGCGCCTTCGGGTCCAGGTCCCGGAACCCGGCGATCAGCCGGGCGCGGGCCTCGTCGAACCACGCGAGCATCTCCGCGCCGCTCATCGATCGGAACCGTTCCGCGATCGTGTCCGGACTGACCCCGCCGTCGGCGTCCATCGCAGCCTTCTCCGCGGTGAACGCCTCCGGGTCGGTCGCGGAGCGCAGCGCGACGTCGTCGAAGAACGCCAGGTGGGAGACCTGATCGAGGATCGACCAGCCGTCGGCCGGGGTCTCCAGCCGCCACTCGGACTCGCCCAGCTCCGCCAGCACGGCCCGCAGCTCGGCGGACTCGGCCGCCAGGTCGTCGCACAGCGCCGTCATCGACACCGGCATCGTCGCTACCTCCCCGTCCAGACCGGCGTGCGCTTGTCGCGGAACGCCGCGGGCCCCTCCTGCGCGTCCGCGGAGCGGTAGACCGGCGCCCAGATGTCCTCGGCGTCCTCGTACACCCGCGGCCGCGACAGCAGCACCGTCGCCTTCGCCGCCCGCACCGACAACGGCGCGTTCCCGACGATGGATCGGGCCAGCTCCTGCGCCCGGTCCCGCAGCTCGGCGGCCGGCACGACCCGGTTCACCAGCCCGACCTCCTGGGCGCGCGCCGCGTCCAGCGGGTCGCCGGTCAGCAGGATCTCCATCGCGACCCGCGGCGGCACCAGCCACGCCAGCGGCGCCGCCCATGGCGACCCGCGCCCGACCTTCACCTCGCTCACGGCGAACCGGGCGTGCTCCGCGGCGATCACCAGGTCGCACTGCTGAGCGAGCAGGAACCCGCCCGCGAACGCGACGCCGTTGACGGCGGCGATCGTCGGCTTCGCGACCTCGACGTTGCGTCCGAACTGCGGCAGGAAGTCCGGCGGCGGGATCTCCAGGGAGGTCTCCGCCATTTCCTTGAGGTCGCCGCCCGCGCAGAACGCCTTCTCGCCGGCGCCCGTCAGCACGAGCACGGCGGCGGAGTCGTCCGCGTTGAACCGGTGGGTGCACTCCCACAGCCCGTCGCGGACGTCCTTCGAGAGCGCGTTCCGCGCCTCCGGCCGGTCGATCGTCACCCAGGCGACGCCGTCGTCGACCTCGTAGGTCACGGTCACGGAAACATCCTCCGCAGGTCGGGTCGGTTGAGCTTGCCGCTGCCGGTGCGGGGCAGGGCGTCGACGATCTCGATGCGCCGGGGACGGTGCATGCCCTGCAGGTCGGGGTGCTCCGCGCACCACCGGTGCAGCTCCTCGACGGTGACCGCCGTGCGCGGCACCACCACCGCGGTCACCTGCTCCACCCACCGCTCGTGCGCGGTGCCGATCACGGCGACCTCGGCGAGGTCCGGGTGGCCCGCGAGGTGCTCCTCGACCATCTGCGGGAACACGTTCTCCCCGCCGGAGACAATCATGTCGTCGATCCGGTCGACGTAGTAGAGGTAGCCGTCGGCGTCGCGGGACATGAGGTCGCCCGTGCGGAACCACCCGGTCCCGTCCTCGGAAACAGGGAACTTCTCCGACGCGTCGATGCCCCAGTAGCCCGGCGTCACCGCGTCGCCGCGCACCCACAGCTCGCCGACGGCCGAGTCCCCCGGCTCCAGGTCCGGCGACCCGTCCACCGGCACCAGCCGCGTCCGCACGATCTGCGACAGCGGCCGGCCCATCGAGTCCGGACGGCGGGTCTCGCCCGCGGCATAGGTGACGACGAGCCCGCTCTGCTCGGTCTGCCCGTAGATCTCGGTCCCGACGATCCCCGTCCCTGCTTCGAGCCGGTCGATCGCCGCGGTCGGCGTGCGCGAGCCACCGAACATGCAGACGCGGAACGAGTCCAGCACGACCGGCGCGTCCACCGTCCGGTTCCCGACGTCGATCATCATCGTCGAGATCAGCCCGCCGTACGTCGGCCGGAGCTCCTCGACCAGCTCGAGCCAGCGCACCACGTCCCACCGCGGCATGAACGTGATCTGCCCGCCGCGCACCAGCATCGGCAGGCTCGCGAGCTGCAGGCCGCCCACGTGGAACAGCGGCATGCAGTTGAGGACGTGGTCGTCGCCGGTCAGTGCATAGACCTCGATCGCCCCGTCGACCTGCGCGGCGATGTTGCGGTGGGTCTGCCGGACGCCCTTGGGCACGCCGGTCGACCCGGAGGTGTACATCAGCAGCGCGTCGTCGCCGTCCAGGCGCGGCACCACGCCCTCCAGCGGCTCCGCGCCGGCGACCGCCGCCGCGAAGGTCCCGTCGTCACCCGTCGTCAGGAAGGCTGGAGCGGGTCCGTCGAGGGCCTTCTCCAGCCGCTCGACGTCCCCGGGCGGGGTGACGACGAGACGCGCCCCGGAGTCGGTCACGGCGTGGCGCAGCGGCGCGTCCGGGAACAGGTAGTTCAGCGGCACCCCGACCGCGCCCGCCTGCCAGGCGCCGAGGATCGCGACGAGGTACTCCAGGCAGTTCGGCGCCAGGACCGCGACCCGGTCGCCCTCTCCGATGCCGGTCGCGCGCAGGTGCCCGGCGAAGCGGGCGGCCCGGTCGGCGAACTCCGCGTAGGAGATCTCGGTGGCGTCGAGGCGCAGCGCCACCCGGTCGGCGTGGTCGGCCGCGGCTCGGCGCAGCAGGGTCGCGAGGTTCATGACGCCGCCTCCTCGGCGGCCTCCACGACCGCCAGGACCTGCCGGGTCTCCACCTGGTCACCCGGACCGACGTGCAGTTCCGTGACGACGCCGTCGACCGGTGCCGCGACCGTGTGCTCCATCTTCATGGCCTCCAGGACGACGAGGGCCGCTCCCGCGGCCACGGAGTCGCCGCCCGCGGCGAGCACCCGGACGACCGTCCCGGGCATCGGCGCGAGCAGCGACCCGGCGTGGGCGACGGCGTTCGGGTCGGCGAAGCGGGGGACGTCGGTGAAGGCGCTGGCGCCGTCGGGGCCGTCGACGAAGGTCCGGCCGGCGGTCCGGTGCACCCGGTAGGCCCGCCGGACCCCGGCGACCTCCATCGTCACGTGGTCCGGGGTCGCCGCCACCGCCGCGACGGGCAGGGGCGAGCCGTCGACGGTGACGTCGAGCCGGGCCCGGCGGGACGCGTAGGTCACCTCGAGCGTGCGGTCGCCGACGGAGTAGTCCACCGCCTGCGGTGGACCCCCGACGTTGCGCCAGCCCGACGGCAGGCCCCGCAGCACCGGGGTGACCGCCCGGTGCTCGGCCTGCCGCGCGAGCGCGGCGGCGGCCGCCCGCGCCGCCTCGCCGTCGTCGGGACCGGGGGAGACGAGCTCGGGGTGGCGCGGCAGGTAGCCGGTGTCCGTGCCGCCGGCGAGGAACTCCGCGTCGCGCAGGATGCCGACCAGCAGGTCGCGGTTCGTCGTGACGCCGTGGATCTCCGCGCGGGCCAGCACGCGGGCCAGGGTCCGCGCCGCCTCGGCCCGCGTGCTGCCGTGGGCGATGACCTTCGCGAGCATCGGGTCGTAGTGCGGGCTGACGACGGAGCCGTCGACGACGCCGGCGTCGACGCGGACGCCCTCGAGTGACGGGACCGCGAAGCGGTGCAGGGTGCCGGTCGCGGGGAGGTAGCCCGCCGGGACGTCCTCGGCGTAGAGGCGGACCTCGATGGCGGCGCCGTCCATGCGGGCGCCGGTGACCTCGGGCGGCAACGGGTGCCCCTCCGCGACCCGCAGCTGCAGGGCCACCAGGTCCAGGCCCGTGACCAGCTCCGTCACCGGGTGCTCGACCTGCAGGCGGGTGTTGACCTCGAGGAAGAAGAAGCTCCCGTCGCGGTCCAGGACGAACTCGACGGTGCCCGCACCGGTGTAGCCGATGGCCTTCCCGGCCGCGACCGCCGCCGACCCGAGCCGGGCGCGCAGCGTCTCGTCGACGGCCGGCGACGGGCTCTCCTCGACGATCTTCTGGTAGCGCCGCTGGATGGAGCACTCGCGCTCGAAGAGGTGCACGACGGTGCCGGCGGTGTCGCCGAGGATCTGCACCTCGACGTGGCGCGGGTCCTCGACGTACCGCTCCAGGAACACCGTGCCGTCGCCGAACGCGGACGCGGCCTCGCGGCGGGCGCCGTCGACGGCGTCGGCCAGCTCGGACGCGGAACGCACGATCCGCATCCCGCGCCCGCCGCCGCCGAACGCGGCCTTGACCAGCACCGGGAAGTCGAGGTCGGTCGGCAGGGGAGCGCCCTCGGGCAGGGTGGCGCCCGGCAGGACGGGGACCCCCGCCGCCTCCATGAGCGCCTTGGCCTCGAGCTTCGACCCCATCGACGCGATGGCCTCGGGCGTCGGCCCGACGAAGGCCAGCCCCGCGGCCGCGCAGTCGCGGGCGAACCCGGCGTTCTCGGAGAGGAACCCGTAGCCGGGATGGACGGCGTCGGCCCCCGTCGCGCGGGCGGCCGCGACGACGAGGTCCGCGCGCAGGTAGGTCTCCGAGGGCGCGGCGCCCGGCAGGCGTACGGCCTCGTCGGCGAGCGCGACGAACGGCGCGTCGGCGTCCGGGTCGGAGTACACCGCGACGGTGCCGATGCCCAGCGCGTGGGCGGTGCGCATGACGCGGGCGGCGATCTCGCCGCGGTTGGCGACCAGCAGCTTGGTGATCACGAGGTGCCTCCGGCTCGTGAGTACTTCTGGTCGCTATAGCCGCTACAAGTGCACACGGGCCGAAGGCACCTCACATCCGGAACGTGCCGAAGCCGCGACGGCCGGCGACGGTGTTGGAGTGGACGGCGGACAGCGACATCCCCAGCACGGTGCGGGTGTCGCGGGGGTCGACGATGCCGTCGTCGTAGAGCTTCCCGGAGATGTAGAAGCTGTGGGACTCGCTCTCGATCTGCGCCTCGATCGCCCGGGTGCGGGCCGCGTCGGCGTCCTCGTCGAACGGCTTGCCCTGCGAGGACGCCGACGCCCGGCCGACGATCGACATGACGCCCGCGAGCTGCGCCGCGCCCATGACGGCGAGCTTCGCGCCCGGCCAGGCGAACATCAGCCGCGGGTCGTACGCCCGGCCCGACATGCCGTAGTTCCCCGCCCCGAACGACGACGCCATGTTGATCGTCAGGTGCGGCACGCCGCTGTTGGTCACCGCGTTGATCATCTTGGCGCCGTCCTTGATGATCCCGCCCTGCTCGTAGTCGGTGCCGACCATGTAGCCCGTGGTGTTCTGCAGGAAGATCAACGGCGTGTCGGTCTGGTTGGCGAGCAGGATGAACTCGCTGGCCTTCTTGGCCTCCTCGCTGAACAGCACCCCGCGGTGGTTCGCGAGGACCCCGACCGGATAGCCGTGGATGCTCGCCCACCCGGTGACCAGGGAGGTGCCGTAGAGCGGCTTGTACTCGTCGAACTCCGAGCCGTCGACGGTGCGGGCCAGGACCTCGCGCGGGTCGAAGGGCACCTTGGTGTCCGGCGGCAGGATGCCGAGGATCTCCTCGGGGTCGTAGAGCGGTTCGGGCGCGTGCGACGACGGGGCCGGGCCCAGCTTGTGCCAGTGGAAGCGCGCGACGATCTCACGCCCGATCCGGATCGCGTCGCGCTCGTCGGTCGCGAAGTGGTCGGACAGGCCGGACACCCGCGAGTGCATCTCCGCGCCGCCCAGCGACTCGTCGTCGGCGGTCTCGCCGGTCGCCATCTTCACCAGGGGCGGCCCGCCGAGGAACACCTTGGCGGCGCGGTCGACGAGCACCGCGTAGTCGCACATCCCCGGCACGTACGCGCCGCCGGCCGTGGAGTTGCCGAAGACCAGCGCGATCGTCGGGATCGCCATCGACGACAGCTCGGTCAGCTCGTGGAAGATGCGCCCGGCCGGGACGAACAGGTCGGCCTGCGTCGGGAGGTCGGCGCCGCCGGACTCGACGAGGTTGATCACCGGGAGGCGGTTGAGCCGTGCGATCTCCAGCGCCCGCAGCGTCTTGCGCAGCGAGTACGGGTTCATCGCGCCGCCGCGCACGGTCGGGTCGTGGCCGATGACGACGCACTCGACCCCGGACACCACGCCGATCCCGGTGAGCACCGAGGCGCCCACCGTGAAGTCGGTGCCCCAGGCGGCGAGCGGCGAGAGCTCGAGGAAGGGCGAGTCCGGGTCGAGGAGCAGCGCGAGCCGTTCGCGGACGGGGAGCTTGCCCCGGTCGCGGTGGCGCTGCATGTAGCGCTCCCCGCCGCCCGCGACGACGGCCTCGAGCTGCTCGTCGAGGGCCGCGACCAGCTCGAGCTGGTTCTTGCGGTTGCCGATGTAGCTCTCGGACGTGGTGTCGAGCAGTGACTGCAGGACGGCCATGCCTAGCGTCCTCCGTAGTGCATCGCGTGGGTGTCCCGGACGACGTTCTTCTGGATCTTCCCGGTCGACGTGCGCGGGAACTCCTGCTCGACGATCACGGCCTTCGGCACCTTGTAGCCGTCGAGGCGCTCCTTGAGCGCGGCGATCAGCCGGTCCGGGTCGATCGTCGCGCCCGGCTTCGGGACGACGACGGCGGTGATCGCCTCGCTCCACCGCTGGTGCGGCAGCCCGACGACCACGACCTCCGCGACGTCCGGCTCCGCGTCGTACACCGCCCGCTCCACCTCGAGCGACGCCACGTTCTCGCCGCCGGTCTTGATGACGTCCTTGGTCCGGTCGGCGAACCACAGCACGCCGTCGTCGCCGAACCGCCCGACGTCGCCGGAGTGGAACCAGCCGTGCTCGAACGCCCGCGCGGTGGCAGCCTCGTCGTGCAGGTACTCCTGCATGGTCGAGGGCCCGCGGTAGACGATCTCGCCCTGCTCACCGGGCGGCAGCAGCTCGCCGTCGGGGCCCATGATGCCGACCTGGACACCGGTCAACGGTGTTCCGACCGACCCGACGTGCGTGAGCTGGTGCTCCGGCCGGAAGAGCGTCGTGATCGGCGACATCTCGGTCTGGCCGAACAGCAGCGCGAAGTCGCACCGGTAGCCGTCCAAGCACGCCTTGATCTGTGCCTCGGGCATCGGGGCCATGGCGTAGACGGCGCGCTTCAACGACGACAGGTCGCGGTCGGCGAAGCCCTCGTGGTCCAGGGCCGCCCGGTACATCATCGGCAGCCCGAAGACCTGCGTGATCTTCTCGTCCTCGATCGTCTGCAGGAAGCGCGCGGGGTCGAAGCCGCGGTGCACGTGGATGGTCGCGCCCACGACGACGGCGGGCGTGCAGAACGCGTTCAGCTGGGCGGTGTGGAACATCGGCATCATCGCGATGAACCGGTCGTCGGCGGTCCAGCCCGAGTCGAGCGCGGCCGACATCGACTCCAGGTGGATGCCGAGGTGCGTGCCGACGACGCCCTTCGGGAACGACGTGGTGCCCGAGGTGTAGAGGTAGCTCAGTGCCGCGCGGTCGTCGATCGCGACCTCGACGGGGGTGCTGTCGTCGGTCTCGAGGTCGCCGAGCGTCAGCGATGGTCCGTTGCTGACGCTGGACGTCAGAGAGGCGCCACTCGCACTCGTGCCGGGGGCGACGAACACGTCGGCGACGGACGGAACCTTCCCGACGGCGGCCGTGATCGGCTCCAGCAGCTGGCTCTCGACGACGATGCCGCGGGCCTGCGAGTGCCCCAGCACGTAGGCGACCTCGTCGGGCCGCCAGCCGAGGTTGATCGGGACGCACACCACGCCGGCCTTCGCGCAGGCGTAGTAGACGGCGAGGAATTCGGCGGAGTTGCCGGCGGCGAGGGCGAGCGCGTCGCCGACGGCGTAGCCACGGTCCACCAACCCGTGCGCGAGCCGGTTGACCCACGCGTCGAGCTCCGCGTAGGTGAGGCGACGGTCGCCGTCCACGACGGCGAGCTGCCCGGGCCGGGCGAAGGCGGACCGGGTCAGGGCGTCGCCGACGTTGATCCGCTGGACGAGGTTGCGCTGCAGGTCCATCAGTACGACCTCGGCAGCCCGAGGCTGTGCTGCGCCACGTAGTTGAGGACCATCTCGCGGTTCACCGGCGCGATCCGCAGCAGCCGGGCGAGGCCCCAGTAGGGGAGCAGCCCGAACTCCTGGGACACGCCGTTGCCGCCGTGGGTCTGCATCGCGGCGTCGCACGCGGCGATCGCGGCCTCGGCGGCGGCGTACTTCGCCATGTTCGACGCCTCGCCGGCCGGCAGTCCCTGGTCGTGCAACCAGGCGGCCTTCTGCGTCATCAGCGCCGCGAGTTCCGTCTCGATCTTGGCCTTCGCCAGGGGGTGCGACACGCCCTGGTGGGTGCCGATCGGCCTGTCCCACACCGCGCGGTCGTTCGCGTAGCGCGTCGCCTTCGCCAGGGCGTAGCGGGCGATCCCGACGCACAGCGCGGCGCCGGTGATGCGCTCGGGGTTGAGGCCGTGGAACACCTGCTTGAAGCCCTGGTTCTCGTCGCCGACCAGCGCGGACGCCGGGACGCGGACGTCGTCGAACCGCAGCGTGAACTGCTTCTCGGGCAGCAGGACGTCGACCGGGAGCGGCACCTTCTGCAGGCCCGGCGCGTCGGTGGGGACGAGGAACAGCGACATCTGCGCCCGCCCGGCGTCGTCGCGGCCGGTGCGCGCGACCAGGAGCAGCGCCTCGGCGTCGTCGACCCCGGAGATGTAGTACTTCTCGCCGTTGAGCACCCACTCGTCGCCCTCCCGGCGGGCGTGCGTCGCGAGCTGATGGGTGTTGGAGCCGGCGCCGGGCTCGGTGATCGCGAAGACGACCTTCTCGCGGCCCGACGCGAGCCCCGGCAGCCACTCCTTGCGCTGCTCCTCGGTGCCGTACTCGGCGATCACCTCCGCCGAGATCGCGTGCGTGACCAGCAGGAGCAGGATCGGTGCGCCCTGCGCGGCGGTCTCCTCGCAGACGAGGGCCAGCTCGACCATGTTCCCGCCCCCGCCGCCGTAGGCCTCGGGGACGGACACGCCGACGTAGCCCGCGTCGCCGAGCGCGTGCCACAGCTCGGTGCACTCGACGCCGCGTCGCGCGTGGTCGACGTAGTAGTCGCCGCCGAAGGGCGCCGCGACCTTCGCGACGGCGGCCCGGAGGTCGCGGTGCTCGTCGGTCTCCACGAAGTCCACGCCGACTCCCTCGCTTTGTGACTCGCCGTTCACTCGTGGCGTACCGTAGCGTCCGCGACGACGGGTGAGAAGAGGGATGGCGATGGCAGAGCCTGCGGACGGCCCGGTGGTGCTGGCGGACGCGACCCGTCCCCGCCGTCGTCGCGACCCCGCCCGCAAGGACCGCATCCTCGCCGCGGCCGCCGAGCTGGTGGCCAAGCACGGGTACCACGCGGTCGGGATGGCCGACATCGGTGCGGCCGCCGGCATCGTCGGGTCCGGGATCTACCGCCACTTCGGGTCGAAGGCGGCGCTGCTCTCCGCCCTGCTGGAGCAGCTCATGGACGAGATGCAGCGCACGGCGGCCGCGGTCGTCGCCGGAGCCGCCGACGACCGCGAGGCCCTGGAGGGGCTGGTCGCGAACCACGTCCGCTTCGCGATCGAGGACCGGCGGCTGCTGCAGGTGTACTACCGCGAGGCCCACCACCTGCCCGAGGACGACCTCCGCCGGCTGCGCCGCGCCCAGCGCCACTACGTCGAGGAGTGGGTGATCGCGCTGGCCCCGCTGCGCCGGGAGCTCTCGGACGCGGAGCTGCGGGTCGTGGTGCACGCGGCCCTCGGCACCACCCAGGCCGTGCTGTTCCACCACAGCGGCCTGCCCGCCGACCGGCTCGCCGAGATGCTGGTCGCGATGGGCCGACAGTGCCTCGGTTTGTGAACCACGGATAACTCACCTCTTGCGCTCGACCTGCCGTCCTGGGAATGCTGCACGTCACATCGCGACGGCAGGGAGGCCCGCGTGGACCTGGGCACCACGACCTTCGACGTGACCACCCTGCGGGGCCGCCGCGCCGTCCACCGGTGGGAGCGGACCTCCGTGGGCGACGTCTTCGAGCGGCTCACGTGGAGCTACCCCGACCAGGTCGCGATCGTCGGCCGCCCCGGCGCCTACGCCGACGAGCGCTTCGCCGCCGTGACCTACCGCGAGGCCGACCGGACGGCGAACCGCGTGGCGAACGGCCTCCTCGCCCGCGGCCTCGAGCCGGGCGCGCGGGTGCTGCTGTTCTGCGAGAACTCCGTCGAGGCCTACGTCGCGAAGATCGGCATCGCGAAGGCCGGGATGGTGGCGATGCCGCTGAACCCGAACCTCGCGCCCGATGTCGTCGAGCACCTCATCGCGCACGCCGAACCCGGGTTCGCGATCGTCGACGCCGAGCTCTGGTCCCGCGCGGCCGGCGCCTTCGGCCGGGCCGGGCTCGCACCCGGCGTCACGATCGGCATCGGGGGCGACCCGGCGCCCGGCAGCACGGGCTTCTCCGCCTTCGTCGATGGGGCTCCCGACGGCGAGCCCGACGTCGAGATCCACGGCGACGACATCTGGGAGATGCTGTTCACCTCCGGGACGACCGCCATGCCCAAGGGCGTGATGATCTCCCACTCCGCGAGCCACTACGCGGCGCTGAACTTCGCGCTGTCGCTGACCCGCGGCACCGGCCTGGAGAACGAGGTCCGGGTCGGCACCTACCTGCCGATGATCTACCACGTCGGCGAGCTGATCTTCGCGCTGTCGGCGTTCCTGTCCGGCGGCACGCTCGTGCTGGGGCGGCGGCCGATCCCGGCCGACGTCGCGGCGGCGGTCGCCGAGGAGCGGATCACGGCGCTGTGGGCCGGGTCGCCGCAGTTCGTCACGGCGCTGACCAAGGAGTTCGAGGGCCTCGACGTGACGTGCCTCGACGTCCTGGTCTACGGCTGGGGCGCGCTGCCCCCGGAGGTGTACGAGCGGCTGCAGGGCCAGGCCGGCGACGACCTCGTCGTGCTGGGCATCTTCGGCCAGACCGAGGCGATCGCGTGCCACCGCTTCTGGCCGCGCCGCTGGCCGGAGGCCTACGCGGCCACGGCCCCCGTCGTGAACTACGTCGGCCTGCCCAGCCCGCTGCTCGCCTCGGACGTCTTCGACGACGACGGCGTCTCGCTGCGCGACCGGCCCGGCGTCGCCGGCGAGGTGGTCTACCGGACCCCGACCGTCACCGCCGGCTACTACAAGAACGAGGAGGCCACCCGCGAGGCGTTCCGCACCGGGTGGTTCCACTCCGGGGACAGCGCCGCGTTCGACGACGACGGGCTGCGCGTCATGGTCGACCGGATCAAGGACATCGTGAAGTCCGGCGGGGAGAACGTGTCGAGCCTGCGGGTGGAGTCGGCGCTCTACGCGCACCCGGCGGTCGCGCGGGCGGCGGTGATCGGGCTGCCGCACGAGCGGTGGGGCGAGGCCGTGACCGCCGTCGTCGTGCCGTCGTCGGAGGTGACGGCCGAGGAGCTGATCGCGCACTGCCGCGAGCGGCTCGCGGGCTACGAGACGCCGAAGGCGATCGTGTTCGCCGACGCGCTGCCCGAGACCGTCGGCGGGAAGATCCTCAAGTACAAGCTGCGGGCGGCGCACGCGGACCTGTTCTCGGCGGCGGTGCCGTAGTGCGGATCGGGGTCAACGTCGGGCACTTCGCGGGGCGGCCGCCGCCGGACCTGGCCGCGCGGCTGCAGGAGATCGACGCGGCCGGGTTCTCGTCGGTGTGGTTCGCCGAGGCGTACGGGTCCGACGTGTTCACGCCGCTCGCGTACGCGGCGGCGCTGACCTCCCGGGTGCGGCTCGGGACGGCGGTCGCGCAGGTCCCGGCCCGGACCCCCGCGGCGACCGCGATGGCGGCCATGACCCTCGACCACCTCTCCGGTGGGCGGGTGGTGCTGGGGCTCGGCGCATCCGGTCCGCAGGTCTCCGAGGGCTGGCACGGCGCCCCGTACGCGCGGCCCCTCGCCCGCACGCGGGAGTACGTGTCCGTGGTGCGACAGGTGCTCGCGCGGGAGGCACCGGTCAGCAACGACGGCGAGTACTTCCCGCTGCCGTCGCCCGGCTCCGAGCTGGGGAAACCGCTGCGCTCGTCGTTGCATCCGTACCGCGCGTCGCTGCCTGTGCTGCTGGGGGCGGAGGGGCCGAGGAACATCGCGCTGTCCGCCGAGGTCGCGGACGGCTGGCTCGCGATGTTCTTCGCACCCGCGTTCGACGGGTTCTACCGGGAGGCGCTCGACGAGGGCTTCGCGCGGCGTGGCGGTCGGCCGGAGGGCTTCGAGGTGGTCGCGACGGTGCCGGTGGTGCTCGACGACGACGTGGACCGTGCCGCCGACCGGGTCCGCCCCGAGCTCGCGCTCTACATGGGCGGCATGGGCGCCCGTGGCGCGAACTTCCACCACGACGTCTTCGTGCGCATGGGGTACGAGTCCGTGGCCGCCCGGGTGCAGGAGCTCTACCTCGACCGACGCAAGGACGAGGCGGCCGCCGCGATCCCGACGGAGCTGGTGGAGCAGGTGGCGCTGATCGGTCCGGTCGGGAAGGTGCGCCGGGACCTCGACCGATGGGAGTCCACGGTCGTCGACGAGATCGCCGTGCAGGGCCTCCCCGACGACGTGTCGGCGGTGGCGCGGTTGCTGTAGGTGTCAGCACTGCGGCCATGCTGACACTGGACGTCACAAACGCCGCAACGTCGACGCTCAGGTGGGCAGCTGTGGCCGCGACGACGGCAGGTGGACGACGGTGATCAGACCCTCGACCCCACGCCTGAAGGTGTCGCCGACGTCGTCGGCCTCGTCGATGGAGCCGGCGCTCATCGCCCCGTCGCGCAGCATGAGGAAGTGCCGGGCGGCGTGTTCCGGACGAGCCCCGGGCCCCTCGTCGCGGTAGACCTCGGTGAACAGGTCGCGCAGCGTGTCGACCATCCACGCCCGGTGCGCCACCACCTCGCGGTGCACCGGGTCGCCGGGATCGGGGAACTCGGCGGCCGCCCGGAGGAAGGCGCACCCACGGAAGCCGGGCCGGCGGAGGTCGTCGGCGATCGTTCCCGCCACGGCCCGCAGCGCGTCCGCGGCGGACGACGTCGTCGCGATCGACCGGTCGACCTGGTCCCGCACCTGCGCGTCCGCCGCCCGGAGGTAGGCGACGACCAGGTCCTCCTTCGACGGGAAGTGCCGGTAGAAGGTCGCCCGGGTCACCCGTGCCTCGGAGACCAGACGGTCGACCCCGACGGCCCGGATGCCCTCGCCGTAGAAGAGGCCGCTCGCCGTCGTCAGCAGGCGCTCACGGGCTTCCGAGTGGCCGGGCACGGCGCCGACGTTAACAGAAAGAACGATCGGTCTTGACGACGGCGAGTGCGGTGAAGCAGGCTCGTTCAGATAGGAAGAACGTTCGTTCTACACGAGGAGTCGACGATGTCCGCCGTGCTGTCGGTCGAGGACCGCGACGTTGCCGAGGAGCGCGCGCAGGCACCGCTCCTGCTCGCCCGCGCGCTGTTCGCCCTGGTCTGGGCGGCGGTGCTCGTCACCGTCGGGCCCGAGCTCGGCGTCGTGACGGCGGTCGTGCTGGTGCTCTACCCCGTCGGCGACCTCGTGCTCGTGGGTGTCGACGCCCTCCGGTCGCCTCGCGGCCGCGCCGGACTCGTGGCGAACGCGGTCGTCAGCGCACTGGCCGCCGTGGGTCTCGTCGTCGCCTCGGGTCTCGGGGTGGCGAGCGTGCTCTGGGTGTGGGGCGTCTGGGCCGTCGTGTCGGGAGCGGGGCAGCTCGTCGTCGCGCTCGCCCGCCGTCGGACCCGGCGCGGGCAGTGGCCGCTGGTCGTCAGCGGGGGACTGTCGTGCCTGGTCGGGGTGGCCTTCGTCGTGATGGCGTCCGGGCCGGCGCCGCTGCTGATCTCGCTCGCCGGCTACGCGGTCGCCGGGGCGGTGTTCGCGCTGGTCGGACTCCTGCGACTGCGACGGAGCTGAGATTGTCGGACCCCTGGTGCACTCTGTCGAACATGAGTTCGAGTGCCGGAGGTCGGGATGTGCTGGAGATGCCGGGAACCACGGGTCACGAAGGCCGCGGCGGACGCACGGATGCTGGCGATGATCGAGCAGTACGGCTGGGCGATCCAGTACGTCCAGGCCGACCGGGTGCACCCGCCGTGGGCGTACACGGTCGGCCTGGTGCAGTACGACCTGGCGGAGCTGGTGGTGACGGGGCTGTCGACGCAGCGGGCCGGCCACCTGCTCAACGACGTGGCGCACGAGGTCGTCTGGCACGACGGGGAGTGCCTCCCGGGGCAGCGCTTCCCGCTCGACGACGGGACGCGGATCGAGGTGGTCGAGCTCCCGCACCCCGACGCGCACCTGCTGGCCGTGCCCGGCCTCTTCCCCGGGCTGCCCCTGCGTGCGCTGCAGTTGGTGTGGTGCGACGACCGCGGCCGTTGGCCGTGGGACCGGCGCTTCCGCGGCCGCCGCGGAGGTCAGCCGGTGCTCGGGCCGCGCGCGGAGACGGGCGCGTAGACGAAGCCGTCGCGCTCGTAGGTCTCGCCGACCACCACGTCCACGGGCCGGGCGAACCCCGGGCCGTCGGTGACGAACGTGTGGAGCTCGCCGTTCTCGCCGCACGGGTCGACACCCTCGGGGAGGTCACGGAGGAGGTCCTCGTCCCACGTCCGCCCGGCGATCCCGGCGGGCGCCTGCGCGGGGTCGACGCAGACGACGACGGCGCGGACCCCGGCCTGGAGCATCTCCCGGGCGAGGTCTGCGGTCGACCGTTCCCACAGCGGGAACCGCGCGGTGAGCCCGGTGCCCTCGAGTCCCTGCTCCCGGTAGGCGCGGATGTCGGCGAGGAACAGGTCGCCGTAGACGATCGCGTCGGCGCCGGCGGCCTGCAGCTCGGCGAGGGCGGCGCCGGTCCGCTGCTCGTAGACGTCGTTCGGGCAGGGCCAGGGCAGCTCGATCGTGCGCAACGGCAGGTCGAGCGCGGCGGCCTGGGCGTGCAGGAGATCGACGGGCACGCGGCTCATGGCGACCACGCCGTCGGTGACGGTCGTCAGGAGCCCGCCGACCTCGACCTCGTCGCGCACGGCGTGCAGCGCGAAGGCGCCGTCCTTGCCGCACGACCAGCTGGCCCAGGCCCTCATCGGACCTGGAACCGGTCGAGGGCGTCCTCGTCCCAGTCGACCCCGCTGCCGGGCTCGTCGGGCAGGACGACGGCGCCGTCGACGACGCGGGCGGGGGAGCGGAGCACCCCGGCGGCGACGTCGAGGTACTCGAAAAGGAAGGCGCCCGGAGTGACGGCGAGCAGAGCGGCGCTGATCTCGGGCCAGAAGTGGCTCGACACCGGCAGGCCTGCGGCGTGAGCCACGGGCGCGGCGCGCAGCCACCCGGTCACCCCTCCGATGCGCGCGACGTCGAGCATCGCGTGGTCGCTCGCACCCGCGGTGATGCTCGCGGTCATCTCGTCGACCGCCCACCAGCTCTCGCCGAGCTGGACCGGTGTCGACACGGCCGACCGGATGCGCGCGTGTCCGGCCGCGTCGTCGGCCCGGGTCGGTTCCTCGACCCACATCAGGTGCTCGTCCGCGAGCGCGTGGAGCCGCCGGATCGCCTCGGGGACGGGCAGGGTCTGGTTGAAGTCGACCGCGATGTCGGCGTCCGGCCCGACGGCCTCGCGCAGTGCGGCGATGACCTCCCGGTCGCGGGCGAGCCCGGCCGACCCGACCTTGACCTTGTAGGCGTCGAACCCGAGCCCGGCGAGCTCCGCGGCCTCGGCGCGGACCTCGTCCGGGGCCATCCGCCGCAGGCTGCCGTACGCGCGGACCGGGCCCGGCTCGCCGCCGAGCAGCCGCACCAGGGGGAGCTCGCGCCGTCGTGCCAGGACGTCCCAGAGCGCCATGTCCAGCCCGGAGATCGCCATCGTCGTGAGGCCCTGCGGGCGCAGCAGCCGCAGTCGCGCCCGCAGGTCCGCCTCGACGGTGCGCGGGGCGTCCGGCGTCCCGACGACCGCCGCGCCCAGTTCCTCGACCAGGCTCGTCAGGGCGGGCAGGACCATCGGCGTGTAGCAGAACAGGTAGGCGTGCCCGATCACGCCGTCCGACGCCTCGACGTCGACCAGCACCAGTGGCGCCGTCGGGACCTCGCCGCTCGCGGTCTGCAACGGCGGGTCCAGCGGCGCCAGGACCGGCCGCGCGGTGACCGACCGCACCGTCGTCGTCATCCCCGCATCCTCCGCCCCGGCCGTCAGCCGCGGGCCCGGGGCAGGCAGCACTTCTTGTACTTGGTGCCCGATCCGCACCAGCATGCGTCGTTGCGCCCAGGTGGCCACTCCAGCAGCGGTCCGGGCGGCACGTCACGGTCCTCGTCTCCTGCGACGAGGGCCGCCAGCAGCTCCGGGGACCCGAGCTCGACGACGGGAAAGTCGTTCGGGTCCGCCTCCTGCAGTCGACGCTCGATCGACGCGCGGTGCTCGTCCCAGGTCGGGGGCCCGCCGTCGATCTCCGGCAGTGAGCGAACCAGGTCGGCGAAGGCGGCCTCCGGCCAGAAGGTGACGTCGGACCCGTCGTCGTCGACCTGCTCGGCGAGGCGATCGGTGTCGTCGAGCGGGAGACCCATCTCGCGGCGGAGGTCGTAGCGGAGCACGAGCAACCGGTCGGCGATGTCGAAGGCGTCCTCTTCGTCATCCGAGCCGTCCTCGGCGCGGTCGGCGATGCCGAGAACGGTCGCGAGCGCCGCGCTCAGCCACTCCTCGGCGAGCTCGTCCCGACCGTTCTCCCGCAGCGGGTCGATGACGTACCCGTCGGCCAGGAGGTCTCGGCTGAGCTGCGGTCGAAGCGTCCGCAGCAGCGCCATGCCCTCCTCCTCGTGGCCGTAGCGCAGGAGGAGGTCCGCGTGCTCGCCGCGGGACTGGAAGTGGTCCCGCCCGCCTTCGGACATCTCGACGCCACGCGCCGACAGCTCCAGGGCCCGGGCCTCGTCACCCAGCTTCACCGCCGCGCTCGCCGCCAGGGTCAGCGCGTAGGGGACGTCGTCCGGGTCGGCGATCCGGCCCTCCTCGACGGCGAGCACGAGCTCGTCGAGCATCGCCTTCGGGTCAGCCGGGTACAGCTCGTCGCCGTAGGCGTCCAGATCGTCGGAGGTCAGGGTGCGCGACACGGGAGCACCGTACGGGCGGTGGGCACCAGGCCCGTCGGAGCCCGCAGATCGCCTGGTTGCCGTCCGGCTCCGCGGACACCGTGCTCGGGCTTGCACTCCACCGCAGAACCGATTCCACGGGAATCGGTTCTCCGGCACGGTCGAGGACCAGGAGTTGCGCTCAGTGATCGCCGACTCGGCTGCGCTATCGGTGGGTGAGCGTCTCGGCGGAGAAGGCGCGGCCCGAGAGCCTGCGCCACAACCAGGTCAAGATCACCGGAACAACGAGGATCTGGACGGTGAGCGTCCGAATCCTCGTTGTTGCGGTGATCTTGGTCGTGAGCGGGCGCACCTCAGCCGTAGGACGTCGGCACGAGGTCATTCGCGAGCCAGACCAGCCAGCGTCGAGCGGTCCATCCGTCGGTCCAGGGTGTGTACTCGAGGCCGAGTCCCAGGAGCTTCACCCTGAGTTCGTCCTCCTCGAGGTGGAGGTGGACGAGAGCACTCGCGTCCTCGGAGGTCGCGACGAGTGACTTCGGTGGGAATTCCCGCTTGTAGGCCTCGATGGCGGCTGTGGCCGACCCGTAATCGTCGGGACAGTTTTGGTTCAGGTAGCACCCGAAGAAATTGGACAGGGTCTCGTAGGCGGGTTCGGTGTTCGTCATGCTCTCCGCCTCACGACGGTCGGCGCGTCAACTGATGTAGCGGATCTACGCGCCCCGCGTCCGAATCCGCTACATCCTGATGCTGCAGGTCGACGTGAACCGTCGGCGACGTGCAGCAGCCACCTACCGCAGGGTTCGCCGAGGCTCAACGACCGGCGCGCCGCTGCACGATGGCTTCCAACCGCGAGGCCACGAACTCCAACCACGCCGCGTCGCTCCAACCGTCGGCCCAGTACGCATAGGCGACCTGAGCCTCGGTCATCCGCTGTCGCAGGGCCTCGTCCGATTCGGACACCGCGAGCGACCGAGCTTCGCTGGCCGCTCGGCGGACGTACTCGACGTCCTCGTCATGTCCGAAGCCGTTGATCGAGCCCTCAGGGGTCCCGTCGTACTCGAGGTCGAAGTCCTGGTGGAGGTACGCGAGGAGGAGCGTCTCGAGATGTGGCCATCGAGCCAGAGCGGTCACGCTGCCGCCTCCTATCGCTGCGGGTACGAGGTCAGGACGTAGAAGCCGTCGGGTTGTGTCGCGTCCCGTCGCAGGACGAGGCGTGTCCGATGTACCTCGACTGCGTCGGCCGGCGAGGTCGCCGAGCGATCGATGCTGATGCCCACCGCCTGCCGGTGCTCGAAGTCCACGACCTGATTCCTCGCGGATGTGTTCGCCAGCCAGTCATCGATGGCTCCACGGTTGCCTGCGAGATTCTCGGCGACGCTCCGCTCTGCGATGGCTCGGTCGAAGAAGCTCGAGGCTGAAGGTATCGGTCGCGGGGCATTCTGGACCCGGTCGAACAACGCCTGCTCGTCGGTCCCGATGTGCACCTTGTGCGGCGCGAGCGTGTGCCCGCCGGCCTCCTCGTGGTGCTGCAGCCCGCCGCCCGGGGCCAGCGGGGTCTGGTTCTCTCCGCGGAGCCGTCGCAGCTTGTTGAGCTTCGTCAGCCCCTTCGTCCCGATGACGCCGGCGAGGACGGCGGGTGTCCGCCCGATCGCCTCGTCGAGACCGCCCGTCCCGTAGGACTCGCCGATCGGCGCGACCGTCCCCTCCACCACGGCTCGCCCCGCGCCAACCGGGTCCGTGACAGTCGCCCTGACCGTCTCCCACGTGCTCGCCCAGGCCGGTCCGAACGCGTCGGAGAACGGGTTGAGCAGGGTCGTGAGGCCGGAGACCGAGTTGACGATCTCGCCCGACACGTCGCCCACCGCCTTCACGAGGCCGTCGCCGAACGTGCCGTCCCGGCCCACGACCGGAGCGGGCGCCGACGCCGGGACCAACCCCGCCAACGCCCACGCCGCCTCCGCGAGGGCGCGCGCCGCGACCTCGTTCGCCTCGAGCGCCCGCTCCTGCGCACTCTGCATCGCGCTCGCGCCGTCGGCGATCGTCTGCGCCGCGCCGTCCCGCGCGGCATCAGCCACCGCGGTCGCACCGGAACCCGTCGCGAGCCGCGCCGCCTCACCCTCGCGCACCATCTGCTCGCCGAGGGCGAAGTCCCGTTGGGCATCACGCAGCGCCTCCGCGTACACCGCGAGCGGCGGCGCCGACCGCGCGACCGCATCGACTGCCCGCTCCAGCTCGAGCGCCTGCCGCTCGACCAGCTCCAGCGCGGCTGGCGCAGCACGCCCAGTCCAGTCGGCGGTCACGGCTCGTCCGCGCGCCGCCAGTCCTTCCCGGGCGGCCTGCAACGCACGCGCCGCCGCCGTCAGCTCGGACGACGCAGCGAGCACGGCGTCCGGGTCTCCAAGCACCGTCATCAGAAGCCCGGCACGGCGACACCGGAGATGCTCCGCGACGCCGCCGCATCCGACGTCTCGTAGTTCGCCGATGCGGCGTCGATCGCGGCCGCGGTCTCCTCGATGCTGCGCCGTACGGCGTCGATCGCCTTGTCGAGCTGTGACGCCAGCTCGTTCGCCGCGCCCGCGAGCGGACCGGCGCCCGACGCCTGCGCCGCCGACTGCGCGGCTGCGCTCGCCCGGCCGCCGGCACCGTCGAGCCCGCTCGCGTCCCCACGCAGCCCGGTGGCGCCGGCGCGGAGCTGGTCGGGGTGGACGTCGAAGCCGTCGGGCACGCACCAAGCCTGGTGCAGGCCGCGTGGCAACAGGTGCCGTTCCGTGAAAGTCAGGCACGCAGGACCCGTCTCCTGCCGGTCGCACAGCCTCGCAGCCGTCGACACCATTGCCGACGACGGGTCCACCCCGCGTGACCGTTCTGTGACCTTCCGTGGCATTCTGCCGTCACTCAGCGGGATCTTCGCCCGCTGCTCCTGGGGGGAGCACGACATGGTCCGATGGACACGTCTCGGCCCACTCGCGGTCGTCGTCGTCGCGAGCGCGCTGATGGTGGCCGGTCCGGCCTACGCACAGCAGGATCCACCCGCGCCGGGTACGGACAGGTGCACGGACCTCGTCAACGCTGAGAAGGCCGTGCAGGAGGCCACGGAGGGGTCTGAGAAGGACGCCGCCGTAGCGAAAGCCACCACGGACCTCTGCACCGGGACTGCCACGACCACCCCTCAGGGCGACGACTCGACCAACGGTGAGCCTCCTGCAGATGGAGATGCCGGGACGGCAGGGGCACAGCAGCAGCCGCAGAACGGCGGAGACGGGCAGCAGGCCCCCGGCCAGTCGACGTCGGAGAACCGGACGCGCCAGTCGGGTCAGGGTGGGCCGGCGTCCACCACGCGGCAGCAGCGCGTCGGCGACCAGAACTGCCCCGACTTCGCGAACCAGCGCGAGGCGCAGCAGTACTTCGAGTCCATCGGCGGTTCGGCCCAGAACAACGCAGACCGTCTCGACGCCAACCACAACGGCGTCGCCTGCGAGGACTACTTCGACGACGGCGACAACCAGAACGCCGCCGTGACGACCACCGGCGACGACGGGTCCGAGGCGAAGACGTCGGGCGACCAGGTCACCGAGGTGCCCGAGGGCTCGGCCCAGACCGGGGGGTTCTGAGATGAAGCAGCGCACCGTTCTCGCGGTCCTCGCGGCCGCCCTGCTCGCCCTCCTGACGACGGCCTGTGGCGCCCAAGACACGAGTGGCGCCGCGGCCTCGCTCGCCTCGGGTCAGCAGACGACGGCGGGCGTCATCCCGGGCTACCAGGTGACGATCCCCAAGCTCAACGCGTCGTCGCAGCTGGTCGGGCTCGGCCTGAACCCCGACAGGTCCATCCAGGTGCCGCCGCTGTCGGACCCGATGCAGGCCGGGGTCTACACCAAGGGGCCGATGCCGGGCCAGAACGGGCCGGCCGTCGTCCTGGCGCACATCAACGCCGACGGCAAGCCCGGGTTCGGCGCGGACTTCCACACGCTCGCCGCCGGCGACACGATCACCGTCACCACGCCGACCGGCCCGGTCACCTACGCCGTCACGAGGACCGAGACGACGCCGAAGGCCGAGTTCCCGACCGCCGACGTCTACTCCGACACCCCCGGCCCGGAGCTCCGCCTCATCACCTGCGGTGGCACGCTCGACCGCGGCGCGCACAACTACCTCGGCCAGACGATCGTCTACGCGAAGAAGGCCTGACCCCGCCGGTTCGCCCACAGCGAACCGCCCCACCCCCTCCGTGATCCGCGCCTAGCGTGGACACCGATGAAGCCGCTCGCGTTCCTTCACGCCGATTTCAGGGTTGCGGCCCTCGGCACGGAGGAATACGCCCACAAGTCCGCACGGGTGCGGTTGTGAGGCGAACCGGGGGGTATCCGCCTGCTACGACGTTGTGTAGTAGGAGGTGTTCGTCGTGGCCGACGTATCCCGACTCCCGGCCGCCCTCGTGGCCCATTGGGACTGGCAGCGACAAGCCGCCTGCCGGGACATGGACCTCGAGATCTTCTTCCATCCCGACGGCGAGCGGGACCCGTCCCGCTCGCAACGGGTCGCCCGCGCGCGGGCGATCTGTGACTCGTGCCCGGTCGAGAAGGCGTGCCGGGACTGGGCCCACCAGGTCGAGGAGCAGTACGGCACGTGGGGAGGCGAGAGCGAGGACGAACGTCGCCTCGTGATCTCCCGCCGCCGGCGCCACGCCCGCCAGGGCGCGTCCGCCCCTCGTCCCGCCGCCTGATCGTCGTCCGTCGACACACCGGAGGTCCCCGATGACCGACACCACCACCGACATGGCCCGCGTCCCCGAGCTCGCGGGCGTCCCCGCCTCCGAGGCGCACGACCGCGCCCTCGACGCCGGCTTCCTCGCCGTCGCCGAGAACGCCGTGCACACCGCCGCGGGCCGGGCCTTCATCGGCCGCCAGGAGCCCGAGGCGGGCACCGAGCTCCAGAAGGGCTCAATCGTCCGCATCTGGATCGGCGAGGACAACGGCGGTCGCTGATCCGACCCGCCGTCGGGAAGGGCCTTCCTGACGGCGGGTCGCCCCTAGGCTCTCGATCATGCCGACGGCTGACGAGCTGTTCGAGGCCGCCGTGGCGGCCGACCTCGCAGGACGGCCCGACGAGGCGCGGGAGAAGTTCGACGAGCTCCTGGCCCGGCGTCGGGACGAACTCGGTCCCGACCACCCCCACACCCTGGACGCGGCCCACCGCCTCGCCGGCCTCGTCGCCGAGCTCGGCGACCCGGACGCCGCCCTGGCGATGGACCGGGACACCCTCGCGCGGCGCAGCGCGACCCTGGGGCCCGACCACCCGAACACCCTCGAGACCGCGAGCAACCTCGCCGCGACGCTGGCGCAGCTCGGCGACCTGCGGCAGGCCGTCGGGGTGCTCGACGACGTCCTGACCCGCCGTCGTCGGGCGCTGGGCCCGGACGCGCAGGCCACGCTCGACAGTGCGCGCAGTCTGGTCGCACTCGGCTTCGCCATCGGCGACGAGGCCCAGGTCGCGCCGCTCGCGCACGACACGCTGGAGCGGCACCGCCGTACCCTCGGCGACGACGACCCGCGGACGATCGACGCCGCGCACCAGGTCGGGGCCGTCCTCCGCGCGACCGGCGACGTCGTCTCGGCGCGCTCGGTCGACGCCGAAGTCTTCGCGCGCGCCTCCCGGGTGTTGGGGGAGCAGCACCCCTGGACGGTGCGCTCGGGGCAGGCACTGGCCGCCGACGCCGAGCTCCTGGGCGACGTGAGCACGGCGACCGCCTGGCGGAACTGGCTCACCCAGCGCCAGGGCTGACGACTTTGCACGAACCGCACCCACGCGCCCGGCGGCTTCCCTAACGTCCGTCGACGAAGGGGGTGGTCCGAGGTGCCGATGCCGGGGGATCCGGGGGCGGTGGAGGCCGGGGCGTCGCAGTTGACGTCGATGGCCGAGCAGTTCACCAGTGCCGGGGAGGGCATCCGGGCGGCGGGCGGGAGTCTGGGCAGCGCGTGGACCGGTGGGGCGGCGTCGGCGGCGACGGGTCAGATCGGGGAGATCGGGGCGCGGGCGGGGATCGGGGCGGACGTGTCGCGGCTGGTGGGGTAGGCGCTGACGGCGTACGGGGCGGAGTTGCGGGCGGCGCAGGAGATGTTCGCCCGTGGCGAGGAGATGGTCCGCCAGGGTGAGGCGGAGTTGGCGACGGCGTCCGCCCGGGTGGCGACGTTGGCGGCGGCTCCGGCGCCGGCGGGGCAGCAGGCGGACGCGGCGATGAACGCGGCCAACGGGGCGGTCAACGCGGCGAACGCGAGGATCGCCGAGGGTCGGGCGTTGATGGAGCAGGCCACGGCCCGCGAGCAGCAGGCCAACCAGGCGGCGGCGTCCCAGGTGGCGGGTGCGCAGGGTCAGTTGGCCGGGATGACGGCGCCGGTTCCCGGCGCGGCCGGTGGAGTACCGGGAGCGGTGGCGGGCGCTCCCGGTGCTCCACTCGGAACCCCGCCGCAGTTCGGGGCGGCTCCGGTGGCACCACAGACGCCGCCCGAGGAGGAGGCGGGCTTCTCCTGGTCCGATCTCGGGCACTCGGCGTTGGACGTCGCGGGTCTGATCCCGGGGGTCGGTGAGATCGCCGACGGGGCGAACGCGGCCTGGTACACCGCGGAGGGCGACTACCTCAACGCCGGGCTCTCCGCGGCGGCGATGATCCCGTTCGTCGGGTGGGGTGCGACCGGGCTCAAGGCCGGGCTCCGGGCCGGCGAGGCCATCACCGACGCCTCCCGGCTCGCCCCCGACGCCGTCGCCGCGACCCGTACCGCGGACGTCCCGACGCAGGCTGTGCCGCCGGCCCGTCAGGCGGGGGCACAGGCCGGCCCGCAGAACCCGCCCGTCGTCGAGACGAAGGTCCCGACCACCGAGCCGGTCGACCTCGCCTCCGGGCTGCTGTTCCAGCCCGAGGTCGACGTCGTGCTGCCGGGTCTGCTGCCGCTGGTCCTCGAGCGGACGCACGTCTCGAACTACCGCGCGGGGCGCTTCTTCGGCCCGTCGTGGGCCTCGACGCTCGACCAGAAGCTGCAGGTCGGCGAGGACGCGGTGTGGTTGGCGCGCGCCGACGCCCACGTCCTGGAGTTCCCGACGGCGGACGTGGTCCCGGTGGCCTCGACCCACACGCCGCGGTGGACGCTGCGCATCGTCGACGACGAGCTCCTGGTCGACGACCTCGACCGGCGCCGCACCCTGCACTTCGTCGGCGAGGGCGAGGAGCGCTGGTTGGCGGCGGTCACCGACCCGGTCGGCCACCGTGTCGACGTCGAGCGGCTCGCGGACGGCATGCCGATCGAGGTGCGCCACTCCGGCGGCTACCGCGTGCGGGTCGACTCCTCGCACGACCGCATCGTCGGCTACGACCTCCTCGGCGCCGGTCCCGACGGCGAGCCCGCGGCGCTCGTCCGCTTCGGCTACACCGCGGGCAACCTGACCGCGATCGTCAACTCGTCGAACCTGCCGTTCCGCTACGGCTACGACGAGCGGGGGCGCATCACCGGCTGGGTCGACCGGATCGGTACCTGGTTCCGCCACGAGTACGACGAGCAGGACCGGGTCGTCCGCCAGACCGGGGCCGACGGGGTGCTCTCGTGCGAGCTGTCGTACGTCGGCGACGTCGTCGAGATGACCGACGCCCTCGGGCACCGGTCGCACTACGTGCACGACGACGCCCGCAGGGTGGTCCGGGCGGTCGACGGGACGGGTGCCGAGCAGCGTTGGTCGTGGGGGCACGGCGGGCTCGTCGCGTCGGTGACCGACGGTCTCGGCCGGGAGACCCGGTTCGGGTACGACGAGGCCGGGGCGCTCGTCGGGATCACGCGGCCCGATGGGTCGTCGGTGGCGATCGAGCGGGACGTCCGGGGGCTGCCGGTCCGCGTGGTCGAGCCGGACGGCGGGGTGTGGCGCTACGAGCACGACGCACGCGGGTTGCGGACCGCCGAGATCGATCCCGCGGGCGTGCGAACCTCGTACGCCTACGACTCGTCCGGGCACCTCGCCGCGGTGACCGACCCGCTCGGCGGCGTCACGCGGGTCGAGTGCGACGCGGCCGGGTTGCCGGTGGCGGTGACCGACCCGCTGGGCGCGACCACCCGCCTCGAGCGGGACGCGTTCGGGCGGGTGGTGGCGGAGGTCGACGCGCTGGGTCAGCGCACCGCGCACGGCTGGACGCTGGAGGGGCTGCCGGCGACGACGACGGGCCCGGACGGCCGGATGTCGCGGACCGTCTACGACGGCGAGCGCAACGTCGTCGCGGTCACCGACCCGGCGGGTCACGTGACGCGATTCGAGCGCGCGCACTTCGAGGTGCCGGCGGCGCGGATCGACCCCGACGGGTCCCGCACCGAGTTCGTGTGGGACGCCCAGGTCCAGCTCGTGGGCGTGCGGAACCCCCAGGGGCTGACCTGGTCCTACGAGCGCGACGAGGCCGGTCGGGTGGTCGCCGAGACGGACTTCGACGGTCGCCGTCGCACGTATCGGCTCGACGCGGCGGGACAGGTCGTGGAGCGCCACAATCCCGCCGGGCAGGTGGTGACGCAGTCCTACGACCTGCTCGGACGGGTCAGCGAACGGCGGGCCGGGGGAGTGCTGAGCACCTTCGACCACGATGCCGCCGGCCGCCTCGTCCGCGCGACCACCCCGGACGTCGACCTCGTGCTCGAGCGCGACGTGTGCGGCCGCGTCGTGGCGGAGGCGGTCAACGGGCGCGCGGTGACGTCGTCGTACGACGTGCTCGGGCGGCGGGTGCGGCGCGAGACGCCTGCCGGACAGGTCAGCGCGTGGACGCACGACGCCGCCTCACGGGTGTCGACGCTGCTCGCAGGGGTCGACATCGCGTTCGAGCACGACGAGGTCGGGCGCGAGACCCGTCGTCGGGCCGGGGCGGCGGTGGTGGCGTCGGAGTGGGGTCCGAGTGGCCTGGCCGCGTTGAGCGCCGGACCGGTGTCGCGCAGCTACACCTACCGGGCCGACGGCTACCTGTCGGCGGTGACCGGGACGGGTGCGCAGACGTTCGACCTCGACGCCCTGGGCCACGTGACCGGTGTGGCCGGCGATGGACGGAGCGAGCGGTACGCCTACGACGTCGCCGGCAACCAGACCTCGGCGTCGTGGGCCGGGGCCGACCCGGAGGTCGCGGGGGAGCGCGAGTACCGCGGCACCCTGCTCGTGCGGGCCGGCCGGGTCACCTACGCGCACGACGCCGAGGGCCGTGTCGTCCGCCGCACCCGGGGTCGGCTGTCGCACCGGCCCGAGACGTGGCACTACGAGTGGGACGCCGACGACCGCCTAATCGGGGTGCGGACCCCCGACGGCGCGCACTGGCGCTACGTCTACGACGCCCTCGGCCGGCGGGTGTCGAAGGTCGGGCCCGACCGGCAGGTCGACTTCGCGTGGGACGGGCCGACGCTGGTCGAGCAGGTCGCCCACGGCCCGGACGGCGTCTCCTCCACGACCTGGGACCACTCCGGCCTGCATCCCGTCGCACAGCGCGAACGGGTCCGCCGGGCGGGACAGCAAGAGATCGACGAGCGCTTCTACGCGATCGTCACCGACCTCGTCGGCGCACCCACGGAGATGCTCGATGTCGAGGGACGGGTCGCGGGCTCGGCCCGACGCTCGCTCTGGGGCCGGACGACCTGGACCGGCTCGGCGTCGACGCCCCTGCTCTTCCCCGGGCAGTATCACGACCCCGAGACCGGCTTCGCCTACAACGTCCACCGCCACTACGACCCCGACACCGCCCGGTACGCGAGCCTCGACCCGCTCGGCCTCGCTCCCGCCCCGAACCCCAGCACCTACGTCCACAACCCACACACCTGGCTCGACCCGCTCGGCCTGACGAGCTGTCCCAGGCCGGATTTCGTCGTCGGGTCGAACGGCACGGCGATCCCGACCAGTCGAGCGCGACTGGAGGAGGGCCTGCAGCAGTTCCCGAGCACGCCGACGGAGAGCGCCGGCCGGCAATACCAGTTGCCCGACAAGACTCATGTGCGAGTCATGGAACCCAGTGGCAACAATCCGCTCCGGGCCTCCTTCACCGGCGATGACGGACGGAGTCTCGTCGACGCGTTCACCGGACAGAAACCGACGCCTCCCCAACCGCCTCTGAGGCCCCCCGGCGCGACTCCGCCCCAGGCCGACATGGATGCTTGGCAGTCAGCGCTCCAGCAGCACAAGGAATGGATGAAGAGACAATGGCCGATGGAAGTTCACCGGCGGGCTCACGTCAACCTCAATCCCTAGTTCAACGATTGAGCTTGGCCATAGAAAAGCAGGGACCACTCCTCATCGGCGCTATCACCACGGATTGGCCGCAGTTCGGGTTCGGGGGGACGAACTGGGGTTTTCAGACGACGTCGTCGTGGCGGCTCGTAGGTGACGAAGGGATCGTCACGAGCAGCGGTAGTCCGGACCTCGAGTCCGGCGTGCTCGGGCTCGTTCATCTGAGCGTCGTCGCTGTATCCGAACAGGCGCGCCTCACTCCTGGGGACCCTGTCTTCCTGCTCGACAACGGGTGGCGGCTCGAGGTCTTCTCGGAACTCGCGCTCGATCCGTGGTCGATGATGCTGCCCGACATCGTCTTCGTGGGAGAACCCGGACGCTGATGATCGAGGAGCCGGGAGTGGGGCTTCCCGGCGAGCTGCGTCGACACCCGGAAGGCCGCATCGTGCGGAGTCGAGTGGCCGTCCTCGTCGTGGCGACGCGGACGAGGAGCCGACACGCCGCGCTCGGACCCACGCCGAGTCAGCACAACCGACAGGTCTGGACACCGTGATCTCTGAAGAGGAGAGACGCGTCGGCAGCAGGACGTTGACGTTCTCGTTGACCACGAATCGTCTCAGGACCGCACTATCAGTGGCAGACGCCTGCACGCAGCGAACCTTCATGCGGATCGGTCGGGACAACGGGTGGCTGCCATGGCAGGCCGTCATCGACTGGGCCGAGGAGCCGATCGAGCTGGCGCTGCTCGAGGACCTGCTCGCTGCGGCGCGCATGGGGCTCGACCTCGCCGAGGTGCCCGCGGATCTCTCCTCGACCGGCGTTCCTCCCGATGGCCCGAGAATCGGTGAGGTGTGGGTCAACGGGATCTGCTTCCGGACGACGCTGCTGTCACCGGCCTCGGGTGACGGAGAACAGCTGGAGTTCCGTCGTGTTCCAGGAGGAGGGCACCTCGTCGTGGAGCAGTGGGGCGGTGCGGGCTCGACGACGGCGTCCGTCCGCTACGGGGGACTCGCTGGAGAGTCCCCCGAATCGCGCGACATCGCGGTCCTGGACGTCCTCCTGGACGTGGCACGTGACCGCCTCGACGTTCCTCGTCCCGCGCGATATCGGGCACCGACCAGCGGCTCGGCGCGGCGTGATCGGCTCGCGCCCCCGGTCGTCGTTCCCTGGTCGGACCCTGACGAGGTCCCGCCGGAGATTGGTCGACTGCACTCGCTCGGGATGACGGACCTGATCGCATGGCGGCTGCTGACGGGGCGGCGAGGCCGCTGGTTCCAGGTTCGCCACGACGAGCTGTATCCAGGCACGCAGAGGATCCCGTTCGCCGGTCGGATCGACAACGACGATCTCGCCTGTGTCGTGCCGATGACGGGCGAGGTCGTCGTGGTGCACCTCGAAGCGTCTGCCGGGTGGGAGGCTCGCGGGACGTACCGCGACGTCTGGCACTTCATCGAGGAACGGCTGATCCCCGACCTCCTCGAGCGTCTCGAGGACGACGCCGAATTCGTGCGCCACGATGTCGCCCTCCGAGAAGACGACGAGTTCCAGGTACCGGTCGCCTGGCCGCAGGGACTGTCCCTGCCCCCTGAGTTGGCCCGTCTCCACGGTGCCGGCCTCGTCGACCTCGACGCATGGCGCCTGCTCGGCGATCCGTCCGATGACGAACTCGTCGAGGCAGCTCCCTTCTACCCTTCGAATTCGGACAGTCCGTGGGTCCTGTTCGCGCAACGCCGTGAACGAGGCGTGCGAGCATCGTGGAACCGGTTCACGGGGCAGGTGGCCACCTCCCCCTGGCTCGCGGATCCGGAGGACGAGTCCGAGGCCCGGTACGAGGACGTGCTGTCGTTCCTGGCCGAGGTCGTCTGGCCCGACTTCGTCGTCAGACATCGCCTCGAGTCTGCGGCGGAGCGCCGCGAGCGCCGGTTGCTTCCGTGACGGGTCGGCTCGCACCCGGCTACTCCCGGCGCCGGTCCACGCTACGAGGTAGCACTCGCCCTGGGCCGAGAGCACGTCCGCGTCACGACGACTCGGACGAACGCGGCTCCGACACACCTCCAGGCCCGAACCGAGGTGCGAGTGCCACATCAGGCAGCTCCACTAGCCGCGGGTGCTTGCTGGCGTAGCACTCGACGGCGCGTGACCCGTCGTCCGGAACAGGGCACCCGCGGGGCATGACCGTGCACCTGCAGCAGGAACAGCAGACGATGCTGTGGACGCTCGCCATGCACGCGCACGACGCCGCGTCCACCCGCCCGATCCTCGGCGACCGGTACGCCGCCGACCTGCTCGACCGTGTCGACGACCCGCCGCGGCTCGGGCTGAGCCTCGCCGGCAACACCCCGCTGATCTGCGCTCGCGCGAAGCTCATCGACGACGCCGCCCGGGCCTTCCTCGCCCGGCACGACGAGGCCGTGGTCCTGCACCTGGGCTGCGGGCTGGACAGTCGGTTGCTGCGGCTCGACCCCGGGCCGGGCATCCGGTGGTTCGACGTCGACCAGGATCCGGTCATCGAGTTGCGCCGAGAGCTCTACGGCGAGCGCGAGGGCGCCACCTCCGTCGCCGCGTCGGTCACCGACCCGGGCTGGTGGGCGCAGGTCCCCGACGACGTGCCGCGCCTCGTCCTCGCCGAGGGCCTCCTGATGTACCTCGATCCGGAGGGCGTGCACACCGCCGTCACCCACGCGCTCACGCCCGGCAGCACACTCGTCGCGGATACCGTCGCGCCCTGGGTCACGTGGATCGCGGGTCTCCAGCCAGCGATGCGCGCCGCCGACACGGGGTTCCTGTCGTCCACGAACGACCTCGCCGCCGCGGCCGGCGCAGTGAACCTCGAGGACGAGCTCTCGCTCGTCGATGCGACCGCGACCCGGACGGGCGGCCTCACCTCGACCGCGATCCGGCTGTTCGCGCTGGCCTCCGGTGGCCGGGACGCGATGGTCCTAAGAACGTATCGAAGGCCTTGACAGTCGTACTTGTTTTTTGCAAGTCTTCTTCCCGTTCGAGCACGACGACGAGGGAGCCTCCGATGATGTTCGTCAACCTGCCCGTGACCGACCTCGACCGCGCGAAGGCCTTCTACGAGGCCCTCGGGTTCCGGATCAACCCGCAGTTCAGCGACCACAACGCCGCGTGCGTCGTCGTCGAGGACGACCACAACTACTTCATGCTGATCACGCGGGACTACTTCGCGACCTTCACCAAGCTGCCGATCGGCGACCCGTCGAAGGCCGTCTCGTGCTCGACCGCGATCTTCCTCGACAGCCGCGAGCAGGTCGACGCGACGGTCGAGGCCGGCGTCGCCGCCGGCGGGAGCGAGCCGCAGCCCGCGTCCGACTACGGCTTCATGTACCAGCGCGGGTGCACCGACCCCGACGGCAACGTCGTCGACTTCGGCTGGATGGACCCGAAGGCCGGCGAGCAGCAGGCCTGATGGCGCCGCGCGAGTACGGCCAGTACGACGGCGTCACCCGGGCCCTCGAGCTGATCGGCGAGCGCTGGGCCCTGCTCATCGTGCGCGACCTGCTCGTCGGTCCCCGTCGCAACGGCGAGCTCGCGGCGGGCCTGCCGCGCATCCCGACGAACATTCTCGCGGCCAGGCTGAAGGAACTGCAGGCCGCCGGAATCATCCGACGGGCGCCCCGGTCGCGGATCATCATCTACGAACTGACGCCCTTCGGTCGCGAGCTCGAGCCGATCGTCCTCGGGCTCGCGGCGTGGGGGTTCAAGGCCCTGGGCGACCCGCGGGAGGAGCAGGTCATCACGCCCGACTCCATGACGATCGCCTTGCGCTCCGCCTTCCGCGCGCAGGTGGCGGCGGACCTGCCCGCCACCGCCTACGCCGCCCGGCTCGGGTCGGCGGAGCTGCTGATCCGGGTGGACGGGCCCTCGCTGGACGTGGCCCGCGGCAACGGCCCCGCCGACCTCGCCTTCGCCGCGGGCCCGGACATCCGACGCATCCTCTCGGGCGAGCTCGCCCCGGACCGGGCGATCGCGACCGGCGTCGTCGAGGTGCTGCGGGGGAGCGGCGACCTCCTCGGCCGTTTCGCCGAGACGTTCCACCTCGCTGCCTAGATCTTCCTGACGACGGGAGCTCCCGGAACTCGGTCGCTCCGGCGCCGGTGTCGTGGTGCCCTGCCGGGATGGACCTGCCCGACCACTTCGGCCCCGCCGTCGCCGAGGCCTACGACGATGACGACGACGTGCGCTTCACCGCCGAGCACCTGGCGGTCGAGTCACGGTTCCTCGCCGATCTCGCGGGCGACGGTGGCCGTGCCCTCGAATTCGCCATCGGCACCGGTCGCATCGCCGTCCCGCTGCGCGAGCGGGGCGTCGAGGTACACGGCATCGACCTGGCCGAGGCGATGGTGGCGAGGCTCCGCGCCAAGCGCGACGACATCCCCGTCGTGGTCGGCGACTACTCGTCGACGCAGGTCGGAGGGATGTTCGACCTCGTGTTCCTGGTGTTCAACTCGATCGGCAACGTGGTGACCCAGGACGCCCAGGTCGCCACCTTCACCAACGCCGCCCGCCACCTGCGTCCCGGCGGGCGCTTCGTCGTCGAGACTGAGGTGCCCGGCGTGCAGCGCCTTCCGCACGGCGAGCGGTTCCGGGTCTTCCGGCACGACACGCACGGGGTCGGCTACGACGAGTTCGACCGGGCGAGCCAGACGATGTGGTCGCACCACGTGTCCCTCGCCCCGGACGGCTCGGCCCGGCGCCGCTCGCTGCCGTTCCGCTACGCCTGGCCGGCCGAACTGGACCTGATGGCCCGGCTTGCCGGGATGGCCCTCGAGCAGCGGTGGGCGTGGTGGGACCGCTCGCCGTTCACCGACGCGAGCACCTCGCACGTGTCTGTCTGGACGCTCGACGTGTCGGCCCCGTGACGGCCCTTCTGGTCCGAAGTGCGGTGGCAGAACCGTGTCCTTCGGACTCGGTTCGCCGCCCTGCGCCCCGGTTCCGCCGCCATCGACCGGGTCTCGCTGTCGTTGTTGCGCTACCGTAGTGACATGACGTCCCCGCTCTCCGTGCGATTCGACAGCGAGGTGCTCGCGCGGCTCCGCCAGCATGCCGCTGCCGTACCCGGGGCAACCGCGTCCGGGCTCGCGCAACGCCTGGTCGACGAGGGGCTCAGGATGGCGGACCATCCGGGCGTCGTCTTCCGTGACGGACCGGCGGGTCGCCGTCCCGCGCTCGTCGTCGGGCCGGACGTCTGGGAGCTCGTGGTGTTCCTGCAGGAGATCGACGAGCGGGGCGAGGCAGCCGTCGACGCTGCCGCCGAGAACTTCGCCGTGCCCGCAGCCACCGTCGCGGCCGGGATCCGGTACTACACCGAGTTCTCGACAGAGATCGACGCGTGGATCGGCGAGGCCCGCGCCGCATCGGAGCGCGCTGAGGCCGAATGGGAGCGTCGGCGGGCCCTGCTCGCATGACGACCACTCCGTCGCCCGAGCGCCTGCTCCTCGACGAGATGTTCAGTCCTCGGCTGGCGGACTCGCTGACGAGCGAGGGACACGACGTGGTGGCGGTCGCGGGCCACCCGGTGCTCGCCGCTGCCTCGGACGTGCAGGTCGCCACCTGGGCAGCTCGCGACGAGCGTCGTGTCGTCACCGAGAACGTGCGCGACTTCGTGCCGCTGCTCGCGACGGTCGAGCCTCCACTCCAGCTCCTCCTCACCAGCTCCCGGCGTTACCCGCGCTCGCGTCAGAATCCGACACCGCTGCTGCAGGCCCTGAGTACCTGGCTCGCCGCGGAGGTCCCGCGGGCCACGCTGGAGTGGCTTCCGTGACGACCCCCGCCGAGTCGGCGAGACGAGGAACCTCGAAAACCGCCACCGCACCCGAGCGGCGCCCGCTAGCGTCCTGATCGTCGCCAGGGTCAGCAGCGCGCCGGCATCGCCGGGCCGCGTCCTGCGCATCGTGGCGGCACTGGACCGGGCCTCGAAAACCTGGATACCTCCTCACGCGCTCCGCCCGGGTCGTCGTGGTCGTCCTCGGACGGCCATGGCCGGACGGACGGCCCTGCGGGCTCCGGACTCCGGGTGGCCCCCGCCGACCGTCCGATGCCCGGGCGGAGCGCCCCGAGGACCGACGACGAGGAGAGATGCGGCGTGGAGGTGGGCGCCCGGCACGTGACGGTGCTCGAGTGGGAGCGCGTGCTGCGGCTGCGCGACGGGCGGGTGACCGAGCTCCTCGGCGCGGGCCGGCACCGGCACCGCCCGCGTCGGGAGCAGCTCGACGCCGTCGACGTGCGGCAGCGGCTCATGCCCGTCCTGGGGCAGGAGCTGATCACGGCGGACGGCGTGACGGTGCGGGTGAGCGGCCTGCTGACCTGGCGGGTCGTCGACGCGCGGGCGTTCGTGATCGTCGCGAGCGGGAGCGACCGGCTCCTCTACGGCGCGGTCCAGGAGGCGATGCGGACGGCGATCGCGGCGGCGACGCTCGACGAGCTCCTCGCCGATCGCGACCGGCTCCATCCGCAGGTCGGAGGCCCCGTCGCCGAGCAGGCGGCCGCGATCGGGGCCGAGGTCGACAGCCTGCGCGCGAAGGACCTCATGCTCCCGGGCGAGCTGCGACAGGCGGCCATGGACGTCGTCGTGACCCGGGAACGGGGGCGGGCCGAGCTCGAGCGCGCACGCGCCGAGGCGGCGACGCTGCGATCCCTCGCCAACACCGCGCGCCTGCTCGAGGAACACCCGGCGCTGCTGCAGCTGCGCACCCTGCAGACCGCGGCGCAGGCGCGGAGCACCGTCGTCCTCACACCGTCCGGCCTGCCGACGACGACGGGCACCTGAGGAACCCGCCGTCGGGAACGAGGCGTGGCTCACGCCAGGAGGCCGATCGGCTCCGGCACCCGACCGCCCACCCACGCGGGCCCGCCGCACGTCGTGCTCGCCCGGATGCCCGCGCCCCGTCCGAACCGGGGACTCCACACTGGAGCCCATGGACGGTCCCGACGAACCGGCCCCGACCTCGACGCGCCTGTGGTTCTCCCTGCTGCGCCGCCTCGGCCGGGGCCTGACGGGCCGGCGGATCGCGGTGCAGGACACGGCGTTCACGGTGGCGTCCGTGCACGGCCGTCCCGACGGCTGGTCCCTCGGCCGGGCGCGCGACGTGCGGCTGACCCTCCACGACGTCGCCGCGCCGGAGATCACGGCCCAGGAGCTCGTCGTCGAGTGCGACACGCTGACCGTCGGGTCGACCGTGTCCGCCACCGGCGTGCGCGTCACGGCCACCCTCTCGTCGTCGGCCTTCGCGTCGTTCGGCGACGGCAGCGAGGGGCCGCGGGTCACGGTCGAGGGCGGGGAGCTCCGCACGGCCTGGTGGCCCGGGATCACGCTGGCGCTGCGGCCCGAGGTCACCGCCGAGGAGCTCCGCTTCACGCCGGTCGCCGTCGTGACGCCGCTCGGTCGCTGGTCTTCGTGGGGGCTCCTGCCCTCCGGGACGGTGCCGTCGCCGGTGCTGCCCGGCGGGCTGCGGGTCACGGACATCGCGACGACAGGTGACGTCGTCGTGGTCCGCTCCGCGACCGACCGGTGGACCGCCACCCCGGCCGACCGGCCCCGACTCCGCGAGCTGCTCGCCGCGGCCTGACGAAGGCTCTTGACGGCGACGCGACGACCCGCAACAGTTAACCTCGTGGTTCACCATCAGTTCGCGGCGCTCGGGGACGCGACCCGTCTGGCGATCGTGGAGCGGCTCGCGCGCGGGCCGACCCCGGCCGGGGATCTCGTGGCGCCGTCGGCGATGTCGCTGCCCGCCGTCCTCAAGCACCTGCGGGTGCTCGAGGAGGCGGGGCTGGTGACGACCGTCAAGCGCGGCCGCGTGCGCGAGTGCCGGCTGCGCCCCGACGCCCTCGTCGCCGTCGCGGAGTGGACCGCACGTCAGCAGGCGCTCTGGTCGGCCCGACTGGACGCGCTCGGCACCCTCCTGGAGGAACAGTGACCACCGCCCCGCTCCTGTCGTTCGACCTCGACCGCACCTACTCCGCGCCTCCTGAGCGCGTGTGGGACGCCTTCACCCGCGCCGAGCTGCTGCAGCGCTGGGCGTGCCCGGACCCCGAGTGGCTGGTGTCGAGCTGCGAGGTCGACGCCCGGGTCGGCGGCGGCTACCGGGTCGTCTTCGGCCCACGTCCGGGCGGCGACGGGTTCAGCGAGGTGGCGACCTTCACGACCTTCGAGCCGGTCGAACGCCTCGTGCTCGACGTGGTCACCTCCGGCGAGGGCATGAACGAGACGTCGCGGTGCACGGTGGTGCTCGTCCCGGTCGACGGCGGGACCCGGCTCGACCTCACCGTCGAGGGGCTCTCGGGTCAGGAGGCCGCCGAGGGGATGCGCACGGGCTGGGAGTGGTGCCTCGAGGGCATCGCGGCGCAGCTCGAGCCCGCGGCCTGACCGGTCGTCTCAGGCCGCCTGCCGCGCGGCCTCGGCGTGCACCGCGCGGCGCAGCGCCTCGACGGGCGGGGAGTGGTCGTCGGCGCGGGTGCACAGCGAGATCGGGCAGGGGTCGGCATCGACGATCGGCACGTAGACCACCTCCGGGTGGCGGTAGCTGTCGGCGACCGACCCGCCCGTGATCGCCACGGCCCGGCCCGACGCGACGACCTCCAGCAGCTCGTCGAGGGTGTGCACGATCGGCCCGTACCGCACCGGGCGGCCGCTCGGACGCGGGTCGCAGGCCCACCACCGGACCCACACCGGGTCGGTCTCGTCGTCGTCGACGTGGGGGTCGTCGTCGAGGTCGAGCAGTTCGACCGATGCGCGGGTGGCGAGCCGGTGGCGCGCCGAGAGGGCCACGACCCGCGGCTCGTGGCGGACCACGTCGAGCCGCAGTCCGCCACAATCGACCACGGGCGGACGGACGAGCGACGCGTCGACGGTGCCGGCGCGGACCGCTTCGGCCTGGTCGGGCCAGGTCAACTGGACGAGCTGCACGGACACCGCCGGCAGCTCCTGCTGCATCGTCTCGAGGATGCGGCGGGTGTGGGTGCCGGTCGCGGCGGTCATGAACCCGAGGCGCAGCTCGCCGGCGACGAGACGGCGGTGCGCCTCGACCGCCGCCACCGCGCGGTCGGCCGCCGCCAGCGCGACCCGGGCCTCCGTCAGGAACCGTTGCCCGGCCTCGGTCGCGACGACGGGGTGCGCGCTGCGGTCGACGAGGTCGACCCCGAGCTTGCGCTCGAGCGTGCGGACCTGCTTGCTCAGCGCCGGCCCGCTCACGTAGAGCCGGGCGGCGGCCCGCCCGAAGTGCCCCTCGTCGACCACCGCCACCAGGTACCGCACGAGGTGCAGGTTCAGCTCCACGACGGCGAGTGTGCCAGCTCACCGCGTCGTCGAGCCGCTGAGCAGCGGTGATAACCAGCTGGTTCACGAGCAGGACGAGAAGTGTCGTGGACGGGCCGGGGGCGGGTCGTGACTCTCGTGGGCGCCACCGCACGAGGGAGGACCACCACGATGGGCCAGTACGACCACGAGTTCGTGACGATGTTCGCCGGGCTCGAGAAGCAGCTCCAGGACGTCGAGAACCCACGCCACCGCGCCATCCTGAAGAACTACCGCCGTCACGGACTGCTCGAGGTGGCGGGACGGTACAAGGAGCTGCTCGCGCCCGACATGACCGTCGAGCACCCGCACTACCGCCTCCACGAGGGCGGGCAGTCGATCATCCTCGACGGGATGGAGCAGGTCGTCGGCTTCTACGAGTCGCTGATGGCGGCGAACGCCATCGTCATGTGGGTGGCCGACCAGGACATCGCCGTCAACGACCACGGGTTCTCCGGCGAGGTCGTGTTCAACGCCTTCGTCCCCGCACCGATGCTCGGCGACAGCGCCTTCGCCGACATCCGCGCCGGCGAGGACGCGAGCGAGATGTACCTGCTGCGCCGCACCCTGGCGTTCGTCTGGCCCTACGACGACCGCCAGCGCCTCATCGGCGAGCACGTCTACGAGGACGCCGCGTCCCGCGAGATCACCCGCCCCGACCCGGCCGACGTCATCACCGCCGAGCGCGCCGCCGAACTGCTCGCGCCGGAGATCGACCGGGTCCTGCCGTGAGGCTCAGCGGAGCGGTCGCGCTGATCACCGGGGGAGCGCGCGGCCAGGGCCGTGCCCACGCCGTGCGGCTCGCCGAGGAGGGCGCCGACGTCGTCGTGGTCGACCTCTGCGCGCCGATCGCCTCGGCGCCCTACCCGATGCCGGATCCCGGTGAGCTCGAGCAGACGGTCGAGGCCGTCGAGGCGGTGGGTCGGCGTGCCCTCGCGGTGCAGGCCGACGTCCGCGACCTCGGAGCGCTGGAGAAGGCGGTCGCCGAGACCGTGGCGCGGTTCGGGCGCCTCGACGTCGTCGTCGCGAACGCCGGGATCGGCGGCTTCGCACCCGCGCTGGAGATGGACGAGGCCACGTGGCGGGAGATGATCGACATCAACCTGACCGGCGCGTTCCTGACGGTGCGGGCCGCGGCTCCCGCCGTCGTCGACGGCGGGCGCGGCGGCTCGATCGTGCTGACCAGCTCGGTCGCGGGTCTGATCGGCTTCCCGAACCTCGCGCACTACTGCGCGGCCAAGCACGGCCTCGTCGGGCTGATGAAGGTCCTGGCCGTCGAGCTCGCGCCCCACCGCATCCGCGTGAACACCGTGCACCCGACCAACGTCGACACCGACATGATCCAGAACCCGGCGATGTACGAGCTCTTCAGTGGCGGGCAGCCGAGAGCAGATCGCGCGACGGCCGCCGCGGCGATGCAGGGCATGCACGCCCTCCCGATCTCCTGGATCGACCCGGTCGACATCAGCAACGCCGTGGCGTGGTTGGCCTCCGACGAGGCGCGGTACGTCACCGGGGTCGCGCTTCCGGTGGACGGCGGGATGACGGCGCCGTACACGATTCCCCATGCCTGACGTCCCGACCCTCGCCGTCACCGGCGCGACCGGCCGCCTCGGTGGCCGGATCGCCCGCCGTCTCGCCGACCGCGGCATCCCGCTCCGTCTCGCGGTGCGTACCCCGGCCGGGGCCCCGGAGCTGCCGAACGCCGTGGCGGTCGCGTGCAGCTACGACCGGCCCGACCAGGTCCGCGAGGCCCTGAGCGGTATCGAGACCGTGCTCATGGTGTCGGGCTCGGAGACCCCGGACCGCGTCGAGCAGCACCGGACGTTCATCGACTCCGCCGCGGCGGCCGGGGTCGGGCGGCTGGTCTACATCTCCTTCGCCGAGGCCTCGCCGACGGCGACCTTCACCCTCGCCCGCGACCACGCGGCCACCGAGGAGCACCTCCACGCCTCCGGGCTCACGCCGGTCGTGCTGCGCGACAACTTCTACCTCGACTTCCTCCCGCAGCTCGTCGAGGCCGACGGCGTGATCCGCGGGCCGGCGGGGGAGGGTCGGGTCGCCGCCGTCGCGCAGGACGACATCGCCGACGCCGCGGCCGCCGTCCTCGCCGACCCCGCGCCGCACGACGGCCGGACCTACCGCCTCACCGGCCGCGAGGCCCTGACCCTGGGTGAGGCCGCGTCCAGGATCGGTCGTCACCGGGGCACCGACGTCCGGTTCGAGAACCAGACGGTCGACGAGGCCTACCGCTCCCGCGCCGGGCAGGCCCCGGAGTGGCAGCTCGACGCCTGGGTCAGCACCTACACCGCCATCGCCGCCGGTGAGCTGGCCGAGGTCACCGACGACGTCCCCACCCTCACCGGCCACCCCGCACTGACCCTCGACGACGTCCTGCGTCGCGCCTGAGAGGAGCCCGATCATGCCCGTCGACCTCGTCCACCCCGACCGCGTCCACCGCGTCGACGTCCACCACCAGGTCGCCGTGGCCACCGGTTCGCGCACGATCTACCTCGCGGGGCAGGTGTCGTGGGACGTCGACGGAAACCTCGTCGGCGCCGACGACGTCGCCGCGCAGGCCGAGCAGGCGTACCTCAACGTCCACGCCGCGCTCGAGGCGGTCGGCGCGACGCCGACCGACCTCGCCAAGGTCGTCGTCTATCTCGTCGACCTCGACGAGACGAAGGCCGAGCAGTTCGTCGTCGGTCGCGACCGGGCGGCCGCGAGGTTGGGCGTCGAGTTCCAGCAGCCGAGCACCTGGATCGGCGTCACGGCCCTCGCCGCGCCGGGCTACCTGGTCGAGGTCGACGCGGTCGCCGTCCTGCCCTGAACCTTCCCGACGACAGGTCTGGCGCGCCCGACCCGACGTCGGGAAGGGTTTCCTGCCATGGACGACGTCCGCTCGCTCATCCCCGCCGCCACGGACCGCTTCGGCGCGCGGGTGCACGCGGTGCCGGCGGAGCGGTGGTCGTCGCCGACGCCGTGCTCGGAGTGGACCGTGCGCGACCTGGTGGCCCACATGTGCTTCGAGCACCGGTGGGCGCCGCACGTGCTGGCGGGGGAGTCGATGGAGGAGGTCGGGGACCGGTACGACGGCGACCTGGTCGGCGACGACCCTGTCCGCGCGTGGGACGCCGCCGCGTTGCTGTCCCGCCCGGCGTGGACGGGCAGCGCCGCGCGGGTGCACACGTCGTTCGGGTGGCTGGCCGTCGAGGAGTACGCGGTCCAGATGCTGGTCGACCTCACCGTGCACGAGTGGGACCTCGCCCGCGGCGCCGGCCTCGACGAGCACCTGGACCCGGAGGCCGTGGGAGCAGCGCTCGCCTACATCCGCACCGGCCCGATCATGCTCACGGGCCCGGGTCTGTTCGACGCCGCGCTCCAGCCGTCCAGCGGTGACCCGCAGGCCGAGCTGCTCGCCGCCGTGGGTCGACGCGCCTGACGCAGCTCTCCCGCCGTCGCGACGCCGAGCGTTCAGGGCTCGCCATGGCGGGCAGCCACCACGCGCAGGGCGTACTCGACGTGATCGACGACCTCGGCGAGCGAGAGGGTGAACACCCCACCGTTCTCGTCGCGCCACGTCCGGTAGCCCTCGAGGTCGGGCTCGCCGGGGTCGGTCCCGAGCAGGTCGACCGCGCTGCGCTCGAAGGCCTCCTGGCTGAGCGGGACATGGGTGATGCAGGTCGTGTACCCCGAGTCCAACCGCGGGTTCGGTACCACGACGTCGTGCACGCTGAGGTGCACGATCTGTCCGAGCACCGGATCGGTCTCGGTCACCAGCACGCGCAGCCGCGAGTGCTCCTCGCCGGGACGGGTGCGGTAGCTCCACACCTGCCCGTCGTGAACATCGGTCATGTCGGGGGCCCTTCTCGACCTGGGTCCGTCGTCTGGTTCGGGAGAGTAGGCACGAGGCGGGTCACACCGCCTGAGATTTCTCGGATGTCGCCCCGGGGACAGGCCCGGCCTTCTCGAAGGGTCCGCGCTCGCCCGTCGCGCGGGACACGACGAGGTCGTTGACGCTGTCGATCCGACTGCGCCACGCTTCTCGGACACTGTCGAGCAGCTCGTCGAGGAGAAGCCGATGACCACGGGCACCCCGCACGTCCCTCCGGGCCGGCTCGGCGATCCCGCCCTCACGCTCGGCACGGATCCGCGTTCCGACCCCCGCATGGTCGCCGTGTTCGGGGCGCTCGGGGCGCTGGACCACCCCGCACCGAACCCGCTCACCGCGGACGCCGGCCGCGAGACCCTGCTCGGGTTCAGCGTCGCCGCGGAGGAGGCCTTCGAGGGCCTGTTCACCGTGCTGGCCCAGGACCTGAAGCCGGTGGACGGGGTGTCCCGCGAGGTCCGGACGGTGACCCGGGACGGCCACGAGATCGCGTTGCACGTGCACCGACCGGACGGCGTCGAGGGCCCGCTCCCGGTGATCGTCCAGATCCACGGCGGCGGCATGGTGATGCTGTCGGCCACGGGCCCGCTCTACGTGCACTGGCGCGACGAGATGGCGAAGGCGGGCGCGGTCGTCGTCGGGGTGGACTACCGCAACGCCGGAGGTGCCGCCGGCGCCAACCCGTTCCCGACGGGGCTCGACGACTGCGCCGCGGCCATCCGCTGGGTGCACGCGAACCTGGCGGAGCTGGGCGGCAGCCACATCGTGGTCACGGGCGACTCCGGCGGTGCCAACCTGTCCCTCGCGGTGGCGATCAAGGCGCGCCGGGAGGGCTGGCTCGACGAGATCGCGGGCGTCTACGCCCAGTGCCCGTACATCCTGGGCACCTGGGACGAGCCGCCCGCGGAGCTGCACTCGCTGTGGGAGAACAACAAGTACTGGCTGGACCGGGCGCTGTTCCCGCTGCTCGCGGAGGTCTACGACCCGGACGGCCGGAACGTCGACGACCCCACCTGTTGGCCGTCCCGCGCCGAGCCGTCCGACCTCGGCGGCCTGCCGCCGCACGTCATCTCAGTGAACGAGTGCGACCCCCTGCGCGACGAGGGCCTCGCCTACCACCGGCTGCTGGTGGCGGCGGGCGTCCCGTCGGTCGGGAAGATCAACCTCGGCCTGTGCCACGTCGGGGAGCTGCTCTTCCAGAACGCGATGCCGGAGGTGTACGCCGAGGCGGTCCGGGACGTGACGGGCTTCGCGCATTCTCTCGCGTCCTAGACGAGGGCCTCCCCACCGTCCCAGGTCAGCTGGAGCCGGCCGTCGATGGTCTCGAAGGCCACGCCCAGCACCTCGGAGTACGCCGGCTCGGCGACCCGGCCCGCGCGGTACAGCGTCGCGGTCCGGGTCTCGGGGTCGATGACGAGCACCTCCCGCACGCCGAGCTCGTCATACCAGGGGAGCTTCGCCCGCGTCTCGTCCTGCGGCGAGAGGATCTCGACGACGAGCTCGGCGCCCTCCGCGCCGCGGGAGGACCCGTCGTCGGGAAGGCGGTAGAGCTGATCGGGTACGCGGTAGTCCTCGCCGCTGCGGAACAGCCCGGTCTCGACCCGGGGGACGAGCCCACGGCGCTTCGCCAGGGGCCCGAGCAGCATCACGAGCTCCGTCGACAGTCCCTGATGCGCGTCACCGGGCGGGGGCACCATGTGCAGGACCCCGTCCCAGAGCTCGTCGCGGCGGTCGAGGCCGCGCGAGCGCCGCTCGGCCAGCAACGCCTCCGGCACGACGGCTCTCATCGTTCAAGGGTAGGTCGCACGATTCCTCCGGCACTAGCGCGTGGCACCCGGAGGACACAGCTCGATGTCGACCGCTCCCGGCCCCGCTTCCTCCATCGCCGCCATGAGGTGGACCCAGAAGGCCACCAGCGCGGCCTCGAGGGGCTTCATCAGCGGGAACACCGGCGCGTAGTCCGGGACGAGGTCCCGGAGCGTCCGCCCGAGCAGCGAGGGGTTGAGGTGCAGCCGAAGCTCCGGTTCGCGTTGGCCGGGCTGACCCCGCAGGACGATCACGTCACCGACGACCTCGGGCGGCACCTCTCCGGCTTCCTCGAGCTGCTCGAGCAGCATCGCGAACAGCTCGTTGTCCGTCGATCCCATGGGCTCCTCCTGTCACACGACGTCGTCATGAGATGAGAGGGGATCGGAGGCCAATCGGTTCCGTCGAATTTCTGCTCATCGGCGGTCGGGCAGCGAGACGACGCCTTCCGAACCGTGTCCGACGGACACGGTCTCGCCGTCACCGTCGATACGTCTGCCCGCTCTCCGGTGCACGGGCCGACCACGTGAGATCGGCGGCCGGTCGTTCCGGCAGCGGATCGGAGAGCGCCCTGGTGGTCACCCCGGTCGACGTCACAGCGATCCTGGTGCTCCGCGTGTCGATCGTCCCGGCGAGACGGTCGATCTCGTCGACCATCGCCTGCCAGGCCGCCTCCCGATCGTCCGCCTCCCGCATTAGCGACCGCAGGTCCTCGATCGGCACGTGCAGCGTCAGCGACGTGGGGAAGGCGTGCCCGTCGAGGTCGGAGAGTGTCAGGAGGTCGTTGCCGATGCCGATCGTCAGTTCGCCTCGGTCCGCGTAGTGCTCGATGAGGCGCTCGTAGTACGCGTCGAGCGCGAACTTCTCCTCGACCACGGGGGCGAACGGCGTCTTCGTCCCGTCGGGTCGGTACGACTCGACGCCGTAGCTGACGACGACGAGCTCGGTCTCTCCGTCGCGCGCCGTGTGAACCGCCTCCCAGATGTGCACGAGGAACAGGCCGATCGAGGAGCCGACCGGGTCCATCCCCGGCTGGACGTAGCTGCTGGCGGCGATCTCGCGAACGGTCCTGCCGACCGTCTGCGGGTCGACGTGGAGCCGCATCGCGGGGTCGAGCTCGAGGCCTTCGAACACGGAGATCGTGACGACGCCGGGCTCACCGTCGGTGTCGATCGAGCTGCTCGACACCAGCGTGCCGAGGAGCCGGTCGTAGAGCTCCTGATCGTCCACGTGCGTCTCCTCCCGTGAGGTCTCCCAGCCTGACCGATGCCGGGGGAGCGCACGTTCGATTTCCCCGTTCCCGACGACGGGTCTGCGCTCATCGAGGGGGCAGGCCCAGCCGCACCGGTGAACCCGGACGCTCGCTGCCGGCACAGCACGCACCGCTTCCGTCGTGGTCGACGAGTCGGGGGAGGTCGTCACCATCTATACCGACCCGGCAGACGACTGGACGACCTGTGCACGATGGGCACCACGACTCGGCGGCACCCCGCGCTCGCCCGCATGCAAGAGCTGCAGCACGAGGAGCGACAGCGGCGGGCTGCCCACCCGGAACTCGCGCTGCGCCTCGCGATCGCTGATCTCGTCTCGGGCTGTGCGAGGCAGTACTACGCCGACCACGCCCTGAGCGACGATCTCGCCCGCCTCGACGCGGCGCATGCTCTGCTCGATGCTCCGGGGCAGTACCACTCAGGGACGAGGTTCGAGACGGCAAGCCTCGAGACCGTCGGGCTGCTCGTCGCGGCGATCCACCCGCGGCGCGACGACGCGATCGACCTCGATGCCGAGGACGAGCTCCGTCGGGAGGTCGTCGACGTGCCCTCGCGCACGATCCTGGGGCGTAGCGACCAGGAGTCGCCGGGAGAGCTGCTGTGTTGGAACGAAGCCACGTGCTTGCTCGAAAGTGTCACGGTTCCTTTCCGTTGCGCCTCCGCGGTCTCAGGGCTGGGGTTCCTCGGTGCTCCGGACCGATTCGGCCTGATCGACCCCATGGTCGACCTCGCTCGGCGCTATGAGGCCGCTCCGGATGAGCGCGGCAAGCTCGACGATGAGATCCGCGAGTCCGCGACGACGTTCGTGGAGTGGTTCGCGGCGGAGCGCGGGCTCGTTCGGGGCGCCGAGTAGATCCATAGCTTGCGGTGGAGAAATCATCATGGCCGCCGTCGTGGAGCCTTCGCGACCGACCCCGCGACTCGGCCGCCCGCGCGAGCTGAACGAAATGCCCACCACGGGCGAGCCGACTCCGGATCGATGTCGCTCGACGACGGCGAGGAGGCGACATGCCCGACGAGGTGGCACTGCTCCCGGGCACGGTCGAGCAGCTGATCGCGCGGACGCTGCGCGTGCCCGCGTTCGACGGCCCCGAGGGTGACGGGGAGGTGGTCGCGCGCCAGCTCGACGTCGCGCTGCTCTCCGAGGGCTACGTCGCCTCGACCGACGTCCTCGCACACCTGGCCGGGCTCGAGGCCGGGGCGGCGTTCGACGCTGCCGTGCAGATCGTCGCCGCCGCGAAGCGCCGCATCGGCTCGCACGTCGAGCACAACCCGTACTTCATCGACTTCCCCGCCGGCGTCCCGCCGACCGAGCACTTCTGGCTGCAGTGCCTGGCGTCACACGGTGTGGCGGTCGAGGGCGCGGTCGACCTCACGACCCTCCCCACCTACGGCCGTTACCAGCACTCCTTCGCCGAGATGCTGGTGCGTCGCGAAGAGCGCCCGGCCTCACCGGACGACCGCCGCACCCCCGTGGCGACGACGGCTGGCGGGCGACGTGGATGCACCTGCTGCTCAGCGGTCGCGCCCGCGCTCTCCTCGGTCGTGCCCTTCTTCCCCGACGAAGGGTGGCAGCGCCAATCCCCGGCGGGTGTTGACGACACCCGTCTCTCCCCCAGGGGTTCAGTGACCCTCGGTCCAGAAGCGGTGGAGGCGGGCAATCGCTTCGTCCTTGCTCATCGCCCTGACATCGCTCTCGTCCAGCCCGACCCGCGACATGAGCAGGGCGACGACCTCCGCGGGGAGGGCGATGTCGGGCACCGGAGGCGCCCCGCGGTCCGGCGCTTCGCCGTCCTGGACGCACGACCAGAAGGTCGCTTCGTCGACGTCGAGCTGATCGCGCAGGATGTGCGACCACAGCGCCTTGCCGTACGTCTGGCAGCCCGGCGGGTGGGAGACCCGGGTGCGGAGGACGCGGCCGTCGGGAAGGGCGAGCTCATAGGTGACGTGGTGTGTCCCGGTCCGGCCGCGTGCATCACGTACCGGCTGCCAGCCCTCGACACGACAGAGTCGTTCGTGGTCCTGTCGGGTCGGCGCCGGAAAGGTCACGACGACGAGCCGGTGAGCCAGGTCCGGAGTTGGTCGTCGCTGCTGAGACCGATCATCTGGACGAGGCCCCAGTGCTCACGGTGGTTCGGGGCGTCGAGGAGGTGGTCCTGCCAGTCCTCGGCGTAGTCCCGTAGCGCTCCCACCATCTCGTCGATCGCCTCGTCGAAACTCGCGCCGTCCGCCGCGACAGGGAGCCCGGGAAGAAAGACCGACCAGCCTTCGGCCTCGGGGACCACCTGTGCGCGAGCCGGGCTGAGCGTGGCGAGAAAGTGCCGTAGCCGTTCCACGTCGACCATCGCCGTGGTCGCTGCGTTCCGGCGCACGGTGGCCAGCCGACCTCGCTCGGCCGCGTCGAGGAGATCCTTGAGGTGTGCCCGGGCCTCGGAGTAGCTGTCGCAGTGGACCTCGGCCATAGCAACCTCCACGAGCGCGCGTACGTGACGTACCTAGCGTACGTTTCCTGCTGTCGTGTGCCAGGCCTCTTAGACCCTGGCGACCCGCACGCCCACGTGATCAACCATGCCGACTGCGCGACAGGCTTCGCTGATCAGCGAGACCGCCCGGCCGACCCCCAACGGCGTCCACTCGGTCAGCGTCACCGAGAAGGTCACCGTGTGAGGCGGTCCGTGTCCCAGCCACCACCGCCACGGCACTGCCTCTGCGAACTCCGGCGCGGTCTCGTCAGTGGCCCGCGGGTCGAGACCTTCTTCCGTCGGCGCGGCGCGTGAGAGCTGCTCCAGGACGTCGTCCCGCCGGTCGACCACTGCGCTCGCATCGCCGGAGTCGAGAGAGACGACGACCCGCGTCCGGCTCGCCGGAGGAGCGAAGGAGAACCAGTTCTCGGCGTTGGCGATCTGCCGGCCTGCCGGCCCCGCGACGCTGGTGGGGAGGTAGTACTCGTAGCCCTCGACGTCCAGAGTGCCGAATCGCCCGAGGGTCGTGGCGCAGGTGTCGGTGAAGGACGGGATAGGGAGGCCGACGACGTGCTCGTTGAGCGGACTCACCTGGAACCACCCGCACAGATCCCGACCTTCCTCGGTGAACGAAGGCCCGCCCGCGTCGTTCATGCCCCAGGCGGCACCAGCGTCGAGCCCCGTCGGAGTGAGGTGGCCGAGGAGTGAACTCAGCGCGTGGAAGACGCTGTAGGCATCCTCATCCGCTTGCGGTCGGTCCGCGTGGCGCGAGAGTCGCCCGAAGAGGCCCAGCGCCATCGAACCGACGGGTGAGGTCGCCATCGGGAATCAGGCCCCGCAATCCAGGAGGCGAACGGTCGTGTAGAGCTTCTCAGGGCTGTCGATCACGCCGACGATGTCGACGTCGATGACGCTCCTCCACTCCGTCGGGGTGCGATCGACGCAGGGGACTCGGGCGTTCGCCCGATACACGGAGCCCCCGGTCGCGGGACGAACCCGCTCGATTCCCGGGACACCGACGTCGGTCCAGACGCCTTGGCGATTCACCTGGAGCTGGACGGTCACGTCAGCGCGCAGATCGCTGTCTTTCGAGTACCTCCACCATCCGTGCGCGGAGGCGGGTCCGCACGGAGGTGGTCGTCGAGATGTGCACGAAGTCGCCTTCCGTCGAGCCCGGCACGAGACCCTGGGTCGGGGTGCCTTGCGTGCTGGCCTCGGCCGACTCCGCGACACCGATCATGAGGCTAACAACGGAGATCGCCACGAGAAGCCACGCCGCGACGAGGCGCGCGAGTCGAGGAGTTCTCCCGGACGTTCGTCGGACCATTCCGCACGTCGGGCCCCCGACGCGGTCGGCGACCGCGGTGAGGGTGTCAGCGAGTCTGGCGAGAGGAGAGCTCCGCATCACGGGCTACCTTCCGAACGGGGAGCCCGCCGGCCGGGCTCCTCATCGGCTTGGACCACGCCCGTCGCGAAACGGTTCCAACTGTCTCGGACTGCGCTCCGCCGTCGGGTTCGCGACGCGGTCGAGGACAGGCTGCGCCGATCCCGGCGGGAGCGGACGAGGGGCTGCACGAGTCGTCCTCGCTCAGGACCGCTGCCAGCCCAGGGACCGCAACATCGAGTGGACGGCTGCCTGGCCCGCGCCGACTCCCTGCACCCGCTCGGCCAGGCCGAGGAGCACCTGCGCCAACAGTTGGTCGGACTACGATTTCAGCGAGTCGAACGAGGGGTCGAGCAGGAGCGAGACGTCGTCGGCCGCCAGTTGCGCGACGCGGTCCACGAAGATCTCGAGACGGCGCGCCGCCCCTGATGGTCCAGGGGTGCACCCTCGGTGCGTCCACCTGGATGAAAGACGTCCTCGTCGCTAAGACTCGTCGTGTTCGGATCCGCACGCTCGAGCAGTCTCTTGACGCTGACTAAGGATGCCAGGAGAAGGCGTATCCGATGAGATACGCTAGGGCCGTGAACGGACAGGCGATAGCAGCTGCTCGCCGAGCGGCAGGGCTGACCCAGGCCGAGCTGGCTCGGCGGGTCGGAACGTCTCGAGAAACGCTCTCGGCCTACGAGCATGACCGGAAGTCGCCGACACTCGACACCGTGACCCGACTTCTCGAGGCACTGGACCACGAAGTGCGGCTCGTGCCTCGTCCCCGATTCGTCTCGGTTGAGGTCCCGCGCGGCCGTCCAGCCTCCGTCCCGACGGTCCTGCCTCGATTGGACGCGCGGCGTGCGCTGGCCACGGTGACGCTTCCCTTGCACCTGGACTGGTCGCCGTCACCCAGGGCCTTCGATCTCTCGGATCGCCACCAGCGGGCGCGCGCCTACGAGATCATCCTGCGCGAGGGCCTGCCGGAGGACATCCTGGCCTACGTCGATGGAGTTCTGCTGTGCGAGGTGTGGCCTGACCTGGTGCTCCCGCGACCCATCCACGCAGCGTGGGAGGCGGTGTTCGAGCAGGCGGGGGAGGCCGCGTGATGGCCGACGATGACATCCCCGCCGGCCTGACGCGCTTCCAGGCCGAGGTCGCGCGAGCCTTCTCGTCGCTGGCCGAGGCGTCGGAGTTCCGGTTGGCGGGCGGCAGTGCGTTGGCAGCGCTTCGTCTGTCCGACCGCCTAAGCAGGGATCTCGATATCTTCAGCTCTCATGGCACCGTGGACGACGCACTGGATGCCTTCCTCGCGGAGATCGAACGGCGCGGGTGGTCTGTGTCGATCGTCCGACGTGCGCCGACCTTTTGTCAGATGGAGGTGGGGACGGGGCAGAGGAGCGGGTGCTTCTCGATCTCGCCGTGAACGGCGCCGCCCTCCTCGCCCCAGTGCCCACCGCCGTCGGCCAGGCGTTCGATCCCGAGGAACTGGCGGCGCAGAAGGTGCTCGCGCTGTTCAGCCGGGCCGAGGCACGTGACTTCGTCGATGTCTTCGTGCTCTCGGAAAGGTTCGGGACCTCGCTGCTCCTCCGACGGGCGGCCGAGCTCGACAAGGGATTCGATGCCGCTGTCCTCGCCGAGATGATCGGCTCGCTCGACCGCTTCTCCGACGAGGACCTACCCACCGACCAACCAGGCGCCGTGCGGCGATTCTTCCGTGACTGGACGACCGACTTGCGCTCGTGAGTTCTCACGGCCGTCGACGGCTGGCTGCGCGGGGACCTCGAGGCGCCATGCAAGCAGCGCCACACCGCGCGGCGGGTCTGCTCCCATGGGCAGGGGCGTTCCTGCAGGGGCATCCGGAGGCCCGCTCCGTCGGGGAGGAGTACGCCGCGGAGTCGCCGCGGCCGCGGCCGCTCGATGGGTTCGAGACCGGCCGCTGGCTCGACCAGGCCAGGAGAAGTGGGGTGTTCACCAAGGGGCACGAGGTGTTCTGGACCGCGGCGCGCACGGCGAGGCCGCCAGCACGCCATGGCCGCGACCGTCGCCGTTTCGTCGTTCGACCTCCGCGTGCGCTTCACGGAGCGGCGGGGTCCGGCGCGCATCCCGGTCGGGGATCGACGTGGAGGCGCTCTTGCTGGCTCGAGTTCGAGGCATTGGTCCACTGACCGATCGGACTCAAGGTCTGCTCAGGTCGAGCAGGTAGACGGCCTCGTGATCGACCTCGGACACCTCAGGACTGACGTCGAGATCGGTGCTGTCCGTCGCCATCTCACGAATTCGGTCGACGGACCAGAGCCGGACGCCGTCCGGGAGGAGTGGCCAGAGGACACCGTCCGTCGACCACAGCAGGGGCTCGACCACGAGCCGACCCCGCGCCAGGACCGCTTCGCCGGACGGAGCCGCGCCATGCAGTACGGGCATCAGCGCCCCCGCGTCCACGATCGTCGGCGCCTGCGACGAAGGCCGGAGCACTGAGCCCGAGATCGTCGTGACGGGCACGCGGTCTCCCGACTGCGCGAAGCCCGGGGGGAACGCCCCGACGTCCATCGACTCCGGCTCCAACGCGAAGCCGAACTCGGCCGCACGTCCGACGGCGAGGTCGCCGTACTCGCCGTCAGCGACCATCCAGGCGGGTAGCACGGCCACGAGGTGCACGAGCGCCACCCTAGAAGTCGGCATCACGCCCGATTCATTTCGTCGGGACAGCGTTCCATCCCCTCGCAGTAGGCGGTGATCACGCCGGTAGGGCGGCCGTCAGGAGGCGTCCCGCGACGCGTGAAGGTGCTCGTGTCGACCACGACCCGCACTCGGAGGTCGAAGCCGCCTCCGACGGCGTGCGCGACGTACACCACGCGCGGCCCCTCGGGCGGCTGCTTGTTCTGCCTTCCCTGGATCGTCAGAGAGATAGCCCGGAGGCTGCAGAAATTGTGCTTCCAGCACGCTTTCGCATGGCCGAGCGTCTGGTCGCCGTTCCGCACCGGCACCTCGACGCCGTCCTCGTCACGCGGCAGCAGGATCAGTCCGAAGTACTCCTCGTCGGATATGGGGCGCGGGTCGGCTTCCGCGACACCTGCGGACGGCGCCGCCACTGCCAGCGCAGCCAACAGTGTGGCCGCCGTTCTTCTCGCGATCATCGTCATCTGACCTCCGGGTCCTCTACTCACTTGGAGTGAGCGAGGAGCCGACCGGTTCCAAGAACTTTGACAGCAAAGACCGGCTGAGCGACGGCGTCTGCCGCGACCGCGTCGGAGCCCTGGTCCTGTGCTCTTCGCCCCGGGTGCTCGCCGCGTGACACCTTCCCGACGACGTCCCCGGGCAGGTCCGTCCGCTACGTCAGCGCATCCGGCGGATGCGGTCGAGGGCAGACGACGACGGCGTGATGTCGCGGAGAGCCCGCATCGCGTTCGCGGACTCGGGCATCCCGAGCCGGTCGTAGTTGCGCGCGCGGTCCGTGAGTTCCTTGACGCTCGGCATCGCGGCGAGCGACTGCTCGTAGACCCAACGCTCGTGGTCGCGCTTCTGCTCGTCCGAGTAGGCCCAAGCGAACGCCTTTGGGATGGGCTGGGCCCGACGTCGCTCACGTCGCGCGGCCGCATCGGCCGCCTTCCGTCGCTCCTCAGCCTTCTTCGACAGCTGACCCACCGCGGCCAGAGCCACCAACCCGCCGATCATGACGCCTCCCCGACGATCAGTTCCGTTGCTCCCACACATCGCCACCAACGGAGATCCGTTACTGCTCCACACGGAAGGGCGTCCGCCCGAGTGAAACCGCACTGCTCGGCTAACCCGAGGCCGTCGCGAGCGCGATGGGCCCGGCATGACGGAGGTCCGTAGCTGGGCGGCAGGAGTCCTTGCCGCCGTCAGCGTCGCGATCGCGATCGGCGCCTGAGTCAGGTCCGCGTCGCTATCGACGACGCCCCGCACGGAGTAGGCCGGCCCTTCGTCGCCTCCAACCTACGACGCTCTCGCACGATGACCTTCGGACCCGGCGGCCGCGGCCTGCTGATCTTCGCGTCGAGGACACGACGAGACGGGTGGTCTGGCTATGACGGATGACGCCGGCACCCGCGACCTGGACCTGCTTCGTTGCCGCGGCCCGAGAGCAGGCGAGGGCACGATCACACGGGTCGGCGCCCGTGAGACCGTCCAGACGTGGGGGATACGCCGCTGGGCGCGCGTTCGTGGGCTGAGGCCGGCCATCGTCTCGGAACGCTGGTCCATGACGTGCTGGACGCAGGCCACGCGTTCCTCGTTGTATCAGCGGCGCAGGGGCGGTACGTCCAGATGCACGCCCATCCCGAGGGTGGTTGTTGGATCGAGGCGGACTCCGGTGCCTACTCGAGGCGCCTCGCGAACGAAGGCCACCGCGCTCTGCTCGCGCTCGGATAGCCACCGGTTGACGACACCCGACGGCCGTCCACCAACTACGGACTCGACGTCGACGCTCCGGTCGACGTCTACCGACTCGTCCTGTTCCTGACGTGCACGCTCGCGCAGGCCTTCGACGCGAGTCCGGAGGACCTCGGCTATGTCGCTTCGGCCTGCCGTTGCGAGGCCTCCATCGACGAGTGATCGGCGCTCCTGAAAGAGGTACCCGAGCGCCTCCTGCGTCGCGGTCCCTTCGGGTCGCGCAGCTCATCAACCAAGGCATTCGTGACCACGGGTCCGCGCCGCGGCAGTGGTCGGAGGCCATGACGGGACGCCTCAACGTTGGGTCGATCGCGGACCTGAACGCTCAGCGCGGTCCGAACCAGCTCGGAGAGGACCTCACCGACCGCACGCTTCTCCCGTGCAGCACGCTCACGGACTACGATCATGACGTCGTCGTCGATGGACAGCGTGGTGCGCACGCACGGATGCTACGTGTCGGATCGGCCCCTCTTCCGGACAATTCACATGAGCGGCCGCCACGCACTCATCGACGCCCGCCACACTTCAACAGACTTGACTGCCCCATCGCTGTCCTCGACGGCGGAGACCACCAGTTCGCGGTCGTCGGGTCCGAAGGTGGCGGATCGAGAGCCGGAGGGATTGGCCGGGTGGTAGGGCCCGCCGACACTCCATCGAGCGACTTCCAACGCGACGCGCAGCTCCGCGAACGCCACGAGGAATCGCTCAGGCAGCTCGTCGACAGCGGCAGCAATGTCCTCGCCGACCGGCTCGACGCGGTACACCCGCTACATACCGGCCTTGGCACGGGTGACAGCGAAGGGCTCATCGGACGGCACCGGTTCCCCGCTGAAGAAGGCTGCCGCGCGACGGACCATCAGCTGGAAGGCTTCGGCATCAGACTGCGCGATGGCCTGCCTGCGCCAGTTCTCGAGAGTCGAGTGCAGGGCCGCGAGGTCGTAGTCGCGTCGGGCCTGATCGAGTGCGCCTTCGTAGGCGGCGTCGAAGACGGCCTTGTCCTCAGACAACAGCGCTGCCCGGATCGAGGCGGGCGACGCGCCTCGCGCCAGCGAGCCTCGCCGCTCGGGCCGAGGGGACGTCGACGTGGTCACGGCATCACCGTAGCGGCTGCACCCGACAGCCACGGCCGCTTCGGCAACCAGCCCGGCATAGGGACGCCGCGGTGCGGTTGCCAGCTCACACCTCGTAGACGAACTCCACCCCGACTCCCACGCCCACACCCGTGCCTCTCGCCCTCTCCTCACGAACCTCGAAGTCGGTGATCCACCACGCCATGACGGACGACGCGGCGACTCGAATGGCCGGCGGATGCAACGACGGCCCGCTGCTGGCGGCCAGGGAGACGTCCGCGAGACACAGCGTGTCGGCGTCAGCTTCAGGTGCTTCGACAGCAGCGAACCCAGGGGCGACGGCCTCCTGCGCGCGCTGGACCCGCTCAGCCTCGGGGATTCGGGACCGCCGGGGCTGCTTGACAGCGAGCACGGACTGGCACATGGAGTCGAACGACGCTTGGAGGAAGATCTCCGAGCTGACCGGCCGGCCCTGGATGAGCCAGCTCCCGACCAGCAGGTTGATGACGCCGGGGCACGCCTCGCCGGCCTCAGCGGACGCGATGATGCTCGCCAGGCGCGGGTCCGGGACTGCAGCAGCAACGGGCGGGGCGAGTCGGGTCTCGATGGTCACCGGTCCTCCGATCAAGGTCTAGATCGGACATCGCCTCGGTTGAGATCTTGTTACAGGCCTCGCCCGTCGGCAGGCATCGCCGCCGTGGCAGGCGCCGTCCCGTGCCTGGGGGAGTGGACGAGGGGCTTTACGAGTCGCTGCGCGCGGCGGTACTCGAACGGCGTCTCGAGCCGCTTCCCCGACGATGCGGCGGTCTTCCGACTCTCGACGCGACGGCGGCTCCCGACGTCCTCGCCGGTAACGTCGCCGAGGTCGTCCGTCGTGCCCTCAGCGCCAACGGCGACAACACCGGTTGTCCGCCGTGGTCAAACTGGTTCTGACCCCGGGCGGTCGAGCGAAGCAACGGTCGTTTGGCCACGTTGCCGTCGGAGTAGGTCAGTGAGCTCGTCAACCCTGAGCCACGCGACCGTGCGGTGAATCATTCGATGACAGTTCGAGCAGATGAGGGCGAGGTCGTCGAGGCGAGTTCTTACAGGGCCGGATTCATGAAGGGGAGTGCGGTGGTGGCACTCGATGTAGTCTGCTCCTCGGTCTCCATAGGTAGTTTCAAAATTGAAGCCGCACGCTTCGCAGGCGATTTCACGACCTTGTCGACGCGCGTCTGCGATCTTCCGACGCCTAAGCGATGCGCTGCGCTCGCGACGAAGGTGTGCGCGGAGGACTGCACTGCCCTCGTTAGCGGAGACATCGAGTAGGTCCGGGTCCTCGATACTATGCGGACCGTCGCCCCACTCTCGTAGTGCCACCTCTATTGCTCGAGCCTCGTCTCGCATCTCCGAGGGTCGGGCGCGGAATGCATCAACCACCTCGATATCGAGTCGGTTACCGTTCGTGCGGCGGTGGCCGGGGAGACATGAGACAAGGTCGCCGGTCTTGCGCTCAACACCTGCGGGATTCCGAAAATCCGAGGTTCGACCTTCCAGTGGATGGATTGCTCTAGATTGCAAGAGTCGCGACAGTTCGACGACTTCCGGTCGTTCTTGTGCGACTGTTCGCCAGTCATGTGCTTCGACGAGTGCGCAGGCCAACACTATCTCGTCACGCGTCCACGCAGGGTTGCGAACGAAGCGGACGCTGAAGCCCAGAGCCCGGAGTAGGTCCGCGACGGTCTTCTCCCCGCCGCTGAAGTCGCTGGCGCGCCAGGGTCTATCTCCACTGATTCCGTGCGCGTATCCGACAATTGCTTTCGAATCGTACAGATTTCCATCGTGCTCGAGAAAGTAGCTCTTAGCGTGACCGAAGCCCGTTGCCTCAAGGAACTGGTCGCGGCCCAGGCGGTCGAATTCTTGGAGGGCGGCGGTCACCGCGGCGCCGGTCACGTCATCGAAAGCCACCGTAGAATCTTAGACGACTGGTGCTCCCGGCTGTCGGAGTCGGCCTCTGCGCAGTCGGGGGAGCGTCGACCTCTCGCTGGCGGGCTGTGCCTCGTCGTCGGCATCGTCCACAACCGCATCAACCAGGTCGCTGCTGGTCGAACGCTTGCCGCCTGGTCGGTCTGAAGCGATCGCCGCAGCGGGACTGAAGCCTCGCTGCCGGCTCGGAGCCTGCCCGTCTCTGGGCCGGCATCGGACCGCTCGACGACCACGACAGCTTCCGCGGGGAGTCAGCGGAGGCGCGGCGTCAACTCCGAGTCTCGCCGAGGCTGCCGATCCACGAGCCGTGCGTCGTCGACCGCTGCGGGCAGGCGCCCGGCCTCAAGCGTCCTGCAGGGCTCCACGGGCCACAGCTCATGCGAGCGGCGATCCATGGAGCGATCGAACGCCCTGTCTTCTCCGTCTCCAGCGGGGCGGGCGCTTCTCGGTCTTCGCAACGGCACCCTGCTACCGATCGCACCCAGTACTGTACGGAGCGTTGTGTTGATCTTCGACCAGTCGAACGAGTTAGGCAGTGCGTTCACGCGGACGGGTGGGGTTCTTCTCGGCGCCGGTCGTAGATCCGGCTAGTGTCGCGCCGCTGCGTAGGAGCGGGCGATGGGGGTCGATGTGAGCGGTGGCGTGTCCGACGAAGAGGTCGAAAAGGCGTACAAGGTATTCCTCAAGTACGCCGACATCGACTCCCCGCAAGAGGTGCTCAACGACATTTTCGAGGGCCGGTCTCCTGAACTGATCGAGAAGCTGCGTCTCAAACATGAGGCAGAGACCGTCCGTATTCGTGATCTCGACGAGCCACCGTCAGTCTGGCGCAACGGGCGCATCACCTGGTACCTCGGGCCCGACATGGTGAAAGACCGCAACTGGCCTGCCATCAAAGCCTCGATGGACCGGAAGAACTTCGGCCAGAGCAATATCGAGTCTGTGGATGAGAGCTCGACCAAGGTCCTGTCTCTGTTGGATCATCCCAAGCAGGACAAGTACCGGACACGTGGGCTGGTCGTCGGCTTCGTACAATCCGGCAAGACGACCAACTTCACCGCAGTCATGGCGAAGGCCGCCGATCGTGGATACAAACTGTTCATCGTCCTCTCTGGCATCCACAACACCCTTCGCCGCCAGACCCAGCTGAGGTTGGCCAGGGACCTCGTCAGGTCGAACCCGGACCGTTGGCACGAGGTGACGACCGATCAGCACGACTTCGTTCCGCCTGGGAATCCCAAGGCGTTCTTCGCGGCGAGGGACCAGCATCTCCTGCTGGTGGTCAAGAAGAATGCCGTGGTCCTTCGCAAGCTGAGCAAGTGGTTGGCGTCTGCAGGTGAGTACCTCGACAAGTGTCCCACGTTGATCATCGACGACGAGGCCGACCAGAGCACCGTGGCGACAGCGAAGATCAATCCTCTCCTCTACGGGCTGCTCGACAGGTTCCCCAAGGTTGGGTACGTCGGCTACACCGCGACCCCGTTCGCGAACCTGCTCATCAACCCCGCGGACGAGTCGGATTTCTATCCACGGGACTTCATCGTCAATCTTCCGCAACCGACCGGTTACCACGGCGGCGAGGTCCTCTTCGGGCGAGAGCTGTTGCCCGGCGAGGACGCGTCCGACCTCGACGGTGGCTACGACATGATCCGGTCGGTCCCCGATCCGGAGATCGACGAGCTCAAGCCACGGAACAAGAAGGAGGCCGCAGACTTCCAGCCGGGCATGGTGCCGTCCCTCCGGCGCGCGGTCGAATGGTTCTGGCTCGCGACCGCGGCTCGGCGCGTCCGCGGCGGGGGAAACCCACACTCCTCCATGCTGATCCACACGACCACCGAGACGGCCGTGCACGAGCGCTTCAAGGAGCCTCTGCTCGAACTTCGGGCTCGGATGTTGACCGGCCTCGACAAGGGCGACGCGGCCCTCCTGGACCGGCTCGCTGCAACGTGGGAGGACGAGACGGATCGGGTGCCGGCGTCCGACTTCGGCGAGACCGCTGTGGCCTTCGATGCGCTGCTTGAGCAGCTCCCGACGGTGGTGCTCGACACGAAGGTCGTGATCGACAACTACAGGAGCACCGATCGTCTCGACTACGAGTCGGGACCGGTCACGGCCATCGCGGTCGGCGGGAACACCTTGTCGCGAGGTCTCACGCTCGAGGGCCTGGTGTCGAGCTTGTTCGTGCGGGCCGTCACGGCGTACGACACGTTGCTCCAGATGGGACGTTGGTTCGGCTACCGGGACAATTACGGCGACCTGCCCCGCATCTGGATGACGAACGAGCTCCGAGGTTGGTTCAGCCACCTTGCGACGGTCGAGGCCGAGATGCGGCAGGACATCAACCGCTACATGAACCCCGGCGTCGACCCGCTCAACTTCGCGGTCCGCCTCCGGACGCACCCCAAGATGAGCATCACCGCCAAGGCCAAGATGACGAGCGCCGTCAGGGCCTCCGCCGCCTACGGTGGTCTCCTCGTCGAGTCACGCTTCTTCGACGTCGGCCCGGGCGCAGGCCAATGGCTGGCCCGCAATGCCTCGGCCGCACGCAAGCTGGTGGAAGCGGCATTCAAGGACGGCATCGAAACGAAATCGCACGTCGAGTCGGCCTTGTTCACGCAGGTTCCGCACGAGGACGTGCTGGAGTTCCTCGACGACTATTCGTTCCAAGAACGGTCGTCGGACGCCAACAGTGCTCGCATCTCTCAATACATTACTCAGAGAGTCAGTGAAGGCGCTCTCGGGCGGTGGAGTGTGGGAGTCATCGGCAACTCCCGGTCGGGCGCCGACACGAAGACATGCAATTTCGGCAGCGGGGTGGAAGTGCGGATGGTCAGGCGAGCTCGCCTCGCCTACGACGCCGACGACTTCGACGGTATTGCCGACATCAAGACCCTCAGTAGCCGCCGCGACGAAGCACTCGACCTCGTCACCGACAGTCCGAGCTCACTGAGCCGCAAACAACTCGTCGCGCTCCGCATGAAACAGCGGCCCACTGAGGGACTGCTGCTTCTCTATCCCATCGAGCCCGAGTCGGAGCCCACGAGCAGGAATCGCGTGCCCCTCGACGCTCCGACCGACGATGTCGTCATGGGTGTCGCCCTCGTCTTTCCCGACCCGATCGGCAAGGACTCCGAAGTCGAGTACGTGAGCGCCGACCTCTCCCAGGTTGCTCGGGAGGAAGAGGACGACTCCGTGCTTGAGCAGGAGGACGAGTGAGCCCGAGCGCGACGGAACTCGAGGAGCTCTGGGACGTGGCGGGGCGGAGATCGTCCTCGGCTCGTTTCAGATCCGCGGAGGTCGGAATCGTCACGCCCCAGGGTCCCGTACTCATCGCGGTTCGGGACGACGGTACCAAGCACCTGCTCGTGCCCGTCGATCCGAAGCACACGATCAAGGAGGACCTCGACGGTCGGGCCGTTTCGCTGAGGAGGACCGTTCTCGAGGACGAGACGAGTCTTCGCACATACGCTGCACTCGGTCTGGTGGACGACGCTCTGTCGGACCTGTTCACCACGCTCTGTGCTGAGGTACTGACGCGTGTCAGTTCCGCGCCACACCGTGCTCTCCCAGTGCTCCGTCGGGCTCTCGACGAGTGGCGGGCCCTCCTGTCCGGAGCTCGCCGGGCGCTCGGGCCGGCCGAGCAGGCAGGGCTGTTCGGCGAGCTCCTGATCCTGAAGGCTCTTGTCACGAAGGATCCGGGGGCGGTCGTCTACTGGACCGGACACACGGGAACGTCGCAGGACTTCCACCGTGGGAAGGTGGCGGTCGAGGTCAAGACCACCACCTCAGTAGAAGGCCGTCAGGTACGGATCCACGGTGTCGAGCAGCTTGACACCGACGACTCGGTTCGGCTCTTGCTCGTGTGGATGCGCGTGAGCAACGGCGGAGGTCGATCGCTGCCCGACCTCATCGACGAGATTACCGAACTCGTCGACGATCCGCCGGGCTTCGTGGCAGCCCTTCGCGAGGTCGGGTACGCAATCACCGACCGCGAGGTCTACTCGCGTCAGACCTTCGAGCTGGTGGAGCAGGCCGTGTACGAGATCGGAGCCGGCTTTCCCCGCATCACCACCTCGGACCTCAGCGGCGACGCCGCACTGGCCGGACTCGACAACGTGCACTACGACCTCGACCTGAACAGTCCTCCGGCCTCCTCGAGCGTCGTCGATGTCGACCCGGCGCGTGCGCTCCTGGAGCTCTTGTGATCTCGCCGCGATGGTGGTCACAGCCGTTCCCGCCGACCGGAGCGATTGCTTCCGAGGGGATCCGCAATCAGCTCGGTCGGCCACCGGTGGACCCGCTGACGGTCTTTGTACGAGAGACGGCGCAGAACTCCTGGGACGCGCGATTGCGAGAGGCAGAAGTTCCGACCACCTACCGCCTCGAGCTCACCTCCGTGGCTCCGACGCACCGCCCCGTCTGGGAACGCCTCCTCACCCCACCCCCCGCAACCGAACGGCATCTTGGTGTGGGCCGCGTGGTCCGCACCCCGAATCTGCGGCTTCTCTCCGTCGTCGATCGCGGAACGAAGGGCCTGGGCGGACCGACCCGAGCCGACCAGCTGGCCACTGGACGGAAGGACTGGGTGTCGTTCGTCCTCAATGTCGGGGAGAAGCGTGACACGGAGCAGGGAGGCGGTACCTACGGGTACGGCAAGGCCGTCCTCTACCGCATGTCCAAGGTCGGGACGATCCTCGTCTACTCGCGCACCGATGAGCCCGGGCGCGGACTCGAGTCGCGTCTCATCGGGATCGCTCTCGGTGATTCTTTCGACAGCAGCGAGCGTGTCGACGCCGGAGCGCGGCCCTTCACGGGAAGACACTGGTGGGGCGAGGTCCAGGGAGATCACGTCGAGCCCCTGCGCGGCCCCGAGGCGGACCGTGTCGCGCGAAGCCTCGGACTGCTTCCGTTCGCCGAGGACGAATCGGGTACGACGTTGATCGTGCTCGACCCCGATCTCGATGAGTTCGACGACGACTCTGACACGGCGGCAGATCACCTGGCGAACACCATCGCGTGGCAGCTGTGGCCGATCATGCTCCCGGAGCGGGGAGACGATCGCCTGGCTGCGGAGGTCGTCTCCAACGGATCCGTGTTCCGGGTGCCGGACCCTGCCGCCACCTATCCGCTCGACATGTTCGTCGCCGCGTACCGCAAGCAACGTGATGGACATGGAACCGTCCTGGAGTGCAAGCGTCCGCGGCGTGCGCTCGGCCGGTTCGCGGTCCAGCACGACTTCGTCGTGCCCATGTCGAAGGACTCGGTGACGCTCGCAGCCGATTGTGCGGGTGTACCCGGCGACCCGCACCACATCTGCCTGATGCGATCACCCGAGCTCGTCGTGAAGTACCTGAGCCAGACCGAGACCGGTTCCGTCAACCGGGCCTACGCCGGAGTGTTCCGAGCCGTGGACGAGCTGGACGACGTCTACGCGGCCGCCGAGCCCCCGACGCACGACAACTGGGTACACGAGCAGCTGACCGGCAATGATCAGACGTTCGTCCGGACGACGTTCCGGAGGATCAAGGAACAGCTGGACGAGTTCCGTACTACCGAAGTCACCACGAGCCGGGCGGAGAGCGGAGTCGCGCTGGGTGCGGCCAGCAGCTTCCTCGGTGGCATCGTCGCGGCTGCCTTCGCCCAGCCCGACGACGGAGTCGGGGGCGCGGGATCCCGAGGCGGCGGGCGAGCGGTCGGGTCAGGGAACGGCTCTGGCGGAGGGCGTCCCTCCCCGGGACGCCGACCACGGATCTCCGCCTTGACCGAGCCGATCGTCGACGAGCGTGCGGGCCGAGTGGTCCTGATGCAGAGGTTCTCGGTCAGCGGCCCCGGCCCGGCGAGACTCGAGGCCAAGTTGTCGGTCGGGCTGGGCAGTCGCGCGAGGGAGGACGACGCTCCGGCCGGTGGCCGGCGTCCCGAGATCCTCGCGTGGTCGACGCCGGACGGAGAGATCGGTGGAGACCACTGCGTCGTCGCCACCCCGGCAGAAGTCGGTCTAATTGTCATCCCGGTCCCCGACACGGTCACGGACATCGCGGTCCTGGCGACCAAGAACGAGGAGGGTGCATCGTGAGTCGGGCTTATCCGTACCGACGGCCTCCGGTGGATGTGGTCGCCGCCGGGCCGTGGTTGATGGCAACGGCCTCGGAGTTCGTCGAGCTATCGGCTGAACTCCCGGACTGGGACTACGACTCGGTCCTCCGCCTGCGGCGGCCGATGCGGGTCGACGGCCTTCGCGCGCGGCGCTCCACCGGACTGGGTCCGGACTCGACCTTGGTCCTGTCAGTTCTCTGGTCCTCGTCCAGCTCAGGACTTCGGGGCCGTGTCTGGCAGCAGGTCCTGCCTGCGGATGACGAGATGGAGGTCGAGATCGCGTTCGATCTGCCCGGTGACGAACTCGGAGGGCAGCTCGACCTCGAGACCGTCGTGACGCTCGGGTACCGCGGCATCGAGGTGGAGTCGGCGGCCGCCCCTACTCGGCCCGGCAGCGTCCTTTGGCGGGATGTCCGGTCGGCCCTCCTCCAGGGTGACAACGTCCTCTTCCCGCTCGCGGTGGCGGATTTCCAGCAACTCGTCTATCCCACGGGCGCTTCCTGGCACCTCGAACTCGGACAGAATCTCGACGCGCAGGCGCTCGGATCGATCCTGCTGCTGGCGAACAAGCGGCGGGAGGCCGTCGTCAACGCGCTCACCTCTGCCGGCGACCCGTCTGATGCGGACCGGAGGGTCCTGTCCGTAGTCCGCTCCGACGTGATCCGCTCGCTGATCGAGCGCGCGATCGTGGACGACGTCTTCGACATGGAGGAGGACTATCCGGCGGGATCCATCGGAGCGCTGCTGGTTGCGGTCGTGCGCAACACCTTCCCCGACCGTACGCTCGAGATGCTGAGGCGGGAGCGGTCCCATGAGCCCATTCGCTTCGCCACCCGCCTGCAGAGTGCGACGGACCTGCTGGCCACCGCATGAGCAGCATTCTGTATCCGAGGCTCCTGGACGGGGCGGCGTCCGAGCTGCACTACCGGTACTGCCGCATGTCGATCGACGACCTAGGCCGACATGCCGCCTTCTCCCATCCGTCGGCCATCTTCGCTGCGACGGGCGGTCAGCGCGTCCCGGGTGAGCATCTACGTGAGCTGCGTGGCCAGATAATCGAGTTCGCAATCCAGACGGGTTTTCCGACCCCCTCAGGTGACCACGCGGTGTTCGACCGACAGGTGGCACAGCTCCTGCACGAGCGCTGTGGGCTGGTCGCGGCCGAGGCTGCCGTGCGGTCGATCTGGGCGTTCCTCGCACTCGTGGTTCTCCCGGACGTGTCGTACTGGAGATACCCGAGGCCGCCCGAGGAACGGATCCTTGCCACTGACATCACGCGCCACGTGTGGGGTCGCCTGTGGTGGCGCTCTCATCTCCTCGTGCTGCCCGAGGCCTACGGCGATCGCTACCGGCTCCTGGGCGTCCTGGGCGAGTCGGACTTCGACCAGATCTACGCGCGACGTTCACTGTTGGGAGGCAGCCGGACCCTCATCAGGGCGCTGGTCGATACGTGGCCGAGCATCGATCGCGGTGGTCTGCCCAGCAGACTCGTGCTCAGAGACCTGTTGAAGCGGCTGCTCCGCGCCGGAGCGCTGGTCGAGTTCGATGCGTTGGACATCGGCGAACTGACCGCACAGTTGCGATGGGAGGCGACCCAGTCCGTGGCCGAGTTGAAGCGTCTCGGCTGAGGTGCGGGGCCGCGGACTAGTCACTCCGGCCGGCCTCGGCCGAGCCCGGTGCTGAGGTACGCAGCGTGTTGACAAACCTGCTTAGAGACCGCTGCAGGCCGAGGCGGGCGGATGAGAGGGGCTGGACCTTGAAGAACGGCCCACTGCCCTCGTCCCGGGCGGTGAGTGAGCGCATGAGCGCAGCTCGCCGACGAGACACCCGCCCGGAGCTCCTCGTGCGCAAGGAGGCACACCGGCGCGGGCTGCGTTATCGAGTCGATGCTCCGATACCGGGCATGCCCCGGCGCCGCGCGGACCTGCTCTTTACGCGGGCCGAGGTGGCGGTGTTCGTCGACGGCTGCTTCTGGCACGCATGTCCCCTGCACCGGACCTCACCCAAGGCCAACGGGAGTTGGTGGGCGGCGAAGCTCGAGAAGAACGTGGCACGGGATCGCGACACGGATAGGCATCTTCAGACTCTGGGATGGGTGGTCCTCCGCTTCTGGGAGCACGAGGATGCGGTCGTAGTCGTCGACTCGATCGAGACGGTCGTCCAGCGTCGGCGCGAGGCCCGGCAGTGACATCGAACGTTGCCGGTCTCATGGCCGCGGCGCGCCCCCAGCTTGGCCAGGGACCCTGCATGAAGGGCCTCAACAGCCATGCGGCACCGTGGGCACAGGCTGCCCGGCCGGTCTGACGCTGGGCATTGTCGGTGGGGGCGAATAACATGGGTGTCATGAGGCCGCTGACCGTGATCGACCTGTTCGCAGGGTGCGGTGGGATGACCCAGGGTTTCGTCGACCAGGGGTTCACCCCCGTGCAGGCCGTCGAGTGGAACCTGGCCGCCGCGGCCACGTACGCATCCAACTTCAGCGAAGACCACATCTACTGGGGCGACATCGCCGACTTCGGGGACGACGACATCCCCGAGGCCGACGTGGTCATCGGGGGGCCACCTTGCCAGGGCTTCTCGAACCTCGGCAGCAAGGACGTCGACGACCCTCGGAACCAGCTGTGGAAGCAGTACCTGCGCTTCGTGCGGGTGGCTCAGCCCAGCGTGTTCGTCGTGGAGAACGTGGCGAGGTTCTCGAGGAGCGCCGAGTACCAGCTGCTGCATGATGAGGTGAAGCCCGGAGGCATGATTGAGGGCTACCACTTGGAGTCCCGTGTCCTTCTGGCCGCCGACTACGGGGTGGCACAACGGCGGCCGCGGACCATCCTGATCGGCTCGAGGGTCGGCCGCGTCCCTTTACCGGAGCCTACGCACTCAAATCTGCCACAGCTTGGGATGGAGCCCTGGGAGACCGTCCGATCCCGCATTTTCGGCCTTCCGGAGCGGCCGGACACGTCTGACCTGCCCGAGATGTACGTCGAGCATTTTGGGCGCGTTCTTCCCGGCGAATTCAAGGCTCGCGACCTTCATTTCGGTCGCCGGCCGAAGGAGATATCGCTCCAGCGGTACGACTGCGTGCCGCCCGGAGGCGGTCGCTTCGATCTCCCCGACGAGCTGCTCCCCAACTGCTGGCGGAAGAAGGCGACCGGAACCACGGACGTCATGGGCCGGATGCGCTGGGACGCTCCGTCTCTGACGATTCGTACCGAGTTTTTCAAGCCTGAGAAGGGTCAGTATCTTCACCCTCAGTGGGAGGCCGAATCTTCGTCGCGACGCGTCAATCGGGTAATCACCCATCTCGAAGCATCGTATCTCCAGGATTTTCCCGAGAGCTACAAGTGGTGCGGCTCGAAGGTTGAGATCGCCAAGCAGATCGGCAACGCTGTCCCAGTTGGGTTGGCGTCCAATTTAGCCGCCCATCTTAAGTATTACCTGATGAGGGATGGAGGAATGGACGTGCGCGAGACTGGCATGTTCGCCGATTCCGAGGTGTCAGGTGTGTAGGCTCAGCGTGTTGTGTCAGTTATGTGCATCACTCCAGCTTGCTATTAGTCGCCTGCAGGCAGCTACGATCACTATCCGATGGGGCCCAGCGTGTCTGGAAGTAAGCGAGACATAGTTCAGATGTCGATGCTAGACGTTGAGGCGGCTGAAGCGCAGATCGTTGCACAATCTAAGCGCATCGAGTTTTACATCACTGAACTGTCCATCGAGATTCTCGCTCAGAAGATGCGAGACGGTGAGTACGAGGTCCCACCCTATCAACGGGAGTTTACCTGGGAGGCGATCAGAAAATCGCGATTCCTTGAGTCTCTCCTTATGGGTCTTCCGATTCCTTTCATATTCTTTTGGGAGATGCCCGACGGGCGACTTGAGATCGTAGATGGCTCGCAAAGACTGCGAACTTTGGAGGAGTTCCTCCTGGGGGACTTCCGTCTTGGTGAGCTTGAGCAGCTAAGTGCTGTCTCAGGGTTCGGGTTCAAGGATCTTCCCGCGTCCCGGCAGCGTAAGTTTCGCAATCGCTCTATTCGCGGAATCGTTCTGAACGAACATGCTGATGAAGCCGCTCGCTTCGATATGTTCGAGCGCATCAACACGGGAAGCAAGATTGCGAATCCGGCGGAGTTGCGTCGAGGCGCTCTGGGCGGGCCATTCATGCAGCTTGTGATCACACTCGCTCGAGACGAACGGTTCGTGGAACTGACTCCCATGTCGGCCAAGAGCGAGAAGGAGCGCGCCCGAGAGGAGCTGGTGGCTCGATTTTTTGCTTACGGCGACGGGTTAGACGGGTACCACGACCGGCCGAGCGAGTTCGTTTTCGAGTACGCGAAGATCATGAACAAGAAATTTGCAGCGGACCCAGAGCTGGCCGATTCCTATGCGGAGCGTTTTTTCCGTATGGTTTCGTTTGTCGACAGAAACTTCCCGTACGGCTTTAAGAAGAACGCTCGCAGTCAGGCCACTGCTAAGGCGAGGTTCGAAGCCATCGCGGTCGGGTCCTACCTGGCGATGTCCGCGAAGCCTGAGCTCGCGACTGTCGATTCAGCCGAGTTGGCAGTCCCATCTTGGATTAATTCGAACGCTTTCGTCGAACGCACCAGCTCCGACGGTGCCAATGCAGTCGCACGACTTCGCGGTCGATTCGACTATGTGCGAGACCGCCTACTTGGACAGGCCGAATGAGTGAGAACGTGAGCGAGCTCATTCAATTCTTAGACGAGCGAATCAGCGAAGTTCGTGACTATATAGAGTTGCTTCGCGCTATTGAACAGGAGGCAGCCACCGGTGTTCCGCGCCTTGAACAGTCCAAAGCGCCCATCACGGTTTCTCAACAACGAGTGCTTGCCTCCACTGTGTATCTCCAACTGTACAGCCTCACGGAGGCCCTAGTCAGCAGGTGCCTTGAAGCTCTTGGCGGAGCCTTGGAAACCGGAGGATGGCAGCCGACTGATCTCGCCGAACAATTGAAGCGGGAGTGGGTTCGCCATATGGCGCGTACTCACACCGAGATGTCGCCCGAGAGGAGACTCGAGAACGCCATGATCCTGTGCGAACACCTAATGGGTCAGCTTCCTCTTGGCAAGTTTGCGATTGATGTTGGTGGAGGTGGGAATTGGGATGATGAAGAGATTTACAGACTCGGGCAACGTCTAGGCTGCAACTTTCGCTTTGCCGCAGAAACGCAGGCCGCAGCTAAGCGTCCGATACGGGACAGCCTTGGCGCGCTGAAATTGGTACGTGATCGACGCAACAGGCTAGCTCATGGATCACTGTCTTTCCGTGAGTGTGCTGATGGTGTAGCGACAGACGAACTTACGCGTACTACCGACGCCCTAGAAGCGTATGTACGTGAATTTGTCTCGAGTTTTATCGTTTTCATTGAAAGCCACATGTTTGTGCTGGAAGACCGTAGGCCCAGCCAGGAAGCCGGATAGGCGTGGATACCCTAAGCCCAAGCATTTCCGCAGTCGATCTGTTCTGTGGTGTAGGTGGGTTGACCCATGGACTAGCTCGGGCTGGGGTCGATGTCCGCCTCGGCGTTGATGTTGATCCGGCATGCAAATTCCCCTATGAGGAGAACAATAACTCGCGGTTCCTCGAGAAGGACGTCGACGAGCTTAAGGTATCTGAAATCGCAAGCGAACTATCGAAGGGTCGGTACTCGCTTCTAGCTGGCTGTGCTCCTTGTCAACCCTTTAGTACCTATAGCCAAGGGGACAGAGGGAAATCGCGGGGGCAGGACTGGCGCCTCCTGAGGCGCTTTGGCACTTTGGTGGAGCAGCTACAACCGGACTTCGTTACAATGGAGAATGTTCCACAGCTGAAGTCTCATAAGGTTTTTCAAGATTTCATCCTAAGTCTACGCGGGTACGACCTGCGCTCGGCGCGAATTCAGTGCTCCCGCGTCGGAGTTCCGCAATCGAGGCAACGTCTGGTCCTGGTCGCCTCCCGGCACGGGCCCTTAGGGAGGGGAGTCGACGCAGAAACAAGTCTGGCTCCCACGGTTCGGGAGACAATTGGCAAACTCCCTTTGCTCCGCGCCGGGGAATCCAATGCGGTAGACCCGCTTCATATCTCTCCCCAGCTAAGTCCGCTCAACATGCAAAGGATACGGGCTTCTGCTCCAGGAGGTACTTGGAGAGATTGGGACAAATCGCTACTTTCTCACTGCCACCAGAAAGATACAGGTGCAACTTACCCAAGCGTGTATGGCCGCATGGAGTGGGACAAGATAGCTCCTACGATCACAACCCAATGTTTCGGGTATGGTAATGGACGATTCGGTCATCCAGACCAAGATCGAGCTATCTCTCTGCGTGAAGCTGCTATGCTGCAGACGTTCCCGGAAGAGTACAAGTTCGTCCGCTCGGGCGAATTGGTTCGATTCAACCGTCTCGGGCGATTAATAGGCAACGCTGTTCCGGTGAGACTCGGCGAAGCGATAGGAAGACTTATTCGAGAGGAGGTTGATCGGCTCTTCTCCCGCTCTTACTGAGAGTTCTTCCTCAAGATGCCAATCTGTGTTCTGCTCACCCTTTGGCGTTAGTCCTCCGAGTGACGGCCCTTCAGGTGCCCAGGGTCTTCGGGAACGTCTCCAAACGCTCGCCGCACGCCCTTGACGACCGTCCACCCGACAGCGGCGTTCCCGGCCGCGCCGATCCCTGCGCCGATGCCGAACGGTGCGGTTCGGCCGAGCACGAGGATCCCCTGCTTTTGGCCGTACTTCGTGATGAACCGTCCGCCGAGCACGCGGTTGACCTGGTTGATCTTCGTCATGGGGATCGCGTCGACCAGGAGCCGACCCCAATGCTTACCCGTTCGTCCCGCCGCCTTGGAGACGAACGTCGAGCCGCCGTCGCCGAGGAGGAGGGAGAGGAGGAGGGTTCGCCGCCGTTCGACGTCGGCGATGTGGACGCCGTGTACCTCGGCGTAGGACAGCGCGAAGAGTGCTGCCGCCTCGAGTGAGGTGACGGTCTCGCCCGCGCTCATCGCGAGGGACGCAGCGGTTCCCACTCCGGGCGCCGCAGCCGCCGCGCCCACGGCCGCACCTGACCCGGTTACCGCCGCGAGGTACTGGCGCTCCAGCCTCTTGCAGATCTCGCTCGCGGATTCCTCGGGGTGGCGCTCCCGGAGCTTGCGGACGTGAGCCGCTACGAGCGGTTGCTGGAGATCGATCGCGCGGTCGAGCAGCCGGAGCGCTCGTCCCGTCTGCTGCTCGTCGTCCGGAGTCGGCTCGTCGCGTGCTTCGTCGATCGTCACTGTGCGTCCCCCTCGTTCAGCGGCGTGCCGCGATCATGCCGAAACCGTCACGTCGGCCTCGCTGGGGCCCACGCCGACGATGGTCGATCGCGTGGCGGTTGTACTGCTCGCGGCTTGGCCAGCCGGCGCCGAACGTCTACCCGACTGCAGGGCGGCTCGAGCGTCGCTCCTCGATCCGGGCCTCAGCGCGGCGGGCGCAGCACAGCAGGTCCAGTCGGCGGTGATCGACCGACCGCGAGCCGCCAGGCCGTCGTGCCCCTACGCCAACGCGGCCGCGGTCGTCGCCATCTCCCGGGATGCCTCGACTCCGGCGTCGGGTCACCGGGCCGCGGCACGTAGCCGAGTCGAGCACGCGACGACCACTCGTGGTGGTCGTGTCGTCGAGGAGGAATTGGCACACTGCACGAGCCACCGAGACGCGAGGAGGTCGACGATGCGCCCGCCGCTCCGGGAGGCGACCGCGGCGCCATTGGTCGTCGGATTCGTACTCGCTGGCGTCGTGGTCCTCGCGATGGTCCTCTATCGACCGGTCGCCGACCGTCCGCTGGTCGACCTCACCTCGGCCAGTGTGTGGCCCCCGGTCGGCACCTGTCTCGACCTCGGGAAAGTGCCCGGCGGAGCGCTCGTGCCGTGCGACCAGGAGCACGATGCGGAGATCGTCGGGACCGCGGTGATCGCGCCTCCGGGAACCCCACGACCGGAGGACGGGTCCCCCATCTTCCGGCCCGCGAATGGGTGTGCGGGCGTGCCGCCGGTGCCTCTGGGGTTCTCGATGCGGCACCTCGGGGTCCAGGTGCCCGACTGGACCACCCGGTCCGCGACCGGGCCGGTCCGCGCGCTCTGCGTGGCGGAGCCGCTCGACGGAGGCGCGACTCGCGGAAGGGTGCGATGAGCGATCTCCACCTCCGGGTACCTCCGGTTCCGCGGTGGATGGTCGCGGACTCGACCCGCGAGGTGTTGCTGGCCGTCTGCGTCGGGCCGCTCGTCTGCGGGGCGATTGCGGGCGCCCTCGCGCGCTGGGCCCTGCTCGAGGACGACTCGGGCGCCCTGGCGTGGGCCGTGATCCTGCTGCTGCTCACCGTCTTCGGGGCCTGCGCGCCGACGCTCTACGCCGCCTACCACTTCTCCGAGGACCTGGCGCGCTTCGCGGTGCGACGCTTCGAGGGCCTTCTCCACGTCGTGCCGGCGATCGTGGGCTCGTGGACCATGCTCCTGGCCGGCTACACGGCGGCCACAGGACCGAATGCCTGGTCCTTGGGGCTCGTCGTCGCTCCGGTCCTGGCCGGAAGCCTCGGCTCGCTCGCCTTGAGCCGCGCCGAAGCTCGGCCGCAGGTGGCCTACGACGAGAACGACAACGACGTCTGGGTGCGGCGGGCCCGCCGGATCGGTCTGGTCGTCGGGGTCGTCGTCGGGGTGCTGATCGGAGCGTTGGCCGACGGGTGGTTCGGCGCCTGTGCCGGGGCCTACTGCGGGGCGTCGGTCGGGCTTGCGGGGGGAGCCGGTGTCGCCGAGCTCGTGACGCTTCCTCGTGAGCGGTGGGCGCGGCGCGGGGATGCCTTCGGGTCGCTGGCGTTCGGTGTCGGGGCGCCGCGGGCGCGACCGTCGGGGCCCTCGGCGTGGCGGCGTCACTCGGCGCGCCAGCCTGGGTGGCCGCACTGGTCGGGTTCCTGGTCGGCGGCCTGGTGGTCGGGGGTGGAGTCGCGGCCGCGGCCGGTGGCGCCTTCCGGTGGCCTGCGACCCGGGCGACCGTCCCGACGACCGGCGTCCTGCTCGGCCTGGGCGTCGCAGCCGGCCTCGGGAGTGCTTCGGCAGCCCGACCCTCGCTACGTGCTGGCGCCGGTGACCGGCGCGGTCGGCTGCGGCTGGGCGCTCTTCGTGATCGCAGACTTCTGACTCAGGAGGCGACGCTCAGGCGTCACTCTCCGCGCGAGCGCCCGCCACGGCCGTCCGGACGGGAATCCCATCGACGAACCGCGGCCGCGGGATCAGGTCCGGAAAGGCGTTCACGACGACGAGGCCGTCCACGGCCGGGTGCTGCGCGTAGCGCACGAGCCGCGCGCCCAGCTCGTCGTCGACGCCCCCGAGCGCCGGCACCACCCCGAGCGACGCCTCGACCCGCGGGAAGGGCTCGGCGACCAGCAGGGGGAGCCGGTCGCCGCCGCCCAGCGCGTAGTCCCGCACGATCACCAGCCCGGCACCCGCGAGGACGAGCGCGAGGGCGGCGAGGACCGACCGGTGGTCGAGGTGCGGGAAGGCCGAGCCCTCGATCAGCTCGACCACACGCTGGGTCAGCAGTTCGACGTGCACGCGCACCTCCGACCGCCCGGACAACAGGGACGGCACGATGATGCGGCACGGAGGGACGACACACGAGCCCCAACCGTCACACGGTGATCGCCTCCACGGGCGCCGGGGGAGCGGCGACGATCGGCGGCGGGGTGGTCGCGTGGCGGACGGCCCAGGCCAGGACGTAGTCCGCGATCTCCTCCCACCCCGGCGCGGCGGGCAGCAGGTGGGGCATGCCGCCGAACTCGACGACGTCGGTGATCGTCGACTCCGCCTTGTAGTGCGCGGCGTTCGACCACTGGACCTTCGGCGGCATGATGTTGTCGCGGCTGCCGGCGACGAACAGCAGCGGCGCGCGGTTCTCGTTGTGGTAGTCGACCCACGTGCCCTGGTGGCCGGGCGTGAGGTTGGCCAGCGCGCTCTCGAAGATGATGTTGCCGGACACCGGCACCGCGTACCGCTCGTAGAGGGCGCGCGCATCGGTCTCGGGGAAGGTGTTGGTGAAGGCGTAGTTCCAGTGCTCGAAGTCGTAGCGGATCGCCCGGTGCCGGTTGGCGGGGTTCTTCAGCACCGGGAACGTGGCCTTCACCTGCGACAACGGCACCACCGGGACGCCCTCGGTGGGTGCCGAGTTCATCGCGACGCCGACCGCGCCCAGCCCGTGGTCGAGCAGGATCTGGGTGAACGCCCCGCCGGCGGAGTGCCCGATGATGATCGGCGGGGTCGGCAGCGCGCGGACGACCTGATCGAGGTGCTCGACGATCGACGACGCCGTGATCGCCTCGACGGGGGAGGGATCCGCGTTGAGCGACTCGACCTCCACCTCGAAGCCCGGGTAGCTCGGCGCGATCACCCGGTACCCCTGGCTCTCGTAGCGGGCGATCCAGTGCTCCCAGGACCGCGGGGTCACCCAGAAGCCGTGGACGAGCACGATGGTGTCGGGCGCATCAGTCATGCGGTGACGATAAGTAGTCGCAACGTCACGTCCTTGACCGACGATGCCGGATTCTGGTCCCTGCGTGCGGATTCCGGTATCGCCACGGCCGGCGATTCTCTACGCTCGGTGAGCAGGACCTCGCCGGAGGAATGACGTCATGCTCGTGCTCGACTCCCGGGACGTGCCCGCCGAGGTCCGCGCCGAGCGCATCACGTCGCTGATGGCCGAGGCCAGCGCCGCGAGCGTCACGCTGACTCCGCACGCCGACCTCCACGCGCGCATGGAGCTCTGGCAGCTCGGCCGGCTGACCCTGTTCCGCAGCGCCTCGTCGGGGATGGCCATGTCCCGCGACGCCCGCCGCGCCCGCAGCGACGGCGCGCCGATCATCGCCCTCGCCGTGCAGGAGTGCAGCACCGCACGGCACGAGCAGTTCGGGCACCGTCGGGAGGTCGCCGCGGGGGAGCTGATGCTCGTCGACCTCGCCTCGCCGTTCGCCTTCTCCTGGACGACGACGGGTGCGTCGCGGGCGCTGCAGGTGCCCCTCGACGCGCTCGGTCTCTCACCGGAGGTCGTGCGCGCCGCCGCGCCGCGACTGCAGGACGGTCCACTCGCCGGACTCGTGGCGCGGCACGTGATCGACCTGTTCCGGGTAGCCGACCAGGTCGCCGCCGGAGCGCAGGCCGCGTCCGTGGGCGCGGCGAGCATCGATCTCGTCCGGGCCCTCCTCGCCTCGTCGACCAGCTCGGACGCGGACACGCGCACCGTCCATCGCGAGACCCTGCTGGCCCGCATCCACGAGTACGTCCGCCAGCACCTGCGCGACCCCGACCTCGGCGCCGATGAGATCGCGGCGGTCCACAACATCTCCCGACGGCAGGTGTTCGAGCTCTTCGCGCGGTCGGGGGCCAGCCTGGAGCAGTCGATCATCACGCGTCGCCTCGAGGGCGCGTACGACGAGCTCGGCCACCCCGGCTCGCGACACAAGGCAATCGCCACCGTCGCCGCGGAGTGGGGCTTCCGCGACCCCGCCCATTTCTCGCGCCGCTTCCGGGCCGCGTTCGGCCTGACTCCCAGCGAACGACGGGCGGGCGCCGCACCTCGCCCTTGACGAACCTTCGCTCGTGTCAGATAGTCGACGCCACCGTCAAAGTCGTGGCGCGGGTCACGAGCGAGTTCAACGAGGAGCAGGCGCATGGCCTACGTGATCGGCGTGGACGTGGGCGGGACCTTCACCGACGCGGTGCTCGATGACGACTCCGGGTCCGTCATCGCCGCGAAGGCCCCGTCGACCCCTCCGGACTACTCCCAGGGCGTCCTCGACGTGCTGGAGCTGCTGGCCGAGCAGCTGGGGCGGTCGGTGGAGGAGATGCTGGCCGAGACCCACCACATCGCCCACGGCACCACGTCGAGCCTGAACGCCCTGGTGCAGCGCAAGGTCCCCGAGGTCGGGTTCCTCACCACCAAGGGCCACCGCGACTCGATCTTCATCATGAACGTCGAGGGCCGCTACCTGGGCCGTTCCCCGCACGAGCTGCAGCACGTGCTCGCCCAGGACAAGGACCACTACCTGCTGCCCAAGCGGCACGCCCTCGAGGTCACCGAGCGGATGGACCGCGACGGCAACGTCATCGTCGCGCTCGACGAGGACGAGGTCCGCGCCCAGGTCGAGAAGCTGCGGGCCGACGGCATCCGCGCCATCGCGGTCTCCCTGCTCTGGGCCTTCCGCAACCCCGCCCACGAGCGTCGCATCCGCGAGATCGTCGCCGAGATCGACGCCGACATCTACGTCGCGCTCTCCAGCGAGGTCAGCCCCCGCATCCGCGAGTTCGCCCGCAACTCCACGACGATCATGTCGACGCAGGTCGGGCCCGGTCTGCGTGACTACCTGACGAACCTCGAGTCGGCGCTGAAGCAGAAGGGCCTCGGCGGCCCGCTGCTCGTCATGCAGTCCAACGGCGGCGCGGTCGCGGCCTCCGAGGCCCCGCAGCAGGCCATCTCCACCGTCGGCTCCGTGCTCACCGGCGGCGTCATCGGCTCGACCCAGCTCGGCCAGAAGCTCGGCCACCGCAACATCATCTCCACCGACGTCGGCGGCACGACGTTCCTCGTCGGGCTGATCGTCGACGGCGAGCCCGAGCGCGACACCACCACCGTCATCAACCACCACCCGATCAACGTCCCGACGCTGAAGGTGCACGCCATCGGCTCCGGCGGCGGCGCGATCGCGTGGGTCGACGCCGGCGGCAACCTGCGCATCGGCCCGCACTCGGCCCAGGCCGTCCCCGGCCCCGCCTGCTACGACCAGGGCGGCACCGAGCCCACGAACACCGACGCCAACCTCGTCCTGGGCATCCTCCCGACGACGGGTCTGCTCGGGGGTCGCAAGGCGCTGAACGTCGAGCGCGCGCGGGAGGCGATCAAGACGAAGGTCGCCGACCCGCTCGGACTCAGCATCGAGGACGCCGCCGCCGCCATCCACGCCGTGCAGAACGCCCAGACGGGCGACCTGCTGCGCAAGAGCGTCGTCGAGGCCGGCCACGACCCGCGCGACTTCGTCCTCTACGCCTTCGGCGGCTCCGGCCCGGCGTTCTGCGCGAAGTACGCGACGCACCTGGGTGTCGACGAGGTCGTCGTCCCGCTCGGCCCGGTCGCCTCGGCGTTCTCCGCCTACGGCCTGGCCGCGTCCGACATCGCCCTGGCCCAGGAGCTCTCCGACCCCGCCCAGCTCCCCGTCGACCCGGTCCGCGCGGAGAAGAACTTCGCCCAGCTCGAGGACCAGGTCCGCCAGGGCCTCGACCGGCAGGGCCTGAAGTTCGACCACGTGGAGATCGTCCGCGAGGTCGACATGCGCTACGCCATGCAGCTCGCCGAGGTCACGGTCGGGGTCAGCGACGGCCCGCTCGACGAGAACGCGATGAACGAGGCCGCGGCCAGGTTCGAGCAGAAGTACGCCGACCTCTACGGCCAGGGCTCCGGCTTCTCCGCCGCCGGCATCCAGGCCATCACCTACCGCGTCCGCGGCCGCGGCGTCCTGCCGTTCAGCCCGGAGCTCCCGCCGCTCGACCAGGCCGACGGACCCGCCCCGTCGTCGGGAAACAGGCCCGTCTACCTCGAGATCGGCCAGGACTTCGTCGACACCCCGATCTACGACTACACCGCCCTGCGCGCCGGTCACGTCATCACCGGACCCGCCGTCATCGAGGTCCCGACGACGACCGTGGTCGTCCCCGAGGGCCGCACCGGCACCGTCGACGAGCTCGGCAACCTCCACATCGTCAAGAACGGAGCCTGACCTCATGGCCATGGCCGTCCCCGGCTCCGAGAGGTTCTCGAGCCGCCCGATCGACCCCGACACGCTCGCCGCGCAGCTCCCCGCGAGCCTGCCGGTCCACACCGTCACCCAGGAGCAGATCGACGCTGTCGACCCGCTGACCTACGAGGTCATCCGGCACCGCCTCTGGTCGGTCACCGACGAGATGGGCGAGGCGCTCAAGCGCATGTCCGGCTCGCCGATCGTCACCGACGCGAACGACTTCGACTTCGCGGTCTCCGACGAGCTCGGCCAGGAGGTGCAGGTCGGGCTCTACAACACGATGCTCGTCGGCGCCGTCGACCTCGCCATCTACTGGACCCTGCAGCACCGCGCGACCAACCCCGGCATCGCCGAGGGCGACATGTTCCTCACCAACGACCCGTGGGTCGGCGGCGGGCTGCACCAGAACGACGCGATGGTCTACCAGCCGGTGTTCTGGGAGGGGAAGCTCTTCGGCTGGACCTCCGCGATCGCCCACCAGCCCGATCTCGGCGGCGTCGGCCTCGGCTCCTTCTCCCCGGGCGCGCAGGACGTCTTCTCCGAGTCGCTGCCCACCCCGCCGATCAAGGTCGTGCGCGACGGGCTGCTGCAGGACGACGTCGCCGACGTCTGGGTCCGCCGCTCCCGCGTCCCGATGATGATCGGGCTGGACCTGCGCGCGAAGGTCGGCGCCAACACCGTCGGCCGCGACCGCCTCCTCGCCGTCATCGAGCAGTACGGCGCCGACACGGTCAAGGCCGTCATGAAGCGGATGATGTCCGACGCCGAGTCGCGGCTGCGGGGCAAGCTCAAGGCCCTTCCCGACGGCAGGTGGCACGCGACCGGGTACCAGGACCAGTCCCACGAGGGCGACCGCGGACTCCACAAGATCACCGTGGAGATGACGAAGGCCGACGACCACATCACCTTCGACTTCACCGGCACCGACCCGCAGTCCGGCGTCGTCAACTGCACCTACGCCGGCATGCGCGGCGGCGTCATGCTCGCCCTGCTGCCGATCCTCGCGGGCGACATCCCGTGGTCGGCCGGCGGGCTGATGCGCTGCTTCGACCTGGTCAGCGAGGAAGGCACGATCAACAACGCGAGCTTCCCGGCCGCGGTGGGTCGCGGGCCGATCGGCCCCGCGTGGCTGACCGGCAACCTCGTCGCCGAGTGCCTATCCCAGATGCTCGACCAGGCGTCGGACCTCGCCGCCCACGTCCAGTCCAGCTGCTGCGGCACCTGGGACACCGCCGTGATCGCGGGCCTCGACCAGCGCGGAGCGGTCCCGACGCCGTTCCTGTCGATCATGATGGACCCGATGGCGGGCGGCTACGGCGCCCAGCCGCAGGCCGACGGCATGGACACCGGCGGGCTGTTCTGCATCCCGCTCGGCCGCGTGCCCGACGTCGAGATGACCGAGTTCCTGTACCCGGTGCTCGCCCTGTGGCGGCGCGAGGAGCCGGACTCCGGCGGACCGGGTCGCCAGCGCGGCGGGGTCGGGGCGTCGCTCGCGATCACCCCGCACGGCACGAGCTTCCCGATCGGCCTGGTCCTCGCCTCCAACGGCAAGGCGGTCAGCCAGAACAATGGCCTGGCCGGCGGCTACCCCGGCAACACCGGGGTCGAGTACATCGCCCGCGGCAGCGAGGTGACGGAGCAGCTCGGGGCCGGTCGTCTCCCGACCGACCTCGCCGACGTCGGCGGCACCGCGGAGCTCCAGCCCTGCTACGGCGAGACCTACGTGGCGCCCGGCGAGGTGTTCACGATGTTCTGGCAGGGCGGCGGGGGCTACGGCGACCCGCTGGTCCGCGAGCCGGAGGACGTCGCCCGCGACGTGCGGGAGGAGAAGGTCACCGCCGCCACCGCGCTCACGGCGTACGGCGTGGTCGTGGACGACGCCGGGACGGTCGACGCCCAGGCGACCAACTCCCGCCGTCAGGAACTCCGCGATGCTCGACGCGCCCGCGGCTCGGCCGAGGGCACGCGCGACACGGTCGACCTGACCGACGCCCGCCGTCTCGACGACAACCTCGTGGCCGTGGGCGAGCAGGTCGCCTGCCGGCACTGCGCGACGGTGCTCGGGTCGGGCGCGGTCGGCGAGCTGGACCTGGTCCGCTACGAGGGGCCGGTGTCCGACGCGGGCCCGCAGGTCGTGGACAACGCGGGGGAGTACGTCGACGGCGCGGTGCACTTCCGGCAGTACTGCTGCCCGGGGTGCTTCACGGCGGTCTCGACGGCGGTCGTGCCGGTCGACCACGTCGACGACGTGACCCGCACGAGCCGCGTGCTCGCGGACGCCCGCTCATGAGGCTGGACCGGGTCGCCGTGCTCGGCGGGGGACCGGGAGGTCTCTACGCCGCGCGGCTGTACAAGCTCGCCCGGCCCGACTGCGAGGTCGTGGTCCACGAGCAGGGCGTTCCGGACGAGACGTTCGGGTTCGGCGTCGGACTGGCCGCGCGCACGCAGCGCCGGCTGGCCGAGGCCGACCCGGCCTCGCTCGACGACATCCTCGCCGCCTCCTGGTCGCACGACATGCGGATGGTCGTCGGCGGCCGGGCGGCGGGGATGAGCGTGTCGAGCCTGGTGGCGGTCGGGCGGGCGGAGCTGCTGCGGGTGCTGCAGCGCCACGCCGAGGACGCGGGCGTGAAGCTCGAGTTCGGAGCACGGCGGTCGGCCGACGAGCTGGACGCCGACCTGGTGATCGCGGCGGACGGGGTCGGGAGCGCGACGCGCTCGGCCGGCGACTTCGGCGCCGAGGTCGAGACCGGCACCGGCTGGTACCTCTGGGCCGGCACGGACGTCGCGTTGCCGCACGCGCTGTTCGCGCCCGAGCGGACCGAGCACGGCGTGTTCGTCACGCACGCCTACCCCTACGCGGCCGACCGCAGCACATTCCTGGTCGAGACCGACGAGGCGACGTACCGGGCGGCCGGCTTCGACCACGCGGTGCCGGCGGACGAGTCCGACACCGTGGCGCTCGAGTACCTCTCCGACGTGTTCGCCGACCACCTCGACGGGCACCGGCTGATCGGCAACCGCACCCGCTGGATGCAGTTCCGGACGGTGCGCTGCGACCGGTGGCACGCCGGGAACGTGGTGCTGCTCGGGGACGCTGCACACACCGCGCACTACTCGGTCGGGTCCGGCACGAAGCTGGCGATGGAGGACGCGATCGCGCTGGTCGGCTCGCTGCAGTCCTCGGACGACCTCGAGTCGGCGTTGGGTGCGTACGAGGACGAGCGCCGCCCCGCCGTCGCGCGGATCCAGGACATCGCCGAGCGCTCCCGCCGCTGGTGGGAGACGTTCCCGGAGCGCCTGGATCTGCCGGTCGAGCAGCTCCTCGTGGCGTACATGAGCCGGGCGGGCAACGTCCCGCTCGACCGGTTCGCCGCGGGGTCGCCCGAGCTCGTGCACATGGCGCTGCAGCAGTGGGCGGGGGAGGAGCCGCCCTCCGGGCGTCAGCAGTGCGGCCATGCTGACGCTCAACGTCACAATCCCCACAACGTCGACTCGCTGGCGGAGTGGGCGCTGAGCCGCTCGCTGCGGCCGTCGACGCCCGGCCAGGAACCCGAGGTCGAGGGGGAGCCGGAGGGCCCGCGGGGCTTCGACTCCCGGGTCGTCGCCGACGACCCGCAGGCCCTGGGCGCGACCGTGCTCGACCTCGGCACCGACGACCGCCCGTCCGGCTCCGAGCAGGTCGTGGAGGACGCGGTGCGGCGGGGTGCGCAGGTGATGGACACGGTGTGGCTGACGGGCGCCGACGACCGGGCGAGCGTCCTGACCCGGCTCGAGGTCGCCGAGCGGCTCCGTCGGCAGACGCCGGCGCTGGTCGTCGTCGCCGGCCCGGAGGCCCTGCGCCACGACTTCGCCGACGGGCTCGTCGCCGACCGCGCGCACCTGGTGGCCCTGCGATGACCCGGGACGAGTACGGCGACTACTGGGGCACGAGCACGATCGCCGACGAGTTCCACGCGGTCGCGCTCGCCCACCCCGACCGCGACGCCGTCGTCGCGGCCCAGGGCCGGCGCACCTACGCGGAGCTGGACGCCGAGACGGACCGGATCGCCGTCGGGCTGGCCGAGCTCGGCCTGCATCCCGGCGACCCGGTCATCGTCCAGGTGACCAACCGTCTCGAGACGATCGTCGCCTGGTACGCGCTGCTCAAGGCCGGGCTGGTGCCGGTCGCGACCCTCGCCGCCCACCGCGGGCACGAGATCGCGCACATCAGCCGGGCGGTCGGGGCCCGGGCGCACCTGGTGGAGGCCGGGACCAAGGGCATCGACCTCGTCGCGTTCGCCCACGAGCAGGCCCACGACCACCCGACGATGCGCCACGTCCTCGTCCTCGGCGACCTCCCCGTGGCGGAGGTCGACCCGGACGAGGCCCGCAAGCGCGTCGAGGAGATCCAGCGCGGCATCGACCCCGACGACATCGCGGTGTTCCAGCTCTCCGGCGGCACGACCGGGGTCCCGAAGCTGATCCCGCGCCAGCACGCCGAGTACTGGTACAACGCCCGCGCCTACGCCGATGCCCTGCGCTGGACCGCCGAGGACCGCGTCGGCCACCTCATCCCGGTCATCCACAACGCCGGCGTGGTGTGCGGCGTGCACGGCCCGCACACCCGCGGTGCCTGCCTCGTGCTCACCGACCACGACCTCGACACCGCCATGCCCCTCCTCGTCGCCGAGCGCACCACCTCGGTGCTCTTCGGCCACGTCCACTACCGCGCGCCGGAGCACCCGCTCTACGACGAGCTGGCCGAGACGTTGCGCGTCGTCCTGCTCTCCGGCGCCAAGGTCTCCGAGGACCTCTTCACGACGACGGGTCGCGGCGGTGCGTGGGTCGGGCAGCTGTTCGGCATGGCCGAGGGCATGTTCCTGGTGACCCCGTGGGACGGCTCGCCGGAGCTGCGGCGCACCACCGTCGGCGTGCCGATCTCGGCGGCCGACGAGGTGCGTCTGTTGGAGCCGGGGACGGAGAACGAGGTCCCCGACGGCGAGGTCGGCGAGCTGTGCTGCCGCGGCCCCTACACGCTGCGCGGCTACTACGGGATCGACCGGCCCGAGGCGTTCACGTCCGACGGCTTCTACCGCACCGGCGACCTCGCAGCGGTCCGTCTCCTGGACGGCTACCGCGCGGTGTCGATCGAGGGCCGCATCAAGGACCTCATCAACCGCGGCGGCGAGAAGATCAACGCCGAGGAGGTCGAGCTGCTGCTCCTCTCGCACCCGCACGTGGTGGAGGCGGCCCTCGTGGCGATGCCCGACCCGCGGCTCGGCGAGCGCGGCTGCGCCTACCTCGCGACCGACGGCACCGACGTCACCCTCGACGACCTCCGCGCCCACCTGACCCGCCTCGACGTCGCGAAGTTCAAGTGGCCCGAGCGCGTGGAGCGGTTGGAGGCGCTGCCGCGCACGAAGGTCGGGAAGCTCGACAAGAAGGCCATGACGGCCGACATCACCGCACGCCTGGAGAACCAGCTGTGAGCCACCACCGCATCGGGATGATCGTCCCGAGCTCGAACGTCACCGTGGAGACCGAGATCCCGGCCCTGCTCGCGCGCCACCCGAGCGAGACCTTCTCGTTCCACGGCAGTCGCATGCGCATGGCGAAGGTGACGCCCGAGGAGCTCGTCGCCATGAACGCGCAGCGCGAGCGGTGCGTCGACGAGCTGGCCGACGCCGGCGTCGACGCCCTGCTCTACGCATGCCTGGTCGCCGTCATGGCGCAGGGCGCGGGGGAGCACCGACGGGTGGAGACGGCGGTCGCCGAGCAGCTGGGCGCCCGTGGCCTCGACGCGGGCCTGGTCTCCAGCGCGGGCGCCTTGGTCGACGCGCTGGCCGCGGCGTCGTGGGGACGGGTCGCGCTCGTGATGCCGTACATGCGCCCGCTGGCCGAGCAGGTCGTCGCGTACCTGGAGGCCGAGGGGATCGAGATCGTCGACTGGGCGGCGCTCGAGGTCGGCGACAACGCCGAGGTCGGATGCATCCCGGGCGACCGGGTCGCCGAGGCCGCCCGCGGGCTCGACCTGTCGCGCGCCGACGCCCTGGTCATCTCGTGCTGCGTGCAGATGCCGTCGCTGCCGCTCGTGCCCGTCGTCGAGAAGGAGCTCGGTCTGCCGGTGCTGTCGGCGGCGACGGCGGGCGCGTTCTGCCTGCTCCGCTCGCTGGGCCTCGCCCCGGAGCTCCCGGACGCCGGGGCGCTCCTGTCGGGCCGCGTCGGGGTGTCGGCGTGACCCGCACCCCCGCGAGCGTCCTCGCGCTCTGCCTCGCGTGCATGACGCTGGAGGGCTACGACGTCGTCGCGTACGGCGCGGCGCTTCCGTTCCTGCTCGCGCACCCCGGCTGGGAGGTCACGACGGCGCAGGCGGGGCTGCTCGGAAGCCTGACGCCGGTCGGGATGCTGGTCGGCGCGGTCGTCGTCGGGCTGCTGACCGACCGTCTCGGCCGCCGTCGCCTCGTCCTGGTCTCGACCGCGGTGTTCTCGGTTGCGATGCTGCTCTGCGGGCTCGCGCCCGGGGTGGTCCTGTTCGGGATCGGCCGGCTGTTGGTCGGGCTCGGGGTCGGCGGGGTCCTGCCGTCGATCGCGGCGCTGGTCTACGAGTACTCCGCGCCGGGCCGCCACCACGTGAACACGGCGCTCGCGTTCGCCGGGGTCGGCGTGGGCGGGGCGCTGGCGGCGGTCGTGGCGGCGGTGTTCGGGCCGGACCTCGGCTTCCGGGTCGTGTACCTGGTGGGCGGCGGGGCGGCGCTGGTCGTGCTGCCGCTGGCGCTGCGGTTCCTGCCGGAGTCGCTGGTGTACCTGCGGAGTCGGGGTCGGGACGGCGAGGCCACGCGCTGGGCCGCGCGGCTGGGCGTGTCAGAGGTGGCCGCCGAGGAGCCGGCGGCGGCCCGCTCCGGGGTGGGCGTGCTGTTCTCGCGCTCGTACCGCACCACGACGGTGATGTTCTGCCTGACGACGTTCGCCTCGCTGCTCGTGCTGTTCGGCCTCTACACGTGGCTGCCGCAGCTGATGCGCTCGGCCGGCTACGAGCTCGGCTCCGCGCTGACGTTCCTCATCGTGCTGAACCTCGGGACGGCCGTCGGTCCGCTCCTCCTGGGCGGCCTGGCGGACCGGTTCGGGTCGCGGGTCGTGACGGCGGGGTCGTTCCTGCTGGCCGTCGTCGGCATCTCGGTGCTGAGCCAGCCGCTGCCGTCCGTGCTGCTCTACGTGGCGGTCGTGCTGGCCGGCATCGGCACCGTCGGGACCCAGATCCTGATCAACGTGTTCATCGCGAGCCGCTACCCCGTCGACGTGCGGGCGACCGCGATCGGCGTGGCGCTCTCGGTCGGCCGCATCGGCGGGATCGTCGGGCCGCTCTACGGCGCGTTCCTGCTGACGACGCAGCTGCCGCTGCCCGTCCTGTTCCTGGCGTTCGCCGCGCCTGCCCTGCTCGGCGCGGTGCTCGTCGCCTCGATCCCCCGCGCGGGCGCGACGCGCCCGGAGACGGCGGGCGCGGGGCCCCGTCGTCACGACCTCCAGGCGCAGTAGGAGCTCTCCCGCCACCGCTCGACCCCACCACCAGGAGCGTGCCCCGATGACCGTGGACGACCAGACCGACTTCAACCCGCTCGCCGGCGGTTCCGTCACCGACATCCGGGCGTCCCTGCGGGAGGTCCGCGGGCGCTGTCCGGTCTCGGCGGTCGCGCCCGGCCTGCAGTTCGTCGCCGGCCACGAGGCCGCGCGCCGGGCGCTGCTGGACGGCACGGCGATGAGCAACGCCGGCAACTTCGTCCTCGGCGACGAGGGCGACGGCGAGGCCCCGCCCGCGCTGATCACCCAGAGCGACGCGCCGGAGCACACCGCCCTGCGCGCCCTGCTGCGGCCCGGATTCGCCCGCGCGGCGATCACGAACGCCACGCCGTGGGTGCGGGAGTACGCCGACGAGCTGATCGACGCGCTGCCCGACGGCGGGCCGGCGGACGTCGTCGGCGACGTCGCGATGCCGCTGACCGCCCGGGTGATCGCCCGCCTGGTCGGCGTGCCCGCGGAGGACGCCGACGAGCTGGCGCGGCTGTCGCTGGAGATCACGGCGATCCTGCCGGCGCCGTTCGTCGGGACCGAGGCGTGGCAGCGGCTGGAGGAGTACTTCGTCGCCGCCTCGGTGGCTCGGCGCGGCTCGACGGACCAGCCGGACGACATGATCACCCGGCTCGTGCGCGGCACCGTCGACGGCCGTGCGCTCAGCGACCGGGAGGTGGCCTTCCACGCCTGGCAGCTGTTCGTCGCCGGCCTGGAGAGCACCGCCTACACGATCGGCTCGACGGTCTGGCACCTCCTGGCCGACCGCAGCCGCTGGGAGGCGCTGCTCGCGGACCCGTCGTTGCTGGACAACGCCCGCGAGGAGGGCCTGCGGCACGGCTCGGCGATCCGGTGGGTGCTGCGGACGGTGGCGGCGCCGGTCGAGCTGGGCGGGACGTCGATGACGCCGGGGGAGCGGGTGGTCGTCGGGCTGGAGTCGGCGAACATGGACGAGCAGGTGTTCGGCGAGGACGCCGACGACTTCGTCCTGGGCCGCCCGACCGCCCGGAAGCACTTCTCCTTCGGCCACGGCGTGCACCTCTGCCTGGGCGCGGAGCTCTCCCGCATCGAGATCTCGACGGTGCTCCGGGCCCTGCTCGACCGCCTGCCCGGGCTGCGGCTCGTCGACGGGGCGGAGTGGCGCGACGTCGAGAGCCCGATGTTCTGCGGCCCGCAGCGCGTCGACGTCGTCTGGTAGCCGTGCCCGTATCGTCGCCGTCCATGAGCGCGGCGGAACACGACCCTCCCGACGAGGTCCCCGCGCGGCGGCCTCGTCGGGAACTGGTCGAGGCCCAGATTTACGAGCAGGCCACCCGCCTGTTCGCCGAGCGGGGCTTCGCGGGCACGAGCCTGCAGGACATCGCGGACGCGATGGGCATGACGCGGCCGTCGCTCTACTACTACGTCAAGAACAAGGACCAGCTGCTCGCGCGGCTCGTCACCGAGATCACCGAGGGGCCGGCCGACACCGCGGAGGAGATCGCAGGCGGTGACGCGGACCCGGAGACGAAGCTGCGCGAGCTCGTGCGGGTCACCGCGGCGCAGCAGGCCCGGCACGGGCCGCGGTTCCAGCTCGTGATCCGCTCGGAGTCCGAGCTGCCCGACGACCTCGCCGCGGCGCACGCGGCGGCCAAGCGGAGGGTCCTCGACGGCTTCGTCCGGATCGTCGACGAGGGCGTGCGGAGCGGTCAGTTCAAGCCGCGGCCCGTGCGGTCGACGGCGCTCGGGCTGATCGGGATGTGCAACTGGGTGGCGTTCTGGTTCCGGCCGGGCGGCGCGCAGACGCCGGAGGAGATCGGCGAGCAGATGGCCGAGATGGCGGTCGCGACGGTCGCGCAGGCCCCGGACCGGCTTCCCGACAGCCCGCGGCCGGACGACCCGGCGGCCGCGCTGAGCCTGCTCCGGCAGGACCTCGACTACCTCGAGAGCGTCATCCAGACGCGAGCGTCGAAAGATTGACGGAGACGTAGACGAGTTCTACGCTGGTGCCATGGCACTGGAGCACAAGGTCCGCGGTGTGGACCACACGGCGTTCCCGACCTTCGACCCGGCCGCCACGGTGCGCTTCTACCGCGACGTCCTCGGGTTCCCGGTCGTGCACTCGATCTGCGCGGCGGGTTGGGGTCCGGAGGACCACCCGGACTTCATCCACTTCTTCTTCGACATCGGCAACGACGACCGGATCGCGTTCTTCTACTACTTCGGTCTCGAGCCGGTGCACGCCCAGGAGCGCGGCGACGTCTACGCCGGGTTCGGGCCGGAGGTGCCGGAGTTCTTCGTGCGCTCGCGGCACCTGGCGATCCACGTCGACGACCAGGACGACCTGCTGGAGTACCGCCGGCGTCTCGACGACTCCGCGTGGCCGGTCGAGATGCAGATCCAGCACGAGACGATCGAGTCGATCTACACGCACGACCCGAACGGCTACATGGTCGAGTTCACCCGCGCGATGCGTCCCGTGACGCCGCAGGAGGACCTTGACGCCAACCTGACGATCGACGCGCTGCTCGACGTCGTCTCCGCCCCGGAGCCGTCGTTCGGCAAGCTGCTCGCGCGCAAGGCGGAGCTGATCGTCGAGCGGGCGGCCGACTGGGAGGCATCTCGGGAAGGCGCGCAGGTATGACCGCGCTCTACGTCCTCGACGTCCCGGAGAACACGTCGGTGGCGAAGGTGGCCGCGGAGTCGGGGGCGTCGGTCGGGAAGGTCGGCCCCTACTTCGAGATCACGGCGGACGGGTCGATCGTCATCGACCGCCGCGCGACCGGCTGCCGGCACGCGGTCTGGTACAGCTGCGTGGCCGGGGTCGCGGGCGGCGAGATCGTGCAGCACGACAAGAACGCGCTGCAGGTCGACCCGGCATGAGTGCGCCGGTCTCGCAGCGGCTGGGTGCGGGGCGCTACATCGAGGCGGACGAGCGCCCGGCCTCGACGACGACGAGCGTCCACGAGCTGACGACGGCGGACGGCGCGACCGTGCGCGGGGTCCTGGCCTCGGTGCCGGGCGCGCGGACGGTCGTGTGCCTGATGCACCCACGCCAGGACGTCACGCACCACCCGCTGGTCCCCGCGCTGCTGCAGGCCGGCGCGGCGGTGTGGACCCAGCACACGCGGTCGGTGAACAACGACCTGACCCTCGTGCACGAGCAGGCACTGCTCGACGTCGCCGCGGGCATGGCGTTCCTGCGCCCGCATTTCGACGCGATCGTCCCGCTCGGGCACTCGGGTGGCGGCACGCTGTTCGCGTTCTACCTCGAGCAGGCCGGGCTGTCCGGCGCGGAGCGGATCGCGACGACGCCGGGCGGGCGCCCGACGAAGCTCGCCGAGGCCGAGATGCCGCTGACGGACGGCGCCGTGTTCCTCGCCCCGCACCCGGGTCAGGGTCAGCTGCTGCTGCGGTGCATCGACCCGTCGGTGGCCGACGAGGCCGACCCGCTCGCGGCGGTGCCGGAGCTGGACGCGTTCGACCCACGCAACGGCTTCGCGGAGCCGCCCACGAGCTCGTCCTACTCGCCGGCATTCCTCGAGGACTACCGCGCGGCGCAGCGTGCGCGGGTGGCGCGGATCGACGCCCGGGCACGTGAGCACCTGGCACGGGCGGCCGAGGCGCGGGCTGTGCACAAGCGCACGGGTGCACCCGCCGACCGCCGCCGGGCGCTGGCCCCGACGATCCTCACGGTGTTCCGCACCGACGCCGACCCGCGCACCGTCGACCTGTCCCTCGACCCGAGCGAGCGCCCGTACGGGTCGCTGTTCGGGGCGCGTCCGGACCTGATCAACTACGGCCAGGTCGGGTTCGGCCGGCTGACGACGCCGGAGGCGTGGCTCTCCACGTGGTCGGGTCTGAGCTCGAACGCCGACTTCGTGCGCTGCGCGCCGGGGGTCACCGTGCCGACGCTGTTCCTGGAGCTCACCGGCGACCAGGCGGCGTTCCCGTCGGACTCCCGTCGGATGGTGTCGGCGCTTGGGGCCGTCGACCTGACACACGAGAGCGTCCGCGGCACGCACTTCGGTGGCGCGATCGCGGACGGCGAGCCGACCGGGAACCAGCTCGCGGCCGGTCGGATCGCGGAGTGGCTGGGCGCGCGGCACGACCTCGCCCCGCCGGCCTGAAGCGCGGTCGCGCAACCGTGTCCGATCGACACGGTTGCGCGACCCCGGTCGGCGCCGAAGGCTGCTGCGCCGTCGCGAGTGCGACACAGGGCAGGTTCCGGCGACCCCGTGGATGCCTGACGTAGCACTCGTCGCGTGCCCGAGCTGCTGCGCCATCGCGAGTGCGACACAGGGCAGGTTCCGGCGGCCCCGGGGGTGCCTGACGTAGCACTCGTCGCCGAGGCGCATGAGCAACGAGCCTCGCTCAGCCGTCCGCCGGCAGGTCGGACGACGTCCAGGACGCCGGCGCCTGGATGCGGTAGGAGTCCTGCAGCGCCTCGGCGAGCTCGGTCCAGTCGGTGTGCTCGTCGAGGATCATGCCGATGACGTTCGAGCCCCAGGACACGGTGAAGTACGGCGGGCCCATGTGGCCGAAGGCGGCGACCTCGTCGGGCTCGCCGCGGAAGGTGATGCGGAACAGACCGTCCTCACCGCCGAACACGTGCGCGACCGTCGCGTCCCGGACCTTCCACCGGATCCCGACCCACGCCGACTCCTGCCGCACGCCCTGCCACGCCCGCAGCACGGTGTCGATGCGCGCGACGACGTCGTCGGGGACGTCCGGTCGATCACCCACGGCGATCACCACCTCTGAGCCACCCGCCGAGATCCTTGCCTGCGCTCGGCGGAGTGGCACACGGCTGCCCAACGGATAGCGTCCAACCCATGACCGCCGTCACCGAGTTGAACGCAGGCGAGCGCCTCAAGGCCTGCGGGGTCCGCATCGCCGTGGCCCTGATCGACCGGGCCGCCGGTGCGGTCGCCGACAAGGTCGACGACGTGTCCGAGCAGCTCGAGGGCCAGCTGCAGGGCCTGGCCTCCGGCGGCGGCGTGAAGCTCGGCGCGATCTTCGGCGCCGGCAACGCGGTGATGGCGGGCAAGAACCCGGTGCTCGGGGCGGTGAAGGGTGCCTGGGGTGCACTCGGCACCGGACCGAAGATCGGCATCGTCCTCGGGCTGATCCTGCTGGGCGTGCTCAGCCCGGTCGCGCTGGTGCTGCTCCTCGTCGGACTGCTCATCGCCGCCATCGTCTCCGCCGTGAAGAACTAGCGGCTCGCCGCGCGGCGGTACTGCCAGCTTGCGAGCGGCGCGAACACGGCGACCACCACCACCGCCCAGATCAGCGTGTACAGCTGCGGGTGCTGCAGCGACCACGCCGTGGACACCGCCGCCGCGGGGTTCGGGTCGGGGTTGCCGAACAGCTCCCGCGCCGCCTGCGTCACCGCCGACACCGGGTTCCACTCCGCGAACACCCGCAGCGGGCCGGGCAGCGTGTCGAGCGGGACGAACGTGTTCGCCACGAACGTCAGCGGGAAGATCACGATGAACGAGGCGTTGTTGATCACCTCGGGGCTCGGGATCAGCAGGCCGAGCCACGCCATGATCCACGAGATCGCGTAGGCGAAGATCAGCAGCAGGAGGAAGCCCCACAGCGCCTCGAGCGGTCCGGTATTGATCCGCCACCCGACGATCAGCCCGGTCACCGACATGACCACCAGGACGATCACGTTGTTCACGACGTCGGAGAGCGTCCGCCCGGTGAGCACCGCCGACGGCGCCATCGGGAGTGACCGGAACCGGTCGATGATCCCCTTCTTGACGTCCTCGGCCAGGCCCGCGCCGGTGTTGGTCGCCCCGAACACCACGGTCTGGGCGAAGATCCCGGCGATGAGGAACTCGCGGTAGGCCGCGCCGCCGCCGGTCGGGTCGATCGCGCCGCCGAACACGTAGGCGAACAGCAGCACGAACATGATCGGCGAGAGCGTGGTGAAGACCAGCAGGTCGGGCACCCGCTTGATCTTGATCAGGTTCCGCTTGGCGACGACGGCGGCGTCGGAGACGACGGCGAGCGTGGTCACGAGGACTCCTCGGTGGTGGACCCGGTGAGGGTGAGGAAGACGTCGTCGAGGGTCGGGCGGCGCACCCCGGCGTCGTCGACCTCGTGCCCCTCGGCCTCGAGCAGGTCGAGCGCCTGCCGCAGCGCCTTCACCCCGCCGGACACGGGCATCGTCAGGGACCGGCGGTGCTCGTCGGTGACCGCCGGGGCCACGCCCAGCGGCGTGACCAGTCGCGCGACCTCGTCGAGGCGGCCCGCGTCGCTCACCGTCAGCTCCAGGCGCTCGCCGCCGATCTGCGCCTTGAGCTGGTCGGCGGTGCCGCGGGCGATCGCGCGGCCGTGGTCGATGACGACGATGTCGTCGGCGAGCACGTCGGCCTCCTCCAGGTACTGCGTGGTGAGCAGCAGCGTGGTGCCGGCCGCGACCAGCTGCTGGATCACGCCCCACATCTCGGTGCGGCTGCGTGGGTCGAGCCCCGTGGTGGGTTCGTCGAGGAACAGCACGGGGGGATCGGCCACCAGCGCCCCCGCGAGGTCGAGCCGGCGCCGCATGCCCCCGGAGTAGGTGCGGGTCGGCCGGTCGCCCGCGTCGGTGAGGCTGAACTGCGCCAGCAGCTCCCGCGCCCGCTCGCGGGCACGGCGCCGCCCCAGGTGGTAGAGCCGCCCGATCATGTCCAGGTTCTCGAACCCGGTGAGGTACTCGTCCACCGCGGCGTACTGCCCGGAGAGCCCCAGCCGGCGCCGCACCTCGCGCGGGTCGGCCAGGACGTCGATCCCGTCGATCGTCGCCCGCCCGGCGTCGGGTTGGAGCAGCGTCGTCAGGATCCGCACGATGGTGGTCTTCCCGGCACCGTTGGGGCCGAGCAGACCGAGCACCGTGCCGCGGGGGACCTGCAGGTCGACCCCGTCGAGCGCGGTGACGTCGCCGTACCGCTTGACCAGCCCGGCGACCTCGATCGCCACGTCCATTCCAGCCCCCAGGTGTCCGATGCGGCGCGAGCGTAGCGACGGGGTCCGACAGCGTCGCCGGAGTTCCCTGCCACGCTGCCCGCGTGACGGAGATGCTCGGCGTCCTCGTGAGTGGCTTCATCGTGATCGCCGCGGCGGCCACCTTCGGTCCTCGTCTGGGAATCGCCGCACCACTGGTACTCGTGGCCGTCGGCGTCGGGGCCAGTTTCCTGCCCCTGTTCGCCGCGGTGGAGATCGAGCCGGAGTGGATCCTCCAGGGCGTCCTGCCCCCGCTGCTCTACTCGTCCGCGGTCTCGATGCCCGCGATGAACTTCCGTCGCGAGTTCGGGGCGGTCAGCGGCCTGTCGGTGGTCCTCGTCGTCGGCAGCGCCCTGGTCCTCGGCCTCTTCTTCTCCCTCGCGATCCCGGGGCTCGGCTTCGCGTGGGGCGTCGCCCTCGGAGCCATCGTGAGCCCCACCGACGCGGTCGCCACCTCGATCATCAAGCGCACCCCCGTGTCGAGACGGGTCGTCGCGATGCTCGAGGGCGAGAGCCTGCTGAACGACGCGACCGCGCTCGTCGTCCTGCGCACGGCCGTCGTCGCGACCGCCGCCGCCTTCTCCTTCTGGGGCGCGCTCGGGACGTTCGCGTACTCCGTGGTCGTGGCGGTCGTCGTCGGCGGGGTCGTCGGGGTGCTCGGGCTGCAGGTCCGCAAGCGCGTCGCCGACCCGACCGTCAACACCGTCATCTCCTTCGCGGTGCCCTTCGTCGCCTCCGTGCCCGGCGAGCTGCTCGAAGCCTCCGGGCTGGTCGTCGCCGTCGTCGCGGGCCTGGTCACCGGCGTCCGCGCACCCCGCGACCTCTCCACGCAGAACCGCCTCTCCGACGCGCAGAACTGGCGGACCGTCGAGCTCGTCCTCGAGGGCGCGGTCTTCCTGACGATGGGCCTCCAGGTCCGCGCGATCGTCGAGAGCGTGGAGCGCGACCACGCGGGCGTCGGCCCGGCCGTGCTGATCGCCGTCGGCGCCCTGGTCCTGACGGTGCTCGTGCGCGCGGCCTACGTCGCCCCGCTGCTGAAGGTCCTCGCCGTCCGGTCCCGGCGCGGCGCGGCGCTGCGCGACCACCTGCTCGAGATGCAGCAGCGGATGACGACGGACGAGGGCAGGCAGGAGGCCTTCGCGGAGGTGAACCGCCGTCGTCGCAAACCGTCCGCCAACCAGCTCGACCGCTTCGCCTCCCGGGTCACCCAGGTCGTCGCCGACATGGACTACTTCCTGCGCCAGCCCCTCGGCCTGCGCGAGGGCGCGACGGTGGTGTGGGCGGGGATGCGCGGCGCGGTGACCGTCGCCGCGGCGCAGACGCTGCCCGAGGACACCCCGCAGCGGTCGGTCCTCGTGCTCGTGGCGTTCGCGGTCGCGACGCTCTCGCTCGCGGTCCAGGGCGGGACGATCGGCCCGCTGGTGCGCCGCCTCGCCCCGCCGCCCGACCCGGGGGCCGAGGAGCAGGCCGAGGCCGACCGGGGCCGGCTCCTCGAGCTGATGCGCCACGCCGGCGACGACCTCCCCGAGCCGACGCCGGTCGAGGGCGAGTCGCGCGCCGACGCCGTCCGGGCGCAGGGACGGTGGCGGATCGCCGTGCTCGAGGCCCAGCGGGAGGCGCTGCTCGACGCCCGTGACCACGGCACGTTCGACGCGGACGTCCTCGAGGACGCGCTGGCGAACCTGGACGCCTCGCAGGTCGCCATCGAGATGCGGGCCCGCTCATGACGCCTGCGTGCTGTGCAACAGGGCACAGCGCGCAAAGTTGCACGTCGTGCATGAACGAGTAGCGTGGTCGTTGCTCGGGCGAACGAACGCCTCGAGCACTATCGCCCGCCACTCGTGAAAGCCGGTTCCATGACCGCGTCCCCCGACACCGCCGACGCAGCGCCGCCGCAGACCAGCCGTCGTGCGGTGCTCGTGCCGCTCTCGGGCCTGCTGATGGCCCTCTTCGTCGCGATCCTGTCGTCGACGATCGTGTCCAACGCACTCCCGCGCATCATCTCCGACCTGGGCGGCACCCAGGCCCAGTACACGTGGGTGGTGACGGCGTCGCTGCTGGCGATGACCGCGTCCACCCCGATCTGGGGCAAGCTCGCCGACCTGTTCTCCAAGAAGCTGCTCGTCCAGCTCGCGATCGGCGTGTTCGTGGTCGGCTCGATGCTCGCCGGCCTGTCCACGAGCACCCCGGCGCTGATCGGCTTCCGCGTGCTCCAGGGCCTCGGGATGGGCGGTCTGACCGCGCTGGCCCAGGTCGTGATCGCCGCGATCATCCCGCCCCGCGAGCGGGGCCGCTACGCCGGCTACCTCGGCGCGATCATGGCCGTGGCCACGGTCGGCGGCCCGCTGATCGGCGGCGTCATCGTCGACACCATCGGCTGGCGCTGGTGCTTCTACGTCACGGTGCCGATCGCGGTCATCGCCCTCGTCGTGCTGCAGCGCACCCTGACCGTGCCCACGCAGAAGCGCGAGGTGCACATCGACTACCTCGGCGCGCTGCTGATCGCCGCCGGGGTCTCGGCCCTGCTGATCTGGACCTCCCTCGGCGGCAAGAACTTCGCCTGGGTCTCGTGGGCCTCGCTCGCCTGGGCCGGCGCCGGGATCGTCGCGATCGTCGCGGCGCTCGTCGTCGAGTCGCGGGCGAAGGAGCCGGTCGTCCCGCTGCAGCTCTTCCGCAACCGCACCGTCGCCCTGGCCACCGTCGCCGGGCTGTTCGTCGGCGTCGCGATGTTCGGCTCGTCGGTGTTCCTCAGCCAGTTCTTCCAGCTGGCCCGCGGCGCCTCGGCCACCGAGGCCGGCCTGCTGACCCTGCCGATGATCGCCGGCCTGTTCATCGCCTCGACCCTCGTCGGGCAGCTGATCTCCCGCTACGGGCGGTGGAAGCCCTACCTGGTCGGCGGCGGGGTGTCGCTCGTCGTCGGGCTGGTGATGCAGGGCCTGGTCATGGGCGCGGACACCCCGTACTGGGAGCTCGCCGTCGCGATGGTGCTGGTCGGCGTGGGGGTCGGTGCGACCCAGCAGAACCTCGTGCTCGCCGTCCAGAACCAGGTCGCCATGCGGGACATGGGCGCGGCCAGCTCGACCGTCGCGTTCTTCCGCTCCCTCGGGGGTGCGGCCGGCGTCGCCGCGCTCGGCGCCCTGCTCTCCGGCCACGTGTCGTCGGCCATCACCTCCGGGCTCGCCGCCGTCGGCCTCCCGGCGGGCGCCACGAGCTCGTCGAGCGGGCAGATCCCGAACGTCGCGACCCTGCCGGAGCCGATCCGCGGCGTCGTCGAGAACGCCTACGGCGACTCGGTGGCCCTGCTCTTCCTGGTCTCGGCCCCGCTGGCGCTGATCGCCCTGATCGCGATCCTGTTCCTCCGCGAGGTCCCGCTGCGCGAGACGATCGACATCGACGAGTCCGCGCCGGCCGATGCCGTGGAGGAGTTCGAGCCGACCTCGGTCGTCGAGGGCACCGTCCGCGACGGCGCCCGGGCGGCCACCGGGGCGGTCCTGACCGTGATCGACCGCGCCGGCCACCAGCTCGCCCGCGCCACCGCCGACGAGGAAGGGCGCTACCGCCTCGCCGTCGACGGCGACCCGGTGCCCTACCTGCTGGTCGCCCAGTGGCGCGGCACCCCGCACGTCGAGCTGCTCGGCGGGACGACCGGCCGTCAGTTCCGCGACGTGCGGATGCCGGTCGACGCCCACGGCGGCCGGCACGCGGTGGACGCCGACACCGAGGTCATCCCGGCGGTGGCCCGATGAGCACCGCCACCCCCACCCGGCCGGGCTCGCGCGAGACTGGCCGGGTGGTGGGTCGGCGGGAGCGCAAGAAGCAGGAGACGCGGACCGCGCTGAGCGAGGCGGCCGTGCGGCTCTCGCTCGAGCACGGCGTCGAGAACGTCACCGTCGAGCAGATCTCCGACGCGGCCGACGTCTCGCTGCGGACGTTCTTCAACTACTTCTCCAGCAAGGAGGAGGCCGTCGTCGAGGGGGACGCCGCCCGCGGCGAGACCCTCCTCGACCTGCTCCGCGACCGGCCCGCCGGCGAGTCGGTGCTCACGGCCCTGCGGCACGCGGTGCTCGAGCACGTGGACGACATGGCGGGCGACGACCGCATGGACGCGCTACGGCTGCTGCGCAGGAGCCCCACGCTGCTGCCGCACCAGCTCGCCGCCTATGCGGCCCGGGAGCGCGAGCTCGGCGTCGCGATCGCCGAGCGCCTGGGGGAGAGCATTCCCGACGACGGGTCGGTCGGGTTGCGTCCGGCCCTCCTGGCGGCGGCGACGATGGCCGGGGTCCGGGTCGCGATGCAGCGCTGGACCGATGGCGGGTCCCGCGACCGCGACCGGCTGCGCGCGGGGCTGAACGAGGTGTTCGACGAGTTGGGCGCCTTCGGCTCGTAGGGTGCGGGCCGTGCCTGACGCGCCCTACGGATCCTGGCCGACCCCGCTCACCTCCGCGCTGGTGGTGCAGGCCGCCGTCGGGCTCGGGGAGGTCCGGCCCGACGGCGAGGACCTGCTCTGGGCCGAGGGCCGCGCGGCGGAGGGCGGCCGCATCGCGCTGGTCCGCCGCACGCCCGACGGCACCACCTCCGACGTCGTCCCGCCCGAGGTCAACGTCCGCACCGCGGTCCACGAGTACGGCGGCGGCGCGTGGTGGGTGGCCGACGGCGTGGTCTTCCTCGTCGACTGGGCCGACCAGCGGCTCCGGCGCCTCGACGCGGACGGCATCACGCTCCTCACCCCCGAGCCCGCCGTCGCGCGCGGCGACCGGTACGCCGACGGCGACGTCGCCCCCGACGGCTCGTGGCTGGTGTGCGTCCGCGAGCACCACCCGTCCTCCGGTGCCCCCGCGGCGGAGGTGGTGAACGAGATCGTCCGGTGCGACGCCCGAGCGCTCGCCGAGCCCGAGGTGCTGGTCAGCGGACCCGACTTCGTCGCCGCGCCGCGGCTCTCGCCCGACGGCTCGGCGCTCGCCTGGGTCTCGTGGGACCACCCGTCGATGCCGTGGGACGACACGGTCCTGACGGTGCGGTCGCTGGCTTCGGGGGAGGACACCGTCGTCGCGGGCGGGCCGGGGGCGTCGGTGAGCGAACCGGTCTGGCAGCGCGACGGGTCGCTGACCTTTCTCTCCGACCGCACCGGCTGGTGGAACCTCTACCGCTGGTCCGACGGCGCGGTGGAGCCGCTCGTGCAGCTCGACGCCGAGATCGGCGTGCCCGGCTGGCAACTGGGCGGGTCGCGTTATGCCCTTCTCGACGACGGGTCGGTGGTGTTCGCGCGGTCGTCGGAGGGCTTCGACGCGCTGGCGGTACGTCGCCCGGACGGGACGGTCGAGGAGCTGGACACCGGGTTCACGGTCGTCCGCTCCGTGCGGGCGGTCGGCGACGGCGTCGTGTGCGTCGCGGGCAGCCCGACGACCGAGACCGGGGTGCACGTCGTCTCCGGCTCCGGCTCGGTGACCACGGTGCGGCCGCCCCGGGACCTCGGCCTGGACCCGTCGATCCTCTCCGCGCCGGAACCGATGACGTTCGCGTCGGTCGACGGGGACGGGAACCCGCGCGAGGCGCACGCGCTGTACTACCCGCCGTCGGGAACGGTGGAGGGGGAGCTGCCGCCGCTGCTCGTCGTCATCCACGGGGGTCCGACGGGGGCGGCCGCGCCGGTGCTCTCGGTGGGGCTGCAGTACTGGACGACCCGCGGGTTCGGGGTCGTCGACGTGAACTACGGCGGGTCCACCGGCTACGGCCGCGCCTACCGGGAGCAGCTGCAGGGCGCGTGGGGGATCGTCGACGTCGCGGACTGCCTGGCGGCGGCCCGGGCCCTGGCGGACGCCGGCCGGGTGGATCCCGCGCGGCTCGCGATCCGCGGGGGGTCGGCGGGCGGGTTCACGGTGCTCGCGGCGCTGGCGCGGTCCGACACGCCGTTCGCGGCGGGGGCCGACCACTTCGGCGTGGCCGACCTCGAGGCGCTCGCCGCGGACACGCACAAGTTCGAGTCGCGGTACCTCGACGGGTTGGTCGGGCCGTACCCGGCCGCCCGTGACGTGTACGTCGAGCGGTCGCCGCTGACGCACGTGGACCGGTTCTCGACGCCGCTCATCGTGCTGCAGGGCGAGGAGGACGCGATCGTCCCGCCGAACCAGTCGGAGATGATCGTCGCCGCGCTGCGGGAGAAGGGCGTGCCGGTGGCGTACCTGCTGTTCGCGGGGGAGCAGCACGGGTTCCGGCGGGCGGAGAACATCCGCCGGGCACTGGACGCGGAGCTGTCGTTCTACGCGCAGCTGTTCGGGTTCACGCTGCCGCAGGACGAGGGGATCGAGCCGGTGGAGATCGAGCGCTGATCAGGCCGCCGGGAGGGACCCGTAGTCGGGGAGGTCGATCGCGTCCGCCGGCGGGCCGGTGACGCGGTTGAACAGCCCGCCGAACTTGTCGAACGCCTCGGCGGCCACCTTGGCCGCGCCGCGCTGCACCTTCTGCCCGACGGCGGTCCGCGGGTTCATCGCCCGGATCATGGCCGGCTTCACGTCCTGGGCGCGGTCGACGAACGGGCGCATGAGCTGCTCGTAGCGGGCGAGGGCGGCCGGGACGTCGGGCTGCGCGGCCAGCTCCCCGGCCAGGATGTACGAGCCGGTCAGGGCCAGGCTCGTCCCGGTGCCGAACGGGCCGGCGGCCCACGCGGCGTCGCCGAGGAGCACGGTGCGGCCGTGGCTCCAGCGGTCGAGCTTCACCTGGGCGACGGCGTCGAAGTACATCGAGGCGTCGTCGAGCGCGGCGAGCACGCGGGGGGCCTCCCACCCGACGTCGGCGAAGGTCCGGCGCAGGATCGTGAGCTGGCCGTCGCGGTCGAGCGCCTCCAGCCCGCGGACGTCGGAGAGGAAGCTCAGCATCGCGCGGGTACTGCCGAGGTTGTCGGGTCGCAGGCTGACGCCGCGGGTGCCGGTGGTGTGCATCCAGCGCCACCAGCGGTCGTCGTCGGCCGTCCGCGGGATCGTCAGATAGGCGATGTAGAGGCCGAGCTCGGTCATGTCGACCTCGGGCGAGACGAGCGACCGCGTGTGCGAGCGGGTGCCCTCCGCGACCACCACGACGTCCGCGTCGAGGGTCGCGCCGCTCGCGAGGGTGGCGGTGACGTGGTCGTCGTGCTCGGCGAGGTCGGTGATCGACTCGCCGAAGCGGTACTCGCTCGCCGTGTCGGTCCGTTCGTACAGGATGCGGGCCATCTCGCCGCGCAGGATCTCCAGCTCGGCCGTCGGCCCGTCCGTGCCGCTCTCACCGGCCGGGAACTCCGCCACGGTGCCGCCGGCCTCGTCCATCAGCCGCAGACCGACCTCGGTGGTGTTCGCCGCGCGGACGGCGTCCTCGAGGCCGAGCCGGCGGGCCACCTCGCGGCCCGCCCCGCGGAGGTCGACGTTCTGCCCCTCGTCGCGCAGCCGGGGGGCGCGCTCCACGACCGTGGTGCGCCACCCCGCCGCGTTCAGCTGCAGGGCGAGGGCGGGGCCGGCGATGCTCGCCCCGGAGACGAGGGCATGACGGGTCACGGGATCGGGTGCCCCGTGCGGTCGGGAACTAACGGCTCGGGGCGGCCGTCACGGCGCGGGGGCCGCCCTCGGCGAGCACCAGGTGGTCGTGACCCTGCTCGCGCTCCAGGATCGCCTCCTCGATCTGGGCCAGTAGGGACTGCAGCCGGGCGGCCTCGCGGTCGTCGTCCGCGGGCGTGCCGAGGTGCTCGGTGAGGCTCGTGGCGTCGACGTGCAGGTGGACCGGCGGCTCGATCGGCTCGCCGTCGAGGGCGGCCAGGGCGAGGCCCGGCGTGTCGGCGAGGTCGGCGCGGAAGCCGAGAGCAGAACGGAAGCGGTCGAAGCGCTCCTGCGGGTCCAAGGGACACCTCCGGGTCGGGAGCCTCCGATGGTCCGCACTCGGGCCGCCGGGCGCCATGTGATGTGCGCTGCGCGCTCGTGAGTAGTAATCCGTGTCCAGACACGGATCAGTACTCACGAGCACGGAGTGCACCTTGCCCGACGACGCCCTCGGTGACGACGACGTGACCGCCCTGGTGGCCCGGCTGCTGCGCCGCGAGGTCTCGCCCGCGGAGCTGCGCGCGGCGGTGGCCGCACGCCTGGCCGCCGTCGACCCCCGGGTCCGCGGGCTCGGGCTCGACCGGACCGACGCACCCGTCGTCGGGAACCCCGAGGGGCCGCTGGCCGGCGTGCCGATCCTGGTCAAGGAGAACACCGACGTCGCCGGCTGGCCGACCACGAACGGCTCCGCCGCGTACGTGCCGCAGCCCGCCCGGCAGCACGCCGCGGTGACCGAGCAGTTGCTCGGCGCGGGACTCGACCTCGTGGGCACCAGCCGGATGCCGGAGTTCGGGCTCAACGCGACCACCGAGTTCGTCGACGCCGAGCCGACCCGCAACCCCGTCGACCCGGCCTTCTCCGCGGGCGCCTCCAGCGGCGGGGCGGCCGCGCTCGTCGCCGCCGGTGCGGTGCCGGTGGCGCACGCGAACGACGGCGGGGGGTCCATCCGGATCCCGGCGGCGGCGTGCGGGCTGGTCGGGCTGAAGCCGAGCCGCGGGCTGCTCGCCCGCAGCGCCCACGGCGCGCTGATGCCGATCGACCTGGTGGCGGACGGGGTCGTGACCCGCACCGTCCGCGACACCGCGCTGGTCCTGTCGGCGCTGACGGGGGAACCGGTGCGTTCCCGGACGCGGCTGCGGGTCGGCGTCGTGCTGCACAGCCCCGCCGGCGGCGAGGTGGACGCCGACACGCGGGCCGCCGTGGAGCGGTCGGCGCGCCGGCTCGAGGCCGCCGGCCACCACGTCGAGCCGCACCGACCCGCCGTCGGGACGGGCTTCGTCGACGACTTCCTCGTGTACTGGGGCCTGCTGGCGTTCGCCGTCGCGGCCGGCGGACGCCGGAGCTTCGGGCCGACCTTCGAACGCTCCCGCCTCGACCCGCTCACGCGCGGCCTCGCCCGCCACTTCCTGACGACGGGTCCGCGACGGCCCGGGTTCCTGCGGCGCCTGCGCCGGGTCGCCTACCGCGCCGAGTTCATCCACCAGGACGTCCTGCTCTCACCGGTCCTCGCACACCGCACCCCGCCGCTGGGATGGCTGCACCCGGCCGTGCCGTTCGACGACCTGCGCGAACGGCTCGTGCGCTACGTCGGGTTCACGCCGCTGCAGAACGTCGCCGGTGCCCCCGCGGTCTCCGTGCCGGCCGGGCGGGACGGGCGCGGGCTGCCGATCGGGGTGCAGCTCGCGGGCCTGCCGGGCGATGAGGGCGTGCTGCTCGGGCTCGCGGGGGAGCTGGAGGCTGCCTCGGACGTCAGCTCTTCGTTAACCTCCGCAGCGTGGACGAGCCCGCGGATCTCGACGCGCTGGTGACGGCGGTCGCGACGGCGCTGATGGGGGTCGACTCCGCCGGGCTGGGCGAGGCCGCGGAGTCCGTGCTGGAGACGACGGTCGGCGCCCTCGGCGTCGAGACCGGCTCGCTGCGCTTCCACGACACCCGGCAGCGGGTGGCGGTGCTCGTGGCCGCGTGGCCGTCGGGGGGCTCCGGGGCGGGGGACGCGGCGCTCGAGGTCCTCACCGAGCCGCGGGTGGGACCGGACGAACTCGTGGTCCCGCTGGTCACGGCGGGGACGACGACCGGGTCGCTCGCCCTGGGCGGGGCGCGGGAGTGGCGCGAGGAGGAGCTGCGGGCGCTGGGCACGATCGCGGTGCTGTTCGCGCAGATGCAGAGCCGGATGGCCGCCGAGGACCGGCTGCGCCACATCGCCCACCACGACGAGCTCACCGGGCTGCCCAATCGGCGCGCGCTGATGGAGCACCTGTCCGGGATCCTGGCCGAGGCGGAGCCGGGCACGCGGGCCCTGCTGTTCATCGACGTCGACCGGCTCAAGGCCATGAACGACTTCCTCGGCCACGAGGCGGGGGACCGGTTCATCGTCGAGATCGCGCAGCGGCTGCGCTCCGCGGTCGATCCCGACGACGTCGTCGCCCGGCTCGGGGGCGACGAGCTGGTGGTGTCGGTGGCCGGGGTGTGCGACGAGTCCCGGGCCGTGGCGCTGGCCGAGCGGGTCCAGCACGCGATCGCCCAGCCGATCCAGCTGGGCGGGCAGTCGCTGGGGCGGACGGTCAGCGTCGGGATCGCGGTGATGGAGCCGGCGTCGGTGACGCTCGCGCAGTGGCTGCGCTCGGCCGACCAGGCGGTGCTGGTGGCCAAGAGCCGGGGCGGTAACGAGGTCGTCGTGTTCACCGCGGAGATGGAGTCGCGCGAGCAGGTGCGCGTGGCGGTCGAGATGAACCTGCTGACCGCGATCCGCGACGGGTCGCTGACGATCGCCTACCAGCCGATCGTCGACCTCCGCACGCGGGCGATGGTCGGGGTCGAGGCCCTGGTCCGCTGGCACCACCCGACGCTCGGGCCGGTGGCGCCGGAGCTGTTCGTGGGGGTCGCGGAGGCCACGAACCTCGCCGGGGAGCTCGGCGACTGGGTGCTCGCGGAGGCGTGCCGGCAGTTCGCCCGGTGGCGCGCGGACGTGGCGCTGGACGGCTTCGCGATCTCGGTGAACATCTCGCCGGTCCAATTGATCGCGATCGACTTCGTGACGACGGTGGCCTCGGTCCTCGAGCGCCACGGCCTCGACGGGTCGGACCTGATCCTCGAGGTTACCGAGCACGCCGTGGTCAGCGACGACGCCGCGGCGCTGAAGACGCTGCACGGGCTGCGCGAGCTCGGCGTCGCGATCGCCATCGACGACTTCGGCACCGGCTACAGCTCGCTCGCCCAGCTCAAGCGGTTCCCGGTGAACACGCTGAAGATCGACCGCGGGTTCGTGCACGACCTCGGCCACGACCCGGACGACTACTCGATCGTCCGGTCGATCGTGAAGCTGGCGGAGTCGTTCGGCCTGGACCTGATCGCCGAGGGCGTGGAGAGCGAGGAGGCGGCGGCGACGCTGGTGGAGCTCGGGTGTCGCGTCGCGCAGGGCTACCTGTTCGCGCGCCCGGTCAGTGCCGACGAGCTGGGTGCGACGCTGCGGGGGCGGTACTCACCCGCGGGCTAGCTCCTCGTCGTCCTCGGTCTCGGCGACGACCTCGGCGGGGTCGGCCGGGTCCTCGAGGTCACCCATGAGATCGCGCAGGTTCCCCAGGAGCATGCTCATCGCGGACTCCTCTCGGGCGGTGTGCGGTCGACGGTAGCGGCTCGTCGTGCACAACCGGGTTCCTGACCGATCCGGACGCCGGGCGGCTGTCTCAGTTCGGTCATCGGCGGCTGCGGGGCGACGGGCGGGTCCTCGGGTGGCGGCTTCCCGGACCAACATCGCCGGAACAACGAGGATCCGGACGCTGAGGCCTCGGATCCTCGTTGTTCCGATGATCTTGCACGAACCGGGAACCGCTCGGCCGCGGCGACACTCCAAGCGGGTGTGAAGGTCGATGAGTTCGTGGCGACCCACGACGGAGTGATCTCGCGTGCCCAGGCCAAGCAGTGCGGCATGAGCGACGACCAGATCGCCCGGAAGGTCGCCAAGAAGGAGTGGGTGCGCCGGGCGCCCGGGGTGTACTTCGTGGTCGCGTTCCCGTGGACCGCGGCCGCCCGGGTGCGGATCGCCGCCGAGTTCGTCCGGCCCGTGGGCGCGTTGATCGGGGTCGCCGCCGCGTGGTGGCTCGCCCTCGGGGTCGCGGGCCCGCATCCGATCGTCGCCGCGCTCCCGCCCGGCAGCTCACGGCCGAAGCCGGCCGGGTTCACCACCGTGCAGCGTGACCTGCGGGGAGACCGGGTGCTGCACCGCGGACTGTGGGTGACCACCCGGGCCCTGACGACCCTCGACGCGGCGGTGGCCCTGGGACGGGAGGGGCAGCCGTTCCTCGACCGGGTCCTGCAGCAGAAGAAGGTCGGTCTCGACGAGCTCCGGGTCGCCCAGTCGCGTCATCTGGGCCGACGTGGGTCGGGTGCGGCTCACCGGCTTCTCGTCCAGGCGGCGGATCGAGCGGCGTCGACGGCCGAGCGGGTGGCCATCGCGCTCCTGCGGGGCGGTGGCGTCTCCGGATGGGAGGTGAACCTGGAGGTGCTGCTCTCCGACGGACGGGAGGCGGTCATCGACATCGCGTTCCGCGAGGCCAAGTTCGCCCTCGAGATCGACGGGTGGGCGTTCCACCAGGACCCGGAGCGGTTCATCAGCCGGCGGGCGCGCAAGCGGGCGCTCGTGGCCGACGGCTGGGTCGTCGCCGAGGTGACGTGGAAGGAGCTGACGGAGCAGCCCGAGAAGGTCCTCGACGAGATCCGGCGGACGCTGGCTCACCGGCTCGCGCGATGAGGAGGTCCAAGATCACCGGGACAACGAGGATCCGGACGCTCAGGCCTCGGATCCTCGTTGTTCCGATGATCTTGGTCGACGGTGCGACGGGGTCAGCCCGCCAGGGACGCCCGGAGGTCGGCGAAGAGGTCGGTGCGGGACTCGGAGCCGAGGCGTTGGCGGATGCCCCGCACGTGGTGCTCGACGGTCTTGGCGGTGATGAAGAGCCGGTCGCCGATCTCGCGGTAGGTGAGGCCGTCGAGGAGGAGCTCGGCGACCTCGCGCTCCCGGTCGGAGAGCACGCTGGGCCGGGGAGCGGGCGCGGCGGCCTGCGGTTCGGCGGCGGGGGAGACCTCGGGCGCCGTCGACGGCCCGGCGAGCAGGCCCCGGGCCAGGCCGAGCATCGTCGCGAGGACCCGCTTGTCGCTCGTGCGCACGGCGGCCTCCTTGGCCAGGCGCGCCCCGTCGTAGGCCATGCCGGCCTCGGAGAGCGAGGCCGCCACCGCACTGACCTCCTCGGCCTGGACGTCGCCGGTGAGGACGTGCAGCCACGTCCGGGCGGCCCGGGCGAGGACCCCGGCGAGCGAGCCGGCGTGGGCGGCCGGGTCGGCGGCGGCCTCGGCGAGGTGGGCCGCGTGGCGCTGGGCGGAGGGCGGGTCGTCGGCGGCGACCGCGGCGAGGAACGCGCACCAGTGCCACGGCGCCGCCCACAGGACGGGTTGCCCGAGCGCGTTGAGCAGCTCGTCGCCGGACCGCAGGTGCGGCGCCAGCCAGGCCAGCTCACCGAGGCGGCCGGCGACGACCGCCAGCTCCCCGACCGCCAACAGCGACCACAGGTCCATCGCGTGCCGCAGCACGGCCTCGCGCGCGCGGGACCACACGGCCAGCAGCCCGCGGGTGTCGCCACCCCGGCGGACGAGCCCGGCCTCGAGGGCGACCGCGACCAGCTCGTCGCGCGCGTGCGCCGGCTCCGGGCGGGCGTTCGCGGCGTCGAGCCCGGCCCGCGCGGCGAGCAGGTCGCCGCCGGCCATGTCCGCCCAGGCCCGCAGCAGCAGGTGACGGCGCCGGTACGGGGCACCTCCGAGGTCGGCGGCGAGGGCGCGGTCGACGAGGGTGCGCGCGAGGTCCGGCTCGCCGCGGTGCAGGGCGACCAGGGCGCCGAGGGCGGCGGGCGAGTCGTCGTGCAGCACCGGGGCGGCGCGGCACTCGAGCATGGCCGCGGCCCGCGTGAGGTCGGACAGCGCCGACGCCGACCCGCCCGGCTGCACGCTGGCCCGGACGGCCTTCCCGACGAGGCCGTCGGCCCCGGCCCGGAGGGTGGGAGGCACGGGGCGCGTGGACGTCGTGTCGGTCGACGGCACCTCACGACCGGTCCCGACGAGCGCGACGGCCGCCGCCGGGCAGGCACGGCCCGGGGCGACGGCGGCGACCCACGCGTGCAGCTCGGCCGCGTCGGCGAGCATCCCGCGGTGGGCGTGGACGCCGGCCAGGACGTGTGCGGCCCGCACCAGGTCGGTCAGCGGGGCGTCCGAGGCGAGCACCTCGTCGGCGCACCGGCCGGCCTCGACGAACTCGCCGGTGAGGGCGGCCTGCTCCGCGACGGCGGCCAGGTCGGACGTCATCGGGCGCTCCAGCTCGGGCGCGCTCACGTGGCGACGGCGTCGGATGCGGGGGGAGCCGGCGGGACGACGGGGGCGGGCGGCGGCACGGAGGAGGACGGCGGGTCCTCGACGACGGGCGGGTCGGGAACGGGGGGCGGCGGGTCGACCTTCGGCGTGTCCGGCGTGGTCGTCCCCGTGTTCGCCGGCGGCGCCGGGGCGGGGACGACGGACGCGGGCGCGACGAGCGGCGGCACGACGGCGGGCGCGGGCGCGACCGGGGCGACCGGGTTCGCGGCGGCGGGGACGGCCGGGGCCTTCGCCGGGGTGGAGCGGCGGGTCGCGGCGGCGGGGGAGACGTCGTCCGCGGTGTCGTCCGAGACGTCGGTGGTCGCGGCGTCGAGCGTCCCGGGCGGCAGCGTGCCGGCGTCGCCCGGACCGGGTGCCGCGGGAGCAGTGCCGGCGGCCTGGGCCTGGGAGGGCGCCACGGTGGCCGTCGACGACCCGGTGTTCTTCACCATCGGCACGGTCACCGCGACCACACCGCCCGCGACCAGCACGGCCGCGGCCCCGGCGCCGATGGCGAGCCGGCGCTTGCGGGGGTCGGGCCGGCTCTCCGGCTCGACGGCGGACGGAGCGGCGGGAGCGGAGACCCGAGCGGGCGGCAGGGCGCTCGTCGGGACCGCCGTCCGCCGGGCCGGGGCGACGGCGAGGGTGTCGGTGACCGGCTCGTCGTCGGGGGCGGGCCGGTGGCGCAGGTCGAGGCGGACGGGCGTCGTCATCGGGTCGTCGGCGTGGGCGAGCAGCGCGGCGGCCGGGCCGACCCACTCGGTGCGCGGTTCCGGCGCCGGGAACGGGCCTGAGATCGGGGCACGACCCGGCGTCGGGAAGGGGCCGGTGGGAGGACGGACGACGCCGGAGGCGGCGGCCGCGGCCCAGGTGGCGCCGCGGGCGACGACGGTCGTCGGGTCGGGGTCCACGGAGACCGGGCGGCCGAGCTCGCTGGAGAGCAGGCGCGCGACGAGCGGGATGCGCGAGGAGCCGCCGACGAGCAGGACGCCGTCGAGGTCGGCGGGGCGGACACGGGCGGAGTCGAGGACCTCGCCGAGGACGTCGATCGTCTGGCGCAGCGCCGGGGCGATCATGTCCTCGAACTCGCCGCGGGTGACGCGGATGCGGGTGCTGACGTTGGGGAGGCGGACGTCGACGACGGCGTCCGTGTCGACCGACAGCCGCTCCTTGGCCGCGACGCACGCACGGCGGAGGCCGGCGACGGCGCGGACGGTGGCCGGGTCGGCCGGGTCGAGAGCGGCGACCGCACCACCGAGCTCGGCGCAGACGTGCCAGAAGAGGGCCTCGTCGAAGTCGATCCCGCCGAGCGCCTCGAGTCCCTGGCCCCGGCCGAGGACGGTCAGCCCGACCGGCGCGACGGGGGAGGAGGGCACGCCCCGGACGACGGCGGCGTCGAAGGTGCCGCCCCCGAGGTCGTAGACGGCGACGGTGCGGCCGACGGGCAGGCGGCCGGCGGCGGCGTGCGCGGCCGCGGCGGCCTCGGGCTCGGTGAGCAGCACGACGTCGTGCAGGCCGACCTCGGCGAGCGCCTCGGAGAACACGCGGCGGCGGTAGGCGCCCCAGCCGGCCGGGTGGGCGACGGCGAGGCGGCGGGGCTCGCGACCCTGGCGCTCGGCGACGCGGTCGGCGGTCCACCGGACCATCTCGGCGGCCACGCCGTCGGCGGAGAAGCCCTCGCCGGCCACGACGATCGGGGTGTCGTCGCCGAGGCGGCGCTTGAACTCGCGGACGACCCGCTGGGGCGCCCACGGCGCGCGGGCCTCGGCCTCGCCGCCGACGAGCAGGGACCCGTCGTCGTCGACGAGGAGCACGGAGGGGACCTGGACGGCGTCGCGGTCGAGGCCGACCACGTGCACGTCGGGAGCGCGGTCCGGGTGCACGGCGGCCGCGGTGTAGGTGGTGCCCAGGTCGATCCCGAGGTCGTAGGCGAGGGGGACCCCCGGCCTGCCTGCGGTCGCCCGTGCCGGGCCCACCATCGTCACACCCAGCTCCATCCGCCCCGGCCGCCCCGGAAGGGCGGCGCCGTGTCGCTGACTCGTGGCCATCATCGACCCGTTCCGCGGCGTCGTTACACGTTCGTAGCTCGATCGTGTGAGCTTGCTCCGAACGGTCGGGGAGGCTGCGTCACTCGGCGTGACCCCGGGGTGCCGACCGGGGGGTCGCCCCGAAATCCCCTAGGGGGTCGTCCGGGGAACCCGGCGGGAGCCCCGATGGCCGGGGCGCCCCCGGCGACGACTGTTCTCCCCACGCCGCTGGCGGCAGCACGCCGCGAGCGCCACACCTTCGATGCCTGGGGGCACACCATGGTCGCCGAGAAGACGCTGCTCGAGTTCCTGCTGGACCTGCTGTCGGACAAGGAGGCGCTGGCCGCCTTCAAGGAGGACCCGGAGGGCGCGCTCAAGGCCGCCGGCCTCGAGCACGTCTGCGTGGAGGACATCCAGGACCTCGTCCCGGTCGTGCTCGAGAAGTGCAGCCCCGAGGACTGCGCCAAGTACGAGGACGACTGCGACGACGACAAGTGCCACGACGACGAGTGGCGCGAGTGCCGTGAGGACGAGCACTGGACCGGCAAGCACCACGACGAGTGCGACGACGACCACGGCCACCACGGCAACTCGCACCACGACTACGAGATGCACAAGGTCATCACGCACCTGACCTACGTCACCAACAACTTCACGATCGACAACTCGATCAACGTCTGGAACGCCGGCGACGGCGACGTCCTCATCGTCAACGGTGACGGCAACATCATCGGCGACAACAACGTCACCGGCGACGGCAACACCATCGGCGACGGCAACGGCTCGGGCAACGTCGGCGACGGCGCCGTGGTCGGCGACTTCAACGGCTCGGGCAACATCTCCGGCGAGCTGAACCTCGACCTGGGCCTCCTGCCGGAGCTGCCGCCGCTCGTGCTGCCCGGCGGGAGCCTGGACCTGCCGCTGGACGTCGACGTCCCCGACAGCCCGGCCGCCCTCACCTCGCAGGTGGCGAGCACGGAGTCCTCGGAGTCGGAGCCGACCTCCGTCGAGGAGCCCGAGCCGACCCACGAGACCGAGGACCACGGCTCGTACACCGAGGTCAACGGCCACGGCAACATCATCGGCGACGACAACGTCACCGGTCACGGCAACACCATCGGCGACGGCAACGGCTCGAACAACATCGGCGACGGCGCCGTGGTCGGCAACGGCAACGGCTCGGGCAACGTCGACCTGTCGGCCGACGTGGACCTGGGTGGCGACGACGTCGAGGTGCCGATCCAGGACGGTGCGGGCGTCTGAGCCTGACCTCGGGGCCGCGGATCGCCTCCGCGTAGCCTCCGACGGGTGACGACGAGGCCGGGGCACGGTGGATCACCACCGTGCCCCGGCCTTCGTGCGTCGGTGACTCCAGCAGCGGGGGGTGGCAGGTGAGCGGGAGCGCGACGAAGGGGGCGGCGGCACCGACGGCGTCGGGCCGGAGCGCGAAGAAGGCCCGGTCGGCGGTCGAGCTGATCGGCCTCGCGCGCTCGACGGCGGCGGCCCTCGAGCGCACCGACCTGGCCGAACGGCTCCAGGCCGTCGAGCGGGCCGTGGTCGACGACCGGGCCCGCGTCCTCGTGATCGGCGAGTTCAAGGCCGGCAAGTCCGAGCTGGTCAACGCCCTGCTGGGCGGGCGGGTCCTGCCGACCGATGCCCACCGCGCCACCACCGTCCCGACGGTCTGCACGTACGACGACACGCCCTCGGTGGTGCTGGCGCGCGTGGTGGACGGGGAGGCCGACGCCGAGACGGTCGACCCGGGCTCGCTCGCCGAGCACGTCACCGAGAAGGGCAACCCGGAGAACAGGGCGGGCTGGGCGCACGCCGACGTCCGCCTCCCGCGGTCGCTGCTCGCGCACGGCCTGCGGCTCGTGGACACCCCGGGGGCCGGCGGGCTCGCGTCCCCGACCTCGGTCTCGACGATGGCCGAACTGCCGGGCGCGGACGCCGTCGTCCTGGTGTCGGACGCGGGCCGGGAGCTCACCGCGCCGGAGCTGGCGCTCGTGCGCACCGCGGCCGCGGTCGGGGCCACCGTCGTCGTCGCGATGTCGCGCACCGACATCCACCCGCGGTGGCGGCGGATCGCCGAGCTCGACCGCGGGCACCTGTCGGCCGCGGGACTCGACGGGGTCCACCTGGTGCCGACCTCGGCGCGGCTCGCCCTGCTCGCGGCCCGCCCCGAGGACGGCGCCGAGCCGGACGCGAGCCTCGCGGAGGAGTCCGGCCTGCCCGACCTCACGCGGATCCTCGTCGACCGCGTCGCCGCCGGGCGGGCGGAGCGCCGGGTGCGGACCGTGGCCGACGAGGTGATCGTGTGCACCGAGCAGCTCGCCGGGGCGCTGCGGGCCGAGCGGGACGCCCTCGCCGACCCGCGGCGGGCGCAGATGATCGCCGACGAGCAGGAGCGGTCGCGGGAGCGGGTGGCCGCGCTGCGCGGGCGGGCGGCGCGCTGGCAGCAGACCCTGAACGACGGCATCGCCGACCTCAACTCCGACATCGACCACGACCTGCGGGACCGGCTGCGCACCGTGCTCACCGACGCCGAGACCGCCCTCGACGACACCGACCCGGCGAAGACCTGGGAGCAGTTCTCGCCGTGGCTGCACCAGCAGGTGGCCGCCGCGGTCGCGACGAACGCGGTGTGGGCCGAGGAGCGCACCCGGTGGCTGTCCGAGACCGTGGCGCGGCACTTCGCCGAGGACGGGGAGGGCGTGCTGCCCGAGGTGCTCGTCGGGCACGACGTGGACGGGTCGGCGGTCGTCGCCGACCCGGTCGGCATGCTGGCCCAGCCCGACCACGAGAAGGTCGGTGTCGCCGGGCAGTTCCTCATAGGCATGCGCGGCTCGTACGGCGGCATCCTGATGGTCGGCCTGATCACCACCGTCGCGGGGATGGCGCTGCTCAACCCGTTCTCGATCGGGGCGGGTCTGCTGCTCGGGTCGAAGACGCTGGTCGACGAGCGGAAGCGCGCGCTGCAACGTCGTCGGGCCGAGGCGAAGCAGGCCGTCCGGCGTCACATCGACGAGATCATCTTCCAGGCCGGGAAGAACTCCCGGGACATGCTGCGCGGTGTGCAGCGCGGGCTGCGGGACCACTTCACCCGGACCTCCGACGAGCTCGACCGGTCACTGTCGCTGACGGCCCAGGCCGCCAAGGCGGTCGAGGCGGACAGCGCCTCGCGCAAGAAGCGGCTCGCCGAGGTCGAGGCCCGGCTCGCCCGCGTCGAGGAGCTGCTGACCCGGGCCCGGGAGCTGCGCGGACGTCAGGAGGGGGCCGCCCCCGCGACCCGGATGGTGCGCACGTGACGGGTCATCTCGTCGACGCGGCCCGCGCCGTCGTCGGGAAGGCGCAGCGCCTGTACTCCACGGGCGGCCCCGATCCGGCCTCCGACTGGGCGCGGGCGGTGCTGCACGACGCGCGGTCGCGGCTGGACGAGCCGCTGCGGGTGGCGCTGGCCGGGACGCTGAAGGCGGGGAAGTCGACGCTGCTCAACGCCCTGGTCGGGGAGCGCGTGGCCGCCACCGACGCGGGGGAGTGCACGCGGCTGGTCACCTGGTACCGCGACGCGCCGTCGCCCGCGGTGCTGCGGGAGGACACCGACGGGCGCCGCGGGCCGGTGCCGTTCGTGCGCAACGGCGAGGGGCTGTCGATCGACCTGCGCGGAGTGGACCCGGCGCGGGTGGGGCGGCTGCTCGTCGACTGGCCGGCGCGCGGGCTGGCCGCGACGACGCTCGTCGACACCCCGGGCCTGGACTCGATCCGGGAGACGAACTCGCGGCGCACGCTCGCCTTCGTCACCCCCGACGACCGGCCGTCCGGCGCGGACGCCGTCGTCTACCTGATGCGCCACGCCCACCGGAACGACGTCGGGTTCCTCGAGGCGTTCGCCGACCTCGCTCGGGGCGGCGCCGGCGGGCTGGGGGCGGTCGGGGCGTCGGGCACCGTGGTGGTGCTCTCCCGCGCCGACGAGATCGGGGGCGGGGGCCTGGACGCGATCACGACGGCGGGTCAGGTCGCGAAGGCCTACCGCTCCGACCCGGCACTGCGGCCGCTGTGCCAGACGGTCGTGGCGGTGGACGGGCTGCTCGCCGAGACCGCGCGGACGCTGCGCCAGTCCGAGTTCACCGCGCTGCGGGCGCTGGCCCGGGCGCCGCGCGCGGAGGTGGACGCGCTGCTGCTCTCGGCGGACCGGTTCTGCGCGGCCGAACCACCCGCCGTCGTCGCGGAGGCCCTGGCGTCCGACCCGGACGGGACCCGGCTCGACGGGCCGGCGCGGCAGGCGCTCATGGACCGGTTCGGCGTGTTCGGCATCCGCTCCGCCACGACGGTGCTGCGCCGTGGGGCGCGGACCGGCCGCGGGGTCACCGACTCGGTGTCGCTGGCCGCCGAGCTCGTCAAGCGCTCCGGGCTGGAGGAGCTGCGCGAGGTGCTCACGTCGCGGGTGGTGGGCCGGCGGGACGTGCACAAGGCGCGGTCGGCGCTGCTGGCGGTGGAGATGGTGCTCGCCCGCGCGCCCCGGCCGGACGCCGCCGAGGTGGCCGCGGAGCTCGAGCGGGTGCTCAGCGGCGCGCACGAGTTCACCGAGCAGCGGCTGCTCGCGGCGCTGCGCCAGGGGCAGGTCACGATGCCCGCGGACACCCAGCCCGAGGCCGAACGCCTGCTGGGCGGGGACGGCCCGGACCCCCACGCCCGGCTGGGTGTGGCGCCGGGTGACGACGTGCGGGGCGCCGCGCTGGAGGCGCTGGACCGCTGGCGGACCCGCGCGGAGTCCCCGCTGACGTCCCGTGCGGCAGCCGAGGTGGCGCGGGCGGTGGTGCGCTCCTGCGAAGGTGCGCTGCGCGCCCGTGAGCAGTAGTCCGTGTCCGGACACGGAGAAGTACTCACGAGGGCGGAGCCCACATGAGCGTGCGCCGGCCGGACGACCTCGACGCCGTCCGCGAGTCCTACGACCGGGTCGCCGACACCTACGTCGAGATGGTCCTGACGACGGGTCTCGGCGATCCGCGGACGCACCCGTGGCTGCGGTCCGCGCTGGAGGCGTTCGCCGGGTCGGTGGCCGCGCTCGGGCCGGTGCTCGACGTCGGGTGCGGCCCCGGCCTGACGACGGCGTTCCTCGCCGAGCGCGGCGTCGACGTCGTCGGGACGGACCTGTCGCCGCGCATGATCGACCACGCCCGCCGTCTCAACCCCGCGTGCGACTTCCGCGTGGCGTCGTCCACCGAGCTGGACCTGGTCGAGTCCTCGCTGGGCGGGGTGCTGGGCTGGTGGTCGCTGTTCAACCTGCCGCGGGACGTGCTGGGCGAGGTCCTGGTCTCGTTCGCACGGGCTCTCGTGCCCGGCGGGCAGGTCCTGGTGGCGACGCACGTCGGCGACGACGACCTCGAGCGGACCGAGGCCTACGGCGGGGTCCCGGTGCACTGGACGACGCACCAGTGGCGACCGGAGCAGCTCACCGTGCTGTTCGAGGCCGCGGGCCTGCACCCGGTGGCCGAGCTGCGGCTCCCGGCGGACCCGCCGGTCGGACCGACGGTGGTGATGTGCGCGGAGCGCAGGTGAGCACTAAGTGGGGTTATAGGCCCCGTTAGTGCTCACGAGCGCGGAGCGCACCTCAGACCGTCTCGGGCGCCGGGGCGACGGAGGTGCGGGCCGGCTCGCGGGTGGCGAACAGCATGAGCAGCGCGCCGACCAGGGCGAGCACGCTCATCGTCACGAACCCGCTGGTGAACGTGCCGGTGCTGTCGACGATCGCGCCCATCGCGACCGGGGCGATGACGCCGGAGATCGCGAACGCCGCGTCGGCGAAGCCCGCGGCGGTGCCCGGCTGGGTCGGGGCGGCGTCGATCGAGGCGACCCACCAGATGCCGCCGGTGACGAACCCGAAGCCGACACCGCACGAGATGAAGATGAGCGCGACGGTGAGGGTCGGGTCGAGGAACACCGGGATCAGCGAGGCGCCGGAGAGCAGCAGGGCGACGCCCATGATCGTGTAGCGGCTGCGCACGCTCTGCGTCCGCCGGTAGACGCGGTCGACGAGGAACCCGCCGACCAGGGCGCCGACGATGCCCGCCGCCCACGGCGCGATCGCGAACGCGCCGACCGCTTTGATCGAGAGCCCGAACGAGGTCGAGAGGTACTGCGGGAGCCAGTACATGAAGCCCCAGAACATGAATCCCCACGCGAAGTAGCCGATCGCGCAGATCCAGAGGTTGCGGTTGCGCAGCAGGGCGCCCCAGTCGGTGCGGCCCGGGGTCTCGTGCGCGATCTCGGCCTCGCGGCCGGCCGCGATGAGGGCGCGCTCGGCGTCGTTGGGCTGCGTGGCCTCCTCCGGGGTGCTGCGCAGCAGGCCGAGGGCCACGACGATCCACAGCAGCCCGAAACCGCCGATCACCCAGAACATCCCGCGCCACCCGACGGCGCCCATGAGCTGGGTGAGCAGCGGGCCGGCGATCAGCAGGCTGCCGGAGACCGCGACCCCGCCGATCAGGGCGAGCGCGAAGCCGCGCTCGGCGGCGGGGAGCCACCGGCCCGCGGTGCGGGTGGCGGCCGGGAAGGCCGGCGCCTCGGCCGCGCCGAGCACGATGCGGATGAGCAGCAGGCCGACGAACCCGCCCGCGAGCGGCACCAGCGCCGTCGTCAGGGAGAACAGCGCGACCGCGGCGATGAGCACCTTGCGCGGCCCGAACCGGTCGACGAGCGGACCGGAGAGGAACGCGAAGACCGCGTAGCCGATCGAGAAGACGCTCGAGACGACGCCGTACTGGGTGTCGGTGATCCCGAATTCGGTCTTGAACGGCGTGACCGCGTACGAGATCGCGCTCCGGTCGATGTAGTTGATGATGATCAGGGCGACGATCAGTCCGATCGTGACCCAACGAAAGCGGGTGGGCATGGTCCTCACCTGTCCGTAGCGCGTTCCGCTGGCGGGAACGAATGCCGAATGGCGTTGACGTGAAGAATGGTGCTCGACGGAGATCGGGTCAATGGTCCTGGTGGGACCCGTGACGCCGAATTGTCAATCGTTCCGGTGGAGGGAACGAGCGAGGTCCGCCGGGGTCGTGGAGCTCCGCAGCTCCCAGACCCGGGCCGCCAGGTCGCCCGCTCCGGGCCCGGCGTTCATGACGAACTTGGTCTCGTGCTCCGCCGCCGAGAGCGGCCGGTGGGGACCGCCGCGGTTGTCGCGGACCCGCTCGGTGACGACGTTCCCGGAGCGCAGGTGGGCGGTCAGGACGGCGGGAAAGGCCCGCGGGAAGCCGGCCGTGGCCTCGTCGTCGGGAACGCACTCCACGCGGGCCGCGAGGGCGAGGCGGGCGGGGTCCGCCGCCGCCTCGTCGGTGAAGTCGGCGTGCGAGACCCCCAGGCCACCGCGGTCGCCGGTCAGGGCCGCTGCGACGGTGTAGGGACCGGAGAACGCCGCGTGGTACCCGGAGCGGGGGCGGGCCTTCTCCGCGGCCGGCTCCGCGATCGTCCGCAGCACCGGGGCGGGGACGCCCAGGACGAGCCGCTCGACGTCGTCGGGACGGACCCCGCGGTCGCGCAGGGCGAGCGCGGCGTCGATGCCGGCGTGCGTGAAGTGGTTGCAGGGGTAGGGCTTGTAGAACACGCGCAGGGTCTCCCAGCGCTCGCCCAGCCCCTCGGTGACCTCCTCGATCCGCACCCGGTCGCCGCAGAACGCCTGCAGGAAGCCGAAGCGCCCCTCGAGGACGGTCGGCGGCCCCGTGAGCCCGTGGCGGGCGAGGTCGGCGGCCGCGACCCCGGCGTGCGCGGCCCACCCGCAGTGCACCCGCTTGACGGTGCCGCCGGTGCGGTTGGCCTCGATGACGCCCGCGCCCATGGAGGCGGCGATGCCGATGGCCGAGGTGAGCTGGTCGGCGTCGAGCCCGCGCAGCATCCCGGCCGCCACGGCGGCACCCACGGCCCCGCAGATCGCGGTCGCGTGCTGGCCGTACTCGAAGAACACGGAGTTGCCGAGCTCCTCGTCGTACCCGGCCATCCCGAGCCGGCACGTCAGCTCCACCCCGACGGCGGCCGCGTCGAGGAAGGCGGGCCCGCTCGCACCCGCGGCCTCGGCGGCGGCGAACGCGGCGGGCAGCACGGCGGCCGACGGGTGCAGCACCGACGGCAGGTGGGTGTCGTCGAAGTCGAGCGAGTGGGCCAGCGTGCCGTTGACCAGGGCGGCTGACGGGGCGGGGAGCAGCTCTCCGGTGGCGAACGACGTCGCCGCGCCGCGCCCGCCCCACTCGTCGACGACGGCCGACACGATCCGGCCGGGCTCCTCGCGGCGGGCGGCCAGGCAGTTGCCGAGCAGGTCGACCGTCCGGGCGGCGAGGTCGTCGCGCAGCTCGGCGGGCAGGCCTTCGGCCGCGACCCGGACGGCGAGGTCGGCGACCTGCTGGGCGGGGGTGCGGGTCACGACGGCGGTCACGCGAGCACCGCCACGGGCCGCACCGGGGAGCCGGTGCCGCCGACGATGCGCAGCGGCGCCATGACGAACACGAACTCGGTGAGGCCCTCCGCCGAGGCGTCCTCCAGGGCCAGGTGCTCGATGATGTGGATGCCGTTCTCCACGAGCAGGATCCGGTGCACCGGCAGCACGGCGTGCCCGGCGCCCGGGGGGATGAGCTCGAAGGCGGTGGTGTCGCTGCCGGCCGCGACGACGCCGCGTTCGGCGAGCCACGCCGCGCCGCTCTCGTCGACGCCCGGGACGCCGTCGGCCTGGCCGAGGTAGGTCGCGGCGGTCCCGAAGTGGCGGGCCCAGCCGGTGCGGATCACCGCGACGTCGCCCGGGCCCGGTTCCGGGCCGGCCGCGGCCAGGTCGGCGGCGGTCACGGCCTCGCCGGGCTCCAGCACGTCCACCCCGCGGGCGGCGGCCACGTCGAGCAGCACGCCGCGGGTGATCATCGGGGGGATCGTCTCCGCGCCGTGCTCGCGGTGCACCCCGCCGACCTGGGCCTCGGCCGCGTCCACCCCGCCGTGCAGGCAGCCCTCGTGGCTGACGTGCGACAGGGCGTCGACGTGGGTGCCGACGTGCCCGCCGGTCACGATCATCTCGTTCGACGCGGACCCGCCGTCGGCGCGGACCATGTCGCCGTGGCGGCGGATGAGCGTCATGCGGAAGCCGGGGTGGTTCGGCGAGCAGGGCATGCCGGTGAACAGCGGCTGGCCGAGCTCGACGGTGCGCACGCCGCCGGCGATCGCGTCGAGCAGGGCGCGGGTCGGGGTGGCGGTGGTCATCGGGTCTCCTCGTTCTGGGCGAGCAGGGCTCTGGCTCCCGCGACGACGGCGGGGTCGACGAAGCGGCCGTCGGCGTCGAGGAAGGCGGTCTCGGTCGAGTCCTCGAGCGAGGCGAGCAGCGCCCGGGCGCGGGCGAGCTCGTCGGGGGTGGCGGTGAAGGCCCGGTGGACCACCGGGACCTGCCGCGGGTGGATCACCGAGCGGCCGTGGAAGCCGCGGTCGCGGGCGGCGGCGGTGTCGGCGGCCAGCCCGCTGAGGTCGGCGACGTCGGTCCACACCGGCGCGACCGGGCTCGCCAGCCCGGCGGCACGGCTCGCCACGACGACCCGCTGCCGGGCCCACTCCAGCGCCGCGCGGTCGCGGACGCGCAGGTCGGCGGCCAGGTCGGCCTCGCCGAGCGAGAGCCCGACGACGTCGTCGTGCGCCGTCGCCAGCTCGAACGCCCGCTCCACCCCGAGGGCGGACTCCAGCAGCAGGTGCAGCGGCCGCCCCACCGCCTGCGCCAGATCCTTCACGACGGCGGGGTCGGTCGCCTTGGGCACGCGGACGCCGTCGACCCGCGCGCCCGCGAGGGCCTCGACGTCGAGCCGGCCGGCCTCGTCGTCGGGAACGTTCATCCGGACCCACAGCGGCTTCGTGCAGCTCAGCCCGGCCAGCGCCTCCCGCGCGAGGGCCTTGGAACCGACCGGCACCGCGTCCTCGAGATCGACGACGACCGCCTCGGCCCCGCCGGCCAGGGCCTTCGCGACGAGGTCCGGGCGGTGGCCGGGGACGTAGAGCCAGCTCCGGGCGACCCCGTAGCCGTTCATACCGCGCCCGCCGCCCGCAGCTGCTCGAGCCGCCCGGCGTCGACGCCGTGCTCGGCGAGGACCTCGGCGGTGTGCCGGCCGAGCGCCGGACCCGCCGTCCGGACCGCGCCCGGGGTCTCCGAGAGCCGGAAGGGGACGTTCTGGAAGCGGACCGGGCCGAGCTCGTCGTCGTCGACGGTCACGATGCTCTCCAGCGCCGCGTACTGCGGGTCGGCCAGGACGTCGGCCGCGGTGTAGATCGGCGCGACGGCGGCCTCGGCCTTCTCGAACGCCGCCACGACCTCGTCGCGGTCGCGTGCCGCGATCCAGGAGCCGACCGCCTCGTCGAGCTCGTCGGCGTGCTGCGCGCGCGACCACCCGGCCGCGAACCACGGCTCGTCGATGAACTCCGGGCGCCCGACCAGCCGAATGACGCGCTCGGCGATCGACTGCGCGCTCGTCGAGACGGCGACCCACCGGCCGTCGGCGCACTCGTAGGTGTTCCGCGGCGCGTTGTTCGAGGAGCGGTTGCCGTGCCGCGGCTGGAGCTCGCCGAGCTGGTCGTAGGCGATGACCTGCGGGCCGAGCACCGTGAGCAGCGGCTCGATGATCGCCATGTCGACGTCCTGGCCGCGCCCGGTCTGCTCTCGCGCCCGTAACGCCGTCATGATCGCGAACGCCGTGGTCAGCGCCGTCACGCCGTCGGCGAGGCCGAAGGGCGGGAGGGTGGGCGGCCCGTCGGGCTCGCCGGTGATCGCGGCGAACCCGCTCATCGCCTCGGCGAGCGTGCCGAACCCCGGGCGCGAGGCGTACGGCCCGAACTGGCCGAAACCGGTGACCCGGGCGACGACGAGGCCGGGGTTGCGCTCGCGCAGCACGTCCGGGCCGATGCCCCAGCGCTCGAGCGTGCCGGGCCGGAAGTTCTCGATGATCACGTCGGCGTCGGCCGCGAGCTCCCGGAACACCTCCTGGCCCTCCGGCGTGGAGAGGACGAGGGTGACCGAGCGCTTGTTGCGGCCGAGCATCTTCCACCACAGCCCGACGCCGTCCTTCGCGGCGCCGTGCGTGCGGCTGGGGTCGCCGCGGGGGTGCTCGATCTTGATGACGTCGGCGCCGTGGTCGCCGAGCAGGGTGGCGGCGAGCGGACCGGCGAACAGCGTCGCGACGTCGAGCACCTTGAGTCCGGCGAGGGCGGTCATGCGGTCCTTTCCGGGCGCCGCGGGGCGGCGCCGAGACGGTGGGAGATGCGGTCGGCGACGGCGACGACGCGCGGGGCGATCGCGGTGACGAACTCGTCCGTGACGCGGTAGCGGGGCCCGCACACCGAGATGGCGCCGAGCACGTCGCCGGACACCCCGAAGACCGGGGCCGCGACCGAGCCGGCGTCCGCCTGCCGCTCGCCGGCGGACGCGGCGTAGCCCAGCTCGACGATCCGGTCGAGCTCCGGGCGGAGGGCCTCCGGGTCGACCACGGTGCCCGGCGTGAGGGCCTCGAGGGGCTCGGCGAGGACCTGGTCGCGCTCCTCCGGCGCGAGGAACGCGAGCATGCACTTGCCCGAGGAGCCGGCGTGCAGCGGGAACCGGCGGCCCAGCTCGACGGTCATCTTGATCTCGTGGGTGCCGACGACCTGGTCCAGGTAGACCCGGCCGTGCGGCACCGGCGTGGAGAGCGTGGCGGTCTCGCGGGTCTCGTCGCGCAGCTCGCGCATCAGCGGCAGCGCGGCCTGGCGCAGGTCGGACTCGCGCAGCGCCCGCGAGCCGATCGCCGCGGCGGCCGGGCCGAGCCGGTACTCGCGGCTGACCGGGTCGAGGGCGACCATCCCGCGGCTCGCGAGCGAGGTCAGGATGCGGTGGACCACCGCCTTGGACAGCCCCAGCTCCCGGGCGATCCGCGAGACGCCCTGCGTGGACGGGCCGTCGACGAACAGCAGCAGCACGTCGGCCACACGGGCCGTCGCCTCGGTCCCGCCGGTCTGTTCGGGCACTCTCGACCTCCTCGTACCGCTGGAAGAAACACAGGGTTCATCGTGACGGCGGGTGCCGTCAAGCAGGTCGTGGCATCCCGTTGTGCTCGTAGCCGTGAGCTGCTTGCATGAGTAGCGACGCACGGGTCAGCGTGCGTTTCTCTGGACGGAACGGAGGTCGGGCATGGCCGACGTCGACCTGCTGGTCGCCGGGGCGGGCGGTGGCCTGGCCGGGGCGCTGCGCGCCTCCGAGCAGGGACTGTCCGTGGTGGTCGCGGAGGCGAACCCGCACTATCGGCGGGCCAACAACACCGCCATGTCGACCGCGATGATCCCCGGCCCGGGCAGCCGCTTCCAGCGCGCCGCGGGCGTCGAGGACTCCCCGGAGCGCTTCCTCGCCGACGTCGCGGCCAAGACCCACGGCGAGGCCGACCCGGTCGTCGCGGCGACCCTCGCGCACCTCGGGGCGGAGCTCGTCGAGTGGCTGGCCGACCACGTCGGGCTGCCGGTCGAGCTGGCCGCGGTCGACTACCCCGGCCACTCCGTGCGGCGCTGCCACACCGTGCCCGGCCACCACGGCTCGACGTTGCTGCGTGCGCTCGCCGACGCGGCGGAGGCGTCGTCGTCGATCGACCTGATGTGCCCGGCGCGGCTGACGGGGCTCTCGCCGGCGTCGAGCGAAGGGCACCTTCCGTCGAGTAGTTCGAGCGAAGGGCCCCTTCGCTCGGAGTGGCAGGTGACGCTGACCCGTCCCGACGGCGGGTCCGAGGAGCTGACGGCGTCCGCGGTGCTGCTCGCGACCAACGGCTACGGCGCCGCGCCGGACCTCGTCGCCCGACACCTGCCCGGGATCGCTGACGCGGCCTACCACGGCAGCGAGTACTCCACCGGCGACGCGCTGGCGCTGGCCGGCCCGCTGGGCGCGGCGTCCGGGTACCTCGACGCCTACCAGGGCCACGCCGGGCTCTCCGCCGCCGCGCGGACGCTCGTCACGTGGACCACCGTCATGAACGGCGCGATCGTGGTCGACGCCGACGGGCGCCGCTTCGGCGACGAGACCGTGGGCTACTCGGAGTACGCCGCGATGCTCGCCGCCCGGCCGGGCGCCCGCGGCTGGGCGGTGTTCGACGCCCGCATCGACGCGCTGACCCGGGAGTTCACCGACTACGTCGACGTCGTCGAGGCGGGGGCGGTGCGGCGCGGGGACTCGGTCGAGGAGCTCGCGGCGCGGATCGGCGTCGACGCGGCCGTGCTCGCCGCCGAGATCGCGGACGCCGCGGCCGTGGCCGGGGGTCGTCAGGAGGTCGACCGGGTCGGGCGGCGGTCGGTCGCCGCCCCGCTCGAGGCGCCCTACGCCGCCGTCGAGATCGTCCCGGCCCTGTTCCACACCCAGGGCGGGCTGCACGTCGACGCCGACGCCCGGGTCCTCGACGCCGCCGGGTCGCCGCTCGGCGGCCTCTACGCCTCCGGGGGCGCGGCGGTCGGCATGTCCGGCCACGGCGCTGCCGGCTACCTCGCGGGCAACGGCCTGCTCCCCGCCCTCGGCCTCGCGTACCGCGCCGCCGACCACTGCGCCTCGCAGGCATCCACCGTCAGAAAGGTTCACGCATGACGCACGACCTGATCCTCCGCAACGTCCGCGTCGTCCGGCCCGATGTCGAGGACGCGACCCTCGGCGACATCGCCGTCGACGACGGCCGGGTCACCGAGATCGGCCCGGACCTGGGCACGGACGCCCGCGAGGTCGTCGACGGGCACGGCCAGCTCGCCTTCCCCGGTGTTGTGGACGCCCACCAGCACTGGGGGATCTACAACCCGCTGGAGGAGGACACCGCGACCGAGAGCCGCGCGTGCGCGCAGGGCGGCGTCACGACCTCGCTGACCTACATGCGGACCGGCCAGTACTACCTGAACACCGGCGGCCCGTACTCCGAGTTCTTCCCGCGGGTGCTGGCGGCGTCCGACGGCCGCTCGCACGTCGACTACGCGTTCCACCTGGCGCCGATGTCGGCCGGGCACATCGACGAGATCCCGACGCTGGTCGACGAGCACGGCGTCACGTCGTTCAAGATCTTCATGTTCTATGGCAGCCACGGGCTGCACGGGCGCTCGAACGCCCAGAACGACTTCCTCATGATCCCCGAGGGCGAGCGCTACGACATCGCGCACTTCGAGTTCGTCATGCGCGGCATCCAACGGGCCCGCGAGGCCCGCCCGGACATCGCCGACGCCATCTCGCTGTCGCTGCACTGCGAGACCGCGGAGATCATGACGGCGTACACGAAGATCGTCGAGCAGGAGGGCACGCTCTCCGGGCTGGAGGCCTACAGCGCCTCGCGGCCGCCGCACTCCGAGGGGCTCGCCGTCACGATCGCCTCGTACCTCGCGCACGAGACCGGGCTCCCGACGATCAACCTGCTGCACCTGTCGTCGGCCAAGGCGCTCGAGGCCGCGATGCTGATGGCACAGACCTTCCCGCACGTGGACTTCCGCCGGGAGGTCACCGTCGGGCACCTGCTCGCCGACATCCACACCGCGGACGGCGTGGGCGGCAAGGTCAACCCGCCGCTGCGTCCGCGCGAGGACGTCGAGGCGCTGTGGCGGCACGTGCTGGCGGGCGACGTGTCGTGGGTCGTGTCCGACCACGCGTGCTGCAAGGAGGCGACGAAGTTCGGCGACGACCACGAGGACGTGTTCGCGGCCAAGTCCGGCTTCGGCGGCACGGAGTACCTGCTGCCCGGCCTCGTGGGGGAGGGCCTGAAGCGGGGCCTGCCGCTGTCGCGGATCGCCGAGCTGACCTCGACGGCGCCGGCGCAGCGCTTCGGGCTGGGCGCCACCAAGGGTGACCTCGCGCCCGGCTTCGACGCCGACATCGCGCTGGTGGACCCGGACCGGTCGTGGGTCGTCGACCCGGCCGACTCGGAGTCGACGCAGGAGTACACGCCGTTCCGCGGCCTGGAGATCGGGTCGACGGTGACGCGGACGTTCCTGCGGGGCCGCACCGTGTTCGCCGACGGCAAGGTCGTCGGCGAGCCGGCGGGGCGGTTCCTGAGGAGGCCTTCGGCCTCGTGAGTACTTTTCCGTGCCAGGACACGGACAAGTACTCACGGGCGCGGAGCGCACATGGTGATGGAGGGCGGCGGGCGCTACAACGCCCACGCGTCGGCGCAGGCCGCCTCGGCGACGTTCGCGCTCGACCTGATCCGGGAGGCGGCGCGGACCGCGCCGCCCGGGCCGGACGGGACGGTCACCGTGGTCGACTACGGCGCCTCCGAGGGCCGGAACTCGCTGGCTCCGATGGGCGCCGTCGTCGAGACCCTGCGGGAGACCCACGGCGAGGGTCGGCCGGTCTGGGTGGTCCACACCGACCTGCCGGACAACGACTTCACCTCGCTCTTCCGCCTCGTCGTCGAGGACCCCGCGGGCTACCGGCGGCCCGGCGTCTACACGGCGGCGGTCGGGCGGTCGTTCTACGAGCAGCTGCTCCCGTCCGGCTCGGTCGGGCTCGGGTGGAGCTCGATCGCGGTGCACTGGCTGCGCGCGGTCCCGGGACCCCTGGACGGGTTCTGGCCGACCGTCGCGAGCGGGGAGCAGGCCGCGACGTGGGCGCGCGCCGCGGCCGCGGACTGGGAGGCGTTCCTGACGGCGAGGGCGGCCGAGCTGCGGCCGGGGGCGCGGCTCGTGGTCGTCTCCGGCGCCGCTCCTGACGGCCCGGTGCGGCGCTCGGGCGCGGAGCGCGTCATGGAGGAGGTCGCCCGCGGCCTCGCGGCCCTCGTCGAGCGCGGGGTGCTCTCCGGGGCGGAGCGGGACGCGATGGTGATCCCGGCGTGGTACCGCACGGAGGCGGAGTGGCGGGCCCCGGTCTCCGAGGAGCTCGTGCTCGAGCGGTTCGAGACCGTGGAGCTGGGCGACCCGCTCTGGGAGCAGAGCAGCGGCGGGGACTACGCGCAGGCGGTCGCCGCCGCGATCCGCGTGTCGTTCGGCCCGTCGCTGCTGCAGGGGCTGGAACCGCAGCGGCGGAAGACCGTGGCGACCGCCCTGTTCGACGACCACCTGGCCCGGGCGATCGCCACGGCGCCGCCCGGGCCGTGGTTCGAGTGGCGCCTGGCCGTGATGTGCTTCGCTCGTGAGCAGTCGTGAGTAGCCGTACTCACGAGGGCGGTCCGCGCCTGTGACACGGTGGGGCCCGTGTCTTCCTCCGACGACATCGCGCGGGCGCGGGACCTGATCGCGGGCGCGCAGCGCATCACCGTGCTGACCGGCGCCGGCGTCTCCACCGACTCGGGCATCCCCGACTTCCGCGGGCCGCAGGGGGTGTGGACCAAGAACCCGGCGGCCGAGCTGATCTGGAACTTCGACAACTACCGTGCCGATCCCGAGGTCCGGCGGGCCGCGTGGCAGGACCGGGTCGAGCACCCGATGTTCACCGCCCGCCCGGGTCGGGCGCACGAGGCGCTGGCGGCGCTCGAGCGCTCCGGCAAGCTCGTCGCCCTGCTCACGCAGAACATCGACGAGCTGCACCAGGCCGCGGGCTCGTCGGCGGAATCGGTCGTCGAGCTGCACGGCACGAACCACCACACGGTGTGCCTGACCTGCGGTGCGGTCGCGCCGATGGCCGACGCGCTCGAGCGGGTACGCGCCGGTGACGACGACCCGGAGTGCGAGCGCTGCGGCGGCGTCCTCAAGGCGACGACGATCATGTTCGGCGAGATGCTCGACGTCGACGTGCTCTCCCGGGCCCGCGACGCGGCGCTCGGCTGCGACCTCTTCCTCGCCGTCGGCACCTCGCTCGGGGTGCACCCGGCCGCCGGCCTGGTCGACCTCGCGTCGGCCGCCGGCGCGGACGTCGTCATCGTCAATGCGGAGCCCACCCCGTACGACCGCCTCGCCGCCGTCGTCCTGCGCGACGGCATCTCCGAGGTCCTGCCCGCGATCGTGCCCGGCTGATGGGTCGGTTCGAGCGTTCCCGACGACGGGTCGCGGAGTCCGCCGAGGTCCGCCGGCTCGTGCGGACGCTGGCGCACTACCGCGACCGCGACGGCAACCACCACGCGGCGGCGCTCACCTTCTTCACCCTGCTCGCGCTCGTCCCGTTGCTGATGCTGGCGGTGTCCGTGGCCGGGTTCGTGCTGGCCGCCGACGGGGAGGTCCTCGCCCAGCTCGACGCGGCCCTCGCGCTCGCCCTGCCCGCAGGGGCCTCCGGTGCCGTGGGCGGGGTGGTGCACACCGTGGTCGCCGAGCGCGGGAGCCTCGGCGTCGTCGCGCTCGCGGTCGCCCTGTTCTCCGGCTGGAGCTGGATCTCGCACGTCCGCGACTCGGTGACGGCGGTGCTCGGCCAGCCCCGTCCGCGGGGCCGGCTGCTGCGCACGGTCGCGTCCGACGTGCTGACGCTGCTGGGGATCGGCCTCGCGCTGGTCCTGTCGTTCACGTCCGCGGCGCTGACCGGACGGATCGGCACGCGGGTGCTGGACCTGGTCGGCCTGTCCGGCACCGTCGGTGCGCGGGTGGTCCTGACGGCGGGTTCGCTCGTGCTGGGGCTGCTGGCGAACTGGGTCGTGGTCGGGTGGTGCCTCGCGAAGCTGCCGCGGGCCCGGCGCCCGATCGGCGAGGTGCTCGTGCCGGCGGCGGTCGGCGCCCTCGGGCTGGCCCTGCTCCAGCAGCTCGGCGGGCTGTACCTGAGGCTGATCGTGCACTCGCCCGCCGTCGCGACCCTGGGCGCGCTGGTCGGCCTGCTGCTGTTCGTCTACACGCTGATGCGCTGGCTGCTGCTCGTGACGGTCTGGAGCGCGACCTCCGCGGGCGAGGCGGAACCGCTCGCGGTCGGCGGCGTGCGCGCGGCGAGCGGGACGCTGGCCGTCGGCGCCTCGGCGGGGACGCTGGTGAAGGTGCTCCGCTCGTGAGTACTTGTGGCGGTCATGGCCGCCACAAGTACTCACGAGGCGAAGCCACCTTGCGTTCGAGTGCGCTCGAAGGCATAGCGTCGGGGACGTGCCAGGATCGATCCTCGGAACGTCCGTCCGCCGCGTCGAGGACCCGGAGCTGATCCGGGGCCACGCCACCTACGTCGACAACATCGTCCCGCCCGGAGCGCTGCACGTGGTGTTCGTGCGGTCCCCGCTGGCGCACGCCCGGCTGGAGTCGGTCGACGCCACGAAGGCTCGCGAGGCGCCCGGCGTCGTCGCGGTGCTCACCGGCGACGACCTCGCGGACGTGCCCGACCACCGCCCGTTCATGGTCCTCAACGACGCCTGCGCGCGGCCGCTGCTCGCCCGCGGCAAGGTGCGCTTCGTCGGCGACATGGTCGCCGCGGTCGTCGCCACCACCACCGCGGAGGCGGTCGACGCCGCCGAGCTCGTCGAGGTCGACTACGACCCGCTCGAGCCCGTCGTCGACCCCGAGGCCGCCCTCGCCGACGACGCGCCGCTGCAGTTCGAGGACCTCGGCTCCAACCTCGCGGCCGGCTTCCGCGACCCCGACGACGTCCGCCCCCTCGACGGCGCCGACGCCGTCGTCCGCGCGCGCCTGGTCAACCAGCGCCTCGCCGTCGCGCCGATGGAGGGCAACGCCGTCACCGCGACGCCGGGCGGGGACGACCAGCCCCACGACATGACCGTCCACGTCTCCACCCAGATGCCGCACGGGCTGCGCGGGCAGGTGGCCCAGCAGTGGGGCTGGGACCTCGAGCGGGTGCGGGTCGTCGCGCCGCACGTCGGCGGCGGGTTCGGCGGCAAGGCCGGGATGGCGCCGGAGCACGCGGTCGTCATCGAGACCGCGCGGCGCCTCGGCCGGGTCGTGACCTGGACCGAGACCCGCAGCGAGAACCTCACCGCGATGCCGCACGGCCGCGGGCAGGTGCAGTACGCCGAGCTGGGACTGCGCCGCGACGGGACGATCGTCGGGCTGCACGCGCGGGTCGTCGGGGACGCCGGGGCGTACGCCGGGTTCGGCGGCGCGCTCGCCCTCGGACCCACCCGCAACATGGCGCAGGGCGTCTACCGCATCCCGACGATCGCCTACGACGCGGCCGCGGTCCTCACGACGACGACGCCGATGGGCGCCTTCCGCGGGGCCGGTCGCCCGGAGGCGGCGGCGATGCTCGAGCGGATGATGGACCTGGCCGCGGCCGAGCTGGACCTCGACCCGGCCGAGATCCGCCGGCGGAACTTCCTCGCGCCGGAGGACTTCCCGCTGACCACCGTCACCGGTTCGCTCTACGACTCCGGCGAGTACGCGAAGGCGCTGGACAAGGCCCTGGAGCTCGCCGGGTACGACGAGCTGCGGGCCGAGCAGGCCCGCCGTCGGGATCGGGAGGACCGCGTCGTGCTCGGCGTCGGCCTCGCGGTCTACGTCGAGGTCACCGCGGGCGGCGGCGGCGCGGAGTACGGGAAGGTCTCCGTCGACGACGACGGCGGGGCGACGGTCTCGGTCGGCACCTCCGCGCACGGCCAGGGGCACGCGACGTCGTTCGCGATGATCGTCACCGACCGGCTCGGCATCCCGATGGACCAGGTGCGGTTCGTGCAGTCGGACACCGCGGTCGTGCCGCGGGGCGGCGGCACGGGCGGGTCCCGGTCGCTGCAGCTGGCCGGGTCGAGCGTGCTGGTCGCCGCGGACACCGTGCTGGAGCGGGCCCGCGAGGTGGTGGCGAGCGCGCTGGAGGCCTCGCCCGACGACGTCGTGGTCGACGACGACGGCCGGCTCGGCGTCGCCGGGGTGCCCGACCGGTCGATGTCCTGGCGCGAGGTCGCGGTGGCCGCCCACGAGCAGGGCGTCGAGCTCGCCGAGATCCGCGACGAGTCACAGCAGGGCGCGACCTACCCCTTCGGCGCGCACGTGAGCGTCGTCGAGGTCGACCTGGACACCGGCCGGGTCACGCCCGTCCGCCACGTCGCGGTCGACGACTGCGGGCGGGTGCTCAACCCGACGCTGGTCGCGGGCCAGCAGCACGGCGGGCTCGCCCAGGGCATCTCGCAGGCGCTGTGGGAGGGCTTCTCCTACGACGAGGACGGCAACCCGACGACCGGCTCCTTCGCGGCCTACCTGTTGCCGACCGCCGCGGAGGTCCCGCCGTTCGAGGCCGCGACCACCGAGACCCCGACCCCCTACAACCCGCTGGGCGCCAAGGGCATCGGCGAGGCGGCCACCGTCGGGTCGACGCCGGCCGTGCAGAACGCCGTCGTGGACGCCCTCGCCCACCTCGGTGTGCGCCACGTCGACATGCCGCTGACCCCGGACCGGGTCTGGCGGACCGTCCGGGACGCCGAGGCGGGGACGGTCACCGACCCGTGGTCCGAGCCTCCGGCCTTCTTCACGACGCTGCCGGTGCGCGGCTCGTCCGGGGACCCGGAGGCGGCGTCGGTGGACGTGTAGGCACCGGTCGTGCCGATCGCCCCCGCGACACGGGGGCGATCGGTCACGCTGGCGGGCGTGGACGGAGCGGAGCACGCCGAGCTGGAGCGCGTGCGCCGCGCCGCCGCCGACGAGCTGGCGGGCCTCGTCCTCGACGGGATCGTTCCGCTGGTCAACCGTCAGCGCCTGCTGGCCGCGGGCCGGCTGGGGCTGACGGCGCACGAGTTCGCCTGCCTCGACCTCCTGCGCGTGTCGGGTCCGCTCACCACGGACCTGCTCTCGGCGCGGACCGGCCTCACCCGCGGTGCGCTGTCGAAGATGCTGCGGCGGCTCGAGTCCGAGGGACACGTCGAACGGTCGCCGGACCGCACGCACGTCCAGCGGGTCGTGGTGACGCTCGTGCCGCACCAGGACCGGGACGACGAGGAGTTCCGGCTCCGTCTCCTCGTCCGCGCGGCCATGATGAACGCCGCCCGGGAGGCCCGGTTGGAGCGTCGCCCGGCGCTGGGCGACGCGGTCGTCATCGTGCGGATCCTCGTCGAATGCCTGCACCGGGCGGGCGTCGACGTGAGTGGGCGGCTGCGGGCGCACCGGCTGCACGCGCAGCGACAGCGGCAGGGACCGTCCGTGATCGACTGACCCGCTGCTGTCGCGGAGGGTGAGGTCGGGTCTGGCACCGCGCCGGAGAACCGGTTCCGGTGGAATCGGTTCTCGCGCGGGGTGCGGGACCGGGGATCGCGGCGCGTGACCGCCATGGTCACGGAGCGGCGCCGACCAGCACCTTCAGATCGCTGAACAGCTCCGCCCGGCTCTCGGAGCCCAGCCGACGCCGGATGCGGGACACGTGGTGCTCCACGGTCTTCGTGGACAGGAAGAGCCGCCCGGCGATCTCGCGGTAGGTCATGCCCTCGAGCACGAGCTCGGCGATGTCGCGCTCGCGGTCGGTCAGCTGGGCCTCCTCGCGGCGGGCGCGCGTGACCGCGGTCGCCCGCGCCGCCCCGGCGTCGGGCACCGGCGTGGGGCCGGGCGCCGTGGGGGTGCGCGCCGCCGTCGTCGAGCGGGCGCACGCGAGCAGGGCCGCGGAGTCCGCGCGGTCCGTGGTGCGGATCGCGGCCTCGCCGGCCAGGCGGGCGCCGTCGCGGGCCAGGCCGACCGCGCGCAGAGCGGTCGCGGCCGCGGTCACCGCGTCCGCGTCGACGTCGCCCGCGAGCACGGCGAGCCAGACGTGGGCCGCGCGGGCCGGGGCGACGGCACGGTCGTTGGTGGCGGCCGCGGCGTCGAGGGCGGCAGCGTGGGCGCCCGCAGCGGTGCGGTCGTCCGCGGTGATGGCGGCCTGCAGCCGGGCCCAGTGCCACGCGGTCGACCACGACGGCGGGTCGCCGAGGGCCGCGAGCAGGGTGCCGGCCTCGGCGAGGTGCGGTTCGACCCAGCGGTCCTCGCCGAGCCGGGCGGCCGCGATCGCCAGCTCGCCGACGGGCAGCAGGCAGTACAGGTCGACGGGGTGGCGCAGCAGGGCCTGCCGCGCCCGCGCCCAGAGCTCCAGCAGCCGACGGGTGTCGCCGTCGCGCCGGGCGAGGGCGACCTCGCACGCGACGGCCACCAGCTCGTCGCGGGGCTCGGGAGCACCGGGCTGGTCGTCGGCGGCGGTCAGGGCGGCGCGGGCCGCGGGCTCGTCGTCGCGCAGCGTGGCCGACCACGCCCGCAGCACCAGGTGGCGTCGGCGCAGGGCCGGGCCGCCGAGGTCGGTGTCGACGGCGAGGTCCAGCAGCGGCTCGGCCAGTTCGGGCTCGCCCCGGTGCAGGGCGAGCAGCGCGCCGAGGGCGGCGGGGGAGTCTGCGAGCGGGGTGCGCTCGGCGGTCGCGGCGAGCGACGTCGTCGCGCGGACCAGCAGGGACAGGGACGTGCCCGCCGAGCCGTCGCGCCCGTCGACCGAGGCGAGCAGACCCTCCGCGACCAGCGCCTCCGCCCCGCCGCGCAGCCCCGGCAGGGCGTCGGACCGGCCGGCGACCGCCGCGCGGGCCTCGTCGAGCGCGCCCGTGCCCAGCAGGCTGAGCACGGCGTCGGGCGCGGTGCCGGGGCCCTGGCGCGCGAGCCAGCGGTGCACCTCCGCCGCCCGCGCCAGCAGCCCGCGCTGCGGCAGCACCGCCGCGAGCACCCGGGCGCCGAGCACCCGGCCCTCGTCGTCGCCGGTGCGCAGGGCGGCGTCCGCGAGCCGCAGCGCGGTGCCGAGGTCGCCGGCCAGCGCGGCCCGGGCGGCGGCGTCGGCGTCTCCGGCGTCAAGGTCCGTCACGAGGCGCCCGACGACGGGGCGGTGGTGCCGGTGGCCGCGGGGGTCTCCGTCCCGGCGGCGATCGGCGTCTCGGCGGCGGTCGGGGCGGCCGAGGGCGCCTGGGCGACGGGCTCGGTCGGCACGGAGGTCGCGGCGGGCAGCTCGGCGGGCGTCGAGACCGGCGCGGGGGCAGCGGGCGCAGCGGGAGCCGCGGCGGCCGGGGCCACCGGCGCGGGGCGGAGCTGCTGGGCGGCCGGGGTCCGGGAGGCGCGGGTCGACGACGGGGCGGTCCGGCGGGTGGTCGTGTCCTCGGAGGAACCGCTCCCGGAGGACCCGCCCGACGATCCCGACGAGGTCTCGGGCTCGGGTGCGGACGTGGGCGCCGGAGCGCTCGCGGCCGGTGGCGGAGGCGCCGCCGCGGGCGGGGGAGGGCCGGCGGACGCCGGGGCGGTGGTGGTCGGCGCCGGGGTCTGGGTGCTGGTCCGGGAGGTGGTCAGTCCGGCGATCGGCACGGTCGCGGCGACGGCGGCGAGGGCGAGGATCACCAGGACCACGACGATCCAGTGGCGGTGGCGGGAGAACACCCCGCGCGGGGCGAGCTCGCCGATCGGGGCGGCGCCGGTCGCGATCGGCGGGCGCGGCACGTCATCGTCGCCGATGGTCCGGGGGCGCTCCATGAGCGCGGTCGATCCACGTCGGGGTTGCTCGGCGGTCTCGCCGGTGTCGGCCGACACGGTCGAGGCGGGCCCCCAGCCGGTGTCGTCGCGCTCGGCGGGAACCGTGCCGGTCGCCGGCTCCGCCCGCGACCGGCTCCGGGCCGCCGACGCGCCCACGGCCACCGCAGCCGCCATCGCCGCACCCGCCGCGTGCCGGCCGGCGTCGGCCTCGACGTGCTCTGCGGCGGGGTGGCGGCGCCCGGTGTCGAGCCGGCGCCGTTCCCGCACGTCGGCGGCGGTGGCGGCGAACGACGCGTCCGGTGCCTCCGCGCCCGCGGCGACGGCGGCCAGGCGCGCGGCGACCGTCGGGAAGGAGCCGGACGCGGGTCGCGCCGTCGGGAAGGAGCCCGAGGCCGGTCCCGTCGTCGGGAGGACGGGGTCCTGGCGGTGGGACGCCGCGTGCTCGGCGGCGGCGAGGGCCGCGCCCTGGGCGACGATCGTGACCGGGTCCAGCTCCGGGCGCACCGGGCGGCCGAGCTCCTCGGCGAGCAGGCGCGCGACCAGCGGGATGCGGGAGGAGCCGCCGACGAGGACGACCTGGTCGGGGGTCGCGCCCGCGGCCTCGAGCGTGCCGGCGAAGGCGTCGACGGTCGCGGCGACGAGCGGGGTGATGCGGGCCTCGAGGTCGGCGCGGGTGATGCGCACGGTCGTCGAGAGCGGGCCGACCGCGACCGGGACGTCGGCCTCGGTGTCGGCGGACAGGCGCTCCTTCGCGGCGCGGGCGGCGTCCCGCAGCCCGGCCAGGGCTGCGCGGTGCGCGTCGTCGTCGAGCCCGGCGAGCGCGGTGTCGAGGTCCTCCGCGAGCTCCTCGCGGACGTGGGCCAGCACGGCGGCGTCGACGTCCGTGCCCCCGGCGCGCACGGGGGCGCCGGAGTCGGCGAGGACCTCGGTGGTCGTGGTCCCGGGGGCGGCGGCCGCGCCCTCGGCGCCGGAGATCACGATGCCCCGGCGCCCACGTCGCACGACGGCGGCCCGGAAGCGGCGGCCCCCGAGGTCGTAGACCGCGGCGACCCGGCCCGCGCGCAGCCCGCCGAACGTCGAGGCCGCGAGCACGGCGGCCCGGGACTCGCCGACCAGCGTCGCGTGCCCGAGCCCGACGCGGACGAGCGCCCGGCGCAGCGTCCGCTCCCGGTGGTCGCCCCACCCGGAGGGCCGGGAGACGGCGAGCGAGCGGGCCGCGCCCCCCTCGCCCGCCGCGACCCGGCGGACCGCCGCGAGCACCAGCTCGGCCGCCACGTCGTCCGCGCGCCACGGCTCGTCGCCGACGACCAGGGGGACGTCGTCGCCGAGGCGGGCCGTCACGTCGCGGACGACGCGATCGGGTTCTCCGGCGGCGCGGTGCTCGGCGTCCGCGCCGGTGCGCACGACGCCGTCGGTGCCGCGGTGGGCGGTGGCGGGCATGACGAGCGCGCCGTCCGGCCCCAGCGGCACGACCTCCGCCTGCGCCCGGCCGTCCCGCAGGACCGCCGCGACGACCGTCGTGCCTCCCAGGTCGACCCCGAGGTCGTAACCCACCGTGCTCCCCCCATCGCTCGGTTGACCGCACATCAGCGCTCGCCCGTCAAGCGCAACATACTGCGCCGAACGGAGGAAGCAGAGTCACAGTTGAGGGCTCACCACCCGAGTGGGCGTCGAGAGTCGGGTGAACGGTGGGGCTGGTGGGACGAGTGGGAGTCGACCCCCGGGGGCGGCGGGGTGGGGGTGGTCGGATCCCCCTCCTCCCCGGATCGGGTTCGCGGGGGGAACACCGATGGCAGACCGCCGTCCGGCTCCTAACTTTGCTCCCATCGCCGGATCACCGAGGTCCGGAAGGAGCAGACGGAGACGACGATGCCGGCTACCGAGGCCAAGACCCTGCTGCAGTTCCTGCTCGACCTGCTGCGCGACCCGCAGACCCAGGCGGAGTTCGACCAGAACCCCCAGGCCACCCTCGCCGCGGCGGGCCTGGACGGGATGTGCTTCGCCGACGTGCGCGACGCCCTCCCGCTCGTGATGGACCACGCGCCCGCCTCGGTCGCCGCCCGCTACGACGACGACGTGCGTGCCGCGTCCGCCTCGGCCGTCGCGGTCGTCGGCGAGGAGCACCACCACCACGGCGGCGGCGGCGAGCACCACTGGATCCCCGGCCCCGTCCTCCCGCCGCACACGCCGGAGGTCGAGAAGGTCATCCAGCAGCTGCAGTACGTCACGAACAACTACGCCTACGACTCGCACGACACGAACTTCGAGACCAACCTCGAGCAGAACATCCGCGCCAACGGCGACGTCACCACGACGCTGGACATCGACCCGACCGTCGCGTCCGGGGACGGCGCGGTGGCGGTCGGCGGCGACAACTCCGCCCCGATCGCGACCGACGGTGCCGTGGCCGGCGACGGCAACATGATCAACGGCGACGGCACCGCTGCCTTCGGCGACGGCGACGCCACCTCGGTCGGCGGTTCGATCGGCGCCGACAACGGTGGGGCGGTCTCGCTGACCGACGCCGCGACCGGCGAGAACACCGACGAGTCGGCCACCAACTTCGGCTCGGGCGCGGCCTCCTCGCAGGGCGACGCCACCCCGGACAACTCCGAGACCGAGACGATCTCGGTGACCGACGAGTCCGACAACAGCGACAACTCGGACAACAGCGTGAACGACTCGAACAACGAGACCTCGACCGAGACCACCACCGAGACCGACGAGTCGATCTCGGACTCGGTCTTCTCCGACGGCGGGCCGATCACCGCCGCGGACGAGGACGGCCTGGACGCCCTCGACGACTGACGCACGGCCGGTGGTGGGTCCGCCCACCACCGGCTCCGGGTCGTGGCGACCGCGCCCGCCGCGACCCGACAGGACAGCCGGGACCCCCTTCCACGTCGGGGGTCCCGGCTGTTCGCGCGTCCACCGTCCGAGCCCTCGCGTCGCTCTCGCCGCCCGGTGATCACGAGTTAGAGTCGGCCGAACGGACTAGTAGACAGGTCCGGACGGTCGTCGTGGGGGTGAGGACGTGGACGGCGAGGACACGGCGGGGCCGGACCGCCGGGAGGCCCGCGCGGTCACCGCACTGGCGGTCCGGGCGGCCGCCGCCTACGGACGACCCGACCTCGCCGCCGACCTCACCGGGGCCGCCGACCGCCTCGCCGACCCGGGGGCCCGGGTGCTCGTCGTCGGGGACTTCAAGCAGGGCAAGAGCGCGCTGGTCTCCGAGCTCGCGGGCACGCCGGTGTGCCCGGTGCACGACGACGTCACGACCCGGCTGCCCACGGTCGTCCGGCACGGCCCGGAACCGGCCGCGACGCTCGTCGGGCGGGGTGGTGACGGCGAGGGCGGCACGGGCGGCGAGGTCCGACGCCGGGTCGGCTCGGCCGATCTGAGCACCGCCGTGAGCGGCCGCGACGGCGGCGACTGGACGCACGCGGAGGTCGAGCTGCCGACCGGCCTGGTCGGGGACGGCCTGGTCCTCGTGGACACCCCGGGGGAGGGCGGCCCGCGCTCGGCGAACGGGCTCGCGGTGCGGGCCGGCTTCCCGGCCGCGCACGCGGTCGTCGTCGTGACCGACGCCTCGCGGGAGCTGACCGCCCCGGAGCTCGCGCTGCTGCGGGCCGCGGACCGGCAGTGCCCGACCGTCGTCGTGGCGCTGACCAAGACCGACCTGCACCCGCGGTGGCGGGAGGTCCGCGACCTCGACCGGCGCCACCTGCACGCCCACGACCTGGACCGCGTCGCCGTCGTGCCGGTGTCGGCGACGCTGGCCGCGCACGCGCGCCGTCTGGCCGAGCGCGACGACCCGTCGTCGAGAACGGTCTCCGAGGAGTCCGGCGTGCCGGCGCTCGCGGACCTGCTGCGTCGCGACGTCGCCGATCCGGCGGGCGCGCGGCACGCGCTGGCGGCGCTGGACCAGGTCACGGACGCCGTCGCCGAGTTCTCGGCCGCGCTGGAGGCCGAGCGGGTCGGGCTCGAGGACCCGGAGGGCGTCGCCGCGATGGCCGCCGAGCTCAGCGCCGCCCGCGACCGCGTCGCCGAGCTCAAGGAGCGCAGCGCCCGCTGGCAGCAGACCCTGGCCGACGGCGTCGCCGACCTGGTCTCGGACATCGACTGGGACCTCCGCGACCGGATCCGCCACGTCGTCCGCGCCGCCGAGGAGTCCCTGGACGCGGCCGACCCGGCGTCGACCTGGGACACCTTCGCGCCCTGGCTCACCGAGGAGATCGCCGAGGCGGTCACGACGACGTTCATCTGGGCGGGCGAACGCACGTGGCGGCTGGCCGAGCGCGTGGCCGACCACTTCGCGATCTCCGGCGGCGAGGTGCGCTCGAAGCTGCCGGGGTCCGGCGGGGTGGTCGCCACCGTGGCGCCCGGCCCGCCGGAGTCGCCGCTGGAGCAGACGATGCCGGGCGGGATGGTCGTGCGGGCCGAGCTGCCCGACGTCCCCGGCATCGACGTCCCCGACCTGGAGAAGATCGGCTGGGCCAACGGGCTCGTCGTCGGGATGCGGGGGTCGTACGGCGGCGTGCTGATGGTCGGGATGGTGACGACGCTGTCCGGGCTCGCGCTGATCAACCCCTTCTCGGTGGGCGCCGGCGTGCTGCTGGGCTCCAAGACCATCCGCGACGAGCGCAAACGCGCCCTGCAACGACGGCGGGCGGAGGCCAAGGCCGCCGTCCGGCGCCACGGCGACGAGGTGCTGCACCTGGCCGGCAAGCGCTCGCGCGACCTGCTGCGCGACGTCCAGCGCACCCTGCGCGACCACTTCACCGCGCAGGCCGAATCGCTCGCGCGCTCCGTGGCGGAGGCGGTGACCGCCGCCGCGGCGGCCCAGGAGATCGAGTCCGGACGACGGGAGCGGCGGCTGCGCGACGTGCGGGCGGAGCTGGCCCGCGTGGAGCTGCTGGCCGAGCGGGTGCGCGCGTGCCGGGCGGGGTTCGTCGCCGTGTTGAGCGAAGGGTCCCTTCCGTCGAGTAGATCGAGCGGAGGGGCCCTTCGCTCGGACCGCCTCGCCCGCACCGGTGCCGCATGAGCCGGCTGCTCGACGAGACGCGCGCGGTCCTGGACCACGCGATCCGGGTGTTCGCCGACGACCCACACGCCGTCGGCGCCCTCACCGCCCAGCGCGCCCGGCTCGGCGGGCCGTTGCGGGTGGCGCTGGCCGGGTCGGTCAAGGCGGGGAAGTCGACGCTGCTGAACGCCCTGGTCGGCGAGCAGATCGCGCCGACCGGCGTGGGGGAGTGCACCCGGGTCACGACCCACTACGCCGACGCGCCCAGCCCCCGTATCGGCGTGACCTACCGCGGGCTGCGCCGCGAGGGTGATCCCGCCGAGCTCCCCGCCCTGCACCGCCGCGGCTCGCTGGTGATCGAGACCGAGCGGCTCGACCTCGCGCGGGTGGCCGCCCTGCACGTCGACTGGCCCTCGCAGCACCTGCGCGAGGTCACGCTGATCGACACGCCCGGCGTCGACTCGGCGGTCTCGCGCAGCGTGTGGGGCTCCGCGGAGCAGTCGCCGGAGGACGTGATCGACTGCGTCGTGCACCTGGTCCGCCACCTGCACGAGCCGGACACCGCGTTCCTGGAGTCCTACGGCGACCGCGTCGCCGAGAACGTCGGCGCCGCCGGGACGCTGGTGGTGCTCTCGCGGGCCGACGAGGTCGGGGGCGGCCGGATCGACGCGGTGATGGCGGCGCAGCAGGTCGCGCGCCGCTACCGGACCGACCCGGCGCTGCGCCCGTGGTGCGCCACGACGACCACCGTGGCGGGCCTGCTCGCCGAGACCGCCCGGACCCTGCGCGGGGTGGAGTTCACCGCGCTGCGCACGCTCGCCCGGCTCGACCGCGCCGAGCTCGAGGCCCAGCTCCTCACGGCGGACCGGTTCGTCGCGGCCTCCGGGGTGCTGCCGTCGGGGACCCGGCTGGCGCTGCTCGACCGCTTCGGGCTCTTCGGGGTCCGGCTCGCGACCTCGCTGCTGCGCCGCGGCGTCGATGACTCCGCCGCACTGGCCGCCGAGCTCGGTCGCCGCAGCGGCCTCGACGACCTCCGCGACATCCTCGCGACCCGGTTCCTCGCCCGCCGCGACGTGTTCCAGGCCCGCTCGGCCCTGCTCGCGGTGGAGCGCTTCCTCGCACGGGCCCGCAGCGGGTTCCCGACGGCCGGTGTGGCCGGGTCGCGTCCCTCCCCGGTGCCTCGCGCGGCCGCGTCCCGCCCGCCGGACGCACCGGCGCTCGCCGCGCTGGCCGAGGCCGTGGAGCGGGTCCGGTCGGGCGCGCACGACATCGTGGAGCTCGACGTCCTGACCCGCCTGCGGCGGCACCCGCTCGCCCTGCCGGGGCGGGCGTCCGCCGAGGTCACCGAGGAGGCCGAACGGCTGCTGGGCGACGCGGGACCCGCCGCGGCGGAGCGACTCGGCCTGGCCGCGGACACCGGGGCGTCGGAGCTGCGGGCGGTGGCCCTGGCGGCGCTGGGCCGGTGGCGCGGGCACGCCGAGAACCCGCTGGCGGACCCGGACACCGCGGAGGTCGCGCAGGTCGTCGTCCGGTCCCTCGAGGGCGTCCTCGCGGAGCTCCCGCGCCTCGTCGGCGTCGGATGACGGAAGGATCCTGAGCGGACCCCACTCACGGCCGTCCGACCCCGGCACCCGTGTCTCGCCTACGATGGAGTGTCGGGTTCGTGGTCGGTGAGGAGGTCGAGCAGATGAACGCCGAGGAGCGCCGCATCGCGGTGCTGCGCGCGATCGTCGCCGACTTCGTCGCCACCAACGAGCCCGTGGGCAGCAAGGGCATCGTCGACCGCCACAACCTCGGCGTCTCGTCGGCGACCGTCCGCAACGACATGGCCGCCCTGGAGGACGAGGGCTACATCATCCAGCCGCACACCAGCGCCGGCCGGATCCCCACCGACAAGGGCTACCGCCTGTTCGTCGACCGGCTCTCCCAGGTCAAGCCGTTGTCAGCCGCGGAGAAGAAGGCCATCTCGACCTTCCTCGAGGGCGCGGTCGACCTGGACGACGTGCTGCGGCGCAGCGTCCGGCTGCTCGCCCAGCTGACGCGGCAGGTCGCGGTGGTGCAGTACCCGACGCTGACCCGCTCGACGGTGCGCCACCTCGAGGTGGTCAGCCTGACGCCGGCGCGGCTCATGCTCGTGCTGATCACCGACACCGGCCGGGTGGACCAGCGCGTGGTCGACCTCGGCGACGTGCTCGCCGACGACGACGTCGCGCGGCTGCGCACCATGCTCAACCAGGCGCTCGTCGGGAAGCCCCTGGCGACGGCCGCCGCCACCGTCGCGGCGCTGCCCGAGGAGGCGTCCGACCTGCGGACGGTGGTCACCACGGTGAGCGCCGTGCTGGTCGAGGCCCTCGTCGAGCACCCCGAGGAGCGGCTGGTGCTCGGCGGCACCGCGAACCTCGCCCGCCAGGGCGCGGACGCGTCGTCGCTGCGCGGGGTGCTCGAGGCGCTCGAGGAGCAGGTCGTGGTGCTGCGGCTGCTCGCGGCGTCGAACGACCCGGCGCAGGTGACGGTGCGTATCGGTGAGGAGAACGAGGCCGAGGACCTGTGGGCGACGTCCACGATCTCCATCGGCTACGGCCCGGTCTCGGCGCCGGCGCTCGGCGGGATGGGCGTCGTCGGACCGACCCGGATGGACTACCCCAGCACGATCGCGGCGGTGCGGGCCGTCGCGCGGTACGTCGGCGAGATCGTCGGCGGACGCTGACAGACGCTCCCCAACAGGACAAGGACGACAGACCAGCGTGGCCACGGACTACTACGACATCCTCGGCGTCAGCCGGGAGGCCGACGACAACGAGATCCGCCGGGCGTACCGCAAGCTCGCCCGAGAGCTCCACCCCGACGTCAACCCCGACGCCGCGGAGCGGTTCCAGCAGGTCAAGAGCGCCTACGAGGTGCTCTCCGACCCCGAGAAGCGGCGCATCGTCGACCTCGGCGGCGACCCGAACGCGACGGCGGGCGCCGGCGGGTTCGGCGGCGCCGGCGGCTTCGGCGGGGCCGGCTTCGGCGGGCTCGGCGACATCATGGACGCGTTCTTCGGCGCGGCCGGCGGCGGAGGCGGGCGGGGCCCGCGGGGCCGGGTGCAGCCCGGCGAGGACGCGCTCATCCGCATCGACCTCACCCTCGAGGAGTGCGCGGCGGGGGTCGCGCGGGAGCTGACGGTCGACACCGCGGTGCTCTGCGAGCGCTGCGAGGGCGGCGGCGCCGAGGCCGGCTCGCACCCGATCCCCTGCGACACCTGCGGCGGGCGCGGCGAGATCCAGAACGTGCAGCGCAGCTTCATCGGGCAGGTCGTCACGGCCCGCCCGTGCCCCGTGTGCCGCGGGCTCGGCGAGATCATCCCGAACCCCTGCCAGCAGTGCGGCGGCGACGGGCGCGTGCGGGCCCGGCGCACCGTGACCGTGCAGGTGCCCCCGGGCGTCGGCGACGGGATGCGGATCCGGATGGCGGGGCAGGGCGAGGTCGGCCCCGGCGGCGGCCCGGCCGGCAACCTCTACGTCGAGGTCACCGAGGCCCCGCACGAGTACTTCGAGCGCGACGGCGTCGACCTGCACTGCCACGTCAGCCTTCCGATGACGGCGGCGGCGCTCGGCACCACGCTGCGTCAGCGCACGCTCGAGGGCGACGAGGAGCTGCACATCGACCCGGGCACGCAGCCGGGCACCGTGCACACCCTGCGCGGCAAGGGGATGCCCCGGCTGCGCTCGTCCGGGCGCACCGACGGCCGCGGGGATCTGCTGGTCCACCTCGACGTCGGGGTGCCCGAGAAGCTGGACGCCCGGCAGACCGAGCTGCTCCGCGAGCTCGCCGCGCTGCGCGGCGAGGAGCAGCCGGAGTACTCCGGCGGCCGGCACAACGGGCTGTTCGGGCGGCGCAAGGCGGCCGGACGCGGCCGGTGACGCCTGGTCGGGCGGAGTGGACCCGGCCGGCGCTGTTCTGGGTCGATCCGGTCCCCGCGGCCGGGGTGGTCACCCTGGACGGGCCCGAGGGCCGGCACGCCGCCGACGTCCGGCGGGTGCAGCCCGGTGAGGTGATCCTCCTCGGCGACGGGGCGGGGACCCGGGCGCGCGCCGAGGTCACCGCCGTGGCCCGGGGTTCGGTGACCGCGGAGATCGTCGAGACCCGCACCGACCCGCCGTCGGGACGGCGCCTGGTGCTGGCGCAGGCGCTGGCGAAGGGCGACCGGGGGGAGCTCGCCGTCGAGACCGCGACCGAGGCCGGGATCGACGCGGTGATCCCGTGGCGGGCGGAGCGGTGCGTGACCCGGTGGGACGACGGCCCGCGCGGCGCGAAGCAGCTCGGGCGGTGGCGGTCCACGGTCGCCGAGGCGGCGAAGCAGGCGCGGCGGGCGTGGATCCCGGAGGTCACCGAGCCCCTGACGACGAACCAGCTGGCCGGGCGCGTCCGAAGCACGACGTGCCTGCTGCTGGAGGCGACCGCGGAGGTCTCGATGGCGGACGTGGCGCTGGGCGAGGAGGGGGAGATCGTGCTGCTGGTCGGGCCCGAGGGCGGTGTCACGGACGCCGAGACGTCCCGGTTGGTGGAGGCCGGCGCGACCCCGGTCCGTCTCGGCCCGGCCGTCCTGCGGACCTCGACGGCGGCCGCCGTGGCGCTCGGGGCCCTGGGTGTGCGAGTCGGTCGGTGGGACACGGAGCGCAGCGGAGCTGGACCCGGTCGGTGGGACGCGTGATGGCGAGGCGCAGCCTGCTCGGACTGCTCGGCCTGACGGGGCTGGTGGCGGCCTGCTCGACCAGCCCCGCCGGCACCACCCCCGCGCCCCGCCCCGGCACCCCCGACCCGGTCCCGCTGCGCTACGGCGCGGACCCCTCGCAGTACGCGGTGCTGCACCTGCCGCCGGGGGCGCCGGTGGGGGCGCTGCCGGTGGTCGTGGTGATCCACGGCGGGTACTGGCGGGCTGCCTACGGCCTGGAGCTGGGCACGCCGCTCGCGGTCGACCTGACGAACTCCGACGTCGCCGCCCTGAACGTCGAGTACCGGCGGGTCGGTGCGGGCGGGGGGTTCCCGGCCACGCTCGCCGACGTCGCGGCGGCGATCGACCTGCTGGCGACCGACGCCGTCGCCGCCGCCCGTGCCCTCGGCCGCGAGCTGGACCTGGAGCGGGTCGTCCTGCTCGGGCACTCCGCCGGCGGCCACCTCGCGGCGTGGGCGGGGTCGCGCACCCGGCTGCAGGCGCCCGCGACCGGCGCGGACCCGGTGGTCGTCCCGCGCGGCGTCGTGTCGCAGGCCGGCGTGCTCGACCTCGTGGCCGGAGCCCAGCAGAACCTCGGCGGGGGAGCGGTCGTCGACCTGCTCGGCGGCGACCCGGTCACCCAGGCGGCGCGCTACGCGGTCGCGTCGCCGGCGGCGCTGGTGCCCGCGCCGTGCCCGGTCGTGGCGGTGCACGGGACCGCCGACGACGTCGTCCCGCTCGACCAGTCGCAGCGCTACGTGGCCGCGGCGACCGCGGCCCGCGGGCAGGCCCGGCTGGTCGAACTCCCCGGCGTCGACCACTTTCAGCTCATCGACCCCGCCACGTCGGCCTGGAACATCATCCGTGGCGAGGTGCTCGGCCTGCTGCGATAGGGCGTTGCGCGAAGCACACGGCGGGCGGGGGTCGTTTCGCCTCGGCGGGGCGTTGCGCGACGCACACGGCTGGGACACGTCGCCTCATGTCGTCGGGACGTGCGCGACGCATACGGCAGAGACGGCTGACGTCGGATGGCCCGGACGATGCACCGCGCACCGAGAGCGCGGGCCGCGTTCGCCTCCCCTGGCCGTGTGCGCGGCGCAACGCGACCGCGGACACGAGCTGCCCGCTCTGGCCGTGTGCGCGGCGCAACGCCTCCGCGGGCAGGGATCACCCGCCCTCGCCGTGTGCGTCGCGCACCCGGAAATGGGGTGGCGGGCCGGCGCGGCTCGGGTAGGCTCGCGCGCATCATGAAGCTCTGACGACGCCTCGACCCATCGCCCGCGGCACCGCCCGGCGGGGTCATCCCACTCCGTTCCCCGGAGCGTCGTCGTGTCTTCCGCCCTGCTGTCCGGTCTCGAGCCCGTCGTCGCGCACGGCCTGGTCCGCTCCTTCGCCGCCCGCCCGGTCCTCGACGGCGTCGACCTGACCGTCGCCCCCGGCACCCGCCTCGGGCTGATCGGGGAGAACGGGACCGGCAAGTCCACCCTGCTGCGGCTGCTGGCCGGGGTGGACGTCCCCGACGCCGGGACGGTCGTCGTCCCGGCCGACCTCGTGTACCTCCCGCAGGAGCCCGAGGTGGACGAGGGATCCACCGTCGGGACGATGCTCGACGAGGCCCTGCGGCCGCTGCACGACGCGGTGGGCGCGCTCGAGGAGCTGGCCGAGCGGATGGTCGGTGAGGACGTCGCCGCCGAGTACGACGAGGTCCTCGCCTGGGCGATCGCGCACGACGCGTGGGACGCCGACCGGCGCGCGGAGGTCACCGCGGCCGTGCTCGGGGTGGCGGACCTGGACCGGTCACGCCTGGTCAGCTCGCTGTCCGGTGGTCAACGCACCCGCCTCGCCCTCGCGGCGGCGCTGGTGCGCCGGCCGGCCGTGCTGCTGCTCGACGAGCCGACCAACCACCTCGACGACGAGGCCCTCGACCTGCTCGAGCGCAGCCTCGTCGAGCTCCCGGGCGTCGTGATCGCGGCCAGCCACGACCGGACGTTCCTCGACCGCGTCGCCACCGAGCTGTACGACCTCGACGCCGGCGTGCTCGGCACCGACGGCCGGGGTGGTCGGCGGTTCGGCGGGTCGTTCTCGGAGTACCTGGTCGCCCAGGCCGACTCGCGCCGCCGCTGGGAGGAGACGTTCGCCGCCCAGCAGGAGGAGATCGCGGCGCTGCGGGAGCGGACCCACGTGGACCTGCGCTCGGTCGCCGCCGGCCGCGGGCCCACCGACAACGACAAGTTCATCACGAAGTTCAAGGGCGCAGGAGTGGAACGGGCCCGGGCCCGGCGGGTCCACGACGCGGAGCGCCGCCTCGAGGTCGCCGAGCGCGAGGCGCTGCCGAAGCCGCCGGCGCCGCTGCGGTTCGCCGCGCCACTCACCGGTGGCGCTGCGACCGTCTCCGTCCGCGGCCTCCGGGTGGCCGGCCGGCTCTGGCTGGACCTCCTCGACGTCGGCGCCGGCGAGAAGCTGCTGGTCACCGGCCCGAACGGGTCGGGCAAGTCGACCCTGCTCGCCGTCCTCGCGGGGGAGCTCCTTCCCGACGCCGGGTCGGTGCAGGTAGGGGCGCGTCGGGTCGCCACGGTGGCCCAGGACCCGGAGTTCGCCCGGCCCGACCTCCCGGCGCGCGAGATCTACGCGGGCGCCGTCGGCGCCGGGGCCGAGGCGGTCCCGCTGCGCTCCCTGGGCCTGCTGCACCCCCGCGACCACGGGACGGCGGTCGGGGCGCTCAGCGTGGGGCAACGGCGGCGGCTGTCGCTGGCGGTCGCCGTGGCGGTCGGCCCGGACCTGCTCCTGCTCGACGAGCCGACGAACCACGTGTCGCTGCGGCTCGCCGGAGAGCTGGAGGAGGCGTTGGGGGCCGCCGCGGGCACCGTCGTCGTGACCTCGCACGACCGCTGGCTCCGGTCGCGGTGGGAGGGACCGTCGCTGGGGTTGACCGTCGGTCCCTCGGTCTAGACTGATTCACGCACGCATCACCGCACGGGGAGCACGCATCCTGAGTCCCACGTCCACCGACTCGTCCGGCGAGTCGCGCATCGTCGTCCCCGAGTCCGCGCTGCTCGCGCTGTTGGGCAAGCGTGACGAGAACCTCCGTGAGGCCGAGGACCTGCTGGACGCCGACGTCCACGTCCGCGGCAACGAGCTGACCCTCACCGGCACGCCCGCCGACGTGGCGTTCGCCGAGCGGGTCTTCGCCGAGCTGGTGGTCCTCGCCAGCCGCGGCCAGCAGATCGACCCCGACGGCGTCCGTCGCACCGTGCGCATGCTCGGCGACGACGCCCCCGAGGCCGCGTCGCCCGCCGAGGTGCTGAGCCTCGACATCCTGTCGCGCCGCGGACGCACCATCCGGCCGAAGACGCTGAACCAGAAGCGCTACGTCGACGCCATCGACGTCAACACGATCGTCTTCGGCATCGGCCCGGCCGGCACCGGCAAGACGTACCTGGCGATGGCCAAAGCCGTGCAGGCACTGCAGGCCAAGCAGGTCACCCGCATCATCCTCACCCGCCCGGCCGTCGAGGCGGGGGAGCGGCTCGGGTTCCTGCCGGGCACGCTGTCCGAGAAGATCGACCCGTACCTGCGCCCGCTGTACGACGCCCTGCACGACATGCTCGACCAGGATTCGGTGCCGAAACTGATGGCCGCCGGCACCATCGAGATCGCGCCGCTGGCGTACATGCGGGGCCGCGCGCAGCCGGTCGACACCCCAGTTCTCACGCCGGACGGCTTCCGGCCGATCGGGGAGCTGAGGGTCGGGGACCTCGTGACCGGTCGCGACGGCCGGCCGACGCCGGTGCTGGGCGTGCACCCGCAAGGGCGCAAGCAGGTCTACCGTGTCATGGCCCAGGACGGCGCGTCCACGCTCGCGTGCGGCGAACACCTCTGGTTCGTCACCACGCCGGACGACCGTCGGCACGGGAAGGAAGGTCGGGTCCTGCAGACGCAGGACATGATCGACAACCTGCGTTGGTCCCACGCCCACCGCTACGAGTTGCCGGTGGTTGCTCCGGTCTCCTTCCCGCACCGGGAAGTTCCGATGGACGCGTACGCGCTCGGCCTCCTCCTGGGCGATGGCTGCATCACCACGGCGACCACTCCGAGCTACTCGACGACGGACCCCGAGCTCGCCGAGGCACTCGGTGCGGCCCTGCCCGGGGTCACGGTGCGCCACAAGCCGTCCTACGACTACGTGTTGAACCGGGCCGGAGCACGGGGTCGCGTCACGACGGCGAACCCGGTGACCGCGATCCTGCGGGAGCTGGGCCTCGCAGGCACCGGCTCGACGTCGAAGTTCATCCCCGAGCAGTACCTGCACAACGACGTCGACGTCCGGCTGGCCGTTCTCCAAGGACTGCTCGACACCGACGGCGGTCCGGTCCGGCAGGGCGGTCGGACGTGCCGAGTGCAATACACGACGTGCTCGAAGCGGCTCCGCGACGACGTGACGTTCCTCGTGCGGTCGCTGGGTGGTGTCGCGTACGAGACGACGCGATACGCGGCCGGTCGGAAGCCGGGTCGCGCGAACGGTCGTCCGGTGCACTACCGCAACGACGCGTACGTGCTCGACATCCGGCTCCCAGAGGGTCTGGCCCCGTTCCGGCTGACCCGCAAGCGGGAGTCGTACGAGGCGACCGGCGGCGGACGGCCCCGGCGCTACATCGACAGCATCCTGCCTGCCGGCGAGGCAGAGTGCGTATGCATCTCGGTGGCTGCGGAGGACTCGCTGTACGTGACCGAGGACTTCCTCGTCACGCACAACACGTTGAACGACGCGTTCATCATTCTCGACGAGGCCCAGAACACCACCCCGGAACAGATGAAGATGTTCCTGACGCGGCTGGGCTTCAATTCGAAGATCGTGGTCACCGGCGACATCACGCAGGTCGACCTGCCCGGCGCGCAGATGTCCGGGCTCCAGGTGGTACGTCAGATCCTCGACGGGGTGGACGACGTCCACTTCAGCGAGCTGACGAGTTCGGACGTCGTCCGCCATCGCCTGGTCGCGGACATCATCGACGCGTACGGCCGGTGGGACTCCCGGCAGAACGGTGGACCGAAGGCCGTGCCGAACGCCCCGCGCACCGGGCCGCCGCAGAACCGTCGCGACCGGCGGGGTGGCCGATGAGCATCGAGATCGCCAACGAGTCCGGGGTCGACGTCGACGAGGCTCCGATCGTCGACGTCGCCCGCTACGCGCTCGACCGGATGGGCGTGAGCCCGCTGGCCGAACTGTCGATCCTGCTGGTGGAGCTCGAGCCGATGGCCGAGCTGCACGAGCGCTGGCTCGACCTGCCGGGACCGACCGACGTCATGAGCTTCCCGATGGACGAGCTGGACACGGCCAAGCGGCCGGACTCCCCGCCGTCGGGGCCGAGCCTGCTCGGCGACATCGTGCTGTGCCCGGCCTTCGCGCGGGACCAGGCGGTGTCGGCCGGGCACTCGCTCGACGACGAGCTGCACCTGCTGACGGTGCACGGCGTGCTGCACCTGCTCGGGTACGACCACGCGGAGCCCGACGAGGAGACCGAGATGTTCGGGCTGCAGGGCGAGCTGCTCGGCGGCTGGCGCGGCGAGGTGGCCGAGCGGGCCCGCGCCGAGCGGGACCGGCTCACCCGGGAGCGCCAGCGCGCGGCCGACGAGAAACTGCTGGGCACGGTCGGTCTGGACGAGAGTCCCTCGTGACCGCCGCCCAGATCGGGCAACTGGTCGCCGCCCTGATCCTCGTCCCCCTGGCGGGGGTGTTCGCGGCGGCGGACGCGGCGATCACCACGATGTCGCCGGCCCGGGTCGACCAGCTCGTCCGCGAGGGCCGGGCAGGGGCGAAGGCCCTGGCGGCGGTCGTGGCGGACAAGCCGCGGCACCTGAACCTCGTCCTGCTGATGCGCCTCGCGTGCGAGGTGGTCGCGACCGTGCTGGGCGCCTACGTCGCGCTGCAGCTGATCTCGTCCGAGGGCTGGGCGGTGACGGTCGCGGTGCTCGTCGTGATCGTCGTGTCCTACGTGCTGATCGGGGTCGGGCCACGGACGATCGGGCTGCAGCACCCCTACGGGGTCGGGCTCGGCGTCGCCCTCCCGATCCGGGCGCTGGTGCGGCTGCTCGGGCCGCTCGCGTCCCTGCTGATCCTCGTCGGCAACGCGATCACCCCCGGCCGCGGCTTCCGCGAGGGGCCGTTCAGCCAGGAGGTCGAGCTGCGCGAGCTGGTCGACATGGCCGGCGCGCGCGGGCTGGTGGACGACTCCGAGCGCTCGATGATCCAGTCGGTGTTCGAGCTGGACGACACGATCGTCCGCGAGGTGATGGTCCCGCGCACCGAGATGGTGTGGATCGAGCGGGAGAAGTCCGTCCGCCAGGCCCTCGCGCTGGCGCTGCGGTCGGGGTACTCGCGCATCCCCGTGATCGGGGAGAACGTCGACGACACCGTCGGCGTGATCTACCTCAAGGACCTCGTCCGCTTCACCACCGCGCGGCAGAACGACCCGTCCCACGCCCCGGAGGACCACGCGGGCGCCGTCGGGGACGTGATGCGCCCCGCCGCCTACGTGCCGGACTCCAAGCAGGCCGACGACCTGCTGCGCGAGATGCAGCGGACCCGCAACCACATGGCGCTCGTCGTCGACGAGTACGGCGGGATCGCGGGCCTGGTGACCATCGAGGACATCCTCGAGGAGATCGTCGGGGAGATCACCGACGAGTACGACACCGCCGAGCACCGCCCGCTGGACCGCCTCGACGACGGGACGCTGCGGGTCTCGGCGCGCCTGCCGGTGGAGGACCTCGAGGAGGCCACCGGGGTGGAGTTCGAGGCGGAGGACGTGGACACCGTCGGCGGCCTGCTGGCCCAGCGGCTCGGTCGCGTGCCGCTGCCGGGCGCCGAGGCCGAGGTGGGCGGGCTGCGGCTGCGCGCCGAGGGCGGCGAGGACGCCCGGGGACGCATGCGGATCGTGTCCGTGCTGGTGTGGGACCCGAACCCGCCGGCCGAGGACACCCCCGACGACGGGTCGGGCTCCGAGGACGACGACGCGCTCGTCAGGGCGAGCGGAGAGGACCGGCGTGGCTGACGTGGCAGGGATCCCCGGGCCGAGCCCGCGGCACGACGTCGTCGTGGTCGGCGGCGGCATCGTCGGGCTGGCGGTGCTGACCGCGCTGCTGGACGCCGGGCACACGTCGGTGGCGCTGGTCGAGCGGGAGTCCTCGCTGGCCGGGCACCAGACCGGACGCAACTCCAACGTCATCCACTCCGGGCTGTACTACGCCCCCGGCTCGCTCAAGGCGCGCCTGGCCGTGGCGGGCTGCGCGGAGACCAAGGCGTTCTGCGCGGAGCACGACCTGCCCTACGCCGAGTGCGGCAAGGTCGTCGCCGCGACCGCGGAGGAGGAGCTGCCGCGGATGGCCGAGCTGGTGCGCCGCGGGCGCGCCAACGGCGTCGCGGTGGAGGAGCTGGACGCCGCCGGGGTGCGCGACCGGGAGCCCGCGGTCCGGGCGGTCGCCGGGCTGTGGGTCTCCTCGACCGGCATCTGCGACTACGAGGCCATCACGGCGAAGCTCGCCGAGCTCGCCGTCGCGCGGGGTGCAGTGATCCACACCGGCCGCGCCGTGCGCTCGGCCGTGCGCCGTCGTCGGGACGTCGTCGTGCACACCGACGCGGGCGACCTGCTCGCGGGGCAGGTCGTGGTGTGCGCCGGGCTGCGCTCGGACGAGATCGCGCGGGCCTCCGGATTCGACCCGGGCGTGCGGATCGTGCCGTTCCGCGGCGAGTACTCCGACCTGCGCGGGCCGAAGGCCGACGCCATCCGCGGGCTGGTCTACCCGGTGCCCGACCCCGCGTTCCCGTTCCTCGGCGTGCACGCCACCCGCGGCGTCGACGGCTCCGTGCACGTGGGCCCCAACGCCGTGCTCGCGCTCGCCCGCGAGGGCTACGACTGGCGCACGCTGAAGGCGCGCGAGCTGGCCGGCACGCTGACCGACCCGGGCTTCCTCGCCCTCGCCGCGAAGCAGTGGCGCTACGGGCTCGGGGAGATGCACCGGTCGTTGTCGAAGGCCGCGATGGCGAAGGCCGTGGCGCGGATGCTGCCGGGGGTCACGGCGGACGACCTGCAGCCCCCGCACGACGTGATGCGCCGCGCCGGGGTGCGCGCGCAGGCGGTCCGGCCGGACGGGTCGCTGGTGGACGACTTCCTGTTCGTCCAGGACGGCGACGGCGACCCGGGTGTGCTGCACGTGCTCAACGCGCCCTCGCCGGCGGCGACGGCGGCCCTGCCGATCGGGCGGGAGATCGTGGCGCGGCTGGAGGGCAAGGTGGAGGCCGCGTGACCTGGCCCGAGGGCTTCCGCTCGGGGTTCGCGTGCTTCGTCGGGCGGCCGAACGTCGGGAAGTCGACGCTGACGAACGCGCTGGTGGGGCAGAAGGTCGCGATCACCTCGTCGCGGCCGCAGACCACGCGGCACGCGATCCGCGGGATCGTGCACCGCCCGGACGGGCAGCTGGTGCTCGTCGACACCCCCGGCCTGCACAAGCCGCGCACGCTGCTGGGCGAGCGGCTCAACGACGTCGTCCGGACGACGTGGGCCGAGGTCGACGTCGTCGGCTTCTGCGCCCCGGCGGACCAGCCGGTCGGGCCGGGCGACCGGTTCATCGTCAACGAGCTGCGCAAGGTCGCCGACCGGACCCCCGTCGTCGGGATCCTGACCAAGACCGACCTGGCGCGACCCGAGGTGATCGCCGAGCGCCTCCTCGCGCTGCAGGAGCTCGCGGACTTCGCGGAGATCGTGCCGGTGTCGGCGGTGTCCGGGAAGCAGGTCGAGCTGCTGACGGACCTGCTGCTGGGCCAGATGCCGCCCGGCCCGCCGCTCTACCCCGAGGGCGAGCTCTCCGACGAGCCGGAGACGACGATGATCGCGGAGTTCGTCCGCGAGGCCGCCCTGGAGGGCGTGCGCGACGAGCTGCCGCACTCGCTCGCCGTCGTCGTCGAGGAGATGGTCGAGGGCAGGACGCTCCAGATCCGCGCCGAGATCTTCGTCGAGCGGTCGTCGCAGAAGGCGATCGTGATCGGCCGGGGCGGGTCGCGGCTCAAGGACGTCGGCACCCGGGCCCGGCAGCAGATCGAGAACATGCTGGGGACGCAGGTGCACCTGGACCTGTTCGTGAAGGTGGCGAAGGACTGGCAGCGCGACCCGCGTCAGTTGCGCCGGCTGGGCTTCTGACGCGGGTCGCGGGCCGCCTACATCGAGTACGAGTAGGAGAAGCTGCCGCCGCCGGCGATGATCAGGACCCAGAACCCGATCCAGAGGGCGCACCCGAGGCCGCCGAGGACCAGCGCCGCGATCGCGAGGCCGCGGCCCTGCTCGCCGGTCCGGGCGATCTGGCGGACCGACACCCAGCCGCAGATCACGGCGACCAGCGGGATGAAGAACGCCGCGACCAGCGCGACGATCGACATGACGTTCCAGCGGGGCGCGGGTGGGCCGTACCCCACGGGCTGGACCGGGGGTGTGCCGTAACCGGCGGGGCCGGGGGCGAAGGGCTGCTGCTGCGGAGTGGTCATGGCGGGGGTCCTTCCCGTTCGTTGTGACTCAGCGTGACAGTAGACCGGAACCAACGACCGTCGTATAGGCCGTCGGAGTGAACGACGGTCGGTGTCGGTGGGGAGTGCCAGGATGGTCGGCGTGGGCTTCTACCGCGACACCGGCGTGGTGCTGCGGTGTCAGAAGCTCGGCGAGGCGGACCGGATCGTCACCGTGCTGACCCACCACCACGGCAAGGTCCGCGCCACGGCGAAGGGGGTCCGGCGGACCACGTCGAAGTTCGGCGCGCGCCTCGAGCCGTTCGGCCACGTCGACCTGCAGCTGCACACCGGGCGGAGCCTGGACATCGTCACGCAGGTCCAGACCCTCGACGCGTTCGGCGGTGACCTCGTCGCCGACTACCCGCGCTACACCGCCGGGTGCGCGCTGCTCGAGACCGCCGACCGGCTCACCCCGGAGGAGGGGGAGCCGGCGCGCGAGCTGTTCCTGCTGCTGGTCGGGGCCCTGCGCGGTCTCGCGGCCGGCCGTCGCGACCCGCACCTCGTGCTGGACGCCTACCTGCTGCGCGCGATGGTCATCGCCGGGTACGCGCCCGCCGTCACCGAGTGCGCGCGGTGCGGCACCGAGCCGGAGACACCGTTGGACGCCCCTGACGGCACGCACGGGTTCCACCGCCGCTTCGCGGTCGCCGCCGGGGGGGCGGTGTGCGACACCTGCCGCCCGGGCGGCGCGGTGGTCCCGTCGTGGTGGACGTGGCGGCTGCTCGAGGCGCTGCGCGACGGCGACTGGACCGCCGCCGAGCAGAGCCCGCCCGACGCCCGCCGGGACGCCGCCGGCCTCGTCGCCGCCCACCTGCAGTGGCACCTGGAGCGTCAGCTGCGCTCGCTGCCGCTGGTCGACCGCAAGGGCGTGCCGCGGGTCGACCTGGACGACGCCACCCTCCCGCGTGAGGGGCCCCACGACGCCGGGGAGGGCGGCTCCTCCCCGCACGCCGAGAAGGAAGGAGTCTCGTGAGTCCGCTGCGTCAGCGCACCGAGCGGCCCCGCGGCCGGTCCGGGGCACGGCTGCGGGGGCCGGGCGACCCGACCGTCATGGCGCCCACCCCGCACCCCTCCGGCGCCACGGCCCCGCCGATCCCGCCGGACCTGGTGCCGAACCACGTGGCGCTGGTGATGGACGGCAACGGCCGCTGGGCCAACCAGCGCGGGCTGCCGCGCATCGAGGGGCACCGGCACGGCGAGGCGCAGCTGCTCGACGTCGTCCGCGGGTGCATCGACGTGGGCGTCAAGTGGATCAGCGCGTACGCGTTCTCGACGGAGAACTGGCGCCGCAGCCCCGAGGAGGTCCGCTTCCTGCTCGGGTTCAACCGCGACGTGATCCGCCGCCGCCGCGACGAGATGCACGCGATGGGCGTACGGGTGCGCTGGTCGGGGCAGCGGCCGCGGCTGTGGCGCAGCGTCATCAAGGAGCTCGAGATCGCCGAGGAGATGACGCAGGACAACGACGTCGTCACCCTCACCATGTGCGTCAACTACGGCGGGCGCGCGGAGATCGTCGGGGCGGCCCGCGAGCTCGCGCGCCGGGCCGCGCGCGGGGAGATCGACCCGGACCGCATCGACGAGCGGGCGATCGCGCGGCACCTCGACGAGCCGGACATGCCCGACGTCGACCTGTTCGTCCGCAGCTCGGGGGAGCAGCGCACGTCGAACTTCCTGCTGTGGCAGTCCGCCTACGCCGAGATGGTCTTCCTGGACACGCTCTTCCCGGACTTCGACCGCCGCCACCTCTGGCAGGCGTGCGAGATCTACGCCTCCCGCGACCGCCGCTACGGCGGCGCGGTCGACCAGTCGTCAGGAGACCTCGATGAGCCGTGAGGCCGCCACCACCGCGACCGTGCTGATCACGGCGCGCGAGGCGCTGGAGAAGTTCGTGGAGGTGCACGTCGACGACGACGGTGCGCTCTCCTTCCGCCACGGCGACGTCCCGTGCGCCGTGCAGGGGATCGAGCTGGTCGAGGGCCTCGCCGTGCTGTCCCTGACGTGCGTCGTGGCCTGGGACCTCCCCGGCGACGACGTCCCGCGGCAGGTCGCCGAGCGGGCCGGTCAGGGGCTGTTCGGGACCCTGGGGGCCGTGCGGACCGACGCCGGGTGGGACGTCACGCTGCGCTACGCCTTCCCGGCCGAGGGCCTCGCCGCGGACCCCCTCGGGACCCTGATGATGCTCGTCGTCTCCACGGCCTCGCAGGTCCGGGCCGACCTGGTGGACGCGGCCTGACGAAATCGTCACGCAACGATGTCGGCCGAATGCGCGGTGTTCGTCCTTTTCCTCCCGTAAGCTCCGCGGGACGTCGATCCCGGAGAGGAGGGCGCCCACCAGCAGTGGGGGGCGCACCCGGTATGACACAGCAACAGGAGAGTCCGCCCGAGAGGTCCCCCGAGGAACAGGGCGGGACGGCGGCCGACGACAAGGGCGTGCCGGTCGACAAGGTCGTCTTCGGCGTGGGCGCGGTGCTCGCCGTCGTGTTCGTGCTCTGGGGCGTGTTCAGCACGGAGACGCTAAGCGCGGTGTCGGGCAGCATGATCGGCGGGCTGATCCAGGCCGGCGGGTGGCTGTTCATCCTCGCCGCCACGGGCTTCGTCGTGTTCGCCCTCTACCTCGCGTTCTCGAAGTTCGGGCGCATCAAGCTCGGGGGCGAGGACGAGCAGCCGGAGTTCCGCACGGTCTCGTGGATCGCGATGATGTTCTCGGCCGGCATGGGCATCGGCCTGATGTTCTACGGCGTCGCCGAGCCGCTGTCGTTCTTCACCTCGCCGCCCCCGGGATCCGTGGCCAACGGCGACCAGGTGGAGTCGCTGCGCACCGCGATGGCCACGTCGCTGTTCCACTGGACGCTGCACCCCTGGGCGATCTACGCCGTCGTCGGGCTCGCCATCGCCTACTCGACGTTCCGCAAGGGGCGCCGCCAGCTGATCAGCCAGGCGTTCATCCCGCTCATCGGCGAGAAGGCGGCCAACGGCGCCGTCGGCCGCGTCATCGACATCATCGCGATCTTCGCGACGGTGTTCGGCTCGGCCGCGTCCCTCGGGCTCGGCGCCCTGCAGATCGGCGGCGGCCTCGACGCGACCGGGTTCCTGCCCGACGCGGGCAACGAGGTGCTCGTCCCGATCATCATCGTCCTGACGGCGGCGTTCATCCTGTCCGCGGTCTCGGGTGTCGCCAAGGGCATCCAGTGGCTGTCGAACATCAACATGGTGCTCGCCGGCGTGCTGGCGCTGTTCGTCTTCGTCGTCGGCCCGACGGTGATCATCCTCGACCTGCTGCCCACCGCGGTCGGCGCCTACTTCTCCGAGTTCTTCGAGATGGTCGGGCGCACCGAGGCCACCGGCGGGGCCCCGATGCTCGACTGGCTCTCCTCGTGGACGGTCTTCTACTGGGCCTGGTGGATCTCCTGGACCCCGTTCGTCGGGATGTTCCTGGCGAAGATCAGCCGCGGCCGCACGATCCGCCAGTTCGTCGGCGGCGTGATCCTCGTGCCGAGCCTGGTCTCGCTGGTGTGGTTCGCGATCTTCGGCGGCACGGCGATCAGCCAGCAGCAGGCGGGCCTGAACCCGGCGGGGGCCGACACCGAGGCGCAGCTGTTCTCGGTGCTGCAGGCCTACCCGCTGGCCACGTTCACCGGGATCCTGGTGATGGTGCTGGTCGCGATCTTCTTCGTGTCCGGCGCGGACGCCGCGTCGATCGTCACCGGCACGCTCTCGCAGCGCGGCACGGACGAGCCGAAGAAGTGGGTCGTCGTCTTCTGGGGCGCCACGATGGGCCTGGTCGCGATGGTGATGCTGCTGGTCGGCGGGGAGGACGCGCTCTCGGGCCTGCAGAACCTGACGATCCTCGTCGCGGCGCCGTTCGTGGTGATCATGATCCTGCTGTGCATCGCCCTGACCCGCGATCTCAACCACGATCCCGTCGTGCTCCGCGAGATCAAGGGCACCGAGGTGATCGAGCAGGCCATCGACTACGGCACCGACAAGCACGGCGACGACTTCTACCTGCGGGTGCAGTCGTTCCCGGCCGACGCCGACGGTCCGTGGCGCACCGCGAACACCGGCGAGGAGCGGGTCACCTACGCCGACGTGCGCCGCAACGGCGACCCGTTCCGCGAGTCCGACGGGTCCGAGCCCGCCGCGCTGGGTCGTCCGGACGCCGACGGGGTGGACGACACCCTGCAGGTCGGTCCGGGCGGACCCGCCGAGCGTGAGACGGCGGGTCGTCCGCGCTCCGACCGGGAGTAGTCGCCGCCCGCGTCACGACAGCCGTGGCCCACCGCTGACCCCCGGCGTCAGCGGTGGGCCACGGCTGTGTCCGGGAATGATCAACGAGCATTCTCGGCGCCCCGCTGCCCGGCCGGCCGCCGTAGGTGCTCGCTCGCCGTCCGGTACGTCCGCGAGAACTACGTGAGGCAGGTTCCGCGGCCGTCCGAGGTGCCTCACGTAGCTCTCGCGGATGCGCCCCCGCTGGTCCGTCCGCGAGAACCACACCAGGCACGTTCGCGTGCCCGCTGACCTGCGTCACGTAGCTCTCGGCCCCACCCCGACGCGAGCGAAGGGCACCATCGCTCGATCTACTCGACCGAAGGGGCCCTTCGCTCGAACGTCAGCCCCGCGTCGCCCGGCAGGCCGAGCAGAGCCCGATGATCTCCACGGTGTGGTCGACCTCGGCGAACCCGTGCTCCAGGGCGACCTTCTCCGCCCAGTGCTCCACCGCGGGGCCCTCCACCTCCACCGTGCGCCCGCAGGAGCGGCACACCAGGTGGTGGTGGTGGGTGTCCGAGCAACGCCGGTAGGAGGCCTCGCCGGCCGTGGTGCGCAGGACGTCGATCTCGCCGGCGTCGGCCAGCGCCTGCAGCGTCCGGTACACCGTGGTCAGGCCGATGCCCTCGCCCCGGCGGCGCAGCTCCTCGTGGATGTCCTGCGCGGAGCGGAAGTCGTCGAGCTGATCGAGCAGGTCGCCGATCGCCGCGCGTTGCCGGGTGGACCGCTGCCCCGGGACCACGGTCGGCCGTGACTCGGCAGCACTCACGATTCCTCCTGCACGTGCTCGACGGCGTCCACGACGATGTGCGCCAGGTGATCGTCCACCAGCCGGTACACCACCTCACGCCCGCGTCGTTCCCCACGGACCACGCCCGCGGCCTTGAGCACCCGCAGGTGCTGGCTGATCAACGGCTGGGTGACGCCGAGGGTGTCCACCAGCTCGTGCACGCAGCGCGGGGACCGCCGCAGCTGCATCACCACCGCGATCCGCACCGGCGCCGCCAGCGCCCGCAGCAGCTCGCCCGCGGCGTCCAGGGTCTCGTGGTCGAGCGGCGCCGGGGCGTCCGCGGGGACGGCCGGCGGCGCCTCGTGGGACAGGGTCATCGCAGGGCCACCCCGATCGTCACCGCCACCAGCACCACCAGCACCACGGTCCGCGCGAGCCGCTCCGGCGGGGACAGACGCCCCCACGTGGTCGCGAGTAGCGCCGCGACGCCGGCCGCGAGCAGCCCCAGCAGCAGCGCCCCGCCCGTCCCGCCGACGATCACGCCGACCGCGAACAGCACCGCCACCACCAGGAACACCAGCACCGGCGACACCCCGGCCAGCGGCCCGGTCCCGGGCAGCAGCGGGCGGCGCAGGTCTCCCCGCAGTGACCGACGCGTCCGTCTCGGCACCCGACGCTCCTCTCGTCGCCCTCCACGATCCCATACCGACACCGGGTGTCGATAAGCTCGGCCCGGTGCTCCTGGTGTGCCGTTTCTCCCCCGACGACGAGGCCGACTTCCTCGTCCGGGCCCGCCGCGCCGTCGGCCTGCTCGCCGCGCAACCGCACTGCGAGCGGGTGGACCTCGCGCGGGCGGTCGAGGCGCCGGGCCAGTGGGTGCTGGTCGCGGTGTTCGCCTCGCTGACCGACTACCGCCGCGCGCTGTCGCCCTTCGACGTCCGCGAGCACGTCGTCCCGTTCCTCTCCGAGGCCTCCACCGCGGACCAGGCGGTCTTCGAGCGGCACACCACGGCCCTTCCCGACGGCGGGTGGGTCGACCACCCGAGCATCCTCGGCTGACGCCCGCCCGGACCCGCTCGCTACGCTGGGTAGGCCACCGAGCAGCATCAGGAGAGCCAGTGCCCACCCCCACCGGCAGCGCCCGCATCGAGACCGTCGTGAACCTGTGCAAGCGGCGCGGGTTCGTCTTCCCGTCCGGGGAGATCTACGGCGGGACCCGGTCGGCCTGGGACTACGGTCCCCTGGGCGTCGAGCTCAAGGACAACATCAAGCGCCAGTGGTGGCGGTTCATGGTGCAGGGCCGCGACGACGTCGTGGGTCTGGACTCCAGCGTGATCCTTCCGCGCCAGGTGTGGGTCGCCTCCGGGCACGTCGACGTGTTCACCGACCCGCTGGTCGAGTGCACGAACTGCCACCGCCGGTTCCGGGCCGACCAGCTCGCGGAGGACTTCACCGAGCGCACCGGCGGCCCGTCGCTGGAGACCGTCGACGCCGAGGGCAAGGTCGGCTACGAGCTGACCACGGTGCCCTGCCCGAACTGCGGCGTCCGCGGTCAGTACACCGCGCCGCGCGAGTTCAACATGATGCTCAAGACCTACCTCGGCCCGGTGGAGTCCGAGGAGGGCTTGCACTACCTGCGCCCGGAGACCGCGCAGGGCATCTTCGTGAACTTCGCGAACGTCATGTCGACCGCCCGCAAGAAGCCGCCGTTCGGCATCGGCCAGATCGGCAAGAGCTTCCGCAACGAGATCACGCCGGGCAACTTCATCTTCCGCACGCGCGAGTTCGAGCAGATGGAGATGGAGTTCTTCGTCGAGCCGGGCTCCGACGAGCAGTGGCACCAGTACTGGATCGACGAGCGCACCCGCTGGTACACCGAGCTCGGGATCGCCCGCGAGAACCTGCGCCACTACGAGCACCCCAAGGAGAAGCTCTCCCACTACTCCAAGCGCACGGTGGACGTGGAGTACAAGTTCGCGTTCAACGCCGGCCAGGAGTGGGGCGAGCTCGAGGGCATCGCGAACCGCACCGACTTCGACCTCACCACGCACTCGAACCACTCCGGCGTCGACCTGTCCTACTACGACCAGGCCACCGACTCCCGGTACAAGCCCTACGTCATCGAGCCGGCGGCCGGCGTCGGGCGCCCGATGATGGCGTTCCTGCTCGAGGCCTACCACGAGGACGAGGCGCCGAACGCCAAGGGCGGGGTCGACAAGCGCACCGTGCTCAAGCTCGACCCGCGCCTCGCGCCGGTGAAGGCGGCGGTGCTGCCGCTGTCCCGCAACGCCGACCTGTCGCCGGTCGCCCGCGACGTCGCAGCCAGGCTGCGGCAGCACTGGAACGTGGACTTCGACGACGCCGGGGCGATCGGCCGCCGCTACCGCCGCCAGGACGAGATCGGCACGCCGTTCTGCGTCACGGTCGACTTCGACTCGATGGAGGACCGCGCCGCGACGGTGCGCCACCGCGACGAGATGACCCAGGAGCGGGTGTCCTTCGACCAGCTCGAGGGCTACCTGGCGGCCCGCCTCGTAGGTGCCTGACGGCAGGTGAGCACTCAGTGGGGCCATGGCCCCACTTAGTGCTCACCTGCGCTTCGCGCACAATGGCGGGCGTGACCCAGCTGAGTGAGGTCCTGGCCGGGGGCGACGACCCGGCCGCGCCCGTGGGCGTCGTGCGGGTGCTCGCCCGGCACGGCTTCGGCACCGTCGAGCCGGGGCAGCTGCTCGCGGCGCGCGGCACGCTGATGGGTGAGGTCGTCACCGCGGGGGACCTCCTGCGCGGCGCGCTGGACGCCCCGGCCACCGAGCTGGCGCGCACCGCCCTGAGCGCCCCGAGCACGCAGGAGGCCCACGTCGGGGAGGACGACGCCGTGGCCGCCGGCCTGGCGTGCGCGGGCGGGGCCACGCTGCTGGCGCACCCGCTCGAGGCCGACCCGGCCGGGGCACTGGGCCGCGCGTTCGACCACGGGGTCCCGGCCGCGCTGGTGTCCACCGTCGACGGGCGGGCGACGCTCGTCGTCGTCGGGACCGATCTCGACGAGCCCCACGGCACCCTCGGGTCGGCCGAGCTCGACGAGGCCGCGCGGAGCCATCTCGCGAGCCTGCTCCGCCGCGGCGCCACCGCCACCGACCGCACCGAGCTCGCCGGCACCGAGGTGCTCGTCGACCTCTGGGTGCCGGTGCCCTCGCTGCTCGTCGTCGGGGCCGGGGCGCTGGGGGAGGCCCTGGCCGCCCAGGCCACGGTGCTCGGCTGGGGCTGCCGGACCGTGGGCACGCTCGCCGAGACCACCGCCGCCGTCGAGGCCTTCACCGACGCCGACGTCCTCGTCCTGCTCGACCACGACCCGGCGTTCGACGAGTCCCTGCTCGCGGGCCTGCGCCACGGGCGCGGGTTCCTGGGCGCCCTGGGGTCCCGACGCACCCAGGCCGCGCGCCGGGAGCGGCTGCTCGCGGCCGGGGTCACCGAGTCCCAGCTCGCGACGATCCACGGGCCGGTCGGGCTCGACCTGGGGGCGCGCACCCCGGCCGAGACCGCGGTGAGCGTGGTCGCGGAGGTCCTCGCGGTCCGGTCCGGGCGCGATCCGGGGGCCCTGTCCGCCGGGCGCGGGCAGATCGGGGCGTGAGCGCGCCGTCCCGCTCGCGGGCGGCCCTCACGTGGGCGCCGCGGGTGGTGGTCGGGGCGCTCGTCGTCGGGCTGCTGCTGGTCGGGGGCACCGCCGCGCGGGTGTGGTGGCTCGGCCGGGTCGACGAGCGCGCGCCGACCGACGTCATCCTCGTCCTCGGCGCCGCGCAGTACGACGGGCGCCCGTCGCCGGTCCTGGAGGCCCGCCTGGAGCACGCGCTCGCGCTGTACCGCCAGGGCGTGGCGCCGCGCATCGTCACCGTCGGCGGGGCGGCGGACGGCGACCAGTTCTCCGAGGCCGAGAGCGGCGACCGGTGGCTCACCGAGCACGGCGTGCCGAACCGCGACGTGCTGGCGATCGACGAGGGCAGCGACACCCTCGGCAGCTTCGAGGCGGTCGGGTCGGTGGCCCGGCAGCGCGGTTGGGCGTCCGCGGTGATCGTGTCCGACCCGTGGCACTCGCTGCGCTCACGGACCATGGCCCGCGACGTCGGGCTCGAGGCCACCACGTCGCCGGCGAAGGGCGGGCCGGTGTCGCAGACCCGGCGGACCCAGTTCTTCTACATCGTTCGCGAGACCGCCGGGTTGATCTACTACCACCTGGCGCACGCCTCGTCGGACTTCTCGGATCCCGGCCTGCAGTGACCCGTCGTCGGGAAGACCGCTTCCTCCCGGAACCTCCGAAACGCGGCCGGGAGCGGCGCTCGCCGTTCGCCCGCGACCGCGGCCGGGTCCTGCACTCCGCGGCGCTGCGGCGCCTCGCGGGCAAGACGCAGGTGGTCGGCCCGGGGGAGGACGCCGAGGTCACGGGCGTCCCGCGGACCCGGCTGACGCACTCGCTGGAGGTCGCGCAGATCGGGCGGGGGATGGCCGAGGAGCTCGGCCTGGACCCGGACGTCGTCGACACCGCCGGGCTCGCGCACGACATCGGGCACCCGCCCTTCGGGCACAACGGCGAGCGCGCGCTGGACGGCGCCGCGGCCGACGCCGGTGGGTTCGAGGGCAACGCGCAGACGCTGCGGCTGCTGACGCGCCTGGAGCCGAAGACCGCCTGGGCGAGCGAAGCGACGGGAAGTGGGTTCGAGGAGGGTCCGGCGTCCGGGCTGAACCTGACGCGCGCGACGCTCGACGCCTGCATGAAGTACCCCTGGACCCGTGGCACGGGCCGCAAGTTCGGCGTCTACGCCGACGACGTCGAGGTGTTCGCCTGGGTCCGCGACCCGGCCGACCGGAGGCCCTGCCTCGAGGCGCAGGTCATGGACTGGGCCGACGACGTCGCCTACTCGGTCCACGACGTCGAGGACGCCATCCTGGCCGGGCGCATCGAGCCGGCCCGCCTCGCCGTGCCCGACGACGGGTTGATCGGCCTGGCGGCCGCGGCCTTCGGGGGCGACACGACCGAGCTCGCGGCGGCCGCGGAGCGCCTCGCCGCCTACCCGCCGCTGCGGGCGGTCGCGGAGCTGGCGTCCCCGGGCACCCTGACCGCCCAGGTCGCGCTCAAGCGGCTGACCAGCGAACTCGTCGGCCGTTTCGTCGTCGCCGCCGTCGAGGAGACGTTCACGACGACCGGTCGGGAGGCCCTGGAGGCGGGCGACGACCTCGTCGTCCCGCCCGGCGCCCGCGCGGAGGTGACGCTGCTCAAGGCCGCCGCGGTGCGCTGGGTGATGTCCGACCCGGCGCGGCTGGCGGCCCAGGAGGTCGAGCGGCGGGTGCTGACCGACCTGGTCGGGCGACTGTGCGACGGCGCACCGGACGCGTTGGACCCGGCCTTCCGCCCGGCATGGGACGCTGCCACCGACGGCCCGGAGCGATTGCGCGTCGTCGTGGACCAGGTCGCGGTGCTCACGGACGCGCAGGCCTGGTCGTGGTCGGCACGCAGCAGCACGGGGGAGGGACGTTGACCGAGACCACGTCGGTCCCGTCGTCCTCGCCCCGCGCCCGCGAACTCCCCGCCGACCTGGCGCGGCGGGCGAGGCGCCGGCCGGTCACGGTCACCGCGGTCGTCCTCGCGCTGACCGTCGTCGCCTACGGCGTGCTGGTCTGGCAGCGCCGCTGGATCTCCGACGACGGGCTGATCTTCCTGCGGACCGTCCGGCAGATCCTCGAGGGCCACGGCCCGGTGTTCAACGTGGGGGAGCGGGTCGAGACGAACACGTCCACGCTGTGGACGCTCGTGCTCCTCGGGCTCTCGGTGCTGCCGGGGCGCCCGGAGATCGCCTCGCTCGTCGTCGGGGGCCTGCTCTCGGTGGCCGGCCTGGGCTTCGCCCTGGACGCGGCCCGCCGCCTGACCGGCCTCGGCCGCGTCGTCGTCCCCGCCGGCGCGCTCGTCGTGCTGGCCCTGCCGCCCTTCTGGGACTTCGGGACGTCGGGTCTGGAGAGCGGCCTGTCGTCGTGGTGGCTGGCCTTCTCGTGGTGGCTGCTGGTCCGCCGCTCCCAGCGCGAGCCGCGCCTGTTCGCCGCGCAGGGGTCCCGACGGCGGCCCGGGGCGGCCTGGCCGGTCGCGCTCGTGCTGGGGCTCGGGCCGCTCGTGCGCCCGGACCTCGCCCTGGTCGCGGCCGCGGGGGGCCTCGCGCTGGCGGTGCTGGAGCAGCCGCGCGACCGCCGCGGACTCGGACGGCTGGTGGGGCTGGGCACGGTGTGCGTGGCGCCCGCGGCGGTCTACGAGGTGTTCCGGGCCGGCTACTACGGCGTGCTGGTGCCGTCGACGGCGCTGGCGAAGGAGGCCGGGGTCGCCCGGTGGGCGCGCGGCTACTCCTACCTGCGCGACACGGTCGCGACCTACTGGCTGCTGATCCCCGCCGTCGTCCTCGGGGCGGCGGCGCTGCTGCTGGTGGCGCAGCGGGTGGCGCGGTCGTCGTGGTGGGCGCGGCGTCGGGCGGGCGGGCCGGTGGAGTCGGGGTCGGCGGAATCGGCCGACGTCCGTCGTACCCGGCTCTGGGACCGGGCGGGCACGGTGGCGGTGGCCGTGGCGCCGGTCGTGGCCGGGCTCGGGATGCTGGTCTACGTCACCCGCGTCGGCGGGGACTTCATGCACGCCCGGATGCTCCTGCCGGCCGTGTTCTGCCTGCTCCTGCCCGTGATGGCACTGCCGGTGCGGCGGATCACGGTGGCGCCGCTCGTGGTGCTGCTGCTCTGGGCCGGCGTGGTCGGCACCGTCGCGCGACCGAACTACCACGGCATCTCCGCCTCCGGCATCGCCGACGAGCGCGGCTTCTACACCCAGCTGCTCGGCAACCCGCACCCGCTGACCGCCGACGACTACCGCGCCCATCCCTACGTGGCCGGCGGCGCGGCGCTCGTCGCGAAGAGCCCGCGGCCGGTCGTGGCCCTGATGGCTCCCGGGCGCGGCCCGGCCGGCCCGGAGTGGGACCTCGTCCCGCTCGCCCCGGGGAGCCCGTCCGGGCTGGTGTTCCTCAACCTCGGGGCGGCCGGGGCGCTGACCCCGCTGGACGTGCGCGTCACCGACACCGTCGGCCTCGCGGACCCGATCGCCGCCCACACCACCAACGTCCCCGACGGCCGGACCGGGCACGACAAGAACCTGCCCGCGGCGTGGTTCGTGGCGGCGGGCGGCGGGGCGCCGGTGGACCGCCGGGCGGTGCGGGCCGAGGACGTCGCCGCCGCGGAGCGCGCGCTGCGGTGCCCGGCGATCGTCGAGCTGCGGGCGTCCGTGTCCGCCCCGATGACGTGGGCACGGTTCCGCGACAACCTGGTCGGGGCCGCGGCGCGAACCGATCTGCGGTACCCCCGCGACCCGGTGCTGGCCGAGGTCTCGTGTGCGTCGTCCGTGCGCTGATGATCGGCTGATCACCGTCACTCCGGGTGGGTTACTCCGGGCTGCTCCGATTCGGTGCACTTTCGTGGGGTGCCGGTGTGGTCACGCGCGGTGCTGGCGGCTGACCAGGGCAGCGTGCTGCGCCGAAAGCCCCTCGTAGTCTGCTCCGAAGCGACCTAGCACGTAGCCGGACGCCGAGGGTCGATACCGCCGAACGCCGCGACCGACCGTCGTTCGGCGCAAGGACCTCCCGATCGGCGCACGGGGTGGACCGCCGGCGCAGCGCCCGACGGCACTCGGGTGAACCGCCCGCGGCTGCTCCGATCGGACTCGTTGCCGCTCACACAGCGCGAACCTACTGTGCGTCGGTCCGAGCCGTCGTCGGGAATGTCAGGGGAACGCGTGGTCGCACTCGGTTGGGGTTCGTCCCCCGTCGACGTGGTCCCGGCGACCCTGCCGCCGTCCGGTGCGCTGCCGGACGCCGTCGCGGCGCTGATCGACCTGCCCGGCGCCCGCTACGTGCTCGTGGTCGACGCGTCCGGCGAGCGCGTGCGCGGCGAGCTCGGCGGCCCGCCCGACGCCGACCTCGCCGTCCTCACCTGGGCCCGCCGCCTGGCCGACGTCTCGCGCGAGCGCGGGCGCGCGATGGAGGACGTCGTCCTGACGACGGCGACCGCGTTCCACCTGGTGCGCGCGGTCCCGGACGTCCGCGGCGAGCCGGTGTGGGTGGTGCTGCGCATCGACCGCGAGCGGGGCAACCTCGCGCTCGCCCGCCGGGCACTCGCGGGGTTGTCGTCCGAGCGACCGGGCACGACCCGTCCGCGGCAGCTCGAGGCGGCGCCTGTCCCCCCGACCTCGTCCGCCGGGCCCGCCACGGGCTCGCTGCCCGCCGCGATGCCGCTGGCCGGCCGGCCCGTGCCGCTCGCCCCGGCGCCCCGGCCCGCGTCGGACCCGGTCCGCCCGGCGACCGGTCCCGGTGTGCCCGCCCTCGCGCTGCTCCCGCCGACGCCGGCCCCCCGGGCGCTGCGCTCGCCCGAGGCGGTGCCGCCGCCGCCCGCGAGTGGCGCCGTTCGCACACCTGACGTCAGCGATGGACCACTGCCGACGCCGGACGCGGCGACCCCCGAACCCGCGAGTGGCGCCGTTCGCACACCTGACGTCAGCGACGGACCAGTGCTGACGCCCGCCGAGACGCCCGCCGACACCGAGACCCCCGACGAGGACCCGCCCGGCCTCTGGGACCCCCGCCGCCGACGGTTGACCGTGCGGCAGGCCGCGACGTGGCGCAGCGCCCCCGAGGTCCCGGCGGCGCGGGAGTCCACCGAACGGGCCGAGCCGGCCGCCCCGGTGATCCCGGCGCCGCGGGTGGCGGGGTCGCTGTTCGCACCCGTGGTCGTCGTGCCGCCCCCGCCGTCGCCGGTGGACGACGACACGACCGAGGTCCCGGCCCCGGTGCCGTACCCGGTCATCACCGCCCCGCCGCTCGAGCCGACCCCCGAGCCCGAGCCGGCACCCGCGGAGGAGCCTGCCGTCACCGACGCCGGCCTGCCCCGCCGCGCCCCGGGGGAGCGCCTCGCGGTGCCCCCGGTCCCGCCCGAAGCCGTCGCGCCCGCTCCCGCGCCGGCTGGGGTCCCCGGTTGGAGTACCGAACCCTCCGTGCTCCGTCGCCTGCTCTTCGGGCTGCGGCGCCTCACCTGATCCCCGACATCCCCGAGCAGTACCGAAGGACGGAACTCCCATGGCCGACATCGACTACATCCTCAACGCCGCGACGAACATCAAGGGCGCGTTCGCGGTGGCCCTCGTCGACTACGACAGCGGCATGACCCTCGGCTCCCGCGGCGGCAGCGCCGAGTTCGACCTCGACGTCGCGGCGCCGGGCAACTCCGAGGTCGTCCGCGCCAAGTTCGACGTGATGGCCAAGCTGGGGCTGCGCGAGACGATCGAGGACATCCTGATCACCCTCGACACGCAGTACCACATCATCCGGCCGATCTACTCGCGCAACGACGACGACAAGCTGTTCCTCTACCTCGTCCTCAACCGGCAGCAGGCCAACCTCGCGATGGCCCGCCGCGACCTGCGCATGATCTGCTCGCGCTTCTCGATGGACGACCCGACCGCCGCGCCGGCCGAGCCGGGATACTTCCCGCAGCAGGCCGGACGTCGCTGACCCGCGGCGGTGGCGCGTCATCGACATCTGACGTGCGTCCGGGCGGACGGGCTGTCGACGGTGCTCGCGTCGCTGCTGGCCGACCGGCGCGTGGTGGCGGCGACCCTGGTCGACGTCGGGAGCGGGTTCGTCCTCGACGCGTGCACGCGCGAGGACGGGCTAGCCGACCTCGAGCTGCTCGGGGCCGCGCACGCCGACCTCGCCCGGGCCGGGGCCGCCCTGGCCCCGGGCGGGGGAGCGGTCGTCGTCGACACCGGCGACGGCCGCATCCACGTGGTCCTCGAGGTCCCCGACCCGCACGGCGACCGGATCGCCCTGACGGCGGTCGTGCGCGGGCCCGCGCGCGTGGTCGCGCGGGTCCGTCAGCGCCTGGCCGAGGTGCCGGTGGACGCCCTGACCGCCGGCCCGACGCTGCAGCGCCGCCCGGTCGACGGCCGCTGGGACCTGTCCCCGGCCACCCCGGCCGTCCCCGCGGTGGCGCCCGACGGCCTGCCCGGCCTGGACCCCGTCCCGACGACGGGGCAGGCGGCGGCCTGGGTGACCACCCCGCAGCCGGCACCGTGGGCCACCGCGATGACGCCGCCCTCCGCCGAGGAGGACCCGGACACGATCGACAGCGACCTCACCGAGCGCACCGACCGCACCGACCCGTCGTCGTCCGGGGGCGCCGGGGTGCTGACCGGCCCGTGAGCCTGCTTCGATGCCGGGCATGGACCACCTGATCGTCACCGTCGACGGCCACGCCCCGCAGATCGACCCGACGGCCTGGATCGCGCCCGGTGCGGTCGTGGCGGGACGCGCCAGCCTCGGCGCGGAGGTCGGGATCTGGTACGCGGCGGTGGTGCGGGCCGACAACGACACCATCGCGATCGGCGCCGGCTCGAACATCCAGGACGGGTCGGTGCTGCACGCCGACCCCGGCTTCCCGTGCACGGTGGGAGAGAACGTGACCGTGGGGCACCGTGCGGTCGTGCACGGGTGCACGGTCGAGGACGACTGCCTGGTCGGCATGGGCGCGGTGATCATGAACGGGGCGACGGTCGGCCGCGGCTCCGTCGTGGCGGCCGGAGCGGTGATCTCGCAGGGCGTGACGGTGCCGCCCGGTTCTCTCGTCGCCGGGGTGCCGGGCAAGGTACGTCGCGAGACCAGCGAGGACGAGCAGTCCTTCAACGGCGTCAGCGCCGCGGCCTATCGCCACCTGCTCGGCGTGCACCGCACGGCCACCGGGGGCTGACTACTCCGCGAGCGGGGCCTCGTCGTCCGGGGCGGCCACCACCGGCGGGACGGCCCTGTCGATGGGGGCGCCCTCGGCGGGCATCGCCTCGAGGATGAGCTGCTCCCCGTGCTCGGCGTGCCGCCGCGCGAGCGCTTCGGCGGCCGCGCCGTCGGCGTCCCGGATGGCGTCCAGGATCGCCGCGTGGTCCTCCCAGACCCAGGCCGGAGCGCCGCCCTGCAACAGGACCTCGCCCATCACCCGCTGCACGTTGCGCCACATGACGCCGGCGCTCTCCGCGAGGAGGGGGTTCTCGGTGGCCTCGACGACGGTCCGGTGGAACTCCACGTCGTTGCGGACCATGAGCGCGAAGGACCGGTCGTCGAAGGCCTGCCGCCCGACGACCACGATCCGCGTGGCGTGGCGGAGCCACTCGTCGGTGCGCCGGTCCGCCGCCAGCCGTGCGGCCTGCCCGTCGAGGATGGCGCGCAGCTCGTAGAGGTGGCTGACGAAGTCACGCTCGAGCGGCGTGACCTCCAGCCCGCGGCGCCCGAACTCACGCACCAGGCCCTGGTTGCGCAGCAGGAGCAGCGCCTGCTGGATGGGCTGCCGGGACACGTTGAACCGCTCCGCGAGCTGCTCCTGACGCAGCGGCACGCCCGGTGTGAGCCGACCGGTGCAGATGTCGTCGACGATCGCCTCGAAGACCTGGTCGGTCCGTGAGGGTTTCTGCGGTAGTTCCGCCATCGGCGTCCTCTCGCGTCCCCCGTCCACGTCTGCTGAAGATCAGGTTCTGGTGCGGTTGATCGTCTCATCGTAGCGGTCCGTCACCACGAGACCGCTCTTGACTTCTGAATTCGGAATGCCGCACAGTCGAGTGACGCACGACACGGCATCGGCCGTGTCACCGATCACCTCGTCGAGGAGGGTCCATGGCGGAGCGCGCCCCGGTGCAGGTCGCGAGCCTGGTGGCGGAGTTCCTGACCGAGCACGGCGTCGACCGTGTGTTCGGCCTGCAGGGCGGCCACATCCAGCCGATCTGGGACCAGCTCGCCCGTCGCGGCGTCCGCATCGTCGACGTCCGCGACGAGGGCTCGGCGGTGCACATGGCGCACGCGCACACCGAGCTGACGGGGCAGATCGCGGTCGCGATGGTGACGGCCGGACCCGGCGTCACGAACACGGTCACGGCGGTCGCGAACGCGTCGGTCTCGCGCATCCCGTTGCTGGTGATCGGGGGCTGCCCGCCGATCCCGCAGTCGAACATGGGCCCGCTGCAGGACATCCCGCACACCGCGATCCTCGAGCCGGTCACGCGTCTGAGCCGCACGCTGCGCAGCGCCGACCAGGTCCTGCGGGAGTTCGACGAGGCCTGGGCCCGCGCGTCCGGTGACCGTGGCGAGCCGGGCCCGGTCTACCTCGAGATCCCCACCGACGTGCTCCGCCGCGAGGTTCCGCCGGCGCTCCGGATGCCCGAGCACCTGCGGGCCAAGCCGAAGCGTCGTCCCCAGCCCCACCCCGACGACGTCGCCGACGTCGCCGCCCTGATCCGGGCCGCGTCGAAGCCCGCGATCATCTCCGGGCGCGGTGCGCGGACCACCGACGGCACCGACCTGATCCGTCTGCTCGACGCCTCCGGGGCGGCGTACCTGGACACCCAGGAGAGCCGCGGGCTGGTGCCGGACGCGCACCCGGCCGCCGTCGGGAGCGCGCGGTCGGCGGTCATGCGCGACACCGACCTGCTGATCACCGTCGGCCGCCAGCTCGACTACCAGCTCGGGATGGGGTCGCCGGCGGTCTTCCCGCACGCGAAGGTCGTGCGCATCTCCGACACCGCGAGCGAGCTGATCGACAACCGCCGCGGTGAGGTCGAGATCCTCGCCGAGCCGGGCGCCGCACTCGCCGCGATCGCGGATGCGCTCAAGGACCACTCGCCCGACACCACGTGGCGGGACGGGTTGAAGGACAAGCACCGCACGCGGGCCGAGGAGTACCGGAAGGCCCTCGCGACGACCGCGAACGGCAGCGACGGGTTGATCCACCCGAACCGCATCTTCGGCGCCCTGGACGCCCTCGACGGCGACGCCGTGGACCTCGGGAACACCGTGATGATCGCGGACGGCGGCGACCTGCTGTCGTTCGCCCGGCTGGGCATCACCCGGTGCGCGCGCTACCTCGACGCCGGCGCGTTCGGGTGCCTCGGCGTGGCGACCCCGTTCGCGATCGCCGCCGCACTGGCCGACCCGGAGCGCCCCGTGATCGCCGTGACCGGCGACGGCGCCTTCGGCATCACCGCCACCGAGATCGACACCGCGGTCCGGCACGGCGCGAAGATCGTCGTGATCGTCTCGAACAACCGCGCCTGGAACATCGAGCGCTACGACCAGGCCGAGAACTACGGCCTCGTCGCGGGGACCGAGCTCGGCGACGCCGACTTCGCCGCCATGGCCCGCGCGTTCGGCGCGCACGGCGTGCGCGTGAGCGACGCCGACGACCTCGAGGCCGCGATCCGCGACGCGCTCGAGCACGCGCCCGCCGTCGTCGACGTCGTGACGAGCCAGGACGCGCCGTCGCCCGACTCCGGCAAGGGCCTCGGCTTCGTCCCGGACTACCAGGCACTCACCCCGTGGAACGACGCCGAGATCGAGCGACGGAGGCAGCAGTGACGCAGATGGAGGAGTGGGCGTTCCCGACCCGCTACGACCAGGACTACCTGCCCGACCCGGACTCGCCGTACTGGTTCCCGGTGCGCGAGACGATGGACCCGGCCGAGCGCGACGCCGCGGTCCTGGTCCGGCTCCGCGAGGTCATGGAGTACGCCTACGCGAACTCGACCTTCTACAAGGACAAGTGGGACGGCGCCGGACTGAAGCCGGCCGACATCACGTCCTTCGAGGCGTTCGAGCAGGTCCCCGTCGTCACCAAGGCCGAGATGCGGGAGTCCCAGGCGAACCACCCGCCGTTCGGCGACTACACCTGCGTCGACCGGTCCGAGATCCACCACATCCACGGGACCTCCGGCACGACGGGGGCGCCGACGGCCTTCGCCCTCGGCCGGCGGGACTGGGAGGTCATCGCGGACAACCAGGCCCGCATCCTGTGGGGGATGGGCGTCCGGCCCGGCGACACGGTGTTCGTCGCGGCGCTCTTCTCGCTCTACCTCGGCTCCTGGGGTGCGATGACCGCGGCCGAGCGGCTGCGGTGCAACGTCCTCCCGTTCGGCGCGGGCGCCCACGGCATGACGGCGAGGGCGGTGAACTGGCTGGCCCGCATCAAGCCGGCGGCCTTCTACGCGACGCCGTCGTACGCGCTGCGCCTCGCCGAGGTGGCCGAGAAGGAGAAGATCGACCCCCGCGAATTCGGGCTCAAGGTCATGTTCTTCTCCGGGGAGCCCGGGGCGTCGGTGCCGTCGGTGCGCAAGGCGATCGAGGACAGCTTCGGCGCCACGGTGATCGACTGCGGGACGATGGCGGAGATGACGCCGTTCATGTCGGCGTCGGCGACGGCCGGGACCCCGGACGGGATGCTGCTCTGGCAGGACATCGTCTGGCACGAGGTCTGCGACCCGGACACCTTCCGCACCGTGCCCTACGGCTCCGAGGGCACGCCGGTCTACACCCACCTCGAGCGCACGTCGCAGCCGATGATCCGGCTCGCCTCCAACGACCTCACACGCTGGGTCCTGGAGGACAACCCCTGCGGGCGGACGTACCCGAAGCTGCCCGACGGCGTGTACGGCCGGATCGACGACATGATCCACATCCGCGGGGAGAACGTGTACCCGACGGAGGTCGACAACTACCTGCGCACCGTCGAGAACTACGGCGGCGAGCACCAGATCATCGTCCGCCGGACGGGATCGATGGACGAGATGATCGTCCGCGCGGAGACCACCCTGCCCGAGGGGCAGCGCTCGGACTTCGAGCAGAACACCGGCTCCGGGCTGCAGTCCTTCCTGGGCGTGCGCGTGACCTTCGAGTCCGTCGACGCCGACACCCTCGAGCGCGCGGAGCACAAGTCGCGCCGCGTGGTCGACGAGCGCACGCACCGCTAGACCCGCCATCCGGAAAGACACTTCAGCGACGAGGTGGTAGTCCCATGTCCCTGACCCTCGACAGCTCGGCCCGCACGGCCGAGCACGCCCAGATGTTCATCGGCGGTTCCTGGGCCGGCGCCGGCGCCGGTCAGACCTTCCCGACGGTGGACCCCAACACCGGCCGCACGATCGCCCAGGTCCCGCGGGGCGACTCCGCCGACGTCGACAAGGCGGTCGCCGCCGCGAAGGCCGCGGCGATCGACTGGCAGTTCACCGACGCGATCGTGCGCGCCGGCCTGCTGCGCGAGCTGGCCGCGAAGGTCACCGAGAACGCCGACGAGCTCGCCCGGCTCGAGGCGCTCGACTCCGGCCACTACCTCGCGAAGGCCCAGGAGCTGGTCGGCGCGATCCCGCTGTGGCTCGACTACTTCGCGAGCCTGGCCGACAAGGTCGGTGGACGCACCATCGAGGTGCCCGGCAACAAGCTCTCGTTCACGCTCCTCGAGCCGCTCGGCGTCACCGCGCACATCATCCCGTGGAACTACCCGCTGCTCATCCTCGTGCGGTCCTGCGCCCCGGCGCTCGCGCTGGGCAACACCTGCGTGGTGAAGCCGGCCGAGGACACCTCGCTCTCAGCGCTGAAGTTCGCGGAGCTGGTCAAGGAGGCGGGCTTCCCCGACGGCGTGTTCAACGTCGTCACCGGCTACGGCGCGGAGGCCGGGGCGGCGCTGGCGGCGCACCCCGACGTCGCGGGCATCACCTTCACCGGGTCCACCGAGACCGGCAAGCAGATCGCCAAGCTCGCCGCCGACCACGTCGCTCAGGTCACGCTGGAACTCGGCGGCAAGAGCCCGACGGTCGTCTTCCCCGACGCCGACCTCGACGAGGCGGTGGAGGTCGCGGTCCAGGGCTTCCTCTCGCACGCCGGCCAGGTGTGCGTCGCGGGGACCAAGCTCTTCGTGCACGCGGACGTGCAGGACGCCTTCCTGCAGAAGCTCACTGCGCGCCTCGACCAGACCCGGGTGGGCGACGGGTTCGCCGACGGCACCCAGATGGGCCCGCTGATCTCGAAGAAGCAGTACGACAAGGTCAACTCCTACATCGAGATCGGTAAGGGCGAGGCGACGCTCTACTACGGCGGCGACCGGCCCGCGGGCACCGACGAGGGTGGGTTCTTCGTCGGCCCGACGGTGTTCACCGACGTCGCCCACACCGCCCGCATCGCCACCGAGGAGATCTTCGGTCCGGTCGCCTCGGTGCACGCGTGGTCGACCGAGGACGAGCTCGTCGACGCGGTCAACGACTCGATCTACGGCCTGTTCGCGGTCCTGCTCGGCAAGGACATCACCGCCCTGCTCTCCACCGCCCGCCGCATCCAGGTGGGCGGCGTGATGATCAACGACTGGTTCGGCGAGCTGCCGATGACCCCGCACGGCGGGCACAAGCAGAGCGGCACCGGCCGGGACGAGGGGCTGGAGTCGGTGCACAACTACACGCAGGTCAAGCACATCGCGATCAACCTCGACCCGCTCCGTGCCGCCACGGACTGGGCCGGCGCGCCGCTGTAGCAACCACCCCCGTCGTCGGGAAGGGAGAAATGATGAACAACGCCCTGGGGGAGAAGCCGGCACCGTTCGGCGCCCCCGAGACCACGGTGGAGCCCGGGTGGGGTGGTGGGTTCTTCGAGACCGGCCGCCCGCGGCTCGGCGGGCTGGAGCAGCCGGTGCAGTTCAACGACGCCCAGGCCGCGGTGCTGAACGCGCTCGCCGACACGATCATCCCGCCGCACCCGGACTGGCCGAACGCGAGCGAGGTCGACCTGGTCGCCTTCTGCGGGCGGTACATCACCCCGAGCGGCTACAAGAACAAGCACTTCCCGTTCGCGGACGCGGACTCGTTCACCGCCGCACTCGACAAGCTGGGGCAGGCGTTCGTCGACGCCGACCCGGCCGAGCGGGCGAAGGCGTTCGAAGCGTTGGAGAAGGCCGAGGACCCGTTCTTCGAGCAGATCCGGGCGCTCGTCTACTACGGCTACTACTCGCGGCCCGAGGTCGTCATCGCCATTCGCAAGAACGTCCCGGCCGGCAAGGACTACCACGGCCCGCCGCTGCCCTACGGCTACATCCAGTCCCTCGAACCGTGGGACGAGACGACCCTCGCGCAGGCCAACGAGAACGGTTCCTACCTCGAGACCGAGCAGGTCACGCGCGTCGACCTGTCCAAGCTCACCTGGACGAAGTGAGGCACCCATGGCCAGCTACGAAGAAGTCGACGTCCTGATCATCGGTGCCGGGCCCGGCGGTGCCGGCGTCGCGTACGAGCTGAAGGACACCGGCGCGAAGATCGTGTGTCTCGAGCAGGGCCCGTGGGTCACACCCCCGGAGCACCCGCACTACCACGACGAGTGGGAGATCGAGAAGCAGCGCGGGTGGGCCTACGACCCGAACGTCCGCCAGCTGCCCGAGGACTATCCGGTCACCGGGACCACGACGCCGTACATGATGAACAACGTCGGCGGCTCGACGGTGCACTACGCCGGGCACTGGCCGCGCTACAAGCCGGTCGACTTCCGCAAGGGGACCGAGCACGGCCTCGAGGGCACGATCGACTGGCCGATCTCCTACGAGGACCTCGCGCCGTTCTACGACCGCAACGATGCCATCTACGGCATCTCCGGCCTCATCGGCGACCCCTCGTACCCGGACCGCAAGAACGCCCAGCGCGACCCGATGGTGCTGCCCGGGAAGCTAGGCCTGAAGTACGCCAAGGCCTCCCGCGACCTGGGCTGGCACTGGTGGCCGTCTGACAACGCCGTCATCACCCGGCCCCGGGAGAACCGCGAGGCCGACGTGGGGCACGGCAACGAGCTGTCCGGCAGCCCGACCGGGTCGTTGTCGACACCGGCGCACGCGCACTGGCCGTACAACGTGCGCGCGGGCGTGGACCTGCGGCCGATGTCGCGGGTCGAGACGATCACGGCCGAGGGCGGGAAGGCGACCGGCGCGGTCTACATCGACCGCAACACCGGCAACCGCCACGAGATCCGGGCGAAGATCGTGGTGCTCGCGGCGAACGGCATCGGGTCGCCGCGGATGCTGCTCGCGAGCGCGCAGAAGGGTCACGAGAACGGCCTGGCGAATTCGAACGGCATGGTGGGCAAGTACCTGATGCACCACGTGTTCGCGTTCTGCGACTCGTGGTTCGACGAGCCCGTCGAGGGATTCAAGGGCTCGTTCGGCTCGCCGATGTACTCGCACGAGTTCTACCACACCGACATGGACCGCGGATTCGTCAACGGATTCGGCATGCAGGTGGCGCGCTCGTTCGGCCCGTCCTACGCCGCGATGGGGACGCACACCGGGTACACGGCGCCGTGGGGCGAGAAGCACCGCGACTTCTTCGCGAACCATTTCGCCAACCACCTCATGGTGTTCATGTTCGGCGAGGACCTGCCGGTGGAGTCGAACGCGGTGACGCTCGACCCGGAGGTCACCGACTCCGACGGCATCCCGGCCGCGCACGTGAACTACGAACTGCACCCGAACGACATCGCGCTCGCGAAGTACGGCATCGAGAAGATCTTCGAGGCCACGCGTGCGGTCGGGGCGGTCGAGACCAACGACACCGGCGTGCTCTACCCGCCGCCGGCCTGGCACCTCATGGGCACCTGCCGGATGGGCAACACCCCCGAGGACTCGGTGCTCAACAAGTGGTGCCAGACGTGGGACCTGCCGAACCTGTTCGTCGTCGACGGCTCCACGCTGACCACCGGCGGCGCGGTCAACCCGACGTCGACCATCGGTGCCCTGGCCGTGCGGGCGGGTGAGTACATCAAGCGCAACTACGACCACATCACCTCGCAGCGGACGACGCCGTCGAACGCGGACGCGCCCAGCATGTGAGCTTCGCTCTTGTGAGCACTAAGTGGGGTCATAGCCCCACTTAGTGCTCACAGGGCCGGAGGCCACACCACGTAGGGTCAGTCCGGTGACGTACGAGGTGACCCACGACGACACCGCGCAGGCACTCGGGAGCGGCGACGTCCCCGTGCTCGCCACCCCACGGCTCATCGCGTGGCTCGAGGCGGCGACGGTCGAGGTGGCGCGGACGAAGGTCGCGGACAGCCAGACCACGGTCGGGACGGCGGTCCGGGTCAAGCACCGTCGTCCCACCCGGGTCGGCGGCACCGTCACCACGAAGGCGAAGCTCACGAGCGGCCCCGACGAGAAGGGCCGCCTGTCGTTCACGGTCTCGGCGACCGACGGCGACGGCGCGACGGTCGCCGACGGGGAGATCGACCGGGTCATCGTCGAGCGGATGGGTGCGTTCGCGTCCTGAGGGCCTGCCGAGGCCTCACAGAACCACCAGGTCGAACACGTTGACCCGGCGTTCGTACTCGCTGATCCCGAAGACCAGGAGCGCTCGCCCGCGACCGAAGGTCTCGACCCTCATGCCCGTCGGGTTCGACTCCAGGTACGGCCGACCGACGGTCCAGGGCGACAGCTCCAGCGCCGTGCGGAGCTCGGCGAACTCCGGGGCGAGGTCGTCGGGGAGGCGGGCGAGGTCGTCGATCGGTCCGACCTCGTACACCGCGACCTCACATCCCGGCCTTGGACCGCGTGACCTCGAACGGCTCGTCCTCAGGACTCGGTTCACCGGTGAAGAACTCTGCAGCGCGCCGGGCGGTCCGGCGGAATCGAGCGGGGTCGGACTGGACGACTGCGACTCTCCGCCACTGCTCGATCACGTCATGGAGCGGAGCCAGCTCCCACGTCCGTCGCGCCTCGTCCAGGGCCGCCCCGTAGGCGTCGGCGAACGCCGATCGGTCCTCGGGCAGCAGGTACGACCGGATCGTGGCGGGAGAGGCGCCCGGCAGCAGTGGATGCGCAGGTGGGGGGACTGCTGCCTCCGACGTGCGGGTCATGGCCACGACCGTAGCGAAGGGGTCCGACATGTGGGCCCCGTTCACCGGAGCCGCCCCCGCCGCCCGCACCCGTCGTCGTAAACTGGCGGTCGTGGCTGGACGGATCCGGGACTCCGACATCGCGGAGGTGCGCGAGCGGAACCGGATCGACGAGCTGGTCGGCGAGTACGTGGCCCTGCGGCCCGCCGGGCCGGGCTCGCTGAAGGGGCTGTGCCCGTTCCACGACGAGAAGTCGCCGTCGTTCCAGGTCCGGACGAGCCACAACACCTACCACTGCTTCGGCTGCGGGGCGCACGGCAGTGCGATCGACTTCCTCATGCAGATCGACCAGCTGGGGTTCGTCGAGGCGGTCGAGAAGCTCGCGGACCGGGTGGGGTACCGCCTCACCTACGAGGGCGGCGGCGCGAGCGTGCAGCGCGACCGCGGCACCCGCTCCCGGCTGCTCGCGGCCAACAAGCTGGCCGCCGAGTTCTACGCGGCCGAGCTCCGCGCCCCGGGGGAGGCGCAGCGCGCCCGGGAGTTCCTCGCCGAGCGCGGCTTCGACCAGGCGGCGGCGGAGTCGTTCGGCTGCGGGTTCGCGCCCGGGGGCTGGGAGAAGCTGACGAAGCACCTGCTGGCCCAGGGCTTCACCCTCGACGAGCTGGAGAAGGCCGGGCTGTCGGTCCCCGGCCAGCGCGGCCACCGCGACCGGTTCCAGCGCCGCCTGCTGTGGCCGATCCGCGACCTCGGCGGCGACGTCGTCGGGTTCGGCGCGCGCCGGCTGTTCGACGACGACCGCATCGAGGCCAAGTACCTCAACACCCCCGAGACGCCCGTCTACCACAAGTCGAAGGTGCTCTTCGGGCTCGACAAGGCGAAGCGGGACATCGCGAAGACCCGGCAGGCGGTGATCGTCGAGGGCTACACCGACGTCATGGCGATGCACCTCGCGGGCGTCCCGACGGCAGTCGCGAGCTGCGGCACCGCCTTCGGCGACGACCACGTCGCGGTGCTGCGCCGCCTGCTGCTCGACGACTCGTTCGACCGCGGCGAGGTCATCTACGTCTTCGACGGCGACGCCGCTGGGCAGGCCGCGGCACTCAAGGCGTTCGACGGCGACCAGCAGTTCTCCGCTCAGACCTACATCGCGACGGCGCCGGACGGCATGGACCCGTGCGAGCTGCGCCAGGCCACGGGCGACACCGCGGTCCGCGACCTCGTCGCCCGCCGCTCGCCCCTGTTCACCTTCGCGATCCGCTCGATCCTCGACGAGTACGACCTCGGCACCGTCGAGGGCCAGACCGCGGCCCTCAAGCGCTGCGTCCCGCTGGTCGCCCAGATCCGACAGGTCGAGCTGCGCGACGGCTACGCCCGCCGCCTCGCGGGCTGGACCGGGTGGGCCGACGAGGCCCAGGTGGTGCGGCGGGTGCGCGAGACGGCGGGCCAGCCCGCGGACCAGCGCCAGACCTCGTCCCGACGGCGGGTGCGGCCGGTCGAGGCGGCCGCCTCGTCCCAGGGACCGGCGCTCCCCGGCCGCGACGACCCGCGGCTGCGCGTGCAGCGCGAGGTGCTCAAGGCGGCGCTGCAGGTCCCGGCGCTGGCCGGGCCGGTGTACGACACGCTGCCCGAGGACGCGTTCGGCCACGAGGGCTACCTCGCCGTGCACCGCGCGATCCTGGCCGCGGGCGGCACGTCCAGCGGGTACTCCGGCGCGTCCTGGGTGGCCGCGGTGACCGAGACGATCACCCCGCCGTCGTACGGGCGGCTGGTGGCGGAGCTCGCCGTCGAGCCGATGCAGTCCCGCGAGGCCGACGACCACCGCTACGTGTCCTCCATGCTCACCGCCCTGCAGGGGGCACTGGTGGAACGACAGGTCTCCGAGATCAAGTCGCGGCTGCAGCGGATCTCGCCGGTGACCAATGCCGACGAGTACCACGAGCTGTTCGGCGATCTCGTCGCGCTGGAGCAGTACAAGAAGGCCCTGCGCGACCAGGCGATCGGCGGCCAGTGGTCCGCCTGAGCCGACGGCTGGCCGCCACCCTCCTGGGCCGGGAGCTCACGCCGGACGGGTTCACCGGGACCCTTGAGGACGACGAGCGGGTGCTGGCCGACTCCCGGACCCGTGCGGGGGAGGTCGTCCTGGCGACCGACCGCGGCCTGTGGATCGGGGACCGCCGGGTGCCCTGGCACCTCGTCTCGAAGGCCACGTGGGCGAACGGCGCGCTGACCGTGATCGAGGCGTCCGAGTCGCGGCGACACGGATCCGTCGTCGTCCTGGCCGACGGTGCCCCGGTGCGGCTCCCGCTGCCCGACCCGGGTCGCGTCCCGGAGACCGTGCACCGCCGGGTCACGGCCGTCATCTCCACCCGCCAGCACCACGACCTGCCCTCCGGCGGCGCCTGGTTCGTCCAGCGGCGCACCCCGGCCGGGATCGAGGTGCACGTGCGCCCGGACCCGGGGACCGACCCCGACGAGGTCGTGACCCTGGCCGAGGGGATCGCCGAGAAGCTGGGCTGACCCCGCTTCGTGTCATTGCTGCCGCCCCGGCGGGTGCCCGACCGTCAGGCGACGATCAGGTACAGCCCGTAGAGCACGATCAGCACGGCCACCCCGAGGCAGACGACGCCGACGGCGGTGCCCGCACCGGGGGACAGGGCCGGCTCCGGGCCGTCGGAGCGCGGAGCACGGGCGGCGAGCCCGACGATCCCGAACGACACCAGCGCCGTCACGACGATCGCCGCGGCGAACGAGACGAGGGCGACGAGCCCGAGGGAACCCCACGCGATGCTCATGCCTGCGACACCTCACGCTGCTCGTCCGGGGCCACCGGCGCCGGCACGTCGTTGACGTTGTCCGCGGTGACCGGCGTGCGCCGCGAGGCCGCGTAGATGCCGACCGCGACCCCGATCGCGACGACCGCCACGATCACGGTCCCGACGACGCCCGTCGAGGCCGCGTAGGCGGCGACCGCACCCACGATGGCCGCGGCGGGGAGCGTCAGGATCCAGGCGACGGCCATCTGGCCCGCGACGCCCCACTGCACGCCGGCGATCCGCCGACCCGCGCCGGCGCCGAAGATCGCGCCGGTGGCCACCTGCGTGGTCGAGAGCGCGAACCCCAGGTGCGAGGAGGCGAGGATGACGGCGGTCGTCGAGGTCTCCGCCGCGAAGCCCTGCGGGGTCTGGATGTCCGAGACCCGCTTGCCGAGCGTGCGGATGATCCGCCACCCGCCGAGGTAGGTGCCCAGGCCGATCGCGAGACCGGCGCCGAGGATCACCCAGAGCGGGGGACCGGAGTCCGGGGCCAGCAGGCCGGCGGCGATGAGGGTCAGCGTGATGACGCCCATCGTCTTCTGCGCGTCGCTCGTGCCGTGCGCGAGCGCGACCAGCGACGCCGAGACGATCTGGCCGCCCTTGAAGCCCTTCCGGACGAACTCCCCGTCGGCCCGCTGCGTGCTCCGGTAGGCGATCACGGTGCCCACGAGCGCGATCACGCCCGCCAGGACCGGTGAGATCACGGCGGGCAGGATGATCTTCGAGAGCAGCGTCCCGAAGTTCACCGCGCTCGCCCCGGCCGCGACCAACACGGCGCCGATGAGCCCGCCGAACAGGGCGTGCGAAGAGCTCGACGGCAGGCCGAGCAGCCACGTCAGGAGGTTCCACAGGATCGCGCCGACCAGGCCGGCGAAGATGATGTACGGGTTGATCTTCGTCTCGTCGACGAGGCCGCTGGAGATCGTCCGGGCGACCTCCACCGACAGGAACGCGCCGACGACGTTGAGGACGCCGGCGATCAGCACGGCGACCTTGGGCTTCAGTGCCCCGGTCGCGATCGAGGTCGCCATGGCGTTGGCGGTGTCGTGGAAGCCGTTGGTGAAGTCGAACGCCAACGCCGTCACGACGACGACGATGACGATCAGCGAGATCTCCATGCCCTGGTGATCCCTCTCGTGGTGATGGACGGGGCGCGGTCACCACGGAAGGTAGGCAGGGCACACAACCGGTCCGTCCACACGCGAACGAACAACGGCTGAACAGCGCTTCAAGGGACCGTCAAGGCCGCCCGAAGCGTCCGGTTACCTCCGGTTCTCAGCGGCCGTTCGACCCGGCGGAGCGCCCCGGGGCGGCCGGCTCGTGTCCCGGGCCCGACGACGGGGACACCTTCTCCTTCGCGACGGAGACCGCGGCTTGGACGGCCTCGCCGGCCTTCGCCTGGGCCACGCCCGCGGCCGCCTGCACCTGCGGGTTGTCGGCCACCCGGCGGTACGCCCGGGAGAGCTGCTCGTAGCGCTCCCGTCCCGCCCTGGCGCCCAGCACGTAGCCCACGCCGACACCCAGCGCGAACGGCAGCAACTTCATGTCCGGATCCTCCCGACGACGGCGTTGACCCATCCTGCCGCACGGGCGCCGGAGGGCGTGAGGTACGGTCTACGACCAGAGCGGAACGGACTCCCGAGCCGCTCGCCGGCGGTCCTCCTTAGCTCAATCGGCAGAGCATGCGACTGTTAATCGCAGGGTTACTGGTTCGAGTCCAGTAGGAGGAGCACTTTTCTTACCCAGGCTTCTGAGGCATGTCGGGACGCCACCAGACCCTCGGAGCGGCTTAGTGGGACACTGGCGGACCTCTTGAAGGGGCCGCCGCCTAGGGCCAGTCGGCCAGCTGGTACTCGTGTGGCACTCTCGTGTGCCCGGGCCGGTCGGCGATCTGATGCGCGGCAGAACGGCCTAGTCGAGCTGTGTGGTCGCCCTCCTGCAAGACGGTGGGGTCACCCAGGAGCTCCGTCGACCCGCGCGCTTCCCCGGAGGTGCCGCATGTGCTCGAGCGCTTCCGTCAACCACCCCGGCCGAGTCCACGTACAGCGGTTCACGCCTGCCGCGGATCAGCCTGCGACGATGCACATCCGGACGGGGTGGTCCGACCGCGGAAGGGTCCTCTCTGTGACCTCGCTCTCGGTCGACTTCCGCAGCGGTCCAGTCCCCCGATCCGGATGCTTGTGCTCGACGACGGGCCTCCTGGCCGAGGGCGATCTCCTCCAGCGTCGTCGTATGTCTCTGTATGACTCCAGTCAGGGATACATCCGTTGGCGGTCGCCATCCTCGTGCCTGGTTCAACGCCTGCTACGGGACTCTTGCCTGAACTTGGTCAAGGCTTGTCAATTTGACCTCTGGCAGGTGCGTGTGCTGCTCGTGATTGATCGACCGCACTCAGCCACAACGATTCGTTCTCGAATGGCCGCTTGCAGCGGTACTAATACTCCATTGGTGGCTTGAGGTTGACCCGCTTAGGTGGACCTGGTTGGGCGCTACGCCCACCTGAGTCAGAGTTGTGACTCCGATCACATCATAGGGGAGCCAATGACCAACTACACCGTACGAGCGATGATCTTCAAGTGCGTCGACGAGAGTGGCGTCGACTGGACCGGGTCCGATGAGCCGTACTGGGTTTTCTCGGCGCTCGACGCTGCTGGCACCGCACTCAAGACCAACCGGTCGAAGACCTTCGGGGACGTCGACACAGGCGAGACAAAGCGATTCAAGTCGGGCCCGTCGGGTGCTGGCGAGAACATCGTCTGGCCGGACAGGGGCGTCGGTGCTGGCGCGCCGGGGCCGATCGCGCTGTCCATACAGCTCTGGGACTCAGATCAGGGCGATCCAGCGAAAACCGAGGCCACGACGAACGCGGTCTTCCAGGCAGCTGCGCTTCTTCCGCCAACGCAATGGGTCAGTGCCGTTCCAGCGATAGTCAGAGAGAAGCTAATCGGCTTTATCGCCGACGATATGATGGGCTCTCGAACTATTCTGCTTTCTCAGAAGCGCCTTGACGAGAGACTGCCCGCGAAGGGCTCGTTCTTCGAGCAGAAGTTCCGGTTCAGTGGTAGCTCTGGTGACCTGCCGTTCGATGTAGCTGGAGGCCCGGATTACGACCTGACTCTCCAGGTCGAACGCACCAGCTGAGGGCCTTTAGGGTGCCGCCGGGACCACGGTCCCGGCGACCTCCCCGAAGCCGATCCGGCCGCCGCCGACACCCGGTGCCGTCGCCGAGATGACGACCTCGTCGCCGTCGGCCAGGAACGTGCGCTGCTCGCCCTGCACGGTCACCGGCTCGGCGCCGCCCCAGGTCAGCTCGATGAAGGCGCCGCGCTGCTCCCGACGAGGGCCCGAGACGGTGCCGGAGGCGTACAGGTCGCCCGACCGGGTGGAGGCGCCGTTCACCGTCAGGTGCGCGAGCATCTGTGCTGGCGACCAGTACATCTCCCGGTACGGCGGGCGGGAGACCTCCTCGCCGTTCCACGCCACGACCAGTTCGACGTCGAGGCCCCAGTCCTCCCGGCCGCGCAGGTACTCCAGTGGTTCCGGGTCCTGCCCGGGCAGCGGGACGCGGGCGGCCTCGAGGGCGGCCAGCGGCACCACCCATGGACTGATCGAGGTGGCGAAGCTCTTGCCCAGGTGCGGGCCCAGCGGGACGTACTCCCAGGCCTGCAGGTCGCGGGCGGACCAGTCGTTGACGATCACGGCGCCGAACACGTGGTCGGCGAGGTCGTCCACCCCGATGCGGGTGCCCTGCAACGAGCCCGTCCCGACGACGAAGCCGAGCTCGGCCTCGATGTCGAGCCGGCGGCTGGGGCCGTAGGTCGGGGCCGCCTCGTCGGGGGCCTTGCGCTGCCCGCAGGGCCGCACGACCGGGGTCCCGGAGACGACGACCGTCCCGCCGCGGCCGTGATAGCCGACCGGGAGGTGCTTCCAGTTCGGCATCAGCGGCTCGCTGTCGGGACGGAAGAGCCGTCCGAGGTTCGTCGCGTGGTGCTCGCTGGCGTAGAAGTCGACGTAGTCCCCGACGGTGAACGGCAGGTGCAGGTGCACTCCGCTGCGCGGGAGCAGCAGCGGGCGGATCGACTCCGCCCGAGCCGGATCGGTCAGCAGGTCGGCCAGCTCGGCGCGGACCGCGTCCCAGGCCGGCCGACCCGCGGCGAGCAGCCCGTCCAGCGACCCGCTGTCCACCACCTCCGCGTGCGTCGACCCCACCGCCGCCAACGCCGCGGCCAGGTCGAGCACCTGGTCCCCGACCGCGACGCCCACCCGCCGTCGTGAATCCGTCGGCGTGCTGAACAGCCCGTAGGGCAGGTTGTCGAGGCCGAAGAGCGTGTCGTCGGGCAGGTCGAGCCAGGTCACCGGGCGGGACCCCGCCCCGCCCAGCTCCAGGCGTACTTCCCGTCGTCCGCCGCGCGGCCGCCCTCGCCGAGCTCCAGCGGCCGGAAGGTGTCCACCATGACGGCGAGCTCGTCGACCTGCTGCACCCCCAGCGAGCGCTCCACCGCGCCGGGCTGCGGGCCGTGGGAGTGCCCGCCGGGGTGCAGGCTGATCGAGCCCTGCCCGATGCCGGAGCCCTTGCGGGCCTCGTAGCTGCCGCCGCAGTAGAACATGACCTCGTCGGAGTCGACGTTGGCGTGGTAGTAGGGCACCGGCACCGCGAGCGGGTGGTAGTCGACCTTGCGCGGCACGAAGTTGCAGATGACGAAGCCCTCGCCCTCGAAGACCTGGTGCACGGGCGGCGGCTGGTGCACCCGGCCGGTGATCGGCTCGAAGTCGGAGATGTTGAAGGTGTACGGGTAGAGGCAGCCGTCCCAGCCGACGACGTCGAACGGGTGGGTCGGGACGACGTAGCGGGTCCCGACGATGCCGCGCGAGCCGCGGTGCTTGACCAGCACCTCGACGTCGGTCTGATCGACGACCACGGGGTCGCCCGGCCCGTGCAGGTCGCGCTCGCAGTACGGGGAGTGCTCGAGGAGCTGGCCGTAGCGGGAGAGGTAGCGCTTGGGCGGGGCGACGTGGGAGTTCGCCTCGATCACGTAGCAGCGCAGCGGTTCGGCACCGTCGGGCAGCCAGCGGTGGGTGACGGCGCGGGGGAGGACCACGTAGTCGCCCTGGCGGACCGGCAGCGGCCCGAACACGGTCTCGACGGTGCCGGAGCCGGACTCGACGTAGACGCACTCGTCGCCGACGGCGTTGCGGTAGAGCGGGCTGGCCTCACCGGCGGCGACGTAGGAGATGCGCACGTCGCCGTTGCCCAGTACCAGCCGCCGCCCGGTGACCACGTCGGCGCGCTTGTACTCCTCGCCCGGGAAGAGGGTGTGCAGCGCGAGGTGGCGCGGGAGCAGCGGCGTGTTCTCGGTGGTCGCCTGGTCTCCCAGCTCCCACACCGAGGCGTCGACGATCGCCGAGGGCACCCCGGAGTGGTAGAGCAGCGAGGAGTCCGAGGAGAACCCCTCCTCGCCCATCAGCTCCTCGTAGTAGAGCCCGCCGTCGTCGGTGCGGAACTGGGTGTGGCGCTTGGCCGGGACGGCCCCGGCGCGGCGGTAGTGGGGCACGGTTCCTCCTGGGGGACGGGCATGCCGACGGCGCGCGCCAGCACGGTGGGGACGAGGTGGGCCTCGTCCGGGGACAGCACCGCGGCGATGTGGGCGTCCGGCCGGATCACCCAGATCTCGCCGGGACGGGCGTCGAGCGCCGCGGCCAGCTCGCCGTCGGGATCGAGGTCGGCCAGCGCGAGCACCCGGACCGGCCCGGACACGTCCGGGACGAGCCCGTCCGCGACGTCTCCCGCGACCAGCAGCAGGAACCCGTCACGGGCGAGGGCCCGCAGCCGGGTGGGACCGCCGGCGGTGTGCACGGGCGCGTCCGGGACGAGGACCCCCGGCAGGGCGGGCGGGGTGGCGCCGCGCTCGGGGCGTCCGCCGAAGGTCCGGGTCGGGTCCGTCGTCGTCAGCGGGGAGTCGACGTACCAGAACGCCTCGGCCAGCCGGCCCGAGTCCACGTGCGGGCGGACGGTCTCGTCGGTCGCGGCGCGGGCCAGGACGTCCCGACGCCGCTGCGCGCGCAGCTCGTCGGGCGGCACGAGGAAGTCCATCGTGGCGCCGGTGACGGCGAGGTTCTCGGCCGCGGCCGCGTGGCGCTCGTCGTGGTAGCTCTCGAGCAGGTCCTCGCCGGCCCACCCGTGCAGGACGTACGCGAGCTTCCACGCCGCGTTCTCGGCGTCGGCGACCCCGGAGTTCAGCCCGCGCGCCCCGAACGGCGACACCAGGTGCGCGGCGTCCCCGGCGAGCAGGACCTTCCCGACCCGCATGCGGTCGACCTGGCGGGAGTGGAAGCGGTACACCGAGGTCCAGACGACCTCGTGGCCCGCGTCGCCGACGATCGTCCGGATCCGGGCGTCGAGGGCGCCCGAGGCCCGCTCGGCCTCCAGGTCGTAGTCCGGCGGCACCTGCCAGTCGATGCGGAACACCGAGTCCGGGCAGGGGTGGATGAGGACCTGCCGCCCCGGGTTCCAGGGCGGGTCGAAGTAGAAACGGCGCTCCCGGGCCCAGCCGGGGAGCTCGGCGCGGATGTCGGCGATGAGGAAGCGGTCGTCGAAGCTCTGGCCGTCGAAGCCCACCCCGAGCAGGGAGCGCAGGTCGTCGCTGCGGGCGCCGGCGCAGACCACGACGTGCGAGGCGCGCAGCGTCTCCGTCCCGCAGGTCACCGTCACCCCCTCGTCGTCCTGCGCGAGGCCGGTGACCCGGTGGTCCCAGCGGACGTCGATCGACGGTTCGGCAGCGATCCGCTCGTCGAGGATCTCCTCGGTGCGGGTCTGGGAGATGTTGACGAACGGTGGGAAGGCCGGTCGTCCGCGCTCGGTGAACCGGTAGCTGAACAGCTCGTGCTCGCCGTGGAAGGTGCGGGCGGTCGACCAGGTGACGCCCTCGGCGGCGATGGCCGACCCTGCCCCGACCGTCTCCCAGACGTCGAGGACGTCGCGCTGCTGGCAGATGGCCTTCGACCCGACCTCGTCCCGCCGGGCGCGCCGGTCGAGGACGATCGACGGCACGCCCCACCGCGCCAGCAGCAGCGCGGTGGTCTGCCCGACCGGCCCGGCGCCGACGATCACGACCGGGTCGACCCGCCGTCGGGACATGGGTGCTTCTCCCTGTGTGTCGGGCGGTCAGTCCTGGAGCTGGGCCCAGACCTCCTGGTCGCGGGCGGCGGTCCAGATGACGGGGCGCTCGACGCCGGAGAGCTCGTCCCAGAGACGCGAGACGTCGAAGGGCAGGCAGTGCTCGAAGATCGGCCAGTGCCCGTACTGCGGGGCCAGGGCGGCGTGCGTGGCCTGGAAGGCCTCCTTGAGCGTGCCGCCGCGCTGCTGCACGGCGCCGACCTCGCGGAGCATGACCTCGAGGAAGCCGCGGGTCTGCTCGATCGCCGCGTCGACCTCGTCGCGGCCACGGCTGACCGCGCCGCGCCCGCCGATCAGCTGCTCGGCGCCGAGGGCCTTGACGGCGTCCAGGGTGGAGGTGGACCAGTCGCGGTGGAAGGCATCGCCGGTGTAGAGCGCGGCCTGCGCCTCCACGAGGTCGCCGGCGAACAGGATGCGGTGGCGCGGCAGCCAGGCGGTGATGTCGCCCTCGGTGTGGCCGCGGCCGTGGTACTGCAGCACCAGGTCGCCGCGGTCGCCGCCGAGGTCGATGGTGAGCCGGTCGGCGAAGGTCAGGGTCGGCCAGGTCAGCCCGGGGACGGTCTCGGCGGCCTCGGCCAGGCGCGGCATGCGGGCGAACTCGGACTCCCAGTCCTGCTTGCCGCGCTCGGCGACCAGATCGCGGGTGATCTCGTGGGAGACGATGACCTCGGCGTCGAACGCGCTCGCGCCCAGCACCCGGACCGCGTGGTAGTGGCTGAGCACCAGGTAGCGCACCGGCTTGTCGGTGTGCTCGCGCAGCGTCGCGAGCCACTTCCGCGCCGCGACCGGGGTGGCGAGGGCCTCGAAGCAGACGAGGAAGTCCTCGCCCTCGATCGCCCCGATGTTGGGGTCGCCCTCGGCGGTCAGCGCGTAGACGCCGTCGGCGAGGACTTCGAGGGTCTGCTCCTTGGCCGCGGTGTCCGCGGACGAGGCGAACGGCTTGGATGACATGGCGTACGGGCTCCCACGACGATCAGCGATCAAAGGTTTGACGTCTTCGCCACGGTAGAGGTGCGGTCCGGATCACACCAGGGGATCGGGCCATCTCCTACCGGCGGGCCACCCAGCTCTGGGCGGTCGCGGCCGCGGCGAGCCTCGTCAGGACGCGGTTGAGCGACCCGAGGTCGTCGGGGGAGAGGAGGCCGGCCCACTCGGCCTCCCGCCGGTTGTGCACCCGGAAGGTCTCCGCCAGCGCCCGGGAGCCCTCCGCGGTCAGGGACAGCACGACGCCGCGGCCGTCCCGGGGGTCGGGGGAGCGCTCGAGCATCCCGGTCCCGACGAGGGTGTTGGTCAGGCTGGAGACGGCGGCCCGGCTCATTCCCGTGGTGCGCGCGGCCTGCCGGGACCCGAGCGGTCCGGAGACCCACAGCGTGAACGCCAGCCGGAAGGCCGACCAGCTCCAGCCGGCGGGCCGGTGCACGGTCGACTCCAGGTCGTAGACGACCGCGTTCGCGATCCGGTGCAGCAGCAGGACGAGCCGCATCGCGGGCAGGTCGGTCTCCGGGAGCCGCTCGGCCGCCGTGCGGATCGCGTCCTCGGTGACGGCGAGGAACTCCTGCTCCGGACCGTCGTCACGCCGGACAACGGTGGCCTGCGGCGCCGGCAGGGCGCGCAGGTGTCGGTCGAGCACGCGCCGCGCGAGGTCGGGGGAGGTCGCCAGGGCGTGCGCTCCGGCCACCACGGTGAGCAGGTCCTCGGCGAGCACCTCGTCCGGGTCGTCGGTCGCCAGGTCGCCGTCGGCACGTGCCTGCGCGAGGAAGCCCACGAGTCGGGCGCGACGACCCTCCCTCGCCGTGCGGAGGGCCGCCGCCAGGTCCGGGTCGGTCCGCGCGCGGTCGTGGAAGGACAGCTCCGCTCGAGGCCCCGCATCCGTCAGGAGCAGTTCGCAGAGCACCCGGACGGCCGCGAGGCCCCGCCGGTCGCCGAGGTGCTCCGCGATCCGCCGCTCGTTCGTCGCGACGAGGTGCTCGAGCGCGGCGCGGACGATCTCGTCCTTGCCCGGGAAGTAGCGCGCCAGGGCCCCGTTGGCCATCCCGAGGGCGGCCGCGATCCCGCGCATCGTCGTGCCCTCGAGCCCGCGCCCCGCGACCAGGCGTCCGGTCGCCTCCAGGATCTCGTCCCGACGCCGGGCGTGGTCGACGATCTTCGGCACGCGGTGAGTCTACAAGCGTAGACGAACCTCTCCGCGATATGACGTGCTTCTGTGACGTCCAGTGTCAGCATGGCCGCACTGCTGACGCCCGCGGAGCGTCACCACCGCAGCGTCAGGTGCGTCAGCCCGTTGATGAAGTTCGACGTGAGGCGCCGCGGCTCGCCGTCGAGCTGTACCGGCGGCAGCACGTCGAGGAAGGCGGCGAAGAACTCCCGCATCTGCATCCGCGCGAAGTGGGCGCCGAGACACAGGTGCGGGCCCTGCCCGAAGGCGAGGTGGTCGTTGGGGTCGCGGGCGAGGTCGAAGCGGAACGGGTCGGCGAAGTGACGCTCGTCGACGTGCGCGGACACGTGGTAGACGACGACCTTGTCCCCGGCGGCGATCCCGACCCCGCCCAGCTCGGTGTCCTGCGTGGCGGTCCGCCGGAACGTCAGCACCGGCGGGTGCCACCGCAGCATCTCCTCGATCGCGCCCGGCAGCAGCGCCCGCTCCCCGCGGAGCCGCTCGTACTCGTCGGGGTTTTCGGCCAGCGCGAGCACGCCGCCGGGTAGCGCGGAGCGCACGGTGTCGTTGCCGGCGATCGTGAGCAGGAAGAAGAACATCTGCAGCTCGGTGTCGTCGAGCCGCTCGCCGTCGACCCGGGCCTCGACGAGCGCCGTCAGCACGTCGTCGGCCGGGTGGCGACGCTTGTGCTCCGCGAGCTCCCCGGCGTAGGCGAACATCTCGGCCAGCATCGCCGGAGAACGCGGGTTGACCGGTCGGCCGCGCTCGTCGCGGACCACCTCGGCGTGCTCCGGGTCCTGGTAGCCGATGACCCGGTTGGTCCACTCCAGCAGCAGGTGCCGGTCGGACTCCGGCACGCCCAGCAGCTCGGCGAGGTTGGCCAGCGGGAAGTCGTCCGTGACCTGGACCGGGAGGTCGCACCCGCCGTCGCCGGCGACGGCGGCGAGCAGGGAGCGCGCCCGTGCGGCGACGTCGTCGGTGAAGCGCTCCAGACGACGGCGGGTGAAGGCGGCGGTGACCAGCCGCCGCACCCGCTGGTGCTCCGGCGGGTCCATGTTGAGGATCATCCGGCGGATGAACGGCAGGTCCTCGGGCTCGGGGTCCCGGATCTGCGTGGCGCCGAGGGAGGAGCTGAAGAGCTCGGGGCTGCGCAGGACGAACCGCACGTCGTCGTAGCGGGTGACCGCCCAGAAGCCGGGCCCGCCCGGCCAGTCGCCGATCGCGTGCTCGTCCTGCCACGCCACCGGCGCCTCGTCGCGCAGCCGGCGCAGCGCCTCGTGCGGGACGCCCCGCGCGAACACGGCCGGGTCGTACACGTCGATCCCGTCGACCACCCGCCGGACGCTAGTCGGCGTCGGTCCACGGAGGCGAGGCTGGCACGATGATCAGCCGTGGCGAGGCCCGCGGCGTTCTCGGTGACCGACTGGCTCGAGGACCGCTGGTTCGTCCGGTCCCACCTGCTGCTGCGGCGCCTGGTCGGCGCGGTCGGGCTCGCCCTGCCGGTGCTGGTCGTGGCGTTCCACTGGGTGTGGTCGCTCGTCGTCGCGGGGACCGGCGGCCCGCCGGCGCCCGGGTTCTGGGCGTCCGTCCAGAGCTCGATCAGCGGCTACTACTACACCTACTCCGGCAACCTCTTCGTCGGCGCGCAGATCGCCTTCGCGGTGTTCCTGGTGACCTACCGCTACGGCGAGTGGGAACGCCGCGTGGGCACGGTGGCGGGCATCGCCTCGGCGGTCGTGGGGCTCTGCCCCACCACGCCGGCCGACCCGACGACCCTGCAGCGCATCGTCGGCGGCGTGCACCTCACCGCCGCCGCGGTGTTCTTCGCCGGGATGGCGGTCTTCTGCCTGGTCCTGTTCCCCCGCGACCCCGCCGTCGCGACGAACACCGTCCCGCCCGGTCGGCGGCGCCTGTTCCTGGCCTGCGGCGTCGTCATCGTGGTCGCCCTGCTGGCGGCCGTCGTCGGCGGCCTGGTGCTCGACGAGGCCACGCGCGACGCGATCCGGCTCCTGCTCTGGCTGGAGTCGGTCGCGGTGTTCGCGTTCGCGACGGCGTGGCTGGTCAAGGGCCAGGACCTCGACTCCGCCGCGTGAGTGCGGCACCCTGCCCGTCGTGCCGCCCGCCCTGTTCGCTGCCCTCGACGTCCGGGACCGCGCCGCCGCGATCGCCTGGTACACCCGCCTTCTCGGCGCCGAGCCGGCGTTCCTGCCGAACGACGTCGAGGCCGTCTTCGAGATCGCCGAGGACCGCTACGTCTACGTCGAGGAGGGGACCGCGCACGTGGGGCACTCGCGGGTCACGCTCTTCCTCGACGACCTGGACGCGTTCCTGACGGAGGCCCGCTCCCGCGGGCTCGAGCCCACCACCACCGAGACCTACGACAACGGCGTCCGCAAGGCGATCTTTCGCGACCCCGACGGCAACGAGTTCGGCGTCGGTGGGGGACCGGCCTAGACGGCCTCGTCACCAATTGCGACGCGTCCTGCAGCGATCCGCTCGAGGTCGACTGCGGCCCCCGGCGACAGACCGGCCTCGGAGACTCGGCGTGCGAGCGTTCGGCGTGCCTCGTTCAGTTGCTTCCTGACGCGGTCTGGGGCAAGTTCAGCGAGTCGGGCCCACCAGGCCGCCACTTCGCCTCGAACGTCCAGCTCCCCCTCGATCGCGCCCATATCGGACAGGACTCCGGCGACGTCCTCAAGGTACGAGGCGTGGACAGAGGTGCCCACCTCCGGAGCCTGCTCGGCGAGCGCGGCCGTTGCCGCTGCCGCTCGACGGAAGTGACCACACGCGGCATCGAGACGGCCGTGCCGCCACTCGACGGTGCCCAGGACGCCGAGGCCATCGGCCAGCGCCACCGAGCGCCCGTCGAGTGCCTCAAGGCCGCCCACCGCCGACTCCGCGACACGGACGGCATCGGCGAGCCGGTCGCGGTGAAGCAGATGCCAGGCGTACCGAACTCGAGCTTCCTGCAGATCGGCTTCGCGGCCGGGCTCGTGCTCCACCACGTCGAGCCGGATCGCGACGGCCTCCTCGATCAATGCGAGCGCGCTGTCGGCCATCCCGACGAGTTGATGCACCTCGCTGAGATTCGCAAGGGCGGTGGCGTAGTCCGACGCGAACCGACGTGGTTCGGCCTGGAACATCCTGCGAGCGATGATCGTCACCTCCTCCATGGCCGGCTGTGTCGCGGAGACCGACGAGGTCTTGAGGATCACCTTTGCCCGCGCAAGAAGACAGGCAGCTTCGTCCCGGCTCTCCTTGGCATGGGGTGGTTGCCGTCCGATACGGGCGACGGCATCGTCCGCGTACTGCATCCCCTCCTCGTAGCGCTGTCGATGTCGCATCGCTCGGCTGAGTTGCTCCAGTGTCCGGGGCACCCGGCTCGGACGCGTCAGGTCAACCAGAGGCGCGAGGAGCGTTAGGGCCGACGAGAGCGCCTCCAGCGCCCGATCGTTCAACTGAAGGTCGAGGCAGACCTTGCCGGTGATAGTGAGCGCCCAGCCGTACTCCCCGTCCCGCTCGGCTGATGGAGGGATCAGCCGGAACTGAGCCACGGCGAAAGCGAGTCCGTCCAGCGCGTTCCGGTCGAAGCCGCGCAGGCTCAGGAGAAAGGCCTCGCTGCGTAGCGCGGTCGCGTACTGACACAGCGCACCGGGCCCGAGCGCTCGTCGTTCCTCGACCTCGACTGATGCCATGGCACTCGCCCGATCGAACTCGCCGCTGTCCGTCAGGGCCTCGACGAACTCGCTACGCGCGTCGGCTACGGCACGCAGGGTCTCCCAGCTCCACGGCCTCGGCTCGGCAGCGACGTCGTCGAGTTCCTGCTCCCGGAGGACGACGTGGAGGCGGCTCGTTCCGAGGCGGTCGACGAGTGGAAGGAGACGGCGGCGCATGGAGGGCGGAAGCCGATACGTCACCAGTCGCGTCTCGAGGGCGGGGACGAGCGTTCGTTGCGCGGCGAATCCTGCTAGAACACTGGCGAGGACGGCATCACTGATCAGGTCCGGACGGACGTCGAGGAGGCGTTCGAGGACCGGGGCCGACTCCGGGAACCAGGCAGCGCTGCGAGTCAGCACGGTGGGCTGGAAGCCGTCAGCTGCAAGCAGGCTGTCCACGTCGAGCCGCTCGTCTCTCAGGACGCGCATGACCAGAGCGGCTCGGAGGAACTCGGGCTGCGGGCCGACGAGTACACCGGGCGTCTCGGGGTACAGCGTCGTCGCCCACTCGACGACGTCCCGGAGTTCGCCCTCCGGGCGGCCTCGGAGCATCGTCACTGCGCCGAGAACGCCGACCGCCGCCTCGCAGTCGGCGACCCCGGACACGATGAGCGCGAGGACAGCGGCTGCTCGTGAAGGGTCCGAGACCGACCCCCGGGAGGTGGAGGCCGCACGCCTCCACCTGGCCTCCTCCGCATCGACGAGTCGCTGCGCCAGATCGATCCGGCGGGTCGTACGCACGGCCGTGATCGACGTCGCCGTGCCGCCCTCGAATGCCGCGAGAGCCGCTCTTGCCACAAGCACGGCCATCGGTTCGCCGCGCTCACCCATGATGCCGACGTCCGATCGCGGCCGGCGTGGTGCGGGTGTCCCGAGTGCAGCCAGGAACGCCTCCAGCGCCTGCGCGAACCATCCGCTGCGGTCGCCGTCCTCGCCGACCGGCTCGACGTCGATCACGGGACGCTGGCGGACCAGATGGTCGTGCCCATCGCGGACGAGCGCGGCGTTCACTGCGTCCGGGTCGCGGACAACCAGGATGAGCTTGAGACGCACCCGGGCGCCGTCAAGTGCGACCAGGAGGGCGGCGAGGTCGGGGACGAGGTCGGCATCGTCGACGACAACCACGGCCGGCTCCCCGCAAGCCTCCGTCCGAGGCACGACCTCCCCGAGCCGTCCGGGCACGGCGATGCCGCCAACCCACCCCGTTGGAGCGCTCGCGGCGATCTCGAGCGCAAGGCGTGTCTTTCCGGCTCCGCTGGAGCCACAGAGCACCCGGACCGTTCCGACGCTGGCGTCCTCGATCCACGCGAGGAACTCATCCATGGCGCGAGAGCGTCCAACGAACGGCGTCGTACGTGACCACGCGGAGAGCAGGGCCACCAGCTCGGGTCGGCCGTCGGACCAGTCCGGCGGGTTGGCCACCGGACGCAGGACCGCGTCACGGGCCATCTCTGCCACGAAGCGCTCCGCTCGACGGGCTTCCACCGCGCCCCAGGCAGCCAGCCCGATGCTGAGCACAGTCACGACGCCGAAGGCGACCAACAGCCACCACGGAGGGTCGTCCCCGGTGACCAGATTCGTCAGGACCGCGCCGGCCAGCGCGATAGCCGTCGTCGTCCCGGCGATCACCCCCGTTCGTCGTGCACCACCTGCCCCCATAACCGATCATCGTGGTCCACGATCGGGTGATCGGCGAGGGTCAGGAGGCTGACGACTCCAGCACCGTCTTAATCGCCGCGAGCGTCGTCGGGATCGAGTGCCGGGCGTCGTCCACCCGCAGGGTGATGCCCTCCTCGCCGAACGTCTCGCGGACCCACTCGCGCCCGGTGGGCCGGAAGTCCCACCGCTGGGTCAGGCGCGTGCCCCCGCCGTCGGGAGCCATCTCGAAGCCCCACCGCACGAACCCGTCGCGCACCTCCCACGCGAACTCCTTCCCCGGCGTCGCGGCGACCACCTCGCTGCGCGTCGACCACTCGCGCCCCGGCCGCGAGTTGTGTCCGGTGAAGTGCGCCCCGACGACCGCGCTGGTGGTGTCCTCCCACTCGCAGGACTTGGTGAAGACGCTCCACTCGGGATGGCGGGTCACGTCGGAGACGGCGTCGTAGACCTGGTGCGGCGAGGCGTCGACCCAGACGGAGTCGGCGTAGGAGTACGGGTCGTCGGTGTCCACGCCCGCCATCCTCACAGCTCCAGGCCGAGCGTGGTGATCCGTCGGCCCTCGGGGAGGTCGCTGATCAGGTAGAACGCCGAGAACTCCGCGATCGCGGACCCGTCGGTCCGACGCCGGACGAAGCGGGCGCCGAACCACGCGGTGGTCGGGTTGAGGGCGACCGTGCGCGGGTCGGACATCTCGGAGCGGTCGAACCCGGCGGCCCGCATGTCGGCCGCCTGCGCGCGCACCACGTCCACGACCTCGTCGCCCGTGCGGAGCCAGGCGGTCCGGTCCGCGGACAGGAGCAGCGGCACCGAGTAGTAGCCGAGGAGGGCCTCGGGGTCGTCGTGGTCCCCACGGCACAGCGCGACGAAGGTGGCGAGGTACTCGTCGTAGAACGGGCGAATCTCCACGCGCGCCAGGGTGGCACGGCCGTACGGTCTCGAGATCATGTTCCCCGTCGACCTCACGCCCGACCTCCTGCGCGGCGCGCTCGACCTCGAGCGCACCGAGCGTGGGCTGCGTCCGCACCGCCTGCCCGCCTGGGCCCGCGCCCAGTACGACGAGCCGCAGATCGCGATGGCGGAGTCGCAGCCCTCGGGGGTACGGCTGGCGTTCCGCACCGACGCGACCGCGGTCGAGCTGGACACCCACCGCACCGTCGTCACCTACCGCGGCGCCCCACCCCGGCCCGAGGGCGTCTACGACCTCGTCGTCGACACCGACCTCGTGGGCGCGGCGAGCACCACCGGCGGGACCGTCGTCGAGGTCGACATGCAGACCGGCGAGCGGGTGACGACGCCGGGTCCGGCCGGCACCGTGCGGCTCGACCTCCCCGACGGCGAGCACGACGTCGAGATCTGGCTGCCGACCCACGAGACCACGGACATCGTCGCGCTCCGCGCCGACCGTCCGCTCCGCCCGTCCGCGCCGGTCGGCCGGACGTGGCTGCACCACGGCAGCTCCATCAGCCACGGCTCCGGGGCGGCATCGCCGACGACGACGTGGCCGGCGATCGCGGCCCGCGCGGCCGGCGTCGAGCTGGTCAACCTGGGGTTCGGCGGCAGCGCGCTGCTGGACCCGTTCACCGCCCGCGCCATCCGCGACACCCCGGCCGACGTCATCAGCCTCAAGCTCGGCATCAACGTGGTGAACGCCGACCTGATGCGGCTGCGGGCGTTCGTGCCCGCGGTGCACGGGTTCCTCGACACCGTGCGAGAGGGCCACCCGACGACGCCGCTGCTGCTCGTCTCGGCCGTGCTCTGTCCCATCCACGAGGACACGCCCGGTCCGGGCGCCCCGGTGTTCGCCGACGGCACCCTGCGCTTCGTGGCGACCGGCGACCCCGCCGACGTCCCCGCCGGGCGGCTGACGTTGCGCGTGGTCCGGGACGCGCTCGCGCGGGTCGTCGCGCAGCGGGCGGTGCACGATCCGCACCTGGCCCACCTCGACGGGCGCGAGCTCTACGGCGAGGCGGACGCGGAGGCGCTGCCGCTGCCCGACGCGCTGCACCCGGACGCTGCGACCCACCGGCTGATGGGGGAGCGGTTCGCTGGCCTGATCCCCGCGGCGGGAGGACCCTGGGCGACCCCCGAGAACCTGTGAGGTCCGCCGATGCTCCTCGACCCGGACGATCCCGTCCTGACCCACGCCCACGAGCGGCTGACCTCCGAGCCGGTCATCTGGCTCGCGACGACCCGGCCCCACGCGGTGCCGGTGTGGTTCGGATGGACGGACCCGACGGTGACCGTCTTCAGCCGTCCGGACACGCTGAAGATCGACCACCTGCGCCGCGACCCGGCAGTCGCCCTGCACCTCGACTCCGCGGCGGGCGGCGGGGACATCGTGCTGCTGGAGGGGCGGGCGGAGCTCGACGGCGACCCACCCGCCGAGGACGCCTTCGCGCGGAAGTACGCGGACCTGCTGGGCGGGACGTCGTTCGCGGACTGGCGGGCGACGTTCTCGACGCCCGTCGTCGTGACCGTCGCGAAGATCGTGGCGTGGCGCGCCGGCGAGGGAGGCCTGGAGTACCGGTCGGTGCCATGATCGCGACCGTGACGCAGGTGCTCGGCCCGACCGACTTCGCGGCCCCGATCGACGACCGGTGGTTCGCCGACTACGTGGTCGGCGAGACCTACGAGTACGGCAAGCTCGCGCTCACGAGCGACGAGATCGTGGAGTTCGGCCGGCGGTACGACCCGCAGCGGCTGCACACCGACCCCGACTGGGCCGCGACCGGACCGTTCGGCGGGCTGATCGCGAGCGGCTGGCAGACCGCGGGCCTGATGATGCGCATGTACTGCGAACACTACATCTCGGCGGTCGCGAGCCTCGCCTCGCCCGGGGTCGACGAGCTGCGGTGGCCGGCGCCGCTGCGGCCGGGGGAGGACGTGCGGTTGCGGGTGACGGTCGCGGAGTCGCGGGTCTCGCGCTCGAAGCCCGACCGGGGGATCGTCCGGACCCGCATCGAGCTCCTGACCGACAACGACCGCGCGGTCCTCACGGGCCTGGCGATGAACATGGTGGCCGTGCGGCCGTGAGCGTCCTCGTCGGCCGCCGGCGAGCCGATGCGGGGTGGGGACGCTAGGTCGATGAGTGCCGTGTGTGGTGCACAGGGATCCTGAGCACCACACACGCCACCAACCGACCTAGCACGGCCGCCAGGTCTTCCCGCCCGGCGCGTAGCACCGCGGACCCGTGTAGCCCGGGTAGGCGCCTGCTCCGGAGCTCGAGCTCCCCGAGGTGCCGGACGACGAGCTCGCCGCCCTCCGCGTGGCTGCGGCCTCCGCGTCAGTACGGCGCTGCTCGGCCCGTGCAGCAGCCGCGGCGCGGCGCTGCTCCTCGCGGGCGGCGGCCTCGGCCCGTCGTGCGTCGGCCTCGGCACGGGCCCGCGACTCGGCGTCGGCCTTCAGTCGGCTCTCCTCGGCGACCCGGGCCGCCTCCGCCTGGGCGCGGGCGGTCGTCGCCCGGTCCGCCCACGCGGGCCCGCTCGAACGCATGGTGGTCTCCGCCCGGGCCGCCCGGTCCCGGAGGCTGCGGCGCTGGTCGGGCGTGAAGGCGGTCCACGACGGGCCGATGTGCGGGAGGTCGAACCATCGCGCCACACCGGCCGCGACGCCGGCCGCCCCCGCGAGCCGCGCCGCCTCGGCGTCCATGGCTTCGGGTGTCGAGGGCAGGGGGCCGGAGACCGTCGCCTCGACGGTGCTCACCCGTCCCGGCAGGGTGCAGGCGACGGCGGCCGAGTACAACCCGGCCTGCGCCGTCTCGGCTTCGCGCTGGGCCTCGAGGACCTCGTCGTAGAAACGGTCGTTCGGGGGTACTCGACCGCCACGCCGAGCCCCTGCCGCGCCATCTCGGCGTTGACGAGTACGTCGCCCTTCTCGACCCCTGCCAGGACACGGCCGTACCGGTCGAACCTGTCCTCGTCGTAGGTGAGCGTGACGACGTCACCTGGGGCAAGCAGCGAAGCCAGGTGCGCGGAGGCCTCGGGACCGAGGCATTCCACGGCGCCTCCCAGCGCAGCCAGGCCGATCGCCGCTGCGATCAGAACGGGCACCGCCATGTCGTCCTCCGTCGAGACCTCTCCTTGGAGGAAGGTCGCGGCGCAGACGGAGCAGGAGCGGGATGTCGCCCGCGGATGCAGCTTCGGTCTCGGGCCACCGCGCAGCGTCACCCGAACGCGCACGTTGCGTAGCTTCGTGGCCCAGCACTCGCCGGTCGTCGCTCCAAACCGACCGCTGACCGCCCTTCATGTCCTGTCGGGTGACACTCGGCCGGACGAACGGTGCACTGCTCAGCAGCTCATCCGGTGACCGGGCGGGGAGGAGCGCTGAGGTGTGAGTACTCACCTCGCGATGGTGGGGGCACGCACGACCTTCGCCCCCCGCCTCGACCTCGCCGGCGGACGCATCGTCGGGTTCACCGCGACCCCGCCCGAGCGCTGGCCGGGACTGCGGTCCTCCGACGAGTCGGCGGAACCCTACGGGGACCAGGTGCAGCGCGCGGTCGCGACGGTGCTGACCGCCGCCCGGGCCGCGGGGACCTCCCCGGTCACGGTCCACCTCCCGGTCCCGGCCGACGTCGTCGCGCACGCGCCGCACCGCCTGCGGGCGGTCCGCCCCGCGATGCTGCACGGTGACGGCCGCAGCGCCGGGGTCGGCCTGCTGCTCGGCGCGCGGACGCGCTCCGCGTCGACCGGCGCCCTGGCCGACGGCATCGCCGAGGCCCGCCGCGACGGGTTCTCGATCACCCTGCCCGCGTGCGGGTTCGCCCCCGCCGAGATCGTCCGGCTCGCCCCCGACGAACTGGTGCTCGACGGCGCCTGCCTCGCGGGCGTTCGGACCGGCGACCCGGCGGCCCTGGCCACCCTGGAGGCCGCGGCCACCCTCGCCCGGGCCACCGACCTCGTGCTCGTGGCCGACGGGGTCCGCGAGGAGGCCGAGCTGCGCGACCTGCGCGCCCGCGGGATCGCGGTCGCCTCCGGTCCGGTGCTCGCGGCCGAGCAGCACAGCGCCCTGCCGGCGGAGGTCGTCCTCGCGCCGGGCCTGTCCTCACGCCTGCGGGACACCGCCCCGACGCCGGTCGAGGTACCCGACCCGCCGTCGGGACGCGAGATCACCCTCGCCGACGTCGCGCGCCCCGCGACCGTCCTCGCCGACTCCGTGACCGGCGACGAGGTCCGCACCGCGCTCGCGGAGGACCCGGAGTGCGCCGGCGTGGTACTGGTCGACGGGTCCGGCCGCGCCACGGGCTACGTCGACCGGAACCGGTTCCTGCTGACGATCGCGAGTCCGTACGGCCGGGCGGTGTTCGCGCACCGGGCGGCGGAGCGCCTCGCCGAGGCTCCCCGCGTGCGGCCGACGACGACGAGCGCCCGCGACGCGGTCCGCGACCAGCTCGACGGGGACCCGGCCCGGCGCTACGACGACACCGTGCTCGCCGAGCCGGACGGCCGCACGGTGCGGATCGCGCGCTTCTCCGACCTGGTGCGCGCGCTCGACCCGGCCGCCCCGCCGCCCGCTCCGGCCGCTCCGTCCGCCGCGCCCACCGAGGGCGCCCGGCGGGGCCGGCACCGCCTCGTCGGCCTCCGGCCGCGCGCGACGGCGTCCGCCCACTGACGGCACGGCCTGCTCCGGACGACCGCTGAGCGCGCCGATCGACCGCTCCTCGCGGATGCAGTGAGTGACATCCATGTACTTTGCGTAGCGTCCAGGCTCGTGAACGATCGGCACCGAACGAGTGAGCAGGCGCGGGTCGCCGCCCGCTCGGTGCTCGCCAACCTCGAGTCCCTGGACGGCCTGGCCGCGGACCGCCGCGCGCAGGTCGTCGCCCTCGCCGAGCAGCTGGTGCGCGGCCATCTCGACCGCGCGGCGACGCTGTGGACCGCCGCCCAGCTCCGGGCGCTGCTCGACACCAGCCGCGGCCTCGCGGCGCGGACGGTCGTCTCCTGGCTGGACGACCTCTGCCTGGCCGCCTGACGCCTCTAGACTCGTGACCATGGTGGAACGCCTCGCGGCGCGGCTCGGGACGACGCCGATGCGCCTGCTCCTCGTCGGCTGGGCACTCAGCGCCGTGCTCCTGCTGGCCGGCCTCGCGCTGGTGCTCACGGGAGCGTCACCGGCCGTGGGCTTCGTGCTGTTCGTGCTCGGGGTGATCACGACGATGGTCGTGGCGGTCAACCTCATGCGCCTCCGGGCCGGCGAGCACGCGCGCAAGCCCTCGAAGTAGCACTCCACCGGGTGAACTCATGTGGTGATCGAGGGTTCTCGCTGGACGAAACAGTGGTCCGTGCCTCACTGTTCTCGCACCGACGGACGGTTGGTGTCGGTGTTCGGGGAACGCCGACTGCCCGGGTCGGCGGCGGTCGCTGGGGAGCGGACCGCCGCCGACCCCGGCACCTCGTCGTCGGCCCGCGTACCGGTCAGGACACGGCGGTGACCCGGTAGAGGCGCTGCGCCCCCCGGATGCCCTTGAACCGCCGCGGCGCCGCCACGCGCCAGCGGAACTCCCCGGCCGACCCCTCCTCGCCGAGCCGGGCGACGACGGCGTCGTGCACGGCGGCGGTGACCACCACCTGCCCGGGGCGCGCCGTCGTCGTGACGCGGGACGCGAGGTTGACCGGCGGGCCGAACCAGTCGCCGGCGTGCGGGACCCCGATCCCGCTGGCCACCCCGACGCGCACATCCGGGCGGCCGTCGTCGGCGTCGGCCCAGCGGCGCGCGAGCTCGACGGCCGCCCGCACCAGCGCCGTGGTGTCCGAGGACACCAGCATCACCGCGTCGCCGATCGTCTTGGCCAGGCGCACCGGACGCACCGCGACGTCGGTCGCGCACGCTGAGAGCAGCTCGGCCACCTCGGAGAGCTCCACCGCCGACACGTTCTCACCGAGGTCGGTGAACCCGACCAGGTCCGCGAAGCACACCGACACCTCCTGCGCCCCCTGCAGGCGCCCCGCCGAGGACTCCTCCACCGCGACCGCGTGCGACCGGATGCGGTCGGCGAGGGCCACCGAGACCAGGTGGGTGAGGTGCAGCAGGTCGTGCTCGGCGATCCGGCGGGCCTCGAGGGCATAGCGCAGCGCCAGCTCCGGCTCCGGCTCGCCGGCCGCGAGCAGGGCCTCGCCGAGCAGGCCGCCCAGGGCGTCGGCCATGTTCAGCACGCCGCGCCCGATCGCGCGGACCACCGGCATCATCTCGTCGTCGGTGAACCCCAGGGCGCGGTAGCGCTCGATGCGCTCCGCGATCTCGGCGTCCTCGTCGGTGTAGATCTCCTCCTCGGGGTCGGCCGACACCGGCCGGCCGAGGGCCCGGAACCACTTCGAGACGACGTCGGGGTCCTGCCCGGTGTGCTCGCAGATCCCCGACATCGACCAGCCGTCCTCGGGGGAGAGCGTGCGCTCGATGAGCAGCAGGCCGAGCCGGTCGCGCTCGATCGCCTCCCGCATCGTCTCGATCCCGACCCCGTCGGCCGCGAGCGTCGACAGCACCTCGACCCGCACGCGGCGGTCGTCCCCGGCCAGTCCCTCGAGGAGCCCGGCGCGGTCGTAGTCGGTCTCCGCCATCGCCGACCGCAGGCGCTGCGGGATCGGCAGGGACGTCAGGTGACGCGGGGGCACGACGACATCATGACGAATCCCGGTCCGGGCGGCGCGCCACTAGAGTGGGACCCGATGGCTCCCAGCCTGCTCGCGACCAGCGACCTCCACGTCAACCGCAGCGAGAACCAGGACGTGGTGCGCGACATGCACCCGACCGACCCCGGCGACTGGCTGATCGTCGCGGGCGACGTCGCCGACAACGTCGCCGACATCCGCTGGGCGCTCTCCCTGCTCGCGGAGCGCTTCGCCCGGGTGATCTGGGTCCCGGGCAACCACGACCTCTGGACACCGCCCGGGGACGACGTCCAGCTCGTCGGCCCGGCGCGCTACGCCCACCTGGTGGAGGTCTGCCGCTCCCTCGGCGTGTTCACCCCCGAGGACGAGTGGCCGATGTGGGGCGACGTACTCGTGTGCCCGATGTTCCTGCTCTACGACTACTCGTGGCGGGTCCGGCCGGACATGGTGCCGATGTCCGACGAGGAGGCGCTCGCGACCGCCCGCGAGGCCGGGGTCGTCTGCACCGACGAGTTCCTCATGGCCTCCCGGCCGCACGCCGGCCCGGCCGCGTGGTGCGCCGAACGCCTGGCCGAGACCCGACGCCGCCTCGCGGAGCGGCCCGCCGGGATGTCGACGGTGCTGATCAACCACTGGCCGCTGACCCAGCTGCCGCTGCAGGTCCTGCGGCACCCGGAGTTCTCGCTGTGGTGCGGGTCGCGGGAGACCGCGCGCTGGCACCTCGAGTACGACGCCGCGGCCGTGGTCTACGGGCACCTCCACCTCCCGCGCACCACGTGGGAGGACGGGGTCCGCTTCGAGGAGGTGTCCGTCGGCTACCCGCGCGAGTGGCAGCACCACGACCTCGTCCGGGGCCCGCTGCGCCGCATCCTCCCCGCGCCCGAGCCGCAGGAGCCCGACCCCTTCACCGCGTGGGCCCGCGAGCGCGGGGCGCGCTGGGAGTCCGTGCGATGAACCCCCTCGCCGGCGTGCTGCCGGCCTCGGTGGTCACCGTGGTCCGGTTCGACGACGACGCCGCGGAGCCGCTGCACCCCGACGAGGAGCCCGCCGTCGCGCAGGCCGTGGCGACCCGCCGGGCGGAGTTCACCACCGGCCGGGCCTGCGCCCGCGCGGCCCTGGCCGGGCTGGGGGCTCCCGCGGCGTCGGTGCCGGTGGGGGAGAAGCGTTCCCCGGTGTGGCCGGACGGCGTGGTCGGGTCGATCACCCACACCAAGGGCTTCCGCGGGGCGGCGGTCGCGTGGTCGGCGGCGGTCCGCTCGGTGGGCGTCGACGCGGAGCAGCACGACGTGCTGCCCGAGGGCGTGCTCGAGGCGGTGTCGTCGCCGGAGGAGCGGGCGGTCCTCGCGGCGCTCGCCGCGCAGCGCCCCGACGTGCACTGGGACCGGCTGCTCTTCTCGGCCAAGGAGTCGGTCTACAAGACCTGGTTCCCGCTCACCGGGCGCTGGCTGGGCTTCGAGGAGGCGGTCCTGACGCCGGGTGCGGACGGCACCTTCCACGCGCGGCTGCTCGTGCCCGGCCCGGTCGTCGACGGCACCGAGCGCACGGCGTTCACCGGACGCTGGACGGTGTCCGACGGGTTCGTGCTCACCGCCATCGCGCTCGAGGCCTGATCAGCCGACCTCGGACCACCGCGCCGGCGCCTCGTCGCCGTCCTCGTTCCCGTCCACGGCCGGCTCGGGAGGCGGTGCGGGGACGGCCTCCGGCGGCGGGTAGGACGGGTCCAGCGTGACCGTGCTCGCCGCCCCGATCCCGCGGTAGCGCGCCGGGGTGCAGGTGAGCACCACGACCTGGTGCGACGAGCCCGCGGCCGCCGCGCCGAACACCGCGGCCAGCCGCTCGAGCCGGGCCGGGTCGGAGTGCCCCAGCGCGTCGTCGATCAGCACCGGGACACCGTCCTCGGCGTCGACGAGCGCCGCCACCGCCAGCCGGGCGCACAGCCCGAGCTGTTCCTTCGCCCCCGTGGACAGCGCGTCGAACGGGACGGTGACGCCGTTCAGCGTGCGCGTGACGATCCGCAGTGACGGGTCGACCTCGAGGGTCAGCGACGGGCCGAACACGATCCGGGCGAGGCGTTCGACCTCGCGGCGGAACGGGGCGACGTAGGCGCGCCGGACCTCGTCGCGGCGCCGGGCCAGCGTCTCGTGCAGCCGGACCGCCGCGGCCGCCCGGCGCGTCACGGCGGCGTGGGTGCGCTCGGCCGCGGCCAGCTCGGACCGGGCCGCGGCCAGCCGGTCGTGGCGGCCCTCGCCGCCCGCGACCTGCAGGCGCCCCGTGACCTCGGCGCGCTGCCGGTCGACGTCCGCGGTGCGGGCCTGCAGCGACTCCACGGCCCGCTTGGCCGTCGTGTACAGCGCCTCCACCGTGGTCGGGTCGTCGGCGTCCAGGGCCGCGGCGCGCTGCTCGTGGTCGGCCTCGTGGCGCCGCGCCCGGGCGAGTGCCTCGGTCGCGGCGGCGGCGAGGGCGTCGTCGGGCTGCTCGGCGCGGGCGTCCGCCAGCTCCGCGGCCCGCCGGTCGGCCTCGCTGCGGGCGACCGCGAGCGCGGTCCGCGCCGCCGCGACCTCGGTGCCCGCCGCGGACACGGCCTCGTCCGTGCGGCGCCATGCCTCCTCGGCCTCGCGCGCGGCCCGGTGGGCCGCGTCGGCGGCGTCCAGGGTGCGGACGGCCTCGAGGCGCAGCGGCTCGAGGTCCTCGGGCTCCGGGTCGGCCGCGGCGTCGTCGAGGAGCCCGGCCTCCTCGAACAGGCCCGGCTCGTCGGGGGCCGGGCGGCGGGCCCGGCGGCGGCCGGTGCGCGCGGCGTCGGGATCAGGGCCCGGCGCGGGCTCGGCCGGGAGCCGCTCGACGAGCGCGGCGATGGCGGCGCGGGCGTCGTCGAGGGTGCGGCCGTCCAGCTCGCGGTCGACCACGGCCGCGAGCTCCCGCACGCGGGCGGCGGCCTCGCCGGCCGCCCGCAGGCCGGCCCGGGCGGCGGCCACGTCGGCGACGCCCAGCGTGGTGCACAGGGCGTCGCGGGCGCTGCGGGCGTCGGCCACCCGCCGGCGGGCGGCCACCGCGTCGAGCCCGGGCTGCACGACGACCCGCACCGCGCCGGGGACGCCCACGCTCACCGGGCCCGCCACCGGCAGCGTCGCGGTCTCGTCGGCCGCCACCCGGCGCTCGGCGCCGTCGACGGTCACGGTGGCCCCGGCGTCGAGGCCGATGATCTCGACCGTCGCGGCGCCCGCGGCCAGCTCGGCGTCGGCCCGGACGACGTCGCGGTCGAGCTGCTCGAGGCGCTCCACCGCGGCCGCGTCGGCGCACGGCCCGCCCGCGGCCCGGGCCGCCTCCCGGCGGGCCTCCTCCGCGGTCTCCGCGCGCCGCAGCCGGCCCCGCAGCGCGGCCAGCTCCGCCCGGTCCCGGGCGAGCGTGAGGGCGCCCGCGGCGGCACGCGCGGCCGTGGTCGCGGCGTCGGAGGCGGCCCGCGCGGCGTCGGCGGCCGCGCGGTGCCCGGCGAGGTCGTCCCGGCGGGCGCCGTCGCGGGACTCGAGGGCCGCCAGGTCGTGCTCCGCCCGGGCCGCCGCGTCCTGGGTGCTCGCGGCGGTGGCGACGAGCGCGGCCCGCGCGTCCTGCCGTTCGGTGGCCCGCGCGGCGCGCTCCCGGGCCGCCCCGGCCCGCTCGCCGCTGGTGGCGACCTCCTGCTGCCGGGCCTGCAGACCCGACCACCGGTCCTCCAGCTCGCGCACCCGGTCGGCCTGCGCCCGGCGCTCCTCGGCGAGCCCGGTCGCCTCCCGGTCGAGCTCGGCGCGCCGCTCGACGTCCCGCTCGACCTCGGTGACGGCCGCCGTCGCGCGGTCGACCTCCGCGCGGGCCGCCGTCAGCCGGTCCGCCGCCTCGCGGAGCGGGCCGACGGGCCGCCCGTGGCCGCCGTGGTAGCGGCGCACCTCGGCGAGCGCCCGCTCCACCAGGCCCTCCGCCGCTGCGTCGGCGGCGGGACCGGCGCCCTCGCCGCCCGCCCCGGCGGCGGCCAGGTCGAGCGCGCGGGACAGCGCGTCGTGCCCGCCGAGGTCGGCCTGCCCGAGCGGGGTGTGCTGCTCCACCCGCAGCGCGAGCCACAGGCTGCGGTCCATCGTCTCGTCGAGGATCGCGAGCAGCCGGTCGTGTGCCTCCCGCCCGGCGAGCTGTTCGGGGACCGGGGTGTGCACGGTGAGCTCGGTGAGCCGCCGCCGCAGCCAGCGCTTGCGGTAGACGAGGTGGTAGGGCCCGGTGACGAACTCCGCCTCCACCTCCGGCCCGGCGTCGCGCCCGGCCGGGGCGGCCGCCCGCACCGGTGCGGCCTTCGAGTCGTCGCGGAAGTCGACCAGCAGGTCCAGCGCCGCGACCGTCGAGGTCTTGCCGACCTCGTTCTCGCCCTCGAGCACCGTCACGCCGGACTCGGCGAGCCGGACCTCCCGGTCGTGCACGCCGCGGAAGTCCCGGAGCCGGATGCGGAGCAGCCTCACCGCGTCACCGCCAGGCGGTGCAGCAGGGCGAGCGCGTCCAGCGCCTCCGGATCGGCGGTGTCCCGGGCGGCGTCGGCGAGCTCGCGGGCCGCGTCGGCGGCGAACCCGGTCAGCCCCAGGTCCTCGACGTCCGCGTCGTCCGGGCGCGTCACCACCGCGGCCGCGTCGACCTCGAGCGCGGCGAACACCGGCGCGTGCGCCTCGGCGATCTCGTCGAGCCGCGTCCGCTGCCGCAGCGTCACCGTGCCCTCGACGGCCAGTCGCAGGGCGGTGCGCTCCGGCGCCGCGACCGCGCCCAGCCGGGCGTCGAGCGCCGCGAGGTCCTCGTCGGTGTCGACCACGGCCTCCTCGCGGGCGAACGCCCAGCGGCCGACCCGGACCGGGCGCACCGAGGCGCCGTCGGGCCCGGCGTCGACCACGAGCACGTTGCCGGGGTCGGTCTCCTCGTGCGAGGTGACCTCCGGGGCGCCGGAGTAGGCGATGCGCGGCTCACCGTGCAGCTGCCAGGTCGAGTGCCGGTCGCCCAGCGCCACGTAGTGCACCCGTCCGTCGGCCAGCGCCGCGCGGCACGCCTCGGTGCGGATGACGGCCGGGTCGTGCTCGTCGGGGCTCAGCACATCGACCGCGCCGTGCCCCGCGAGCACCCGGACGACGCCGTCGGGTGCGGGGTCGAGCGCGCGCAGCCGGTCGCCCACGAGGTCGGAGAGCGGGCGCTTCGTGGCCCACGGTGCCGCGACGACCTCGACCCCCGGTGCCACCTCGTAGACCCCGGGGGTGTCGAGCACCGTGACGTGCGGCGGGCAGCGGCGCGCGAAGTCGGCCCGGCGCATCACCAGGGCGGCGTCCGCCGGGTCGTGGTTCCCGGGCAGGAGCAGCACCGGCACGGTGAACGAGCGCAGCGCCTCGCACGCCCGCCCGACCACGTCGGGCCCCACGAGGTTGGACTCGAACACGTCGCCGCACACCACGACGAAGGCGGCCCCCTCGTCGGCGGCGACCCGCCCGAGCGCCACCACCGCGTCCAGCCGGGCCTGCGCGAAGCGCGCCTGCGCCTCCCCGACCGCCTGCCCGACCCGACCGGCACCGAGGAACCGCCGCGTCATGCCCAGCTGCCAGTCGGCGGTGTGGACGAAGCGCATGCTCACCTCCCCGTGCGGACGAACCGTAGGCGCCGCCGCCGGGGGACCTCCCACCGACACCCCGCGACGACCATGATCAGGAGAGCACAGGGGTCCGACAGTCAGCCCAGAGCGTCGAGGTCCAGCGTCACGCCGAGCTGCACCGCCGCCGTCCCGCGGTGCACCGCGACCTGCCGGTAGGCCCCGTCGGCCAGCGCGAACTCGGTCAGCTCCACCGGCGGGCCGGGATCGACCACCAGGTAGGTCGGGATGCCCGCGTCGGCGTACTCGTGGAGCTTGACGATGCGGTCGAGCCGACGGCTGCCCGGGGAGAGGACCTCGATCGCGGCCAGCACCTCGCTCGCCGTCCACCGAGGCACCGTCACGGGGATGTCCGGCCGGACGAGGACGACGTCGGGCGCACGCACGGTCGCCGCGGGCGCGTCCTCGATCACGATCTCGACCTCGGAGAAGGCCTCCCAGCGACCCGCGGCCGCGCCGTCGAACTGCATCGTCAGGCGCTTCGCCACGCGCTGGTGGATCGGGATCGGCTTCGGGGCCACCTGGAGGACTCCTTCGGCGAGCTCGATCTGCCGGCTCGTGTCCTCGGGCAGGGCGTCCCACTCCGCCAGGTCGAGGAGGTGGCCGGGCCAGGACGCGGACAGCGGCAGCGACATGGTCGTCACACTCCCTTCCCGACGGGTCGAGCTCCGCTTCGCTCCGTCTCCCCCGACGCAACCCGATCGTCCCACGGTTCCGTGGCAGGGTTCCCCTCGTGACCTCCCCGATCCGCGTCGAGACCGGCTCCGACCCCGCACTCGCCGTCGTCACGATCGACCACCCGCCGCTGAACCTCTACGACCGCGACCTGCACACGGCCCTCGCCGAGGCCGTGACCCGGCTCGAGACCCAGAAGCCGCGCGGCGCGCTGTTCCGGGCCGAGGGCAAGGTCGTCAGCGGCGGCGTCGACGTCCGCGACTCGTTCCTCCCGATCTTCCAGAACGCGGACGTGGAAGCGGGCACCCGCTACTTCGCCGAGCTCGTGGAGCTGGGGGAGCGGGTGCACCGCCTCCCGTTCCCGACCGTCTTCGCCGCCCACGGCCTCACCCTCACCTGGGCGTTCGAGCTCGCGCTGGCCTGCGACCTCATCATCGCCGCCGAGTCCGCGAGCTTCGGGCTGATCGAGGCGACGGTGGGTCTGACCCCGGCGATGGGCGGCACGCAGCGGCTCGCGCAGCGGGTCGGGCAGGGCCGCGCGAAGTACTTCGTCATGACGGCGGGCCGGTTCGGGGCAGCGGAGATGGAGCGCTGGGGCGGGGTGGACCGGGTCGTTCCCGACGGCGAGCTCGACGCGACCGCGCGCTCGCTCGCGCGCGACCTCGCCGCCGGCCCGACGACGGCCCACGCGGCGACCAAGGAGATCCTCGCGTCGCTGGCCGCGGACGGGCTCGACGTCGCGAACTCCCGGACCGCCGGGATCGCCGGGAAGTTGTTCGCGACCGACGACCTGCGCGGCGCGATGGACTCGTTCGTCGAGCGCGGCCACGGGAAGGCGACGTTCCGAGGTGCCTGACGGCTCATGAGCACTTGTGGCGGCCATGACCGCCACAAGTACTCACGAGGCGGAGCCACCTACGTCAACGGCAGCACGCTCACCGGCTCAAGGCCGCCCTCGCGGGTCGAGCGCTCGAACCGCACGCGGGCCGCCCGGCCGGTGACCTCCAGCGTCGCGATGGAGTTGCCGAAGTACGGCCCGCCGATCGCGTCCCAGTCCACCGGCTCCGGGTCCACGCCCCACCAGCGACCGATGCGGCGGGCGACCCGGGTCATCGGACGCGTCCACCCCGCGGCGAACACGTACTCCATGAACCACGGCACGCTGTTGCGCACCGGCGAGCAGGTCAGCTGGTAGACGTGCGCGCGGCCCGGCGTCGGGAAGGCCGCCCGCGCGGCGTAGCTGTGGTGGACGTCCCCGGAGAGCACGCACACGGTGGCCGGGGCCGCGGACGACGCGGCGGTCCGCTCCACCAGCCGGGCCAGGCGGTCGAACGACGCCCGGAACGCGGGCCAGTGCTCCAGGTCGACGGCCTGGCGGAGCCACTCCGCGGCGCGGCTGCCGCGGGCGGCCGAGAGCTCGTCCATCGTCTGGACCTGGCTGATCGCGGGCGGCATCAACCACGGGATCGACGAGCCGATCAGCACGTGGTCCAGGTCGGGGTCGGTGACCTGGGCCTCGAGCCAGGTGAAGGTGTCGTCGTTGATCATCAGGCGCTCGTCGTCGTTGAGCACCCGCCCGCAGCGCGAGTCGACCATGAGCAGCCGGGTCCCCGAGAGATCCCAGCGGTAGCTCCACCGCACCCCGGACGGCCGGCCCACGGCCTCGTCGGCGCGCGCCGCGAACTCCTCCAGCAGGGGGTAGGCGTCGCCCTCGCAGGCGACCACCTTCTGGTAGAGCTCGTCGTGCTCGAGCGTCTCCGGGTCCATGTTGCCCAGGTGCTGGTAGACCCAGTACGACGCCAGGCCGGCCCGGATCCGCGTCGGCCACCAGTCGAGCTGCGCCATCTCCTCGCGCCAGCGCTGCGAGGTGTTCCAGTCGTCGCGCACGTCGTGGTCGTCGAAGATCATCGCCACCGGCGCCGTCGACAGCAGCCAGCGGACCTCGACGTCCCGCCACGTCTCGGCGTACAGGTGCGCGTACTCGGGGTAGTCCGCGATCTCCGCGCCCGCGCCCTCGTCATCGCCCCGACGCTCACGGATCCACTGCTGCGTGCGCGGCGTCGTCTCGTCGGCGTAGACCTGGTCGCCGAGCAGGCAGATCACGTCCGGCAGCTCGGCGGCGGCCGCGTCGGCGTCCGGCGCCGCGGTCACCCGCCGGAGCAGGCGCGCCGCGTAGGCGTCCAGCGCGTCCACCCCCAGCGTCGCCTCGAGCTCGGCGTCGCCGGTCGGGGGGTAGCGGCAGGAGCCGAACACCACCCGCTGGGTGCGGACCGACGACGCGGCGCGGGTGCGGATCCGCGACGGCGGGAGCCCGTCGAAGGGCCACAGCCGGTGGCCGTCGAGGGCCACGTCGTAGGTGTACGTGGAGTCGGGCTCGAGGTCGCGCACGATCACCAGGGCGTAGTGCTCCCCGCACACGGTGAAGGTGGGCGCGGAGTGCGCGCCGCCGTCCCCGCCGTCGAGGCGCACCTCCACCGTGCCCGGCCGGTCCACCTCGACCCACACGAGAGCGGTCGTCGTCCCGACGTGGCGCAGGAGGGGCCCGAGCACGAGCACGGAGCTGTCGGTCACGCCGACAGCCTGCCTCACCCGCGGTCGGTCAGCTCGTGCAGTCGGCGCTGGACGTCGTCGAGGCGGGCCTGCAGCAGCGCCACCTCGGCGGCGAGCAGCGGGATCTCCGCCTCGGGCGGGAGGTCCGGGGACGACCCGGCGTCGGGGGCGCCCTCCAGCGGTGCGAGCGGGGCCAGGAAGGAGCGCTCGGTGCCCTCGTCGACGGTCACCGGGACGCCGGCGAGGCGCCCGAGCCGGTCGAGCGACAGCACCGCGCGGCGCCCGGCGCACTCCCGGCACACGGCCTCGAGGCGTCGCCAGCCGACGATGCCGCCGCCGACGTCGTCGAGGGCCGCGGCCGTCCGCCCGCAGCGGCAGCGGCCGACGCGCACCGCGCGCACGGTCTGGCGCTGGTAGCGCAGCCCCAGCTCGTAGGAGACGTAGCGCCCGGAGGCGAGGACCTCCAGCAGGACGCTGCGTTCGTACTGCTCGTCGCAGGCCAGCGCGCGGGCCTGGTCGGCGGAGTGGAAGCAGTAGAACCCGCAGTCGCACCACGTCGACGGGCAGCGGTGCCGCGGCGACTGCACGCAGACCGCCTCGGCCACCGTGCCGTAGACCTGGCTGCGCCCGAGGGCGACGCCGTTGAAGCCGACCGTGGTTCCGTCCGCGGACAGCATCGGGTAGGCGATCTTCCACCCCGGCAGGGCGGGGCGGGTGCCCGGCGCCTCCTCGGGCCGGGCGTGCCCGCGAGCCCGCCAGGACGACGGGGGCAGCTCAGCTCCCGGAGACGACGGGGTCCGGCGTCGGCTGCGCCGCGTCCACGGTCTCGACCGGCTCCGGTGCCTCCACCTCGGCGGGCACGGGGGCGGGCGGGTCCTCGGCGATCCCGGCGGTGAGTCGACGGCCCAGGCGCATGTCTGCCTCCTCGAGGTGGGACTGCTCCGATGGTCGGCCGCCGATGTGCCGATGTCCAGCGCTGACCCCGGATCGCTACGGAACACGGACCCGGCCCGGACCCCAGGGGAGGAGATCCGGGCCGGGTCGTGCCCCGCGGCGGTGCGGGCTACTCGGCGGCCTCGAGCCCCAGGTCGTCGAGGACGGCGCCGACCTCGGCCTCGGTGTCGGCGACGGTCTGGTCGAGGTACTCGGCGATCGGCGTGACCTCGGCGGCGTTCGCGGCCGGCGCGGCCACGCCGAGGGCGAGGGCCGGGCCGAAGAGGACGGCGAAGCCGAGGCGCAGGGAGCGGGTGCTGGGCATGGGGGTCCTTCCCGAAGGGACGGTGGGTCCTGCTCTGTCCGACACCGCGGACGGTGTCGATCGGGGCAACGAGACCCCTCGGGGACGAACACGGCGTGACGGGCACACGTAACACGAAGATCATCGTCAAACGTGTCGAATCCGCCGTCACCAGCGGTTGCGCCCCAGGTGGGTGCGGGTGCGGGCCCCTGCCACCCGTCCGGGCGATCGGTGATCTCGTGCTGATCTGTCCGCAACGTCCCGGTCACGCGCTACGGTCGCCACGCGCCCCCGACGGGCCCGACCGGGAAGGAGTCCGCTCGACACCCCCGCGCGGCCCGCGGGCGCAGGTCTCTCCCGGACGGCGGGTGTCGTCGCGCGTGCCCTCCCCGGTCGTCCACGACCGAGGAGAACCGTCATGTCCCGCTTCAACCACACCATCGTCGCCGCGCGCGACGCGGCGACCTCCGCCGCCTTCTACCGCCGCCTGCTCGAGGCGGACGAGGCCCCGTCGTGGGGGCCGTTCGTCAACATCGCCCTGGACGACGGCGTGCTGTTCCAGTTCGCCGCGCTGCCGCCGGACGCGTTCGGAGAGATCCAGCCCCAGCACTACGCCTTCCTCGTCGACGACGAGCTCTTCGACCGTGCCGTGGCCCGCATCCGGGCCGACGGGCGCGACCACTGGGCCGACCCGCAGCGCACCCGCCCCGGGGAGACCAACACCGAGCACGGCGGGCGCGGGGTCTATCTGCTCGACCCGGTCGGCCACTACCTGGAGCTGATCACCCGGCCGTACCTGTGAGGGTGGGGCAGGTCGGGCTCGAACCGACGACCTGACGGATTATGAGTCCGCTGCTCTGACCAGCTGAGCTACTGCCCCCCGCGCGCCGTCACCCGCGCGACGACACCGCGTGCGGGAGCCTAGTGGAGCCCGTCGGGCGGGTCCCGACGGTCCGCCCGTCGGACCCTCTGCCTCCGCCGACACACGTTCGGGTGTTCCCGGGCCTGTCGCGGTCGACCTTCCCCGGACCGGCTCGTTGGTCCGCAAGGATGGCGCAACGCCGCGTCCGGCCGTGTGTCGCTACACACGATCACGGCGAAGCGGCATCCGTGCCATCATCCGGGCATGATCACGTCGGCCACGGCCACGGGCAGCGACGAGGCCCGGGATCAAGTCCCCGCCGCGGACGGCCGTCGAGAGGGCATGACCGTCTCGACCGAGCACATCGCCGTCCCCAGCTCCCGCGAGCCGGCGTCCGGGCCCTTCCCGGCCGTCACCCCCGGCGTTCCCGGCGCGGTCGCCGCCCTCAAGCGCGCCATGGCCGACGGGACCGTCCACCACCACGGCACCGCCCCCACGGCCGCGGTCGTGCGGGTGTGGGCCGGTGGCGGGGACCCGGCCGCCCAGCAGGAGGCCTGCGCCGACTGCATCGGCTGACCGGACGGGCGCCGACGGCGGCGCCCCGACCGCTCCACTGGACTCGCGCGTCCGCGACGCCGCGACCGGGCGACATCCCCGGACCCGGCTCGCCCACCGGGCCGCACGAGCCCGGAGGAGCCGATGTCCGCCACCGTCGATACTGCGACCGGCCCCTGGCAGCCGCAGTTCTCCACCACCGACCCCGGCCGCGCCGCCGACGTCATCCGGGACAGCTACAGCATCTCCCGCGGCGTCAAGATGCCGGCGCGACCCGAGAGGTTCTCCTTCGCGCAGGAGATGCACCAGGGCCACGGCTTGTCGTGGGGGCGCTTCCGGTGTCCGGCGCCCATCAGCTACGGCGGCCCGCAGGCGGCGTCTACTGCGTGGACCGGGTCTACCGGGGGCGGGTCGGGTTCCGTACCCGCCGTGTCGACCTGCGCGCCGTCGCGGGCGAGGTCTTCCTCGTCCCGCCCGACGACCCGTGGGAGGCCGCGACCGACGACGTCGACGTCTCCGGGCTCATGCTCGACCGCGACCGGTTCACGCAGTACGCGGCGGCCCTGCGCGGCACCGACGGGGCGGACGTCACCTTCACCGGGCTCGAGCCGGTCTCGCCCGCCGCCGCCCGCTTCTGGGACGCCACCGTGGCCCACGTGCGGGAGAGCGTCCTCGGCGACACGGTCGGCCGGGACTCCCCGCTCGTGCAGGGGGAGGCGTTCCGCATGCTCGCCGCCACCCTCCTCACGACCTTCCCCAACACCGCCCTGGCCGGGGACGCGGCGCCCGTCGGACGGGTCGAGCCGGCCGTGGTGCGGCGCGCCGCGCAGTACATGGACGAGCACGCCCGGGACGACATCGGGCTCGACGACGTCGCGGCGGCGGCCCGGGTGTCCCCGCGCGCGCTGCAGCTCGCGTTCCGACGGCACCGCGACACGACCCCGCTGGAGTACCTGCGGCGCGTCCGCATGGCGGGGGCGCACCAAGACCTCCAGGCGGGCGACCCCACCCGCGGGGACACGGTCGCGGCGATCGCGGCCCGGTGGGGCTTCGGCAGCGCGGGCCGGTTCTCCGGCGACTACCGGCGACTGCACGGCTGCCATCCCCGCGACACCCTGCGTCGCTGACCCGCGCCGACCCGGCCCGTGGGGCACGCTCGGGGCGTGACCGACGCGCCCGAGTTCACGCCCCTGTCCGTGCGGTTGCGGGAGCTGGCCGCCGAGGCCCCGGACGCGCCCGCGGTCTCCGACGGCGAGGACGTCCTCACCCGCGCGGAGCTCGACCGCCGCACCACCCAGGTGGCGCGCACCCTCGCCGCGCGGGGCGTGACGCGCGGCGACCTCGTCGCGATCGCGCTGCCGAACACCGTGCACCACGTGATCGCGAGCGTCGCCGCGTGGAAGCTGGGCGCGGTGCCGCTGCCGCTGCCGGCGCGGCAACCCGCCGCCGAACGCGACGCGATCCTCGCGGTCGGGGCCCCCGCCGTCGTCGTGGACCGGCCGCTGGAGCCGGACCCGGACGACGCGCCGCTGCCCGACGTCGTGGGCCCGTCCTGGAAGGCGCCGACCTCCGGCGGATCGACGGGCACGCCGAAGGTCATCGTGTCGGGTCAGGCCGCCTGCACCGAGCAGGTCCTCGCCCGCGCCGACGGCCTGCGGATCGACCGCGACGGCGTCTTTCTCGCGACCGCGCCCCTGCACCACAACGCGCCGTACATGTTCAGCCTCATGGCACTGCTGCAGGGCCACCACGTGGTGCTCATGCAGCGCTTCGACGCCGCCCGCACGCTGGAGCTCGTCGCCGAGCACCGGGTCACGTGGCTCTACCTCGTGCCGACGATGATGGCGCGCATCCTGCGGACCGTGCCCGACGACGCCTGGGGCGACCTGGGCAGCCTGCGCACCGCCCTGCACGTCGGGGCGCCGTGCCCGCCGGAGGTCAAGCGCGGCTGGCTCGCCCGCCTGCCGCGCCCGGAGATCCTCCTCGAGCTCTACTCCGGCACCGAGTCGCAGGCCAGCGCGATGATCGACGGGCGTGACTGGCTCGCCCACCCGGGCTCGGTCGGGCGGGTCACCCGGGGCCACGTCCGGATCACCGACGACGACGGCCGCGTGGTGCCGCCCAGCGTCGTCGGCGAGATCTGGATGCGGCCCGACGGCGGGCCGACCTACCACTACCTCGGCGCCGAGCCCCGGGCCCGCGACGGCTGGGAGTCCCTGGGCGACCTGGGCTCCTTCGACGCCGAGGGCTACCTCCACCTCGCCGACCGGCGCGCGGACATGGTCGTGGTGGGCGGTGCCAACGTGTACCCCGCGGAGGTGGAGGCGGCGCTGCTCGCCCACCTTGCGGTGCGCGACGCGGTGGTCGTGGGCGTGCCCGACCCCGACCTCGGCCGCGCCGTGCACGCGGTGGTCCAGGCGGACCCGTCGTCGGAACCCGCCCTGCGCGCCCACCTCGACGAGCGACTGAGCCGGCACAAGCGGCCGCGGACCTACGCGTTCGTCGACCACCCGCTGCGCGACGACGCGGGGAAGGTCAGGCGTTCCGCGTTCGCAGCTGATCCTCCAGCTCGCTAGCCGGCACCGGCCGGCTCCAGAAGAAACCCTGCCCCAGGCGGCAGCCCAGCGTGCGCAGCGCGTGGGCCTCGCTCTCGGTCTGCACGCCCTCGGCGATCGGGGTCAGGTCGAACGCGTGCGCCATCACCAGGATCGCCGCGGTCACGCGCATCTGCTGGTCATCGGTGTCGAGGTCGCTGACGAGCGACCGGTCGATCTTCACCTCGTCGACGAAGGCGCGCCGCGCGTACCCCAACGACGAGCTGCCGGTGCCGAAGTCGTCGATGGCGACCCCGACCTGGGCCTCGCGCAGCCCCTCCAGCGCCTCGCGGGTGGCCGCGTCCTCCCCGAGCAGGCGGTGCTCGGTGATCTCGAGGGTGACGTCCTGCGGGCGCAGGCCGTGCCGGCGGGTGCGGGCGACGATGCCGTCCACGAACCCGGGCGCCCGCAGCTCGACGGGGGAGACGTTGACGTGGACGGAGAACGGCTGGTCGCCCAGCAGGTCCGCGCGCCACCGCGCGACCTGCGCCGCCGCGGTCTCCAGCACCCACATGTCCAGGGCGGTGATCAGGCCGGTGTCCTCGGCGACCGACAGGAACATGTCCGGCGTGAGGAAACCCCGCTCCGGGTGCCGCCAGCGGGCGAGCGCCTCGACGGCGGCCACGCGCCCGGTCTCCAGGTCGACGATCGGCTGGTAGAGCACCACCAGCTGGCCGGTGGCGAGCGCGGTCCGCAGCTCGTCGGCCAGGCGCGTGCGGGCCTGGGCCTCGCGGCGCATCGCGGGGGCGAACACGCTCACCCCGCCGCGTGCCCGGGACTTGGCGAGGTACATCGCGGTGTCGGCGTCGCGCAGGAAGTTCGCGGTCGACGCCCCGCCGCTGGTACCCAGCCGCACCCCGACGCTGGCGCTCACCCAGCACGAGCGGCCCTGCACGACGACGGGTGCGGCCAGGGCGGTCCGGATGCGCTCGGCGATGTCCAGGGCCTGGTCCGGCGTGGCGTCCTGGACGAGGATCGCGAACTCGTCGCCGCCCAGCCGGGCCACCGTGTCGGTGTCGCGGACCAGCCCGCGCAGGCGCTCGGCGACCGCGACCAGGAGCTCGTCGCCGACCTCGTGGCCGAAGCTGTCGTTGATCGCCTTGAAGCCGTCGAGGTCCAGGACGAGCACCGCGGGCACGGTGCCCGCCTGCTCGACCTGGCGCAGCCGCTGCCCGAGCAGGGTGCGGTTCGCGAGCCCGGTCAGCGGGTCGGAGTGGGCGAGCAGCTCCAGGGCGGCGTGCGCGTCGGCGAGCTCCCGGGTGCGCTCGACGACCCGGCCCTCGAGGTCGTGCGTCAGGCCCTGCAGCTCCTCGGCGAGCATGTTGAGCCCGACGACGATCGCGTCGATCTCGTCGGACTCGTGGGACGGGTCGAGCCGGGCGTCCAGGCGGCCCGCCGCCAGCTCCACGACGAACCCCGCCAGTTCGTCGAGGCGGCGGGCCAGGTCCTCACCCGCGTGCGCCGTCATCGAGCAGCCACGACAGGGCGGCGTCCTCCTCGGTGAAGAACCGGGTCGGGGCCGCCGGCGGATTGACGAACAGCGAGAAGTTGGCGATCGTCCGGTCGACCACCGACCGGCCGAGCATCGCGATGCGGGTCACCGACGACTCCCGGCCGAAGACGGCGCGCGCCTCCCGCGTGGTGGGGGTCTCCGAGCCCACGATGAGCATGGGTCGGCGGGCCTCGCCGTTCAGCTCGTCGACCGCGCGGATCGCGTACTCGGCGATCTCGCCGGTGATGCGCAGCCCGGACCGCCACACCAGCCGCACCACGCCCAGCTCGTCGACGTGGAGCGACGCGAAGTAGCCCACCGCCGGCTCGCTGCTCACGCGTACGATCCTACGGCAACACTGCGCTGAACGGGCTAAAGTTGGACACCCTTTCGGGCTACTCTCGGGTGCGTCGCGCCTCGGCGCCGGTCTCCTCCGCGTACGCGGGGTCGTCGCCGGCCACGCGTCCGACGAACTCGTCCGTGTCCCCGGTGCCGGTCACCGACATCTCGTCCCAGCTCGTGTCGGTGTCGGGGTGCACGCCGCCGGTGGCGCGGCTCGACGCCACGCGCGGGTCGGTGGCGACGTCCTGCTCGGAGGGCTCCCCGGCCACCGGCGGGTCGAGCGGGCCGTCCTCGCCCTGCAGCTTCTTGCCGGCCCGGGTGATCGCGTCCTTGATTCCCATGGTGTGCGGTTACCCGCAGGTGAGCACAGACACCGTGTCCGGACACGGACAAGTGCTCACCTTGGCTACGCCAACAGGGGCGCGAGTTCCACCGCGCACCCCTGCAGCACCTCCACGAGGTCCTCGTTGGGCGCCGCGACCCGGGCGGCGGGGCCGGTCAGGGCGAGGCCCGCGACCAGGCGTCCGTCGCCCGGCGCCCGGACCCCGACGGCGAGGCAGCCGAACTCCGCCCGGAACTCCCCGCACTGCCGCGCGACGCCGCCCGACCGGATCGCGTCGAGCCGGCGCCCCAGCTCGGCCGGGTCGACGACGGTGTGCGGGGTCAGGCGCGCTCCCACGGCCGGGTGCTCGTCGTGCTCGGCCAGCAGCAGCCGCCCGAGCGAGCTCGCGTGCAGGTGCCGGGAGAGCTCGCCGGCGTCGGCGGGCGGGTGGTCCGGGTCGGGGTCGAGGAAGACCAGGCGGTGCCCGGTGTATCCCGCGAGGTGCGCGCCCCACCGCACCCGCCCGCGCAGCCGCTCCATGACCGCCCGCGCCGCGGTCGGCGTGCTCAGCGGGGCGGGGGCGAGGTTCGCGGCCCGCCGCCCGAGGGCGAACCCCCGCAGGTCGGGCAGCCGCACCAGGTACTCCTCGGCCACCAGCAGGTTGAGCAGCCGGTAGGTCGTGGCGGGCGGGATGCGCAGGTCCGCGGAGATGTCCTTGGCGGTCGCACCGATCCCCGCGGCCGCGACCGCTTCCAGGACCGCGAGCGCGCTGCGGACCGCCTGGGGCTGGCGCCCCGTGATCGTGCGCGCCGCGTCGGTCACCGGTGCCGGTCCCCGCCGTGCAGGTCCGCGCCGTGCAGGTCCGAGGCGGTCGTCTCGTCGTAGACGCCCATGCCGTCGAGCTCGGCCGCGTGGGTCCGGCGCAGCACGACCCACCCCGCGACGGCCGCGAGCACGACGATCCCCACGGTCGCCGGGAGCCACGGCCCGGCCGGGGACGCGACGGCGACCACCACGACGGCGGCCAGGGCCGGCACCGCGACGCACGCCGTCACGACGACGCCGGGCGTGAGCTCCCCGATCCGGCGCAGGAAGCGCGGCGCGGCCAGGCAGACCAGCAGGTACGCGACGAGGAACCCCACGGTGGCGACGGCGAGCAGGCCGCCCAGCAGGTCCTGCGGCGCGATCCCCGCCAGGGTCCCGACGACGGGCGGGAGGGCCAGCAGCGGCACGGCCAGCCCCACCGCGGCCGCCGGGGTCTGGTACCGGCGGTGCGTGCGGCCCAGCAGCGCCGGGGCGACGCCCTCCCGGGCAAGCGAGAACAGCACCCGCACCAGCGTGTTCAGCGCGGCCAGCGTGCACGCGCCGAACGAGGCGATGATCCCGGCGTCGATGAGCACCGGCGCCCAGTCGCCGATCACGGCCGCCCCGGGCCCGCCGTCGGGACCGGCCACCGTGAGCGCGGGCAGCACCGCGGGCGCCGCGAGGTGCACCAGCATCGCCACGAGGTAGAGCGCCGCCGCGCCCCCGGCGGTCACGGCGACGGCCCGCGGGACGCTCGCGAACGGCCGCCGCGCCTCGACCCCGAGCGCGGTCGCCGAGTCGAACCCGATGAACGCCGCCACCGCCGGGAGCACCCCGGCCGCGACGCCCGCCGGGCCGCCCGGGGGCAGCGGCGGCACCGGGGCGGACTGGACGCGCACCGCGAGGGCCACCAGGACGACCAGGATCAGCGTGATGGACACGCCCTCGATCACGAGCATGACGCGGCCGGCGAGCCGGACCCCGCGCACCGCGCACGCGGCGATCGCGACACTCAGCAGGAGGACCACCGCGACCCCGACCGCGGTCGTGTCCACCGGCCACAGCCGCTCGACCAGCGCCCGGGCGTACCAGGACGCGCCGACCAGGGCGGCCGCCACCAGCAGCCCGTAGCCCAGCACCATCGCCACCGCGCACGCGTACGCGCCGCCCGGTCCGAGCCCCTTGGCCGTGAAGCTGTAGAGCCCGCCCGCGGCGGCCATGCGCCGCGAGAACACCGCGGTCGACGCCACGACCAGCCCCACCAGCACGGCCGCGATCGCGACCGACCAGGGCGCGTCGCGCCCGGCCGCCGTCGTGACGAGCAGCGGGACGGCGGCCATCGCGCCGGCCGGCGCCGTCGTGGCCACGGACTGCGCGAGGAGGCCCAGCGGGCCGAGCGTGCGGCGCCGCAGCCCCGCCACGGGGGAGCGGGCCCGCAGCCCCGGGATCCCTCGCGTCGCGCGCACCGCCGTACCGTAGAGCGCGGGGATCACGAGCGGAACGGTCCCGAACGAGAAACGGTTCCGGACGATTCCCGTTCGACCGGCGATCGGGCCGCGGCATTCTCCGTTCCGGGAATCCGCAGACCGCCGACGCCCATTCCGCGGGAATGCGTGAACGTTCGGTCCCGCAGTTCCGTACCCGGTCTTGACCCTGCCACCGCCGGATCGTCAGCGTGACCCGCGACATATCCGTCGTCGGTGAGGAGCGCGCCCATGAGCGCACCGTCAGGTCGGTTGTCCGGGTCGTTGGGGGCCGGGGCGATCGTGTTCATGGTCGTCGCGGCGGCGGCCCCGTTGACCGTGATCGCGGGGTCGGTCCCGATCGGCATCGGGGCGGGCAACGGCGCCGCGTTCCCCGCGACCTTCGTGCTCTGCGCGGTCGTGCTGGCGTTCTTCGCGGTCGGCTTCTGCGCGATGAGCCCGCACGTCCCCGACGCCGGGGCCTTCTTCACCTACGTCCGCGCCGGGCTCGGCCGCCCGCTGGGCCTCGGCGCCGCCTTCCTGGCCCTCGCGACGTACGCGGCCGTGCAGGCGGCGGTGTTCGGGTACGTCGGCGCGGCCCTCGACGAGCTGGTGACGTCGTTCGGCGGACCGAGCGTGCCCTGGTGGGCCTGGACGTTCGTCCTGATGGCCCTGGTCGCGGTGCTGGGCTACCGCCACATCGAGCTGTCGAGCAGGGTGCTGGGAGTGCTGCTGGTCGCCGAGATCGCCGTCGTGCTCGTGCTCGACGTCGTCGTCGCGGTCTCCGGCGGCGGCCCGGAGGGGCTCTCGACCGCGTTCCTGCAGCCCGCGCAGATCGGCTCCGGCGCGGTGGGGATCGCGGTGATGTTCGCGATCGCGAGCTTCATCGGGTTCGAGGCGACCGCGGTCTTCCGTGATGAGGCGCGTGACCCGCAGCGCACGATCCCGCGCGCGACCTACCTGGCGCTCGCCGTCGTCGGGGCGTTCTACGCGCTCTCGAGCTGGGCGGTCGTGTCGGCCTGGGGCGACTCCGCGGTCGTCGCGGAGGCGGCCGCGAACCCCGGCACGCTGCTCATCTCCACCGTCACCACCTGGCTCGGCCCGTTCGCGGGCCACGTCGTGACGATCCTGCTCGTGACCAGCCTCTTCGCCGCGATCCTGTCGTTCCACAACGTGGCCGCCCGCTACTGGTACGCCCTGGGCGGGCACCGCGCGCTGCCCGGCGCGTGCGGGCGCACCCACGCGCGGCACGGCTCGCCGCACGTCGCGTCGCTGGCGCAGACCGGCCTGTCTCTCGTGATCATCGCGGTCTGCGTCGTCGCGGGCCTGGACCCGGTGGCGCAGGTGTTCGCCTGGGCCGCGGGCGTCGCGACGCTCGGGCTGCTGGTCCTCATGGTCGTCACGTGCCTGGCCGTGCTGGTGTTCTTCGCCCGCACCGGGGCCGACCGGCGGACCTGGCACACGCGCGTCGCCCCGGTGCTCGGCCTCGTCGGGCTCGCGGTCTGCCTGGTCCTCACGATCGCCAACTTCCCGACCCTGATCGGCGGCTCCACCGGCCTCGCGCTCGCCCTGGGCGCCGTCCTCGCGGTGGTCGCCGTGGCCGGCGTCGTCGTCGGCCTCACCCGCCGCGAGTCCGCCCCCACCCCTGTCCCGTCGACCACCGACCCGTCGCAGAAGGAGCTCGCATGACCGCCACCGTCAGCCGGGTGACCCACCCCCTGGAGATGCCGACCGAGGCCGAGTACGCGGCCGTCCGGGAGGTGCTCGTCGAGGCCGACCTGCTCACCGACCGGGTGCGCTACTGCTTCGCCGACCTGGAGGAACCGCCGAAGGCCGAGGTGCTCGCGTTCACCCCGGGCAGCACGGGCAGGGCGGTCGACCGCCGCTTCCGCGTGGTGCTGCTCGACCTGGACTCCGGCCGCTCGTGGGACACCGTCGTCTCCGCGACGCGTCGCGAGGTCGTCTCCGGCCGGGAGCTGGACCCCGCGCGGGAGGGCCAACCGCCGATCATCGACTCCGAGTTCGAGCCGATGGACGACATCCTGCGCGCCGACGCCCGCTGGACCGACGCCCTCGCCGCCCGCGGCATCGACCCGATGACCGTGCGCGCCGTCCCGCTCTCGGCCGGCGTCTACGACTACCCCGACGAGGTCGGGCGCCGGATGGCCCGCGCGTTCGGCTTCCGGCAGGACGGGCCCGACGACCACCCGTGGGCGCACCCGATCGACGGGCTGGTCGCCTACGTGGACCTCACGCACCGCAGCGTCGACCGCGTGATCGACCAGCAGCACGTCGCGGTCCCCGAGGTGTCCGGCAACTTCCAGGACCCGGCCGTGCAGGGCCCGCCGCTGGACTCGCTCAAGCCGATCGAGATCACCCAGCCCGAGGGCCGCAGCTTCACCGTCGAGGGCAACCACGTCCGCTGGGGCAAGTGGGACCTGCGCTACGGGTTCAACGAGCGCGAGGGCCTGACCCTGCACCAGGTCGCGTTCGACGGCCGGCCGATCGTGCACCGGGCGAGCGTCGCCGAGATGGTCGTGCCCTACGCCGATCCGGCACCGGTGCGGTTCTGGCAGAACTACTTCGACTGCGGCGAGTACATGTTCGCCCGGTACGCGGATTCGCTGCGACTGGGCTGCGACTGCCTCGGCGACATCCACTACACCGACGCGGTGATCGCGGGCGACGACGGGAACCCGCGCACGATCTCGAAGGCGATCTGCATGCACGAGGAGGACTACGGCGTGCTGTGGAAGCACACCGACCTGTTCTTCACGCAGGCCTCGGAGGTGCGCCGGCAGCGTCGCCTGGTCATCTCGTTCTTCGTGCCGATCGGGAACTACGACTACGGCTTCTACTGGTACCTCTACCTCGACGGCACCATCCAGCTCGAGGTCAAGGCGACCGGGATCGTGTTCGCGTCGGCGACGCCGGGGGACTACGCGGCCGAGGTGGCGCCGGGGCTCGGCGCGCCGTACCACCAGCACCTGTTCTGCGCCCGGCTCGACATGACCGTGGACGGCGTGCGCAACGCGGTCGACGAGGTCGAGGCCGAGCGGGTGCCGATGGGGGAGGGCAACCCGTACGGCAACGCGTTCCGGCGGAAGGTCACCCGGCTCGCCAGCGAGGCCGGCGCGCAGCGGGACAACGACGGGTCGGTGGTGCGGACCTGGCACATCGTCAACCCGGAGAAGCGCAACGCCGTCGGGAAGCCCGTGGGCTACGCGCTGCACCCGGAGAACAAGGCGACGCTGCTGGCCGACGAGAACTCGTCGATCCACGCCCGCGCGGGGTTCTCCACCCACAACCTCTGGGTCACGCCGTACCGGCCGGACGAGCGGTATCCGGCGGGCGACTTCGTCAACCAGAACCCCGGGGGCGACGGCCTGCCGCGGTGGACGCAGGCCGACCGGGACGTCGACGGCGAGGACATCGTCGTGTGGCACACCTTCGGCACCACGCACTTCCCGCGCCCCGAGGACTGGCCGGTGATGCCGGTCGAGTACACCGGGTTCACGCTCAAGCCGGTCGGGTTCTTCGACGCGAACCCGGCGCTGGACGTCCCGCCGAATCCGGGGAGGTCCTGCCACTGACCCCTAGTGGGCCATCGTCGGGCCGTCCGACGGCGCCGGCTTCCCGTGGCGCAGCATCAGCGCCAGCGGGACGCCGAGCGCCGTCAGGACGGCCGTGACGTAGAGCAGGTCGTTCATCGCGGTGACGAACACCTGGCTCTGCAGCTGCGAGTACATCTGGTACTGCTCCATCATCCCGCCGGACCCGCCCGACGCGCCCGCGCTGCTCATCGACGACGAGTCGACCAGCCCGCTGCGGTCGGCGGAGGCCTGGGCCTGCTGGATCGTCATCATCGCGGTCATGGCGGCCAGCCCGATCGCCGACGAGGCCCGCTGGACCAGGGTGTTCACGGCGCTGCCGTTCTCCGAGAGGAACGACGGCAGCGAGCCCAGCCCGCCCGTCATGATCGGCATCATCGCGAGCCCGATGCCGGCCGCGCGGGCGGCGAGCAGCAGCTCGAGGTGGCCGTGCGAGACGTCGATCGTCATCCCGGCCAGTTCCCACGTCGTGTACGCGACGATCGCGAGCCCGATCGCGGCCGGCACGCGGGCGCCGATCTTGTCGCAGATGAACCCGGCGGCGGGCATCACGAAGGCCATCACCAGGGCCTGCGGGAGCAGGAGCAGCCCCGTCTCGAACGCGCCGAGTCCCTGGTACTGCTGCAGGAAGACCGGGATGTAGAAGAGCACCCCGAACAGGCCCATCGAGATGATCGAGATCAGTAGCAGCGAGTTGGTGAACGGCCAGTGGGTGAAGACCCGCAGGTCGAGCAGCGGCTCGTCGACCTCGAGCTCGATGACGACGAACAGGGCGAGCGCGAGCACGCCGACCGTCAGCAGGATCAGCGTGGGGTACGACGTCCAGCCCCACTTCGGCCCCTCGTGCAGGGCCAGGAGCAGCGAGAACAGCCCGACCGCGACCGCGGCGAACCCGGGGACGTCCAGCTTCTTGCCGTGCAGGGTGGGGAAGCTCGGGAGGAAGAAGATTGCCGCAAGCACGCCGACGACGCCGATCGGCACGTTGATGAAGAAGATCAGGCGCCAGTTGACGTACTCGACGAGGTAGCCGCCGAGGGTCGGGCCGATGGCCGGGGCGAAGATGATGCCCAGGCCGTAGATGCCCATCGCGGCGCCGAGCTTGCCCTTGGGCACGATCTTGTAGAGCGCGGCCAGCGCCACCACGGGGATCACGCCGCCGGGGATCGCCTGCAGGATGCGGAAGGCGATGATCGAGTTGATGTCCCACGCGAAGCCGCAGAGCGTGGAGAAGATCGCGAAGAAGATCATCGCGATCGTGTAGACGCGGCCGAGCCCGTAGCGGATGCCCAGCCAGGCGCTCGCCGGGACGACGACGCCCTCGGCCAGGGAGTAGGCCGTGGACACCCACTGCATCTCGTCGGTGGTGGCGCCGAAGTCGTTCTGCATCGTCGTGATCGCGACGTTGACGATGCTGATGTCGAGGACCGACATGAACATCCCGGCGACCAGCACCAGCAGGGGGACGATCCACGAGCTCGTTCCCGACGGCGGGTCGGCGGGGGCGGGCTGCGCGGGTGCGGGCGCCGGGGCGGGGGTCGTCGCGGTCGGTGCCTCGGCCCGCGGCGCGTCGTCGACGGTCGCGGGCCGGGCGTCCAGGTCGGTGTCGGTCGACATGCCGCCTCCCTCAGCGCTCTCGGTCGCGGGCCACGAACCGTGGTACCCGCTCCATCGGGAACGTGGCAGTGAGTGTCAGCAAGTCAGGCCGAGAGTTGCGTCACCGGATGCGGCCGAAGTGGTAGTCCCCGAAGAGGTTGCCCAGCTTCACGCTCTGCCCGGTCTCCGGCGCGGTCCACATCTTGCCGTTCCCGGCGTAGATCGCGACGTGGTAGATGCTGTTCTCGCCGCCCATGAACACCAGGTCGCCGGGCTGGGCCTGGCTCTGCGAGATGTGCTCCGCCTTGTCGTACTGCGCCTGCGAGGTGCGCGGCAGGCTGATGCCCATCTTGCCGAAGACGTACTTCGTCAGCCCGGAGCAGTCGAAGCCGCTCGGGGTGGTGCCGCCCCACTCGTAGGGGACGCCCTTGAACGCCGCCGCCTGGGAGACGATCCGGTCGCCGAGCGAGCCGAGGCTCGCCGGGGCGGCCTTCTCCTTCGCGGTCGACGCGGCCTTCGCGGCCTTGTCCGCCGCGGCCTTCTCCTTCGCCTGCGTGGCCGCGGCCTTCTGGGCCGGCGACTCGCTCTTGACGGCGGGGGCGGCCACGGCCGGGGCGGCGGCCAGCGACACCGGGGCCACGGTGGCCGCGCGCGGGGCGGGCACCGCCGCGGCGGCGGGGGAGGACGACGAGAGCAGCGTCGCCGCCTGGCTGACGTCCGTGGAGTCGGACAGGGAGTCGGTCAGGGCGGGGAACGCCCCGGTCGAGCCGGCGACGGCGGCGGCGCTCGCCGTGACCAGCGCGGCGGCGATCCCGGCGCGGGTGAGCGAACCGGTGGTGAACGACGTGTGCGAGGAGTGCGAGCGGGGCTCGGGTCGGTCGCGGCGGTCGGTGCGGTTCACGGCGGCGAACGGCATGGTCACCGGAGCGCCGGCGAGCGAGGCGTGACGTCCCACGGGGGTGTCCTTCTCGGCCCTGCACGGTGGTTCGGGGCCCACCGCTCGTCCTGGCCACTCGGGCGGACGACCGCTGGGGACCGGTCGGCTCGCACGCGTGTCCCGAGGCACCTCACCCGGGGAGCGGGCCACCGGGACGGAACGGTGACCCGGGCGGAGTGCTCGGTGGCCCACCGGGCGGTGAGCCGGGCGAGACACTATCGAGACCTTCCCGTGATCTACAGCGACGGTCGGTGAGCGGACCGTCCGACCGCTCACCCTCCCGGCGCACGGCGAGGTGACCGCCCGGCGCGGACGCGCCGACACCCGCCGTCCCGAAGAGCGTCCGTACCGCCACCTGGAGCAGGCGGGCGGCCGGCGCCGACGGCGTGGGTCGTCCGGGCCGTCCGCTTCGTCCGGGTCCGGGCGGCACGTCGATCGGGTCCCGCGGTGCGCCGAGCGGACGGGTCTACCGTCACCCGGGTGAGCGAGACGCAGACCGTGTCCATCGAGATCGTCGAGCGCGTCGACGACGCCCTGCTGGCGGCGGTGGAGCGCCTGCTGCCGCAGCTGTCGCGGTCGGCGGCGTTCGACGAGCAGACGATCGCGTGGGTGGTGCAGCACGAGGCGTGCACGCTGTTCACCGCGACCCTGGACGACACGGTGGTGGGCGCGCTGACGCTGGTCATGTACCCGCTGCCGACGGGGCTGCGGGCGCACGTCGACGACGTCGTGGTCGACGAGGCGGCCCGCGGGCGCGGGGTCGGCGAGGCGCTCGTCCGGGCGGCGCTGGACCGCGCGACGACCGTCGGCGCCCGCACCGTGGACCTCACGTCGCGGCCGTCGCGGGAGTCCGCGATCCGGCTCTACGAGCGGTGCGGTTTCGTCCGGCGCGATTCGACGCTGTTCCGGTGGACGCCTCCCGCCGAGGGGTAATCGGGGGTCCATGACCCAGCATCCCGCCGCGGACGCCGAGTACTGGGGCGGTCGGCTGCCCCGCGCCGAGACCCTCGACCTGGACGACGACCAGCAGGCCGCCGTCGGCGAGCTCCACCATCGCGCGCAGCGCTGGGCCGAGCGCTCCGGTTTCGCGGCCACCGACGACCGCGGCGGGCTGATCGGGCCGTTCAACGCGTTCGCGCTGCGCCCGGGGCCGGGGCGGGCGTTCAACGGCTGGGTCGCGAACGACCAGCGGAACTCCGCGCTGCCCGCGGCGATCCGGGAGGTCGTCATCCTCACCGTCGGCGTCGCCTGGCACGCCGCGTACGAGATCTACGCGCACGTGCTCGTCGCCCGGTCGGTCGGCGTCTCGGAGACCGTGATCGACGGGCTCCGGTCCTCCTCGACCGACGGCTTCACCGCCGCCGAGCTGGCCGCGCACCGGTTCACCGACGAGCTCGTGCGGACCCACCGGGTCGCGGACGCCACCTATGCCGCGGCCGAGGCGGAGTTCGGTCGCGATGGCGTGCTGGACCTGGTGCACCTCGTCGGCATGTACCTCGCCACGTCGGCGCTGCTCAACGCGTTCGAGGTCCCGGCGCCGGAGATCCCGCCGGCACCGTGAGGACCCGGTCGGCGCGGTCGGCCAGCCACTGCGCCTGCGCGAGCAGGGCCTCGAGGCCCGCGGGTTCGAGCACCCCGCGCCGACGTCCGAAGAGCCAGTCGCCCCGCAGGCACCAGGACGTGCGGGACGGGTCGGCGGCGAGGTGGACGAGGACGTCGTGGGGGGCGACCGCGGCGGCGTGGGCGCCGTCGTCGGCGACGATGCGGAGGCGGTGGTCGACGTCGGGGTGACCCGTGCGGCACACGCGGGCGCGGTCACGGTCGAACAGCACGAAGGCCGGGTGCGGACCGATCCGCAGCTCGGGGTGCGTGCCCGCGAGTCGCAGGGCGACGACGACGTCGTGGTGCGTCGTCGTCGTGCTCGAGGAGTCCTCGCCGATGCCACCGCTGTGGGTCTGGTGGGTCCAGCCGACCGCGACGGCCTCCCTCCCGTCGGCGGTCGCCCCGGCGACGAGGTGCTCGGGTCGGCCGTGGGGGAGGAGCGGGGCCGCGACGCGGGCGCCGACGGTCCGCGCGACGGCGTGGTCGGTCTCCCGGCGCCAGCCCTGCCCGGCGCACCAGACGTCGAGGGTGTCCCCGCGGGCCCGGACCCGGGACCGGCGATGGACCTCGAGGCCGGCCCCGACCAGGAGACAGACGAGCCCGATGACGACGACCTGCACGAGTGCGCTCATGCACCTCAGCGTTCATCACGGTGCGTGACCGATGACAGGGCCGTTCAGGGGATGCGCGGCCCAGCACCACCGTCGGGGTGGTGGCCGGTGCCCCGGAACCGGGGTCCACGCCCTCGACCCCGCGTGCTCGGGTCGTCACCGTCGGCTGTAGTGGGACTCGCACGGCGGTTGAAATCGGACTACGGCAAGGTGAGGCTTCCCTAAGGTGTGTCGCTGACGACGGGAGGCCGATGAACGCCGTGCCGGGGCCTGGAACGAACTCTGGGGTCACTGACGTGCTGGACGTCCTCGGGGTCGGGTTCGGTCCGTCCAACCTGTCCCTCGCCATCGCCGTCGAGGAGCACAACGCTCGTGGCGGTCGCCCCCTGCGGGCGGCGTTCGTCGAACAGCAGGAACGGTTCGGGTGGCACCGCGGGATGCTGCTGCCCGGCGTGACGATGCAGGTCAGCTACCTCAAGGACCTCGTGACGATGCGGGATCCGACGAGCCCGTCGTCGTTCCTGTGCTACCTGCACTCGCACGACCGGATCGCCGACTTCATCAACACCGGCACCGCCTACCCGACCCGCCTGGAGTTCCACGACTACCTGGAGTGGGCCGCCCGGCGGGTCGACCACCTCGTGACCTACGGCACGCGCGCGGTCGCCGTGACCCCGGTGTACGACCTCGAGGACACCGAGACCGTGGTCGCGGTCGACGTCGCGCTGCGTGACGCGGTCGGCAGCGACGGCGCCACCCGGACGGTCCGCGCCCGCAACGTCGTCCTGGCGAGCGGGCTGCAGCCGTGGCTGCCGGAGGGCATCGAACGCAGCGAGCGCGTGTGGCACACCAGCGAGCTGCTCCCGCGGCTCGAGGAGTTCGGCGCCGACGCCCGGCGGTTCGTCGTGGTGGGCGCCGGCCAGTCGGCCGCGGAGGCGACCGCGCACATCCACGGCCGCGGCGACACCGAGGTGCACGCCGTGTTCGCCCGCTACGGCTACAGCCCGGCCGACGACTCCGCCTTCGCCAACCGGATCTTCGACCCGGAGGCGGTGGACGACTTCTACGCCGCGACCCCGCAGGTCCGCGACCTGCTCATGAGCTACCACGCCAACACCAACTACTCGTGCGTGGACGGCCCGCTGATCGACGACCTGTTCCGTCGCGTCTACGCCGAGAAGGTCGCCGGGAACCCGCGCCTGTTCGTGCACCGGGCGAGCCGGGTGACCAAGGTGCGCGTCCCGGACGGCCGGACCGATCCGGTCGACCTCGACGTCGAGTTCCTCCCGACGGGGGAGGCGGAGACGCTGAGCGCCGACGTCGTGCTCTACGCGACCGGCTACCGCCCCGTCGACCCGACCGGGATGCTCGGCGAGGTGGGCGCCTGGTGCCGCCGCGGACTCGACGGGGAGCTGCTCGTCGGCCGGGACTACCGCGTCGAGACCGCCCCGGGCATGCGTGCGGGGGTCTACTTGCAGGGACCGACCGAGCACAGCCACGGCATCTCCTCGACGCTGCTGTCGAACACCGCGGTCCGGGCCGGGGAGATCCTGGCGTCGGTGCTCGCCGGTACCCACCGGTGAGCGCGCTCGTCACCGGCGCCGGACGGGGGATCGGGGCCGCGGTGGCGCGGGAGCTGGCGGGGCGGGGGGTCGCGGTCGCGGTCGTCGATCGCGACGGCGGGGCGGCGCGGGCGCTGGCCGACGAGCTCGGCGGGGCCTGCGTCGCCGCGGAGGCCGACGTGACGGACGCCGGGGCCGTCGACGACGCGTTCACGCGGGCCGAGGGCGAGCTGGGGCCGGTGACGATGCTGGCCAACGTGGCCGGGGTCCTGCGCACCGGCGCGGTCGCCGAGCTCGACGACGCCGACTGGGCGGAGTGCCTGGCGGTGAACGCGACCGGCGTCATGCACGCCTGCCGCGCCGCCGCCCGCCGCTGGACCACGGCCGACGGCGCCCCCCGGGCGATCGTCACGGTCGCCTCGAACGCCGCCGGGGTGCCGCGCACCGGCATGGCGGCCTACGCCGCGTCCAAGGCGGCGGCGCTCGCGGTGACCCGCTGCACGGGCCTGGAGCTCGCCGCGTACGGCGTGCGGGCCAACGTCGTGTGCCCCGGGTCGACCGACACCACGATGCTCGCCGACATGACGGCCGACCCCGGCGCCCTGGTGGGCGGCCGGCCGGACGACTACAAGCTCGGCATCCCCCTCGGGCGCCTCGCGCAGCCCGACGACGTCGCCGCGACGGTGGCCTTCCTGCTCTCCGACGCGGCCCGGCACGTGACCCTGCAGACCCTCTACGTCGACGGTGGAGCCTCCCTTGGACCGTGACCGCGCCGACCTGCTCCCGGTGCCCTCCGACACCGGATCCCCCACGCCCCCGACACCGCCCCTCACCACCGGTGAGGCGCCGCCGGAGGCGGTGGACGTCCTCGACCCGCCGGCCGTGATCACGGGGCCCGACCCCGACGCGGGACTCCGGTTCACGTTCGACGGACCGTCCGGCCGGCTCGCGACCACCGGCGTCCGGGCCCGCGTCGCCCTGCATCAGGGCGAGTCGCTCGGCGACGCCGCGGAGCGGGTCCTGGCCGCGGCCGGACCCGGCTCGGTCCTCGTCGGCGCCGTCGGGTTCGACGACGACGAGCACGCGCTCGTCGTGCCCGAGAAGCTGCGGTGGGGGCGGGACGTCGCGACCGACGACGCCGGGCCGGTTCCGCCCACCGATCTCCCGCCGACCGCGCCCGCCGCGCTCGGCACCCGCTACGACGTCCGGGCCGAGCCCACCCCCGCCGGGTACGCCGCCGCCGTGCTGCGCGCCCTCGCGGCGATCGACGAGGGCCTCGTCGAGAAGGTGGTCCTCTCCCGCACCCTGGCGGTGACCGCTCCCGACGAGATCGACCTGGACGCCGTCCTCGCCCGGCTCGCCGCCGCGCACCACAGCTCCTACGTGTTCGTCGCGGACCTCGACGGGACCCGGTCACTGGTCGGGGCCAGCCCGGAGCTGCTGCTCTCGCGCCGCGGGCGCACGGTCGTGTCGAACCCGCTCGCGGGCACCGTGCCCCGCAGCCCCGACCCGGAGGAGGACGCGCGCCGGGCCGACCGGCTCGCCGCCTCGGGCAAGGACCGTCACGAGCACGCGCTCGTCGTCGCGCAGGTCGCCGAGCGGCTGGCACCGTTCTGCTCGCACCTCGACGTCCCGGACGGCCCGGAGCTGACAGCGACCGACTCGCTGTGGCACCTGTCCACGCGCATCACCGGCGAGCTCGCGGACCCGTCCCCGTCGAGCCTGCGCATCGCCGCGGCGCTGCACCCGACGGCCGCGGTGTGCGGGGCGCCCACGGAGGACGCCCGGGTGCTGATCGGCGCGCTGGAGGCGGTCCCGCGCGGCTTCTACACCGGGCTGGTCGGGTGGTGCGACGAGTCCGGCGACGGCGAGTGGGCGGTGACGATCCGCTGCGCGGAGGTGTCCGGGCGGCACGCCCGCCTGCACGCCGGCGCCGGGATCGTGGCGGGGTCGCTGCCCGAGGCCGAGGTCGCCGAGACGACCGCGAAGATGCGGCCGCTGCTCGACGCGCTGGGTCTGGAGGCGGCGCCGTGAAGCTCGAGAATCCCTACCCACCGGAGGTCGCGGCCGCCTACCGGGAGGCCGGGTACTGGACCGGGCAGACGTTCCCGGACCTGCTCGCGACCGCCGTCGCCGGGCACGGTGGCCGCACGGCCGTCGTCGGGACCGACCGGCAGAAGGTCCGGCAGAGCTGGACGTACGCGGAGCTCGGGCAGCGGGCCCGGCGCGTCGCGGGCGGTCTGCACGCGCTCGGGGTGCGGCCGGGCGACCGGGTCGTGGTCTGGCTGCCGAACGTGCCCGAGTACCTGGCCGTCGTCTGGGGTCTCTTCACGCTCGGCGCGCTGCCGGTGTTCGCGCTCCCCGCGCACCGCGAGTCCGAGGTGCGCTACTTCGTGGAGCACGCGGAGGCGGTCGGGATCGTCACCGTGTCCCGGCACGACCGCTACGACCACGCGGAGACCGCCCGGCGGATCTCGCCGCTGGTCGTGGACGTCGACGAGGGCCTTCCCGGCGACGACGGAGCCGAGCCGGTGACGGTGGCTGCGCCCGAGCCCGACGACGTGGCGTTCCTGCAGCTCTCCGGCGGCACGACCGGGCTGCCCAAGCTCATCCCGCGCACGCACGACGACTACCTCTACAGCGTCCGGGCCAGCGCGGACATCTGCGGGCTGACCCCGGACACGGTGTTCCTCGCGGCGCTGCCGTGCGCGCACAACTTCACGATGTCCTCGCCCGGGCTGCTCGGCGTGATGCACGCGGGCGGCACGGTCGTGACGGCGCCGTCGCCCGACCCGGACACGTGCCTGGGCCTGATCGCCGCCGAGGGCGTGACGATGGCGGCGGTCGTCCCGCCGCTGGCGGCGGCGTGGGTGGCCGCGGCGGAGAAGCAGGAACCGGACCTGCCGTCGTTGCAGGTCCTGCAGGTCGGTGGCGCGAAGTGCGGCTCCGAGCTCGCCGCGCGCATCGGCCCGGCGCTGGGCGCGCGGCTGCAGCAGGTGTTCGGCATGGCCGAGGGCCTCGTCAACTACACCCGCCTCGACGACCCCGACGACGTCGTCGTCCACACCCAGGGCCGGCCGATCTCGCCGGCCGACGAGGTGCGGGTGGTCGACGAGCAGGACCGGGACGTCCCGCCCGGCGAGGTCGGCGCCCTGCTCACCCGCGGGCCGTACACGATCCGCGGCTACTACCGGGCCCCCGAGCACAACGCGACCGCGTTCACCGCGGACGGCTTCTACCGCACCGGCGACCTGGTGCGGATCACCGCCGGCGGCGACGTCGTCGTGACCGGGCGGGTCAAGGAGCAGATCAACCGGGGCGGGGAGAAGGTGGCGGCCGAGGAGGTCGAGAACCACCTCATGGCCCACCCGGCCGTGCTCGACGCGGCGATCGTCGGGGTGCCCGACGAGTACCTCGGCGAGCGCACGCACGCCTACGTGATCCCGCGCGACCCCGACGAGACCCCCGCGCCGGCCGACCTGCGCCGGTTCGTGCGCGACCGCGGCGTGGCCGCCTTCAAGGTGCCCGACCGCGTCGAGGTCGTCGACGCCTTCCCCGTGACGGGCGTCGGCAAGACCAGCCGCCGGGCGCTGCGCGCCGCCCTGGCGGACCGTCATCGAGAGAAGGGCACCGCATGAGCAGCCTCCCGACCATCTCGCCCTACCCGATGCCCCGCGCCGGGGAGCTGCCCACCGGCCGAGCCGGCTGGGACGTGGACCCGGCCCGCGCGGTGCTGCTGGTGCACGACATGCAGCGCTACTTCCTCGCGCCGTTCCACCGCGACGCCGAGCCGATCAGCGTGCTCGTCGACCACGTCGCCCAGCTGGCCGAGGCGGCCCGCGCGGCCGGGGTGCCGGTCGTCTACACCGCGCAGCCCGGGGAGCAGCCGGCCGAGGACCGGGCCCTGCTCATGGAGTTCTGGGGCGAGGGCCCGGCGGCCGCGTACCGGGAGGACCCGGACGTCGTCTCGATCATCGACGAGCTCGCCCCGCAGCCCGGCGACGAGGTGCTGACGAAGTGGCGCTACTCGGCCTTCGCGCGCACCCCGCTCGCGGAGCGGCTCGCGGCGTGGGGACGTGACCAGCTCCTCGTCACCGGGATCTACGCGCACATCGGGTGCATGGTGACGGCCGTGGACGCCTTCATGCGCGACGTGCAGCCCTTCCTGCTCGCCGACGCGCTCGGGGACTTCTCGCGCGAGCGGCACGACCAGGCGCTCGAGTGGACCGCCCAGCGCTGCGGCATGGTGACGACGACGGCCCACGCCCTGGCCGGGCTGCGGGCGGGCGCGGTGGTGGCCACGCCGTGAGTGCGCCGCCCTCGACGCGACCGGCCCCGGAGACGGGTGGGCCCGCGCGCCGCCCGCGCTCGCGGCGGGCGACCGGGCTCGTCGTCGGGCTGGTGGCGCTCGGCGTCGTGCTGCTCGCCTCGCTGGCGGTGGGGTCGCGGGGGATCGCTCCGGGCACGGTCCTCGACGTCCTGCTGCACCCCGCGACGCGCGACGCCGGCGGCGACCTCGCCACGGACGCCGTCGTCGTCCTGGACCAGCGCCTGCCCCGCACGCTGCTCGGGCTCGCCGTCGGGCTCGCGCTCGGCGCCGCGGGCGCGCTGATGCAGGCGCTGACCCGCAACCCGCTCGCCGACCCCGGCGTCCTGGGCATCACCTGGGGCGCCTCGGCCGCCGTCGTCCTGGGCATCGTCGCGTTCGGCGTCGCGACCGTGACCGGCTACGTGTGGTTCGCGCTGGTCGGGTCGGCGGTGGTGGCGGTGGTGGTCTACGCGCTGGGGCAGTCCGGCCGGTCGGGGGCGACCCCGGCGCGGCTGGCGCTGGCCGGGACCGCGATCGGGGCGTCGTTGCAGGGCGCCGTGTACGCCGTGGTCCTCGTCGACTCGCGCAGCTTCGACCAGTTCCGCGTCTGGCGCGTCGGGTCGCTGTCCGGCCGCGACCCGGACGCGCTCGTGCAGGTGCTGCCCTTCCTCGCCGTCGGGGCGCTGCTCGCCCTCGGCGTCTGCCGGGCGCTCAACGCGCTGGCGCTGGGGGAGGAGACCGGGCGGGCGCTCGGGGTGAAGGTCCCGCAGGTGCGGGCGGTGACCGGGCTCGCGATCGTGCTGCTCTGCGGCGGGGCGACCGCAGCGTGCGGGCCGGTCGCCTTCGTCGGGCTCGCCGTCCCGCACCTCGCGCGGTGGGTCACCGGGCCCGACCAGCGCTGGGTGGTCCCGTACTCGATGGTGCTCGGCGCGCTCCTCGTCGTGGGCGCGGACGTCGTCGGCCGTGTGCTCGCGTCGCCCGCGGAGCTCGAGGTCGCGATCGTCACCGCCTTCGTCGGCGCCCCGGTCTTCCTCGCGATCGCCCGGCGGCGGCGGGTGGTGGCGCTGTGAGTGCCCCCGTGACCACGCGGGTCGGCGAGTGGTCGGTGCGCGTGCGCCCGCGGCCGGTGGTCGTGGTGCTCGTCCTGCTCGTGGCCGCCGCGGCGCTGGGCTCGGTGGCGCTGACCCTGGGCGAGTACCCGCTGCCGCTGTCCGGGGTGCTCGACGCCCTGCTCGGCTCCGGCTCGCGGGCGCAGCGGTTCGTGGTGCTCGAGCTCCGCGCCCCCCGGGTCGTGCTCGCCCTGGTGGTCGGGGCCGTGCTCGGGGTGTCCGGGGCGATGTTCCAGTCGCTGGCCCGCAACTCGCTGGCGAGCCCCGACCTGCTCGGGTTCACCACCGGCGCCGCCTCCGGGGCCCTCGTCGCGATCGTGCTGTTCGGCGCGGGGGCGCTGGGGACCGCAGGCGGGGCGGTCGTCGGGGTGGTCGTCACCGCCGCGGTCGCGCTGGCGCTGCTCGGCGGGGACACCGGCGGCTACCGCCTGGTGCTCGTCGGGATCGGGCTGAACGCGATCCTGTACTCGCTGAACAACTACCTCATCCTGCGCTCGGACCTCGCCACCGCCTCGGCCGCGCAGACCTGGCTCGTCGGGAGCCTCAACGGCCGGGACTGGACCACGGTCGCCGTCGTCGCGATCGGCCTGGTCGTGCTGCTCGTCCCGGCCCTGCTGATCTCCCGGCGCCTGGACCTGCTGGGCATGGGGGACGAGGCCGCGAGCTCGATCGGGGTGCCGGTCGTCCCGACGCGCATCGTCGCGCTCGTCGTCGGGGTGGTGCTGGTGGGGACCGCGACGGCGGCCGTCGGGCCGATCGCCTTCGTCGCCCTCGCGGCCCCGCAGCTGGCCCGCCGCCTGACCGGCTCGACCGGCCCGGGCCTGCTCGCGGCCGGCGTGCTGGGCGGGGTGCTGCTGCTGGCGGGCGACGTGCTGGGCCAGCGGCTCGCCGCGCCCGCGCAGTTCCCGGCGGGCACGATGACCGCGTCGATCGGAGGGCTGTACCTGGTGTGGCTGTTGGCACGGGAGTGGAGGGCCGGGAGATGAGACTCCAGGCGAGCGGCGTGACGTTGGCCTACGAGGCCCGGACGGTCAGCAGGGACCTGGACGTGGCGATCCCGGACGGGTCCTTCACCGTGGTGGTGGGGCCGAACGCGTGCGGGAAGTCCACCCTGCTGCGCGGGCTCGCGCGGATGATCCGCCCGGCGGCGGGCACGGTGTCCCTCGACGACCGGCCGATCTCGTCGTACGGCGCGAAGGAGGTCGCCCGCCGGCTCGCGCTGCTGCCGCAGAGCCCGGTGGCGCCGGACGGGATCAGCGTCGCCGACCTCGTCGCCCGCGGCCGCTACCCGCACCAGTCGCTGCTGCGCCAGTGGTCGCCCGCGGACGAGGAGGCGGTGTCGCGGGCGATGGCGGCCACCGGGGTCGCCGAGCTGGCCGAGCGGTCCGTCGGGGAGCTCTCCGGCGGCCAGCGCCAGCGGGTCTGGATCGCGATGGTGCTCGCCCAGGACACCCCGCTGCTCCTGCTCGACGAGCCGACGACGTTCCTCGACATCGCCTACCAGCTCGAGGTCCTGGACCTGCTCGCCGACCTGCACGCCGCCGGTGACCGCACGCTGGTCGCCGTGCTGCACGACCTCAACCAGGCCTGCCGCTACGCCACCCACCTGATCGCGATGCGCGACGGCGCCGTCGTCGCGCAGGGGCCGCCCGCCGAGATCGTGTCCTCGACGCTGCTGGCCGAGGTCTTCGGGCTGGTCGGCGAGGTCGTGCCCGACCCGCAGACCGGCACCCCGATGATCGTGCCCGCCGACCGGGAGGCCCGACGGACCGGGCGTGCGGGACTGCGGGCCGGTGTGAGCGCGGCCACTGGATCGGGCTCCTCGTCCGGTTAGGGTGGGCTAAGACGATGACGACGACGGGAGACGACGGCGTGGCCCTGGATCGGGAGCGACTGCGGGTGGACGTGGCCGACGCGCTCGGCGAGCCACCGGAGCAGATCTCCGACACCGACGACCTGCTCGACCGCGGGCTGGACTCGATCCGCCTGATGGGGCTCGTCGAGCGCTGGCGCGGGACCGGGGTGGAGGTCGGCTTCATCGACCTCGCGGAGGAGCCCACCCTCGAGGCCTGGTCGCGCCTGCTCGCCGGATCCTGAGCCCGCCCGCTCCCGCTCCACGCCCCCGATCCGAGGAGGTCGCAGCGATGACGAACCCGTTCGACGACGAGGACGGCCGGTTCCGCGTCCTGGTCAACGACGAGGACCAGCACAGTCTCTGGCCGGTGTTCGCGGCCGTGCCGCAGGGGTGGACGGTCGTGCTCGGCGAGGGCGCCGACGGCGTGGCGCGCCCGGAGGCTGTGGCGTACGTGGAGGAGCACTGGACCGACCTGCGCCCCCGGAGCCTGCGCGAGCGCACGGCCGCAGACCGCGCGGGGTCGACCGCTGACGTCACCGGTGTTGCCCCGAATGGCTCAGCAGGAGAAGGAAGCCTAGCCTCACCCGCGACGTCGTCGTCGGCAGCGGCCGGGGGGAACCAGGGATGACCAGCAGCGAGACCGCCGTCCACCCGTGGATCGACAGCGCCCCGGCGCCGGTCTCCCGGGAGCTCTACGCGGTCACGCCCCGCCTGGCCGAGGTCGTGCGCGTGGTGCCGCTGAGTCCGCGGATGGTGCGGGTGACGCTCTCCGGTGACTTCAGCGAGCTGCTCGGGCGCGCCCCGACCGACCACGTCAAGATTTTCTTCCCGCCGGAGGGCGCGGAGCTCCCGGTGATGCCGCAGGTCGGGCCGAACGGTCTGGTCCCGCCGCCGCCCGGGTCGCCGCGCCTGTTCCGCGACTACACCCTGCGCCGGGTCGACCGCGCCCACGGCGAGATCGACGTGGACATGGTGCTGCACGCCGGCGGGCTGGGCTCGACCTGGGCGGCCGCGGCGGCGCCGGGGATGAAGGTCGGCGTGCTGGGCCCGCGGGGCTCGGAGGTCGTGGACCCCGACCTGGACTGGCTGGTCCTGGCCGGTGACGAGACCGCCCTGCCCGCGATCGGGCGCTGGCTCGCGGAGCTGCGCTCCGGGGTGTCGGTGCGGGTGGTCGTCGAGGTGGCGGACGCCGGGGAGGAGCAGGCGCTGCCGTGCGCGGCGGACGTCGACCTCGTGTGGCTGCACCGCGACGGCGTCCCGGCCGGGGAGTCCACCCTGCTGGCGGACGCCCTCGCCGGGTTCGAGTTCGAGTTCCCGACCGGTCGGGGCTTCGTGTGGGTCGCCGGCGAGGCGGTGTCGCTCAAGCCGGTCCGCCGGATGCTGCGCAACCACCCGGCGCTGGACGCGTCGTGCGTCGACGTGGACGGCTACTGGCGTCGCGGGGTGGTCAACCACGACCACCACGCCGCCTCGGAGTGATCACCGAGCACCTGCGGTGGTCGGGCACGGTGGTCGACCGCCGAGGGTGCTCGTTCGTCGGGGGCGTGTGAGGCGTCCTGTCGGCCGGCCATGATCAACGAGCACCTGCGGTGGTCGGGCGGGGTGGTCGACCGCCGAGGGTGCTCGCTCGTCACAGGAGCTTGCGACGGAACCGCTCCACGAGGCGGTCGGCGTGCCGAGGTGCCGCGAGCTGGACGGGCGCGACCCGCGTGATGTCCCAGTCGAGGTCGTCCAGGTCCCCGTCGCGCAGGCAGTCCTTGCCCTGCCCGAACGGGGATCGGTGCTCCGGGCCGTCGTACTCGGCGCCGACCGGACGGCGGCCTGGGGGCGGATCGGGCCAACCGAGGTCGAGGTGCGCATCGAAGCCGGACTTCAGCAGGATCGGGTACTGCGTCTCCGGCCGTGGCAGCCCTGCGAGCACGAACAGCAGGCGGAGCCGGGTCTCCTGCGGCGACATCGCGCCGCCGTCCATGAACTCCGCGACCCGTCGGACCTGGACGATGCCGCGCGCCCTCGGGTGCCGTGCCGCGACCTCGAGCAGGTGCTCGGCCGTGAGGTGGCACCGCCAAGCCAGGGCGTCCACCGCGGCCACGGCCTCGACGAACGGGGTGCGCCGAGCGAGGTCGAAGGCGGTCCGTGCCGGGGTGGTGATGCGGGCGCCGTGCCGCTCGGTGACCTCGTCGTCGGGTAGCCGGTCCACGCGTACCCGGACGCGTGCGGGTGTGATGCGCCGCGGCGTCGGCATGATCAGCTCCGCGTCGTCCCACGGGCAGTCGGCCTTCCAGGCGAGAGCAGCCAGTGGTCCGGCGATGACGCCGACGCCGCGGCTCCACACGCTGAGCGTCTGCACCCGGAGGGCGACCGTCTGCTCGACGTCCGCCGCGATCCAGGTGTTCGGGGCGACGCGGAGGTAGCCGGGTCCACGCAGCTTGCCCCACGAGGTGTCGCCGGCCGCGACGGCATCCGAGGCGCGAAAGGGTTCCACACCCGCTTGGAGTGCCGGCGCGGCCGATCGGTTCCCGCGAGTTCCGCCGCCCGTGATCAACGAGCACCTGCGGCGGGGATCCCGCGCACGGGCCGCTGAGAGTGCTCGTTGATCATCAGCCAAGTGGCGGAGCGCTGGGGCCTGGGTATGGGGGCGGGTGCGACAACATTCCGATCGGTCGGTGCTCCGCCCATGAACGAGCACCTGCGGCGGTGATCCCGCGCGCGGACCGCCGAGAGTGCTCGTTGATCATCGGCCGGGTCACGGGCCCTAGGTCTGGGTGGAGGCGGGTGCGGCCCAGCGCCGATTGTCGGGCGGGGCACCCCCGACCTTGATCAACGAGCACCTGCGGCGGGGGACCCGGCCCTCGGACCGCCGAGAGTGCTCGTTGATCATCGGGGGGCGGGTGCGGCCCAACGCCGACCGGCGGGCGGCGCGCCCCCAACCATGATCAACGAGCGCGTACGGCGTGGATCGGGCGGGCGGAGCGCCGAGGGTGCTCGTTGATCAACCGACCCGCCGTCGGGAATGGTCGCGCCTACTGACCCGCCGTCGGGAATGGTCGCCCGCGCCTCCGCGGAGGAGCAGACTCGGCCCGATGGGGACGACCATCGTGGGCGCGCGGGTCTTCGACGGCGAGCGGTCGCTGGGGGTGGCGACGGTCGTCGTCGACGACGCCGGGCTCGTCGCGGGCGTCGAGCCGGGGGAGCGGGCGCCGGTCGACGGTGAGGTCGACGGGCGCGGCGCGACGCTGCTGCCCGGGCTGATCGACGCCCACGTGCACCTGCGGGGCGCGGGGAACCTGGGCCAGGACCTGCGGCACGGCGTGACGACCGTGCTGGACATGTTCTCCGCGCCGCCGCAGTTCACCGCGATGCTGCGCCGCCGGGCGGCCACCCGCGACGACGAGGCCGACGTGCGCAGCTCCGGGCTGATGGCCGGCGCGGTCGACGGGTGGCCCGCCGTGATGCTGCCGCCGGACCCGAACGGCTGGCGGATGCCGGGGCTCTCGGGCCCGGACGACGCCGAGCGCTTCGTGGCGGACCGCGAACGGGAGGGGTCGGACTACCTCAAGGTGTTCGTCGAGAACGCCGCGGACGTGACCCGGCCGACGCTCACCCCGGAGACGGTCGCGGCGGTGTGCGCGGCGTCCCGGCGGCGGGGGCTGCTGACGGTGGCCCACGCGCCCACCCGCTGGGCCGCCGCCACCGCGCGGGCGGCCGGGGTGGACGTCCTGACCCACCTCCCGCTGGACGGGCCGCTCGACGACCCCGCCGGGCTCGTCGTCGTGCCGACCCTGACGATGATGGCCGCCCTGACCACGACGGAGTCGGTGCGCGAGCTGCTCGCCGACCCGCGGCTCACCACGCGGCTGCCGCAGCCGGTCGTCGCCGGACTGGAGGCGGGGGACCGGGGCGGCCTGCCGACGTCGTCGGCGGTCGGCGCGTCCTACGCGCACGCCGAGGAGAACCTGGCCCGCCTGCTGGACGCGGGCGCGACCGTCGTCGCCGGGACCGACGCGAACGACGTGCCCGGCCGGCCCGCCGCGGTCCTGCACGGCGCGTCGATGCACCTGGAGCTCGAGCTGCTCGTCCGGGCGGGCATGACGCCGACCGACGCGCTGGCGGCGGCGACCTCGCGGGCGGCGGATGTGTTCTCCCTGCACGACCGCGGTCGCATCGCACTCGGGCGGCGCGCGGACCTGCTCCTCGTCGACGGCGACCCGACCACCGACGTCACCGCGACCCGCGACCTGCGCACGGTGTGGCGGCTCGGGGTGCCGCACGCGGAGTCCGACCCGGTGCGGGCGGTCGACGTCGACGAGGTCGGTACCCCGCGGCGGCGGTAGGTCGGCGGTGAGTCTCAGCGCTGGTCGGGTTCGCGCGAGGCCACCTCGACGACCTCGGTGACCTCGACCGCCTCCGGCTCGATCGGCGCGTGCTCGGTGACACCGGGCGGGGGCTCCTCCTCCGGCGTGTGCAGCGAGGCGCGCCGCAGCGGGGGCAGGACGGCGGCCAGGGCCGCCGTCGCGACGACGCAGACCGCGCCGCCCGCCGCGATCGCCGGCCCCGGGCCGAGCAGCCGCGAGGCCACGCCGGCCTCCACACCGCCGGCCGACGGCCCGACCGTGGCCTGCGCGAGCCACACGCTGGAGACCCGGCCCTGGAGGTGGTCCGGCGTCGCGTCGGCGAGCAGCGCGCGGCGGAGGATCTCCGAGATCATGTCGGCGGCGCCCGCGATCGCGAGGAACGGCAGCGCCCACGCCAGCGAGGGCGACAGCCCGAACGCGGCGATCGCGGCGCCGTACAGCCCGACCGCGACGAGCAGGACCCGGCCGGTCCGCCGCACGGTGGTGGTCCACCCGCTGGTGAGCGCCGCGATCATCGCGCCGACGGCGGGCGCGGTGTAGAGCAGCCCGGCCGCCTGGGGCCCCTGGTCCAGGACCTCCACGACGACCTGCGGGAACAGCACGTGCGGCAGGGCGAAGAGCATGGCGGCGACGTCCACGAGCAGCACGCCCCGCACCACCCGGTTGCGCACGACGAAGCCCGCGCCCTCGCGCAGTGACTCGAGCGGGTGGGCGGTCACCTCACCGGACGGGCGCAGCGACGGCAGGAACCACAGCAGCGCCGTCGTCACGGCGGAGGCGACCGCGCAGAGCCCGAAGTTCACCGCGAGCCCGGGCCCGGCGATGAGCAGGCCCGCGACGGACGGTCCGACGACCGCGCCGATCTGGGTCGAGAGCGCCACCAGCGCCCCGGCGGCGGCGAGCTGGTCGCGGCGCACGATCGCGGGCGTCACGGCCATCAGCGCCGACTGGCTCACCGCGGTCGCCCCGTTCACCGCGACGCACACGTAGAGCACCCACAGCTGCGGGTTCGGCACGGCGGCGTTGACCGCGAGCACCCCGAAGACGACCGCCGCGGCCCCGCGGCAGACGAGGATGATCGTCCGGCGGTCCCAGCGGTCGGCGACGACCCCGCCGGCGAGCGTGCCGACCAGGGTGGTGGCGCCGACCAGCGCGGCCGCCAGGCTGACGTGCAGCGACGACCGGGTCATCGCGTAGACCTGCCAGGGCACGCCCACCGTGGTCAGCGCGATGCCGAACAGCGAGACCACCCGGGCGGCGAACACGAGCCGGAACTCCGCGCTCGACCGCAGGGGCGAGACGTCGATCATGAACAGCCGCATCGCGCTCCCTCGCCGATTCCGATGTTCCGCCGTTCGCCGAACCGTAGGTGAGGCTAGCCATACCAGCCACACCGCGGGGTGGGCCACCGGAGAGAGACTGAACCCTCACTCTGCGCAACGAGCAGGTGGTGTGGGTAGTCGACCGTGGACGTGGCGAGCATCGCGTCCGGCCAGCGGTTGTCCCGCGAACTTAGGGTTGCTTTACTCGCCGACCGGCGGACGTGCTGACGGGATCGAGGAGGAGCAGGTGGCGGACGGCGAGCTCCCGCTCACCGCGGCGCAGGCGGGCATCTGGTTCGCCCAGATCCTCGACCCGGGCAATCCCGTCTACACGACGGGGGAGCGCGTCGACCTGCACGGCGCGCTGGACGCCGAGGCGTTCGTGACGGCGGTCCGGACGGCGGTCGACGAGGCCGACGCGCTGCACGTGCGGGTCCGCGAGGTGGACGGCGAGCCGCGGCAGCGGTTCCTCGCCCCCGGGGAGCGCCCCGACTGGAGCGTCGAGCGCGTCGACCTGCGCGACGAGGCCGACCCGGAGGCCGCGGCCGCCGCGTGGATGCGCGCGGCGCTCGCGGAGCCGATCGACCCGTCGTCGGGAACGCTGCTCTTCGGGCAGGCGCTGCTGCGCCTCGGCGAGGACCACCACGTCTGGTTCCACCGCTACCACCACCTGGTCATGGACGCGTACGGCTTCTCGCTGATCGCGCGCCGCGTCGCCGCGGTGGCGAGCGCGCTGGTCGCGGGCGAGGAGATCCCGGCCCGCCGGTTCGGCTCCGCGGCCGAGCTCCTCGCCGGCGAGCACGAGCTGAGCGCGGCGCACCGCGAGGCCGACCGCGCGTTCTTCGCCGAGCGGTTCCCGTCGGCGCCCGACGCGGTCACCCTCGGCCCGGGCGCGGCCCTCACCTCGCACACCTTCCTGCGCGAGGGCACGACCCTGCCCGCCGCGGTGATCGAGGGCCTCGGGTCGTCGTGGCCGAACGCGGTCGTCGCGGCGGTGGCGGTGCTGCTCGCCCGGCACGGGTCGGGCGGGCCGGAGGACGCGCCGGGCGAGGTCGTCGTCGGCGTCCCCATGATGAACCGCCTGACCGGGCCGAACCGGTCGGTGGCCTCGACGACCCCGGGCATGCTCGTGACGATCGTGCCGGTGCGCGTGACGGTCGACCCGGCGGCCACGGTGGCCGACCTCGTCGCGTCCGTGGCCGCCGAGGTGACCGAGGCGCGGGAGCACGCGCGGTACGGCGTGGAGGACCTGCGGCGCGACCGGTCAGGCCGCACGGAGCGGTCCGTGCCGTGGGTCAACGTCAAGCCGTTCGCGGACGCCCCGACGATCGGGGACGTCACCGGCACCGCCCGCCCGGTCTCCGGCGGCCCCGTCCACGACCTCGCCGTCAACGCCCAGCGCGCGCCCGACGGCTCGCTGCACCTCGACGTCGACGCCAACCCGGCGGCGCACGACCCGACGGTGCTCGCCGGCCACACGCGCCGCCTCGCGAGGCTCATCACGACGATGGCCGGGGCGGGACCCGACGTGCGCGTCGGCGCGCTGCCCCTGCTCGACGACGAGGAGGCCGCGGCCGCGCTCACGGCCGGGACCGGCCCGTCGCTGCCGGTCGACTGGTCACGGCGGTCCCTCGCCGGGCTGCTGGGCGACGCCGTGCGCGAGGGCGGGGACCGACCCGCCGTCGGGACCCTCACCTACGCCGAGCTGGACCGGCGGGCCCGGGCGGTCGCCGCGGAACTGGTGGCCGCGGGTGCGGGGCCGGACGCGCTGGTGGCGCTGGCGCTCCCGCGGGACGAGCAGCTGGTCGTCGGGGTGCTGGCCGCCGTGTACGCCGAGGCCGGATGGGTGCCGCTGGACCTCGACGTCCCGCCGGCCCGGTTGGGCGCGATCCTCGAGGACGCGGCACCGGTGGTGGCGCTCGTGGCCGCGGACACCGCGGCGGCGTTCGGGGAGGCGGCGCCGGGCGTGCCCACCCTGGATGTCAGCAGTGCGGCCATGCTGACGTCGGACGGCACAGAAGCACCCGGTACGGACGCCCACGCGGCTCACGTCATCCACACCTCCGGCTCGACCGGCCGGCCGAAGGGCGTCGTCGTCCCGCGGGCGGCGCTGCGGACGTTCCTGCTCGACATGCTCCCGCGGACGGCCCTGGCGCCGGGCTCGACGCTGGTCGCGGTCACGACCGTCGGGTTCGACATCGCCGCGCTCGAACTCCTGGTACCGCTGCTGGCCGGCGCGCGGATCGTCGTCGCGCCACGGCGCACCGTGCAGGACCCGGCGAAGCTCACGGCGCTGATCGCCGAGACCCCGCGCCCGCTGACGGTGCAGGCGACGCCGACCCTGTACCGCGCGCTGCTCGACGTCGGGGCCACGCTGGACGAGGTCACCGTGCTGGTCGGCGGCGAGGCGCTGCCCGCGTCGCTGCACGCCGACCTGCTCGCGGCCGGTGCCCGCTCGGTGACCAACCTCTACGGCCCCACCGAGACGACCGTCTGGTCGACCACGTCCGGGGGCACCCCCATCGGCCGCGCCATCACGGGCACGACGGCCCACGTCCTGGACCCGGCGCTGCAGCCGGTGCCGCCGGGCGTCGTGGGGGAGCTCTACCTCGCCGGGGCCGGGGTCGCGCGCGGCTACCTCGACCGGCCGGGGCTGACCGCGGAGCGCTTCGTCGCCGACCCGCACGGGCCCGCCGGCACCCGGATGTACCGCACCGGCGACCTCGCCCGCCGCGACGACGACGGCGACCTGCACTACGTCGGGCGCGCCGACCAGCAGGTCAAGGTCCGCGGCCACCGCATCGAGCCGGGGGAGATCGAGGCCGCGCTCGACGAGCTGGACGGGGTGTCCCGCAGCGTCGTGACGGTGCGCGACGACCGGCTCGTCGCCTTCCTCGTCGGCCCGTCCGACCTGGACGTCGGCACCGTCCGCGAGCGCCTCGGCGGCCGCCTGCCCGCGCACCTGCTGCCCTCCGCCGTCGTCGTGCTCGACGCCTTCCCGGAGACGCCGAACGGCAAGATCGACCGCAAGCGGCTCCCCGACCCCGGGACGTCCCGACGGCGGGCCGCGCGGGCCCCGTCCGGACCGGCCGAGACCGAGGTGTGCGCGCTCGTGTCGGAGCTCCTCGGCGCCGAGGCGGGCCCCGACGACGACTTCTTCGCCCTCGGCGGCCACTCCCTGCTCGCGGCCCGCCTCGTCGCGCGGCTCGGGCGCGGCCTGACCGTGCGCGACGTGTTCGACGCCCCGACGCTGGCGGACCTCGCGGCGGCCCTGCCGGCGGAGGACTCTTCCGCGTCCGAGGCCGGCAGTGACGCATCGCCGGCACCGGAGGTGCTGTCGCGCGACGGCGAGGCGCCGCTGTCGCCGGCCCAACGCAGCCTGTGGTTCCTCCACCGCCTGCAGGGGCCGACGGCGACCTGGACGATCCCGCTGGTCCTGTACGGCACGTTCGAGGACGGCCCGCTGGAGGCCGCGCTGCGCGACGTCGTCGAGCGGCACGAGCCGCTGCGGACGATCCCGCGCGAGGACGACGACGGGGTGTGGCAGCGGGTCGTCGAGCCGGACGTGCGGCTGCACCTCACCGACACGCAGGACGCCGAGGCCGCGATCGAGCAGGCCGTGCGGGAGCCGCTCGACGTCGGGAACGAGATCCCCCTACGGGCCACGCTCGTGCGGAACGGGGCCGAGGACGCCCTGGTCCTCGCCGTGCACCACGTGGCGGCCGACGAGTGGTCGCTCGCGACGCTGGTCGACGACCTCGCGCACGCCTACGACGCCCGCCGACGGGACGAGGCCCCGGCGTTCGCCCCGCTGCCGACGACCTACGGCCGGTACAGCCGCGCACGCACCTGGTCGCCCGCCGCCCTCGACCGCCGGCGGGAGCGCCTCGCGGACGCGCCCGCCGAGGTGACGGTCGCGCCCGACCGTCCGCGGCCGGCGCGCCCGACCCCGGCGGGCGGCGAGGTCCGGTTCACCTGGGACGCCGCGCTGCACCGCGACGTGCGGGCCCTGGCGCGGGCGACCGGGACGACGACGTTCATGGTCGTGCACGCGGCGCTGGCGGTGCTGCTGGGCGAGGACGACGTCGTGATCGGCGCGCCGGTGGCACGGCGCGACGAGGAGGAGCTGGAGCCGCTCGTCGGGTTGTTCGTCGGGCTGGTGGCGCTGCGGGTCCGGACGGCGGGGGCAGGGACGGTGCGGGAGCTGCTGGCGCGGGTCCGCGACGCCGACCTCGACGCGGTCGCCGACGCGGACGTCCCGTTCGACACCGTCGTCGCCGCCGTCGACCCGCCGCGCGTCCGGGGCCGGCACCCGCTCTTCCAGGTCATGCTGTCCCACCGCGAGGTGCGCGCCGAGGAACCGTGGCGCTCGGAGCTGCGCGGCACCGGGACGGCCAAGCTCGACCTCACCGTGGAGCTCACCGAGACCCGCGGGGCCGACGGGATCGGCGGCCGGCTGGAGTACGCCGCGGAGCTGTACGACGAGGCGACCGCCCGGACGGTCGTCGACGAGCTCGAGCGGGTGCTGCGCGCGCTGGTGGCGGACGCCGACGGTGCGCTGGCCGGGTTGAGCGAAGGGGCCCTCCGGTCGGGTAGTTCGAGCGATGGTGCCCTTCGCTCGGAACCGGGCGGCGCGGCTCCGGATGGCGAAGGGCGCCCTTCGGCGACTAGTTCGAGCGAGGGTGCCGTTCGGTCGCCGGAGGCGGAGCGCGCGCTGGTCGGGGTGATCGCGGACGTGCTCGGCGTCGAGACGGTGGCAGCGGACGCCGACTTCTTCGCCCTCGGCGGCGACAGCATCGCCTCGATCCGCGTGTCCTCCCGCGCCCGGGGTGCGGGCTGGCTGATCGAGGTGGCGGACGTCCTGGACCTGCGCACCGCCGCCGGGCTCGCGACCGTCGCCCGACCCGCCGACGGGACCACCCCCGCCGTCACGAACGCACCGCTGGTGGACCTCGACGAGGACGAGTTCGACGACCTCGGGTTCGACGAGTGAGCGCCCGTCCGAAGGGCGTCGCGGACGTCCTCCCGCTCACGCCGCTGCAGCGCGGGCTGGTCTACCTCGCACGCCGCGACGGGGACGAGGGCACCGACGAGGGCACCGACCCGTACACGATCCAGCTCGTCCTGCACGGCGACGGCCCGGACCCCGAGCGGCTGCACGGCGCGCTCGACGCGGTGCTGGCCCGCCACGACGTGCTGCGCGCCGCGATCCGCGACCGCAAGCGGGGCGAGCCGGTCGCGGTCGTCCCGACGACGGCCCGGGTCGGGTGGCGCGACGAGACCGCGGCCTCCGACGACGAGGCCGAGCGGCTCGTCACCGCGGAGCGCACCGCCCGCTTCGACCTGGCGACGCCGCCGCTGGTGCGGGCGCTGCTCGTGCGGGTGGGCGAGGGCTGGCGGCTCGCGATCACGATCCACCACGTCGTCGTCGACGGCTGGTCGCTCGGCCCGCTGCTGCGCGAGCTGCTGGCGACGGCCGAGGGCACGCCGCCGACCGGCGACCCCGTCCCGTTCCGGCGCCACCTCGAGCACCTCGCGACCCTCGACCGCGACACCGCCGCGAAGCGCCTCGCCGACGACCTCGCCGGGATCGACGAGCCGACGCTGCTGGTCGGCGCGTCGTCGGGCACCGGCCTGCCGTCGTCGGTGACGGTCGACCTGCCACCGCTGCGCAGCGACCGGCACACGCTCGCGACGCAGCTGCAGGCGGCGTGGGGGATCGTGCTGGCGCGGCTGACCGGTCGCGACGACGTCGTGCTCGGCACGACCGTCTCGGGCCGCCCGGCCGCGCTCGACGGGGTCGAGGACATGATCGGGCCGTTCGTGACGACGCTGCCGACGCGCGTGTCGGTGGCGTCCCCGGGCACGGTGGGCGACCTGCTCGACGACCTCGCCCGCCGCGGCCGCGACCGACTCGCCGACGAGCACGCCGACCTCGCGGCCGTGCAGCGCCTGACCGGGGTGGACGGCGAGCTCTTCGACACGCTCGTCGTCGTCGAGAACGTGGGCCTGGATCCGTCGAAGCTGGCCGCGCTCGCCCCGTCGGTGGGCGTGCGCGAGGTGACGATCCACGACGCGACGCACTACCCGGTGTCCGTCGTGGCCCTTCCGGCGCACGGCGACGAGCCCGCGCGGCTGCGGCTGGCGCACCGGCTGCCCGACGCGGACGCGGCGGTCCTCCTGGACCGGCTGGTGCGGGTGCTGGGCGCGCTGGAGGACCTGGACGCGCCGGTGGCGGCGATCGAGGTGACCTCGCCGGAGGAGCGCCGCGAGCTGATCCGGGTCGGCAACACCTCCGAGCGCTCGACCCCGACGACGTGGCCCGCGCTGTTCACCGCGGCGGCCCGGCGCGACCCGGAGAAGCCGGCGGTCGTCGTCGGCGGGCCGGATCCGGCCGTCGTCGGGACCCTGACCTGGGCCGAGCTGGACGCGCGGTCGTCGGCGGTGGCGTCGGCGCTGCACGCCCGAGGAATCGGCCCGGGCTCCGTGGTGGGCGTGTCGCTGCCGCGGTCGCCGGACCTGATCGTCGCGCTGGCGGGCGTGCTGCGCTGCGGAGCGGCGTACCTGCCGCTGGACCCGGACTACCCGGCGGACCGGCTGGAGTACATGGTCGCCGACTCCGGGGCGGCGCTGGTGATCGACGATGTGGATTCTCTGACGTCCAACGTCAGCATGGCCGCACTGCTGACACCACCCGACCCCGACGACGCCGCCTACCTCATCTACACCTCCGGCTCGACCGGCCGACCCAAGGGCGTCGTCGTGCCCCACGCCGGGGTCGCCGACCTGATCGCCACGGCCACCGACCCGGAACGGCTCGCCGTCACCCCGGACTCGACGGTCGCGATGTTCGCCAGCGTGAGCTTCGACCTGGCCTTCTTCGAGATGTCGATGGCGCTGTGCGTCGGCGGGACGCTCGTCGTCGTCCCGACCGCCCTGCGCGCCCCCGACCACGCCCTCGCCGCCTACCTGCGCGAGCACGGCGTCACGCACGCCGCGCTGCCGCCGAGCGTGACCGGCGCGCTGCCCCCGGACGCGCCGCTGCCCGAGCCGATGACGATCCTCGTCGGGACCGAGGCCGTGCCGCCGGAGCTGGTCGCGCGCTGGGGGTACGGCCGCCGGTTGTTCGACGCGTACGGCCCGACCGAGGTCACCGTCAACGCCACCCTCGGCGCGCTGCGCCCGGACGACGTGGCCCGGACCGGCGCGGCCCCGATCGGGCGCGTCGACGTCGGCGGGCGGGCCTACGTGCTCGACCGCCGCCTCCAGCCGGTGCCCACCGGCGTCCCCGGCGAGCTCTACCTCGCGGGCGCCGGCCTGGCCCGCGGCTACCACGGTCGCCCCGACCTCACCGCCGACCGCTTCGTCGCGGACCCATTCGGCGGGCCGGGCGAGCGGATGTACCGGACCGGCGACCTCGTCCGCCGCCGTCCCGCGCTCCTTCCCGACGGCGGGTCCGACCCCTGGCCGGGCGAGCTCGACTACCTCGGCCGGGTCGACGAGCAGGTGTCCCTGCGCGGGTTCCGCGTGGAGCCGGGCGAGGTGGCGTCCGTGCTGGCGGAGGACCCGGGCGTCGGGCAGGCGCTCGCGGTGGTCCGGCATGACGACGGGCGCGCGCGCCTGGTCGCCTACGTGACGCCGGGTTCCGGGGCACCCGAGCCGGCCGCGCTGCGCGAGCGCGCCGCCGCGCGGCTGCCCGAGCACATGGTGCCCGCGGCCGTCGTCGTGCTCGACGCCTTCCCGCTCACGCCGAACGCGAAGATCGACCGCGCGCGGCTGCCCGCCCCGGAGTTCGCAGGTGGCGGCGGCCGCGCGGCGTCGACGGAGGCCGAGCGCGCCCTGTGCGGGGCGCTGGCCGAGGTGCTCGACCTCGAGGACGTCGGCCCGGACGACGACTTCTTCGCGCTCGGCGGCGACTCCATCGTCGCGTTGTCGCTGGTCAGCCGGGCCCGGCGGGCCGGCTGGATCCTCACGCCCCGCCAGGTCGTCGAGCAGCGGACGGCGGGGGCGCTGGCGACCGTGGCGGTGCGCGAGGTCGCCGAGGAGGCCGCACCGGTGGCCGACGACGGGACGGGGCGCGTCGAGCTCACCCCGGTCGCCCGCGCGTGGCTCGAGCGGGGGTACTCGCGGCGCTACCACCAGCGGGTGCTGGTCGACCGGCCCGACGGGGACCTGCCGGCGGCCCTCGACGCGGTCCTCGCGCGCCACGACCTGCTCCGCGCGCGCCTGGTCCGCGGCGACGAGCCGTACCTCGACGTGCCGGCGCCGGGCTCGGTGTCGGCGGCCGACGTCCTCGGTGATCACCAGACCTCCACGCGGCCGGAGGGGGACGCCGGAGCCACGTCAGGGACCGATGATCATGACGCTCTGGTCGAGCGCACGGCCGACCGGCTCGACCCGGAGGCCGGGCGGATGCTCACGGCCGCCGTCGTCGGGGACCGCCTGCTGCTCGTCGGCCACCACCTCGTCGTCGACGCGGTGTCGTGGCGGGTGATCACCGAGGACCTGCAGCGCGCCGCGGCCGGCGAGACCCTGGATCCGGTCCCGACCTCCTTCCGCACACACACCGCCGACCTCGCCGAGCAGGCCTCCACGCGGGCGGGCGAGCGCGAGCACTGGCTGGCCGCCGCCCCCGACCCCGGGCCCGCCGACCGGGGCACCGTCTCCGACCAGCGCCACCACCACGTGACCGTGCCCGCCGAGGTGGCCACCCCGCTGCTCACCGAGCTTCCCGCCGCCGTCCGGGGCGGCATCGACGACGTCCTGCTCACCGCGATGCTGCTCGCGACCGGCGCCGACGAGCTCGTCGTCGACCGGGAGCGCCACGGCCGGGAGTCCGACCGGGACCTGTCGCGGACGGTCGGCTGGTTCACCGTCACCCATCCCGTCCGGCTGCGCCCCGCCGCCCATCCCGGCGCCACGCTCAAGGCGGTCAAGGAGCAACTGCGCGCGACGCCGGGCGGCGGCGCCGGATGGGGCCTGCTCCGCGAGGTCGCGCGCGACGCCGACCTGCGCGCGGCCGCCACGCCGCCGGTCCTGGTCAACTACCTCGGCCGCACCACCGGCGACTTCAGCGGCGGGGCCGACGACGACATGCCGCTCGCCCACGTCCTGGAGGTCAACGCCCAGCGCGCCGACGACGACGGGCTCCTCGCGCGGTTCTCCACGGCGGTCCTGCCCGACGACGAGGTCGCGGCGCTGGCCGACGCCTTCGTCACGGCGTGCCGGCAGCTGGTCGCGTCCGAGGTGCAGGGCGCGACCCCGTCGGACTTCCCGCTCGTCGCGCTGACCCAGGACGACGTGGACGCGCTGGGCGCGGTCGACGACGTCCTCCCGCCCAGCCCGCTCGCCGAGGGCATCCTCGCGACGACGGCGCTCGAGGGCGACGACGACGTGTACGCGGTCGCCCTCGAGATCGAGCTGTCCGCCGCGCCGACCGACGAGCAGCGGGCCGCCCTGGACCGCGCCGCCACCGCGCTGATCGCCCGGCACGACGCGCTGCGCGAGTCGTTCCCGCAGGTCTCGAGCGGCCGCTGGGTCACCGCGATCGGCACGGAGCCGGTCAGCCCGCTGTGGACCTACCGGGTGGAGGGCCACCGGCTCGTCGTCGAGGCCCACCACGCGGTGCTCGACGGCTGGTCGGTGCCGGTCCTGGTGCGCGAGTGGTTCGCGCTGTGGACCGCGGCGCTGGACGGCGCCAGGGACGACGCCGACCTGGTGGCCGCCGCCGGACTCGGCCCGACCTACCCGCACCGCCGTCACCTCGCCCGCCTGGACGCGCGCGACACCACCGTCGACCGGGAGGCCTGGCGCGCCGCCCTCGCGGACCTCGACGGCCCGACGCTGCTGGCGGACGCCCTGTCGTCGGGAACGGGCGAGGGCACCGGCGAGCGCGACCGGGTGCTCGACTCCGCCGGCCTGGCCCGGACCGCCCGCGACCTCGGCGTCACGGCGGCGACGATGCTGCAGGTCGCGTGGGCGCTGGTGCTGTCGCGGACGACGGGTCGCGACGACGTCGTCCTCGGCCAGACCGTCTCGGGCCGACCGGCGGACGTCGAAGGGGTCGACGACGCGGTCGGGCTCTACATCACGACGATCCCGGTGCGGGTGCGGCTGCGCGACGACGAGCCGCTCGCCGACCTCGTGGTCCGCGTCCAGGCCGAGCAGGCCGCGCTGCTCGACCACCACGACCTCGGGCTCCAGGGGATCCAGCGCGCCGCCGGGGTGGGGGATCTGTTCGACACCCTGCTCGTCGTCGAGAACTACCCGCTGGACCCGGCCGCCGTCGACGCCGCGCTGCCCGCGGGGCTGCACGTCGAGGCCGTCCGCAACGACGACGCCCCGCACTACCCGGCGAGCCTCGTCGCGACCCCGGGCCCCGAGGGCCTGCACCTGCGGCTCACCCACCGCCGGCACGTCGTGGACGACGCCGCGGCCGACGCCCTGCTCGACCGCGTCGAGGCCGCGCTGCGCCTGCTCGTCGAGTCCCCCGAGGAGGCCCAGGGCCCGCTGGACCTGCTCGACGACGCGACCCGGGACGCCGTCCTCGCGGGTGGCCCCGACCGGGCCTTCCCGACGACGACGCTGGCGGCGGCCGTCGTCGCGGGCCTGCGGCGCGAGCCGGACGCCCCCGCCGTCGTGACCCCGGACGGGACGACGGTGACCCGGCGCGAGCTCGACGACCGCTCGGCGGCGCTGGCCTCCGGGCTCGCGTCCCGCGGCATCGGGCGCGGGGACGTCGTCGGCGTGGCGTGGCCGCGGTCGGCGGAGCTCATCGTGGCGCTGGTCGGCGTGCTGCGGGCCGGCGCCGCGTACCTCCCGCTGGACCCGGACCACCCGGCCGACCGCCGCGAGTTCATGCTCGTCGACTCCGGGGCACGGGTCGTCCTGGACGACAGCAATGCGTCACTGCTGTCACTGGACGCCAGCAGTGACGCATTGCCGGCACCGGAGGTGCACCCCGACGACGCCGCGTACGTCCTCTACACCTCCGGCTCGACCGGCCGGCCGAAGGGCGTCGTCGTCACCCACGCCGCGATCATGAACCGGCTCGCGTGGATGCAGGAGCGGTTCGCGCTCGGAGCCCACGACGCCGTCCTGCAGAAGACGCCGTCGACGTTCGACGTCAGCGTGTGGGAGTTCTTCTGGCCGCTGGTCGACGGGGCGCCGATGGTGCTGGCCGCCCCCGGCCGGCACGGCGACCCGGAGCACCTCGTCGAACGGATCGCGGCCGGGAGCGTCACGACGCTGCACTTCGTCCCCTCGATGCTGCGGCCGTTCCTGGACCACCTCGGGAGCACGGCGACGGCGGTCGGATCGCTGCGTCGCGTCGTCACCTCCGGCGAGGGCCTGCCCGGCGCGCTCGCACGGCGCTGCCTCGATCTGCTGCCCGGCGTCGAGCTGCACAACCTCTACGGCCCCACCGAGGCGGCCGTCGACGTCACCGCGATCCGCGTCGAGGGCGCGGACGTGACGATCGGGCCGCCGGTCGCGAACACCGGCGTGCGGGTCCTGGACACCCGCCTGCGCCCGGTCGCCCCGGGCGTCGCCGGCGAGCTGTACCTCACGGGGATCCAGCTCGCCCGCGGCTACCACGGCCGGCCCGCGCTGACCGCCGACCGCTTCGTCGCGGACCCGTTCGGCCGCCCCGGCACCCGGATGTACCGCACCGGCGACGTCGTCCGGCGCCGTCCCGACGGCGACCTCGAGCACCTCGGCCGCGCCGACGACCAGGTCAAGATCCGGGGCTTCCGGGTCGAGCTGGGCGAGGTCGAGAGCGCGCTCGCGGCCGACCCGGGTGTCGCGCAGGCCGTCGCGAGCGTGCGGACGACGGAGGCCGGGGCGGTGCGGCTCGTCGCGCACGTGGTGCCCCACGGCGACGTCGACCCCGAGGAGCTGCGGCAGCGGGCCGCCGCGACCCTGCCCGAGCACATGGTCCCGTCGTCGATCGTGCTGCTCGACGACCTGCCGCTGACCCCCAGCGGCAAGGTCGACCGCCGCGCGCTGCCCGACGACGTCCCCGACGTCGGGTCGCGGGGCCGGGCACCGTCCGGGCCGGTCGAGGAGGCCCTCGCGGACGCGGTCGCCGCCGTGCTGGGGGTGGAGCTGGTCCCCGCCGACGCCGACTTCCTCGCGCTCGGGGGCGACTCCATCCTCGCGATCGCGGTCGTCGCGAAGGCCCGGGCCGCGGGGCTGCAGGTCACGCCGCGACAGGTCCTCACCCACCGCACGGTCGAGGCCCTGGCCGCCGCGGCCGGCGAGGTGACCGGGGCGGTCGCCGAGCAGGACCCGACCGAGGCGCCGCTCCCGCCGATCGCGGTCGCGCTGCTCGACGCCGGGCCCTGGCGGCGGTTCCACCAGTGGCGGGCGTTCCCCCTGGCCGAGGCGCCGGACCTCGACGCGGCGGTCGCGGCCCATCCCGCCCTGCGCGTCCGGGTCGACCCAGAGCGCCGCCGGATGGTCGTGCAGGACGAGCACCCCGGTCCGGTCGTCGTCGAGGCGGACCTGCCGGTCGAGCAGGCCGCGCGCGAGGCGGCGGACCGGCTCGACCCGGAGCGCGGGGTGGTCGTGCAGGGCGTGCGGACGACCGGTCAGCTCGTGGTCGTCATCCACCACGTCGCCGTCGACGCCGTGTCGTGGCTGCACCTCGACGGGCCCGCGACCCCCGGCTACCTGCGCTGGACCACGCGGCTCGCCGACGAGGCCCCGTCGCTGCGCGGCCAGCTCGACGGCTGGGCGGCGGTCCTGCGCCGCGACACCGACGCGCTCCCGACCCGCGACATCCTCGACCCGCGCCGGGACGTCGCCTCCGCGCTGCACCGCCGCGAGCTGCGCGTCCCGGCGGCGGGGCTGGCGTCCGCGGCCGCCCGGGTCGGTGGCGGTGTGGAGGACGCGGTGCTGGCCGCGCTGGCGCTCGCCGTGACCGGCGACCTGGTCGTCGAGGTCGAGGCGCACGGCCGTCCGGACGAGCTGTCGGACGTCGTCGGCTGGTTCACGACGGCGGCTCCGGTGCGCGTCTCCTCGTCCTCGGACCCGGCCTCGTCCCCCGTCGCTCCGCTCGCCCTGGCCCGCACGCTCCGCCACGCCGTCGCCGCGCGCCGCCGCCTCCCCGGGCCGGACCGCGCCTTCGGCCAGCTCCGGTGGCTCGACGACGAGGGCGCGCGCGTGCTCGGGGCGCTGCCCGGGCCGGAGGTCGCCCTGAACTACCTGGGCCGCTCCACCGGCGGCGGTGGCGGCCTGCACGGCGGCGGCGACCCCGACCGTCCCGCGACCGTGCCGCTGTCGATCGACGCCCTGCTCGAGGACGACCTGCTGGTGGTCCGCGCCGCGTGGCCGGAGGCGGTCCTTCCCGACGACGGGGCGGGGGAGGTCCTGGACGCGTTCGCCGCGGCGATCGGCGAGCTCGCCGGGCTGGCCGGGGCCGACCTCGGGACGCTCGCCGGACCCGCCGTCGTGACCGCCCCGCTGTCCGACGCCGCCCTGGAGCAGGTGCTGGCCGAGGTCGGGGCACCCGTCGTCGACGTCCTGCCGCCGAGCCCGCTGGCCGAGGGACTGGTGCTGCTCGCGCCGGGGCCCGACGCAGCAGACTCGGGCGCGGACGACCCGTACACGATCCAGCTGACCATCCCGCTGTCCGGCGCCGTCGACGCGGCGTCCCTGGAGGCGGCGCTCACCGCGACCGTCGCCCGCCACGACGCCCTGCGCACCGTCCTCCCGGCGGGGCCCGACGGACGACCGGTCGCGGTCGTCCTCGCCGACCCGGCGTCCAGGATGTTCCGGGTCGACCGCCGCGCGCCGGACGCCGTCGCGGCCGACGACCGACGGCCCTTCGACCTCGCCCGCGGCCCGCTGCTGCGCGCGACGCTCGCCGACGGGGCGCTGGTGCTGACGGTGCACCACGTGGCGATCGACGGCTGGTCCATGCCGATCCTCGTGCGGGACCTGCTCGCGACCTGGGCCGGGTCGGCGCCCCGGGACGCGGCGCCCGCCCACCGCGACCACCTGGCCCGGCTCGCCGCGCGCGACCCCGAGGCCGACCTGGCGTCGTGGCGCGAGCACCTCGCGGGGTTCGAGAGCCCGACCGTGCTCGCGCCCGATGTCACGGTGGACGGCGGGCGCCCGACCCGCGAGCCGGTGCCGACCACGGTCGACCCGGCCGCGGTGGCGCGGCGGCACGGGGTGACCGTCGCGACCGTCCTGCAGACCGCGTGGGGCGTGCTGCTCGGGTGGGCGACCGGGTCCGACGACGTGGTGCTGCTGCAGACCGTGTCGGGTCGGGGCCCGGAGGACGGGGACACCGTCGGGCTGTTCATCGACACCGTGCCGGTGCGCGTCCGGCCGCGGGCGGGGACGACGGTCCGGGCGCTGCTGGGCGAGGTCCGCGACGCGCAGGCGGCGCTGACCGGGGCCGAGCACGTCGGGCTCGCCGCGATCCAGCGGGCGGCCGGGCTGCCGGAGCTGGGCGACACGCTGCTCGTCGTCGAGAACTACCCCGTCGACGCCGCGGCGCTGCCCGCGCCGCAGGGCGTGGAGGTCGGGCCGATCGCGGCGGACGACGGGACGCACTACCCGGTCTGCGTGGTCGGGACGGGGGAGGGCGTGCACCTCGCGCACCACCTCGGACAGGACGAGGGCCGGACGTGGGTCCAGCGTCTGGGACGCGTGCTGGACGCCCTGGCGCAGGACGGGCCGGTCGCGGCGATCGACCCCCTGGACGAGGCGTCGCGCCGGCTCGTCGTCGAGACCTGGAACGACACCGCGGTCGACGCGGGGGAGCGGACGTGGCCGGAGTGGTTCGACGCGACCGTGGCCTCGTCGCCGGACGCGACGGCCGTCGTCGGGGAGACCCTCGACGGCACGACGGCGAGCTGGACCTACGCCGAGCTGGACGAGCGCTCGGCGGCGGTGGCCGCGTCGTTGCGGGCGCGGGGGATCGGGCCGGAGGACGTCGTCGGGGTGGCGCTGCCGCGGACCCCGGACCTGGTCGTCGGGCTGGTCGCCGTGCTGCGTGCGGGTGCCGCGTACCTGCCGCTGGACCCGGACTACCCGGCGGACCGGCTGCGGTTCACGGTCGCGGACGCGGGCGTGCGGGTCGTGCTGACGGTGCCGGAGGTGTCGCTGCCCGACTTCGACGATGTGGATTTCGTGACGTTGGGCGTCAGCAAGGCCGCAGTGCTGACACCACCCGAGGTGCTCCACCCCGACCACGCCGCGTACGTCATCCACACCTCCGGCTCGACCGGCCGACCCAAGGGCGTCGTGGTGCCGCACCGGGTGGTGCCGTCCCTCGTGGCCACCGCGACCGACCGGCTCGGACTCCGGCCCGGGGCACGGGTGCTGCAGTTCGCCTCGCCCGGGTTCGACGTGGCCTTCTGGGAGCTGACGATGGCGCTCGCGGTCGGCGCGACGCTGGTCGTGGCGCCGAGCCGCGTCCGGGTGCCCGACCGCGCGCTCACCGACTTCCTCGCCGAGCACCACCTCGGCGCGGGCGACGTGCTGATCCTCCCGCCCGCCCTGGTCGCGGCCCTGCCCGACGACGCGGAGCTGCCGGACGAGGCGGTGCTCCTCGTGGGCACCGAGGCCGTGCCGCCGGCCGTCATCGAGCGCTGGGCCGCGCGGATGCGCGTGTTCAACGCCTACGGCCCGACCGAGGTGGCCGTGAACTCCACGCTCGGCGAGACCGACCCGGCGTCCGGGGCGAGCGGGCGGGTGCCGATCGGCGTGCCCGACCCGAACACCACCGCGTACGTCCTCGACCCGGCCCTGCGCCCGGTGCCCCCGGGCGGGGTCGGCGAGCTCTACCTCGGCGGTCCCGGCCTGGCGCGGGGCTACCTGGGCCGCCCGGACCTCACCGCCGACCGCTTCGTCGCGAACCCCTTCGAGGGGCCGGGGACGCGGATGTACCGGACCGGCGACGTCGTGCGCCGCCTGCCCGACGGCCGGCTGGACCACCTGGGCCGCGCGGACGACCAGGTCAAGGTCCGCGGGTACCGCATCGAGCTGGGCGAGGTCGCCGCCGCGGTCGCCGGCGCGCCCGGGGTGGAGCGGGCGGTCGCGGACACCCGCCCCGGCCCGGGCGGGACCCGGCGGCTCGTGAGCTGGTTCGTCGGGACCGCCGACCCGGAGACCCTCCGCGGGCACCTCACGGACGTGCTGCCCGCGCCGATGGTGCCGACGGCGCTCGTCCCGGTCGCCGACATCCCGACCCTGCCCTCGGGCAAGACCGACCGCCGCGCCCTCCCGGAGCCCGACCTGGACACGGCGGGGCGGGCACCGCGCACGACGGCCGAGCGGGAGATCGCGGAGGTCGTCGCGCAGGTGCTGGACCTCGCCGCGCTGCCCGACGTCGACGCCGCCTTCACCGACCTCGGCGGCCACTCGCTGCTGCTCCCGGTCCTGCGCCGGGGGCTCGCCGGGATCGGGCTCGACGTCGGGATCGCGGAGCTGCTCGGTCGCCCGACGGTCGCCGACCTCGCCCGCCTCCGCGACGGCGGGCCCTCCGACGGGCCGGGGCGCCGGGTCAGCCTGCGCGAGGGCGACGGGCGACCGGTCGTCCTGCTGCCCGGCGCCGGCGGCACGGCCTACCCCTACGCCGCGCTGGCCGCGACCCTCGGCGACCGCCCCGTCCGGGCGCTGCAGGGAGCGGAACTGCTCGGCGAGCCGGGCGCGACCACCATCGACGCGGCCGTGGCGGACGTGCTGGAGCAGCTGGACGAGCTCGAGGCCGGGGAGGTCGACCTCGTGGGCTGGTCCTACGGCGGGGTCGTGGCCGCCGCGGTGGCCCGGGAGCTCGGGGACCGGCTCCGCTCGCTCACGCTGCTCGACGCCTGGCCGGGCCTGGGTGACGCCGACCCCGGCGACCCGGCCGCCTTCCTCGCCGACGTGCTCGGCGTCGGGCCGGTCGACGACGAGACCGGGCTCGCGTCCGCGGTCGCCGCCGACGCGGCGCTGGCCGAGCTCTACCCTCCCGACGTCCTGCACGGCGCGGTCCGCCACGTCGAGCACGCCCGGGCGGTCCTGCGGACGCACCGCCCGGAGCCGCTGGCCACGGACGCGCCCGTGACCGTCGTCGTCGCGACGCACGGCGGCAGCGACACCGGCGAGCACGTCGAGCGGGCCCGGGCGGTCTGGGCGCCCGTCCTGCCCGACCACGCCCGGTTCGTCACGGTGGACGCCGACCACGTCGGGCTGCTGCGCCCGGGCGGGGTGGCGTCGACCGGACGGTTCGTGCACGAGACCATCACCGCAACCACGGACACGGAGGACGCACAGTGACGTACCGACCCACCCGACGGTCCCTGCTCGCCGGCGCGGGCGGGCTGGCCGCGCTGGCGGCGCTGGCCGCGTGCGGGGACTCCGGCGGCGGCACCGCCGGGCCGACGAACGCCGACGGCCCCAGCCGCCAGATCCAGGGTGCGAACGGTCCGGTCACGATCCCGGCGAACCCGCAGCGCATCGCGTGCGTGGACTTCTACACCACCTACGCCCTGCTCGACGTCGACGTCACGCCGGTCGCCACCGCGCAGGCCACCGTCGGCGGGGTGTACGCGCCCTACCAGCAGCGCTACGACGCGATCCCGAAGCTGGGGCAGCCGACCTCGATCAACGTCGAGGCGGTCGCGGCGGCCACGCCGGACCTCATCCTGGGCACGAAGGTCCCGACGATGCAGCCCGGCCTGGAGCAGAACCTGCAGGCGATCGCGCCGACGGTGATGTTCGACGCCGGCAGCGAGCCCGGCACGTGGAAGCAGCGCGCCCTGGCCACCGCGGACGCCGTGAACCGGGCGGCGGCCGGCCAGCAGGTGGCGGGGGAGTACGACCAGCACGCCGCGCGCATCCGTGAGCAGTTCGCCGCCACGCTCGGCCGCACGACGTGGGGCCTGGTCCGCGGCAGCTCCGGCGGGGCCTTCTTCGCGGACTACCCGACCTCGTGGAGCGGGGTCGTGCTCGCCGACGCCGGGATGCGGTTCGGCGCGGCGACCGCGGGCAAGCGCGGTGCGGGCCAGCGGCTGTCCTACGAGCAGGCCTCGCAGCTCGCCGACTGCGACGTCCTGCTCTACCTCGCCGACGCGCAGGGGCAGGTCGAGGCGAACACCCAGGCGCTGCTCGCCCAGCCGGTGTTCCAGCAGCTCCCGGCGGTCGCGGCGGGGCGGGCGTTCCCGCTGCCGAACTACTACGCCACGCACTACCGCCAGGGCGACGCGGTGCTCAGCACCCTCGAGCAGCTCCTGCCGCGCCTGTAGATCAGTCCTCGTCGGCGGGCCCGAACTCCAGGGTCGCCGACCCGTCGCGGACCGACGTGACCCGGTAGGTGATGTCGTCCAGGGTGTTGGAGCCGCCCTCGCCGGAGGTGATCCGCGAGCCTCCGGCGGTGACGGTGACGGTGTCGGTCCCGACGTCGGTGACCGTCACCGACCCCGCGTCGCCGAGGTCGACGACCGTGCCCGGTGTGACGGTGACGGTGCACTGCGCGTCCGGGCAGTCCACGGCGCGGGCAGCGGACTCCGACAGGGCCGGCTCGGCCGGCTCCGTCGGCTCGGCGGCGCACGCGGTCCCGCCGAGGCCGACCAGACCCGTCGTCAGGAACAGTGCGAGACGCGGCAGGACCCCCATGGCGGCGGAGTCTGGCACCGTCGCCCGGACGGGTCGGGCACCGACCCACCCCGACGACCCGTGTGGGTGGCCCTCACGTGTCCAGCAGCTCGGGGGCGACGATGTCCTCGACGGTGTACCGGCGGGACATGCCCTGCTCGTGGTGGTGGCGCAGGAACCCCTCCAGCGCGAACCGGTTGGCCGCGACGCCGTACGGCCACCAGTCGTCGCCGAGCAGCGCGTCGTTGCGCTCCACCAGCGGGTTCAGCCACGGCACCATGACCGGGGTCTCGTAGAGGCGGCGGAACCGCCGGTAGCGCTCGGCGCCGGCCTCCTTGGCGGCGAGGAACGCGGTGTAGAGCGCGCGGGCGAGACCCGGGTGGGCCTCGAGCAGGTCCCGGCGGGCCACCACGGCGTGCATGAACGGGAAGATCCCGGTCCGGGCGTACCAGTCGCGCTCGAGCGGCTCGTAGTCCGGGAACAGCCGGGCGACGTCCGGTGAGCCGTCGAGGAACGGCTGCGGCACGTTGGCCGTGAACAGGGCGTCGATCGCGCCGCGGGCCAGCATCGCGGACAGCGTGTCGTCCGGCGGTGCGAAGGAGACGTCGACGTCGTCGGGGTGCGGGTGGGTGGTGAACTCGAAGCCGCGGGGCAGCGGGGTGTCCAGCCCGCCCACCACCCAGCGGTTCTGCTCGGGCCGGAACCCGTACTCGTCGGCGAGGACGCCCTTCATCCAGGTCCCCGGGTCCTGGCCGTACACGCCGAACTCGCCGATCGTCCTCCCGACCAGGTCGGCGGGCCCGGTGATGCCCGACCCGGCGTGCACGTAGATCGTCGAGTGTCGGAACGCGCGGCACGGGAAGGCGGGGATGACGACGTACGGCGCCCCCTGGTCGAGCGCCCGCAGCAGGAACGTCATCCCGAACTCCGAGACGGCCGTGTCGCCGCGCACGAACTGCGTGAAGACGTCCGGCAGGGTCGCTCCCGTCATCATCGTGGTGTCGACCCCCTCGACGGTCACCGACCCGTCGAACAACGCCTCCGTGGTGTCGTAGCGGAAACTCCCGATCCTCATGGCTGCTCCTCCCCGTTTCCTCCGGTTCGATCGCCTCCCGACGATCGCGCCGGAGCCGGGGGAGCGGCCAACACCGATCCGGTCCGCGTCATACCCGATCGGTATAGCGTCTCCGGGCGTGGAGCTGCGGGCGCTGCGGTATTTCGTCGCCGTCGCCGAGGAACGGCACATCGGCCGGGCCGCCGACCGCCTCCGCATGACGCAGCCGCCGCTCAGCCGCGCCATGCACCGGCTGGAGGCCGACCTCGGCGCGACCCTGTTCGACCGCACGCCCGCCGGCGTGGAGCTGACCGAGGCCGGGCGGATCGCCTACGAGGACGCCCGCGTGCTGCTCGAGCACGCGGACCGGCTCGAGGCCCGGGTGCGGTCGACCGCCGGGCGCTCGACGCTCGCGGTCGGGTCGCTCGCGGACACCGCGGAACTCGTGGGCGGGCGGATCGTGCCGGCGTTCCGGGAGGCGCACCCGCACGTGGCGGTGCGCGTGCACGAGTCCGATCTGGGCGACCCGAGCGCGGGGCTGCGCGCCGGCCTGGTCGACGTCGCCCTGACCCGGCTGCCGTTCACCGACACCGGGTTGCGCACGCACGTCCTGCGCACCGAGCCGGTCGGGATCGTGGTGCGCGACGACGACCCGCTGGCCGGCGAGTCCGCCGTGCGCCTGGCGGAGCTGCCGGGCCGTCGGTGGGTGCGGCTGCCGCCGGACACGGACCGGGTCTGGACCGACTACTGGACCGCGCCCGCGCTGCCGGACGACCACCAGACGCCGGTCCGGACGATCCAGGAGTGCCTGCAGGCCGTGCTGTGGAACGGCATGTCCGCGCTGGCCCCGCTGGACCAGGTGATCCCCGCCGGGCTCGTCACCGTGCCCGTCGCGGACCGGCCCCCGAGCGGGCTGGTCCTCGCCTGGCCGGCCGCGGGCCCGTCACCGCTCGTGCGCTCGTTCGTCCGCCTCGCGGCGGCGACGTACCGCCGCCGCGAGGCCAGGGGTCACCGGGGCGCCGTGGGGAGGACCTGACGGCCCCAGGTGGCGTTGGTGACGACGGCGAACGAGGCGTACCAGGCCGCGAGCGCGGTGAGGATGCCGACGTAGCCGCCGACCGTCGCGATCGCGTCGGCCCCGGTCAGGTCGCCGACCGCCAGGAGCAGGAACGTCAGGAACAGCCCGGCGAACACCGCGATCAGCGCGCCGGTGGTGCGCAGCGACGCGATCAGCATGTAGCCGGTGAAGACCGCCCACCCGACCAGGAACAGGCCGGTCGCGGTGGTGTGCTGCGCCTCGGGCAGGGCGGGCTCGACGAACTGCACGTAGGCCGCGAACGCGAGCCAGAACGAGCCGTAGCTGACGAACGCCGTGGCGCCGAAGGTGTTGGCCTTGCGGAACTCCCACATCCCGGCGAGCAGCTGGGCGAGGCCGCCGTAGAACAGCGCGAGCGGGAGGACGGTCGTCTCCAGCGCCTCGGGGGCCAGGCCGGCGTTGAACAGGCTCAGCAGGAACGTGGTCAGCGCAAAGGCCGCCAGTCCGAGTGGGCCGGGATCGGCGATGCCGCGCGTCGGGTCCGGGGCGGCGGCCTCGCTCGCGGGCTCACTCACTCCTGTGGTGCGGGTGGTCGGGCGGCTCTCACTGGTCGTGGACATCGGTGTCCCTCCCCGTTGCGGATCGTGCCCGCGAGTGCCCGACCGGGTGTCGCCTCAATCACTCCACGGGATCGGCATCCGGGTGATCGTTGGCATCCGGAACGATGCTTGGGCACGACACACACCGACCGGCAGCAGGGCGGCGAGCGCGACCAGCGCCGGCAGCGGGTCGACGCCCGCACCGACCGCCAGGACCGTGACCAGCACGGACATCGACGCGGCCGCGGCCACCAGGCTCCCGGGCGCCGTGCGGGACCGGCAGGCGCCCCCCGCCACGCCCGCCGTCACGAGCGCGACCACGCCCGGCGTCGCGACGACCGCGCCCGCGAGCGGTACGAGGGCCAGCGTGGCCAGGCCGGACGCGCCGAGCAGCAGGGCCGCCCCGGCCGTCACGGCGTGCTCCAGGGCCGGGCGGACGACGGCACGCGTACGGAGGGTGACGACGACGGCGATCAGGACCGCGCCGGCGGCCACCGGCCCCGCTCCGCCCGGGACGCCGGGTCCGACGAGCCCGGCCGCGGCGGCCCCGACGGCGACCGCGGCCGCGAGCACCGCCAGCGCGGGGCCGTGCTCGTGGCCGATGACCAGGGCGCCGGCCGCGAGGGTCAGCAGCGCCGGCACGGCCAGGGCGGCGATCCCGACGACGAGCGCGAGCGCACCCGCCGTCGGGACGGCCAGCAGCGCGAGGGCGGCGGTGCCCAGCACGAGCAGCGCTGCGACGAGCGACCACGCCGCGAGCAGCGCGGCGACCACGCCGGCACACCGGGCGACCAGCATCGACGACCTCCGGGAGAGTGGGATTCCCCCGGAGCATCGGCGGTGCGGCCGTTCGGGTGACGCGCGCGGGCACGATTCACCCGGACGTGCTGTAGGTGGTTGTCAGGCCCGGCGGGCGATCCCCGCGACGAACGCCGCCTGGCCCGCGTGCTGGATGTCGTCGTCGACGACGCTGATGATCCGCACGCCCCGGGTGACCGGCGGGTCCCACGCGTCGTCGATGACCTCGTCCAGGTCGGCGTCGGAGAGCGTGCGCAGGTAGGCCAGCGTGCGCTCGTGGACGGCGTCGTAGTAGCCGGTGAGCAGGGCCGGGTCGGTGACGTGCACGGCGTCGACCTGCTCGCGGGTGTGGCCGTAGCCGATCGAGGTCGGGTCGAGGTCGAACCCGAACCGCCCGGCCCAGCCGAGCGCGGTGTAGGCCTGCTCGCTCCCGGCGAGCTCGGCGAGGTGGTCGTCCTGCACCCGGATGAGGTGCCAGACCAGCCAGCCGACCGGGTTGGCGTCGGGGTCGAGTCGCAGGTTCAGGGCGCGCTCGTCCAGACCCTCCACCGCGCGGTGCACGTCGGAGCGGACCCGGCTGAAGGCGTCGGCGAGGACGTCGGAGCTGTTCACGGGCGGCGGAGTACCCGGTAGCCGCGCCGCGCACCGTGACGTGATCGTGACGCGCCGTCATCAGATGGGGCGCTAACGGTCTCGGGGACCTCCTCGACAGCCCGTTCAGAGTAGTCAACTAGGCCGGTCGACGACGACGTCGCGAGTAGCCGCAGGGGCAGGGGGACAGCGACGTGGGACGAGACGTGGTGCGTGCCCGCCGCGGGAAGTCACGGGCGGACGCACGCGGGCTGCACGCGGTGCCGGCGGACCCGGTGTTTCTCGAGGCGCCGCGGGCGTGCACGGGACGGGTGTTCTCCGGCAGCGCGCCGGTGCGGCTCTCCGTGCTCATGCCCGTCTTCGACGAGGAGCGCACGATCGCGGAGTCGGTCCGCTCGGTGCTCACGCAGAGCTACCCGTGCGAGGTGGAGCTGGTCGTCGTCGACGACGGCAGCACCGACCGCACCCCGGTCGAGCTGGCCGCCGCGGTGCGCGAGCACGCCGCCCGCGAGGAGACCGCCCGGGCCGAGGGTCGCCCGATCGGCGCCCGCCTGCGCGTGCTGACCCACGCCCGCAACGCCGGCAAGGGCGCCGCCCTCTCGACTGCGGCCGCGGTCGCCCGCGGCACCCACCTGCTGCCGTTCGACGCCGACCTGGAGTACTGCGTCGACGACATCCCCCGGCTGCTCGAGCCGGTGATCCGCGGGCGCTGCGACGTCGTCTACGGCACCCGGCTCTTCGGGGCGAACACCGTCTACCACAGCTACCACTACGCGCTGGGCAACAAGTTCACGACCTTCGCCGCCAACGTCCTGTTCAACGCCGCCCTCACCGACCTGCACACCTGCCTCAAGCTCGTCCCGACGGCGTTGTTCCGCCAGTTCACCCCGCGCTCGCGCGGCTTCGCCCTGGACACCGAACTCACCGCCTGGCTGCTGGGCCACGGCGTGCGGCCGTTCGAGGTGCCGGTCAGCTACTACGGCCGCAGCCACTCGATGGGCAAGAAGATCACCTGGCGGGACGGCGTCGCGTGTCTGCGCACCCTCGGCCGCGTCCGCTTCGAGCGGCGTCCGCCGCTGGTGATCGAGCGCGAGACGCCGGTGACGCCGGTGGTCCCCGTGGTCCCCGTCGTCCCGGCGCCGCGCGTGGCCGACGCGCCGGCGGTGCCGTGAGCGCCGTGAGCCCCGTGACCGTGGTGGTGTGCAGCCGCGACGGTGCCCGCGGGATCGTCGCCTGCCTCGACGCGCTGGAGGCGCAGGAGCTCCCGCCGGCGGCCGTGGTCGTCGTCGACGACGGCTCCACCGACGCCACCGCCGAACTCGCCGTCCGGCACCCGCTGCGCCCCGTTGTCGTACGGCACGAGGTCAACCGCGGCCTGGGGGCCGCCCGCACCACCGGGATCGCCCGCGTGGCCACCGACCTCGTCGCCTTCACCGACGACGACTGCCGCCCCGGTCCCGGCTGGCTCGCCGGCCTGGTCGCCGCCCTGCCCCCGGACGCGGTCGCGGTGGGCGGGTCCGTGCACGCGGCCTCGACCGACACCGCGGCCCGCCGGTACGCCGACGCGACCCGCCCGCTCGCGCCGGTCGAGGAGGCGACGACGCGGTCGTCGCCCTGGGCACGACTCGCCGGGTACGTGCGCGCCGCGCGCCGCGCCCCGATCGATGGCGCCCCGCGCCCGGTCGCCTCGCTCGTGGGGGCCAGCATGCTGGTGCGGCGCTCCGCGCTGGCGGCGGTCGGCGGGTTCGACCCGGCCATCCGGTTCGGCGGCGACGAGGAGGACCTCTGCCGGCGGCTGCGCGCCGAGTTCGGGCCGGCCGCGGTCCGCTTCGCGCCGGACGTCGTCCTGCACCACGAGTTCGACCCGCACCTGCGCGACGTGCTGCGCCGCGCCCGGGCGTACGGGCGCGGGAACGCGCGGACGTTCCGGGCCTCGGGCTCGCGGGTCCCGCCGGTGCGGCCGTTCCCGCTGCTCCTGGGCGCCTGCCTGCTCGCGGGGCTGCGGTGGCCGGCGGCGCTCGTCACGGGCCTCGTCGCCCCGGTGCTGCTCTACCCGCCGTCGCGCTTCGGCGGCCGGGTGCCGTTCTCCTACGTCGCGGCCGCCGAGGACGCGGCGACGTTCGCGGGCTTCCTGCAGGGGAGCCGGCGATGAGCATCTCCGTCGTGATCGTGTCCAAGGACGAGCCGGCGCTCGCCGGGACGCTGGCCGCGCTCGTCTCCGACCCGGAGCTCGACGTCGTCGTCGTGGACGCCTCCGCCGGTCGATTGGACGGCATCCGCGACGGGTTCCCCGCCGTGCGGTGGTTCGCCTACACGCCGCCCCCGGGGGTCCGGACCTCCATCGCCCACCAGCGCAACGTCGGCGTCGCCGTCGCGCGCGGGGACGTCGTGGTGTTCACCGACGCCGGGTGCGTGCCGCAGCCGGGTTGGCTCGCGCGCCTGGTCGCCCCGATCCTCGCGGGGGAGGACACGGTCGCGTGCGGGCCCGCCGTCGGGACGGACGTCGACCTGTACGGCGGGGTCGCCCAGCGCGGCACCGGCCGCTACGTCGACGACGCCCCGACGATCAACCTGGCCTTCCGGCGCACGGCGTGGGAGGAGGTCGGCGGGTTCGACGAGCGGTTCGCCTACGGCTCGGACGTCGACTTCACCTGGCGGCTCGCCGCCGCCGGACACCGCGCCCGGAACGTCCCCGACGCCGTCGTCACGCACGACTGGGGCGGCGCGCGGCGCCAGCTGCGCCGCGCCCACGCCTACGGCCGCGCCCGCGTCCGGCTCTACGGCAAGCACCGCGACCGGCTGCGCGGGGTGCTGCGCCGCGACCCGGTGCCGGTGGCCTACGCGCTGTTCCTGGTCGGGCTGCCCCTGGCGCTCCGGTGGCCCGCCTACGTGGTCCTGCTGGCCGTGCCGCTGCTCCGGAACCGCAGCCGGCGTCCCCTGCTCACCGTCGCCGACCACCTCGCCTACGGCGCCGGGGTGCTCCGCGAACTGCCCCGCGAGGTGACCCGGTGAAGGTGCTCGCCCTGCCCCGCGACCCCGGGCCGTTCCAGCCCGGCCTCTACGGGCCGATGGCCGACCGGCACGAGGTCCGGTACGTGTCCGGGCCGACGTCCTCGCACACGCTGGACGTCCTGCTGGTGCCGGTGCTGCTGGTCGCGGGCCGGTGCTGGGGCGCGCGGGTGCTGCACGTGCACTGGACGTTCGGCTTCGTGCCGGCCTGGGCGTCCGGACGGCGGGTCGCGCGGGTCTTCCGGGCGTGGTTCGGGGGCTGCCTGCGGCTGGCCCGCCTGCTGGGCCTGCGGGTGCTGTGGACCGCGCACAACACCCTGCCGCACGCCCCGGTCTTCGACGACGACGAGGCCGCGCGCCGCACGCTCGTCGCGGCCTGCTCGGCGATCGTCGCGCCGACCGCCGCCGGTGCCGCCGAGCTGGAGCGCTTCGGCCCGCGCTGCCCGGTGCACGTCGTCCCGCTCGCCGCCCTCCCGGCGCCCGACCCGGTGCGCCCGGCCGCCGCGGTCCGGGCCGCCTACGACGTGCCCGACGACGCGGTGCTCCTCGCCTTCGTCGGGAAGGTGGAGGCCTACAAGGGCGTCACCGACCTGCTGGACGCCCTGCCGGGGCTGCCGTCGGTCGTGCTCGTCGTCGCGGGGGAGTGCCGGGACGCGTCGCTGGCGTCGCGCCTCGCGTCCCCGGATGTCAGCACTGCGGCCATGCTGACACTGGACGGCACAAGAGCCGCAACGTCGATCGCGGTTCGCCTGGACCTACGCCGGCTCGACGACCTCGAGCTCGCCGAACTCCTCGCGGCCGCGGACGGGGTCGTGCTGCCGTTCCGGTCGGTGACGACGAGCGCCTCGGTGCTGACCGCCATGGCCGCCGGCGCCGCCTGCCTGGTCCCCGACCTCCCCGCGTTCGCCGACCTCCCCGACGGCGCCCTCCTGCGCTACGCCCCCGGCCGCACCGACGCCGAGCGGGTCGCCGCGCTGGCCGGGGGACTCCGCACCCTCGTCGGCGGTGGCGCCCGGCTCCGCGCGGCGGTCGGCTCCCGGGCCGCCCTGGTCGCCGCCGGCCGGGACCCGCAGCGGATCGCCGACCGCTACGCCGACCTGATCGACACCCTCGCCGACCGTGCGACCGGCGCCTCTCTGACGTCAGGTGTCGGCGATGGACCAGTGCTGACACCGAGCGCCCCCGGCGCCCGGGTCGTCCTGCTCACCCCGTGGGCGCCCGCCGAGGACGGCCTCGCCCGCCACAGCGCCGACCTCGCCGCCGCACTGGCCGCCCCATCAGCCGCCGCGCCCGGCGTCGCCGGCACCGCCGTCGTCACCACCTCGCCCGGCCCCGCCGACGCCACGACCACCCGGCTCCCCGGACTCGTGACGCCCGGCCGGATCGCCGCCGCCGTCCGCGCCCACGAGCCCGCCGCGGTGCACCTGCAGTTCACGGTCCCGGCCTGGGGCGCAGCCACCCCGGCGCTGGTCGCAGCATTGCGCCGGCTCCGCCGCGAGGGGACGCGCACCGTCGTGACGCTCCACGAGGTCACCCGCGAGCTCGCGCTGCTCGGCCCGGTGGCCCGCCGGCTCTACCGCGCGCTGGCCGCCGCGGCAGACGTCCTGGTGGTCCACACTCCGGCCGCGCTCGAGGGCCTGGCCACCTGCGGCGTCGACCTCGAGCGGGTCACCGTCGTGCCGCACGGCGCTTTCGGCAGCGCGACCACCAGCGCACCGACCCTCGGTGCCCGCGAGGAGACCACCGTGCTGTGCTTCGGCTACCTCCACCCCGACAAGGGCCTCGAGCGGGCGATCGACGCGGTCGCCGCGCTGGACGACCTCCCCGGCGCCCGCCTCGTCGTCGCCGGCGCCGTGCGCCCCCGCCGCGGCGTGTTCCGCGCCTTCGGCCCCCGCGACCACCGGTACGCCGCCGAGCTCCGCCGCCGCGCCCTCGGCAGGAACGTCACCTTCACCGGCGCGGTCGACGACCCGACCCTGGACCACCTCCTCGCCACCGCCGCCGTCGTCGTGCTGCCCTACCGCACCGCCACCCAGAGCGGCGTGCTCAACCGCGCCGTGGCCGCCGGCGCCGCCGTCGTCGCCACCGACCTCCCCGGCCTGCGCGCCGACCTCCCGCCCTCCGCGGTCACCGTGCCCGCCGCCGACCCCGACACCACCCCCGCTCTCGCCGCCGCCCTGTCCGCCCTGCTCGCCGACCCCGCCCGCCTCGCCCGGCTCCGCGCCGACGTCGCCCGCACCCGCGCCGAGCACGCCCCCGAGCGCCTCGCCGCCGCCCTGCTGGATCTCTACCAGCGACCCCCGACAGCCATCCCGGGACCGCGCGCCGCCACCGACACCTCCACCGACACCTCCGCCGACACCGCCGCCGACACCACCGCCGACCCCACCCCGGCCGGAGCCCTCCGATGAGCCGCCCCCGCAACCCGGCCGGCCTCGCGGTCCTCGCCGCCCGCTCCGCGGCCTGCACCGCCGTCCTGCGCGCCCGCGGCGTCCGCACGAGCGGGCTCGTCCGCTGCGACGGCCTGCTCCCGGCCCTGCACACCGGCGGCACCGTCGTCCTCGGGGCCGAGCTCTCCCTCCGCGCCGTCACGGGCCGGATCGAGCTCGGCGCCCACCCCGGCGGCACCCTGACGATCGGCGACCGCGTGTTCGTCAACCAGGGCGCGAGCCTCGTCGCGACGACGGGCATCGAGATCGGCGACGACGTCCACGTCGGCGACCTCGTCGGTGTCGCCGACACCGACCACCACGCCGTCGACCACCTGGCCGCGGTCCGCACCGCTCCGGTCGTCGTCGAGCACCACGCCTGGATCGGCCGCGCCGCGACCCTGCTGCCCGGTGCCCACGTCGGGGCGCACGCCGTGATCGGGGCCGGGGCGGTCGTCACCGGGGTGATCCCGCCCGGGGTCCTCGCGGTCGGCGTCCCCGCCCGACCGGTCCGCGACCTCGCCCCCGCACCCCTCGGATGGAGGCGCGCATGACCACCGCGACCCCGACCCGCCTGACCCGTATCCGCCACGTCGCCCGCGAGAGCTTCGTCCGCAACTCCGCGCTGCTGATGGCGAACTACGTCATCTCCGGGCTGCTCGGCTTCGCGTTCTGGGCGCTCGCGGCGCGGATGCTGCCCGCGGACACGGTCGGGACCGTCTCCGCGCTCGTCGCCGGACTCGGCTTCGCCGCCGCCGCCGCCGGCGTCGGCATGCCGAACACCGTCGTGCGCTTCCTGCACGCCGAGCCCGACCAGCGGTCCTTCGTCCTCGCCGCGGTCGGTCTCGTGGGCGCGACCAGCCTCGTCGTCGCGACCGCCATCGTGACGGTCCCCGGCGGACTCGGTCTCCCGCTCGGCCCGACCTCCCGGCTGCTCGTCGTCGCGCTCGTCGTCGCGATGGCGGTCGGGCCGGTGGTCGACGCCGTCATCGTGGGCTTCCGGGTCACCGGCAGCATCGTCGTCAAGAACGCCCTCGCCGGCGCCGTGCGCATCGCCGCGCTGCCGCTGCTCGCGCTCGCCGGCGTCGACCAGCACGACGGGCTGATGTGGGCGCTGCTCGTCTCCACCGCGCTGGCGGCCGTCATCTCGTTCACCGTCGGTCTGCGGCAGACCCGATCCCTTCCCGACGACGAGCGGGCGCGGCACCCGTTCGCGGCCCTCGCCGGGAAGATCACGTTCTCCGGCGGCAACTACGCCTCGATGCTCGTCTCGATCGCGCCGCTCGCGTTCACCCCGATCGTCGCGGTCGCCCTGCTCGGCCCCGCCGCCGGCGCGTTCACGACCGCGGCGCTGCTGCTCGTCTCGGCGCTCAACGCGATCCCGACGACGATCTCGCAGTCCCTGTTCGCGGAGCTCTCGACGAAGGTGCACGACACCCGGGTGATCGTGCGCCGCGCCCTGCGCGGGACGTACACGCTGGTCGCACCCGCCGTCGGGATCGTCGTCGTGATCGCGCCCTTCGTCCTGGCGGTGTTCGGGCCGGAGTACACCGCGGCCACGTGGTGCCTGCGGCTCATGGCGCTCGGCAGCCTGCTGGGCGCCTTCAACTACGTCGCCGACGTCGTCATCAACGCCGCAGGCCGCATCGTCGCGTTCACCGCGGTCAACACCGTCGGCTCCGCAGTGGTGCTCGCCGCGACCGTCGTGGGCGCGACCCACTCGCTCACCGGCCTCGGCCTCGGCTGGCTCGTCGGCCAGGGCTGCTACTCGCTGCTCGCCGGTGCCGCACTGCTGTCCGGGAGGACCTCATGACCACCCTGTCCGTCGTCATGGCGACCTTCCGCGGCGCGCGGTGGCTGCCCGAACAGCTCGCGAGCATCGCGCGCCAGACCCGGCGTCCGGACGAGCTGGTGGTCTCCGACGACGGGTCCGACGACGCCACGCCGGCCGTCCTCGCCGACTTCGCCCGGTGGGCGCCGTTCCCGGTGCGGATCCTCGACGGCCCGCGTGCGGGGCTCGCGGACAACTTCCGGCACGCCCTGGAGGCGTCCCGCGGCGACGTGATCGCGTGGTCCGACCAGGACGACATCTGGCTGCCCGCGAAGCTCGAGCGGTGCCTGGACACCCTCGCCGGGACCGGGGCCGACCTCGTGCACCACGCCGCCCGCGTCGTCGACGCCGACGCCGAGTCGCTCGGGTTCAACCACCCCGACCCGCGCCGCACGATCTGCCTGGACCCGCTCCAGGGCGACCCCTGGCACGTGGCGTCCGGCTTCGCGACCGTCTTCCGCCGCCGCCTCCTCGACGACCTCCGCCACGGGCGCGGGCTGGACCGGGTCGCCTGGGACACCCGGCCGAACTCCCACCAGACGCTGCGCGCGATGCACCACGACCACGTCGTCGCCCTGATCGCCTTCGCCCGCGGCCGGCGCTGCGAGCTCGCCGAGGAGCTCGCGCTGTACCGCCAGCACGGCGCCAACGCGGCGGGCGCGCCGACCGTCCGCGGCGCGGCCGCCTGGTGGGGCGCGCTGTCGATCGGCGCGGACGAGTTCGCGATCCGGGCGGACGCGGCGCGCGGGTACGGGGTGTGGCTGCAGTCGATCGGGGTCTCCTCCGGCGGCTACTTCGAGCGGCTCGCCCGGCGCTGGGACCGCCGGGCGGAGACCTACCGCGACACCGACGGCGCCACCCTCGGGGTGCGGGTGACCCGGGGGCTCGGCGTCCTGGCCCGCCGGGCCACCGGCGACCACGACTACGCCGCCACCGACCGCGGCGGCATGGGCGTCGCCGCGCTGGCGAAGGACGCCCTCGCCACCGTGATCGGGACGCAGGCATGAGCACCCTCGAGGCCACTCCGCCGACCGCGGTCCACCGCCGGCCCGCCCGCGGCGTCCCGTGGTGGGTGGAGGCGCTCGGACTGCTGCTCGCCCCGGGGATCGTCGCGGTGCTCCTGCGCCTGACGCCGATGTCGGTCGGCCTGCAGACCCGGTGGACGATGGTCGACCCGAACTTCTCCACCGCCTACGCCCGCCACGGCGCGGACCTCATCGAGCGCTTCGGCACCGCGGACTACTTCTGGGTGCGGGTCGGGCAGATCCTCCCGGCGCACCTGGCGCAGCTCGCGTTCGGCGACGTCGGCGGCTTCGTCGTCCTGCGCTACGCCTTCGCGCTGCTCGCGACGGTGCCCGTCTACCTCTGGCTGCGCCGCCGCTCGCTGTCGGCCGGGGCGCTCGCCGTCGTGGTCATCCTGACCTCACCCGTCGTCGCGATGGCCTGGGGCTCGGACTATCCCGACGGCGCCGCCCTCGCCTACCTGCTCGCCGGCCTGCCCCTGCTGGTGTTCCCGACGACGGGTGCGCGGCGCCTGGTGGCGCGGGGCCTGGCCGGGGTGTTCCTCGGCCTCGCGGTGCACGCGCACCCGGCGGCGTTCCCGCTGGTGGCCGCCGCGCTGCTCGCGGTCCTGGTCAGCGGGTGGTCCCGGCACGCGGGCGTGCGCCGGGCGCGGACGCGGCGGGTGGTCGTCGAGCTCGCGGCGGTCGTGCTCGGGATCGTGGCGGCGACCGGGCTCGCGGTACTCGGCGCGCTGCTCGTGTACGGGCGCGCGGACCTGTTCGGGCCCACGGTCGACCAGCTGCTCCGCCTGCAGCGGCCCGACCAGATCCGGCTGTGGCACTCCACGACCTGGGCCTGGGCGCAGCGCGCGACCTACCTGCTGGTGCCACCCGCCGTCGTGATCGCGTGGGCCTGGCGGTGTGCGCGGCGGCGGCGCCGGACGGGGGAGTGGCCCCCGCGCGGGGACGCGGTCGTCGTGCTGGGCAGCGGTCTGGGTCTCCTCGCGTTCCTGGCGATCCAGGCGTCCAGCGGGTTCACGCTGGAGTACTACTTCTACTCGTCGCTGCTCTGGGCGGGCGCGTGCCTGACGACGGCGCTGCTGCTCTCGGCGGTGTCGTCGTCCTGGTGGCCGGTCGTGGCGGTACTGGGGCTCGCGGTGCTGCAGTCCTGGACGGGGTCGCCTCGGTTCGGGGTGGTCCCCGTGGGGCTGGCCGTGGCGGTGGTGGTCGTGGTGGCGGCCGTCGTGGCCGGTGGTCCCCGACGGCGGGCCGCGTCCGTCCTCGTCGTGACGGTCGGCCTCGTGCTGCTGACCACCGGCCAGCCGAGCACCGCCTACGCTCCCGGGCAGGTGCGCTACCCGCTCGCGGACTACGGGGCGGTCGGCGGTCATCCGGACCGGTCGGCGGTGACGGCCTACTCGACGATGGCCTCGGTGGTCGACGTCGTCCCGCGGGCCCCGGTCCGGGCGCTGACCTGGGTGGAGCCGCCGGCCGCGGGCTCCCTGCCCGACGAGGTGCCGTCGCGCGCCGCGGCCCAGTACCTCGGGCCGGTGCACGGCCTGTCGTCGTCGATGCCGGCGCTCTCGGCTGCGGACCGGAAGAAGCTGGACGCCGCTCCGGGTGCGCAGGTGATCCTGCTCGGGTCCCGCGGCACGACCTTCGCGGCGGCCCGGGCGGCGTTGGCCCCGTGGTCGCCGAGCGTGGAGACGGAGGCCGTGGTGGACGGGACCCTGCACGTGGAGGTGCTGCGACTCGGGGCTACCGCCGGGGCGCCCGCGACATCGCCCCGGTGAGGCGGTCCAGCAGGTCCCGGGCGAGGGCCTGCTCGGACTCCGACAGCGAGCGGCAGACCGCGTCGATCTCCTCGATGGCGGGGAGCCATGCCTGCCGCGTCGACGCCCGGCCGGTCTCCGTGTCGGTGACCCGGACGCGTCGGCGGTCGTCGGGATCGCGGACGCGTTCGACGTGTCCGCTGCGCTCCAGCCGGTCGACCAGCATCGTGGTCGCGGGGGACGAGACGCCCAGCCGGCCGGCGAGCTCGACGACGCCCATCGGGCCGTGCTCGCTGAGCAGCAGGATCGCCGTCATGTCGCCGACGTTCATCGCCATGTCCCGGGCGGTGCGGACCGTCAGGTCCTGGGAGGCGCTGATGAGGCGACGGACCGCCAGCGTCGTGTCGGTCAGCGCCTCGAGTCCGGGTTCCCGGCGGATCGCCTCGTCGCTCATCCTCACGTCCTCAGGTCGTTAAGTTCCTTACCGACCGGGTAGCCCGGCGACATGGGTGCACCGAGGATTCTGGTGTCCGGCGCGAGTATCGCCGGACCCGCCGCCGCGTCGTGGCTGGCCGCGGCCGGGTGGGACGTGACGGTGGTCGAACGCTCCGACCACCTGCGCGACGAGGGGCAGAACGTCGACGTCCGCGGCGCGGGGCGTGAGGTGCTGCGCCGGATGGGGCTCGAGGACGCCGTCCGGGAGCACCACACCAGCGAGACCGGCCTCGCGTTCGTGGACGAGGACGGGCGGGCGTACGCCTCGTTCCCCGCGGGCGCCGGGGACGCGGACGGTGCCCCGACCGCCGAGCTGGAGATCCTGCGGGGGCAGCTCGCCCGGGTCCTGTACGACCACTCCGCCCGCCGCGCCGAGTACGTCTTCGGCGACCGGATCACGGCGCTGCACGACGACGGCCGCGGCGTGGACGTGTCGTTCGCCCGCGGCGCGGACCGCCGGTTCGACGCCGTCGTGCTCGCGGAGGGCTCCCGGTCGCGCTCGCGGGACCTCGTGTTCCCGGAGCCGGCGATCTCCGAGCTCGGTCTCGTCGGGGCCTACGTGACGGTCCCGCGGGTGGCGGCCGACGACCGCCAGTGGCGCATCTACTTCGCGGGCCGGGGGCGGCTGGTCCACCTGCGTCCGGACAACGTGGGGAGCACCCGCGCCATGCTGAGCCTGTACACCGACCTGCGCGGGTTCGACCGCCTCGACCGCGAGAACGCCGTCGAGCTGTTCCGGGCGACCTACGCCGACGTCGGGTGGGAGGCCCCACGCGTCCTGGCCGCCCTCGACGACCCCTCGCTCTACGTGGACCAGATCGCCCAGGTGCGGCTCCCGACCTGGCACCGCGGGCGGGTGGTGCTGCTCGGCGACGCGGCCTGGTGCGCGGGGCCGTTCGGGACCGGGACGACGAGCGCCCTCGCCGGCGCCTACGTCCTGGCCGGTGAGCTGGGGTCCACCCCGGACGACGTCCCGGGCGCGTTCGCCCGCTACGAGCGCTTGCTGCGCCCGATGACCGACAAGGCGCAGACGTTCGTCCCGCGCCACGGCCACCCGCGCGTGGAATGGCACCGCACCCTGCTCCGGACCGGACTCCGACTCCTAGGTGGCCCGGTCGGCCGGGCCGTCGGCCGCGTCCGCGGGCAGGTCCCGCCCCCGCCCGTCGACCTGCTCACGCTGCCCGACTACCCGGCCCGAGCGACGGCGGGCGTGTAGGGGTCGGGCTCAGATGGTCCAGGGGCGGTTGTGTCGGGGGGTGCGGGTGGGGTCGAGCCACTTGGGTGGGATGAACCAGGGCAGGTGGTCGTGCATGACGATCTCCCAGCCGGAGTGGTGGACCAGTCCGTGGTGGTAGGTGCAGAGCAGTCCGAGGTTGTCGGGCTCGGTCTCGCCGTGGTGGGCCCAGTGTCGGATGTGGTGGATCTGGCAGTGGCGGGCTTTGCGGCGGCAGCCGGGGAACGCGCAGTGCCGGTCGCGGGCCCAGATGGCGCGCCGTAGCCCGGCCGGTGGGGTGCGGGACGCGCGGCCGACGTCGAGGACCTCGCCCTTGGAGCCGAGGACGATGGGGATGATCTCGGCGTCGCACGCCAAGCGGCGCACGGTCTCGGGGCGGATCCAGGTGGTGTCCTCGAGCAGCGCGAGGGCCTTCGAGCGGTCGGCGAGCTGGTCGCGCAGCGTCTCGAAGTCGAGGGTCACGGTCAGCTGCAGCCGCGGAACGTCTCTGGCCCGCGCCGGCCGCGGCCTCGGCGGCGGAGACGGAGACGGCGGCGGTGGTGCTGCCGGGCCGTCCGGGCCGTCGCTGTCGTCGGCGGGGTCGGCGGGGTCGGCGTCCGGGTCGGGATCGGGCGCGTCCGCGCTGGTGCCGGTGCCGGATCCGTCGGGGTCTCGGTCGGGGTCGGTGTCGTGGCTGCCGGCATCAGCGCCGGCGTCGCTCCCACGCGCGGTGTCCTCGGCGCACGGGTCGGGCTCGGGGTCGTCGTCGGGCAGGAACTCCTCGTCCGCACCGCCGAACTCGATCTGCCCGTCGGCGTCGGTTGTCTGGTGGGGTTCGTCGAGGCCGGCGGCGTACCCGGCGGCGATCAGGTCCATCAGGGCGCCGGCCTGGCGGGACGGTTTGGACTCCCGCGCCTCCACGTGCGGGTCTTCGCCTCGTGCCCCGTCGGTGGTGGTGGGGGCGTGTCCGGTGTCGGGGTCGGCGACGGCCGCGGACTGCGGCGGCAGGGTCGCCCCGCGGATGGCCTGGTCGAACAACTCCGCCGCGACCGGGTCACGCAGAATGGTCTTGGCGTGCAGGTCACCGTTCTTACGCCGGGTGTAGGTCAGCTCGTTCTCCCGCGGCGGGTCCTCGGCCGGGGTGGCTCCGTCGGGGTCGAGCCGATCGGCGATCACCCCCGCCGCCCGTGCGAGCGCGGCCGGGCAGTGCGTGCGCGCCAACTCGGCGAGCTGTTCCTCGGCGGTGGCCAGCACCTCGGCGTCGAGGTCGTCGACCCCCCGCAGCCGGGTCATCGTCTTCCAGATCACCTCGACGTGCCCGTCCCCGGCGGCACCGTCGTCGACCACCGTCGAGGTGGCGGGCAGGTCAGGCTCCACGGTGGCCCCGGCGGGGGTGACCCGAGGGTGCAGCGCCTCGGCGTGTCTGGTCAGTCGTTTGGTCTCGGCCGGGTCGAGCCGGGCGTGGTCGGTCAGCAGCCGCGGAAGGTCGCGGTAGCCGGACTCGGCGACCGCGTCCGAGGCGTCCAGGGCGGTGATCGCCCGGTAGACCCGCGCCCCGGCCCGCCGGTAGGCGGTCATGGCGTCGGCGATCTCGGCCAGCGCCGCGCGCGAGGACCGCGACAGCTTCTCCGCGGAGTCGGGCGGCTCGACCCCGGGCACCGCCCACCCGGCGTCGGGCTCAGGGTCCGGCGGGCGGAGCGGCAGGATCCGCGCCAGCCGTTCACCCGGTTCGCCCGACGGCGGGGGCTGCTGTCGTTCGGCGCGGGGTTGCCAGGACCCGTTCGGGTCCAGGTACCACACCGCCGCCGTCATGCACCCATGATCGAACACGTGTTCGATAAGATCAAGAGCCGTTCGGAGCAATCCTCGATGTGCGTCCTGCAACGCGGCCCCGATGTGGTCCGACTCGGCACGGCCGTGTGCGTCCCACAACTCTGGATCGCGCTGACCTACAGCAGGGACCGCACCCGGGCGGCCTCGCGGGTGAGGTGATCCCGCTCGGCCACGCCGGCTGCGGCCTTCGAGGCCGCGACGTACAACTCGGCGGCCACCTCCAGGTCCCCGGACCGCTCGTGCAACCACGCCAGCACCGCGTCCCGACGCGGCACGTCCGCACCGACCTCCGCCACCGCCGCCAACCCGGCGGCCGGGCCCGACGCCTCCCCGACCGCCACCGCCCGGTTGAGCCGCACCACCGGGCTGTCGGTGAGCGCCAGCAGCTCGTCGTACCACTCCACGATCTGCGGCCAGTCCGTCTCCGAGGCACTCGCCGCGTCGGCGTGCAGCGCCGCGATGGCGGCCTGCGCCTGGTACTCGCCCAGCCGGTCGCGGGCCAGGGCGTTCTGCAGCACCACGACGCCCTCCGCGATCAGGGCGGTGTCCCACCGCGACCGGTCCTGGTCCCGCAGCGGCACCAGCCGCCCGTCCACCATGCGGGAGGAACGGCGCGCGTGATGCAGCAACATCAGCGCGAGGAGCCCCGCGACCTCGGGCTCCTCGGTCAGGGCGACGAGCTGGCGGGTCAGGCGGATCGCCTCGGCGGCCAGGTCGACGTCGCCGCCGTAGCCCTCGTTGAACACGAGGTAGAGCACCCGGAGCACCGTCGGGAGGTCGCCGGGCTGGTCCAGCCGGACCCCGGCGATCCGCTTCTTCGCCCGGCTGATCCGTTGCGCCATCGTCGCCTCGGGCACCAGGGACGCCTCGGCGATCTGGCGCGTCGTCAGTCCCCCCACCGCCCGCAGCGTCAGCGCGACGGCCGACGCGGCGGGCAGGGACGGATGCGCACACAGGAAGTACAGACGCAGCGTGTCGTCGACGTCCGACACCTCGACGGGGGCCGACGACGAGAAGTCCGCCTCCTCCCGTCCGCGTCGCGACGACTCGGATCGGACGGCGTCCAGGAACTTCCGCCACGCCGCCGCGACCAGCCAGCCCTTCGGGTCGCGGGGCGGGTCGTCCGGCCAGGTCTCGACGGCGCGGATCAGGGCCTCCTGCACGGCGTCCTCGGCCGACGCGAAGTCTGCTCCGCGCCGGACGAGGACACCGATGACGGACGGGACCAGCTCCCGCAGCAGCTCGTCGTTCATTCGAAGAGGGAGGTCCCGGTGTGGAACGGCCGGACCTCGAGCCACTCGTGGATCGGCTTCCCGCCGGCACCCGGCGCGGCGGACAGCTCCCCGGCCAGCTCGACGGCCCGGTCCCACGACTCCACGTCGATGACGTACCAGCCCGCGATCAGGTCCTTCGTCTCCGCGAACGGACCGTCGGTCACCGGCGGGCGCCCCTCGCCGTCGGACCGCACGAACGTGCCCTCGATCGAGAGCGCCTGCGCGTCGACGAACTCTCCGTTGGCCTCCAGGCGCGCGCCGAAGTCGCGCATGAACGCCATGTGCGCGTCGATCTCCTCCGGGGTCCAGTGGTCCATCGAGGGCTGGTCGGTCGCCGGGGTGGGGCCACCGCGGTAGTGCTTGAGCAGCAGGTACTTCATCGCGATCTCCTTCGTCGTGGCGGCCCGGGGCGGGCCGCTCGCACCCCGGGGACGGAGCCGCCGCGGCCGTCTCGACACCTCGCGCCAGAATTTTTCCCGACGACGGGTCGGGTCCTACAGTTCGCCCGTGGCCGCGAGCGTGATGGCATTCGCCGAGCAGGAACGCGACGACCTCGCGGAGCTGCTGCGGTCACTGGAACCCGCGCAGTGGGACGCACCCACGCTCTGCGAGGGCTGGACCGTCCGCGACGTCGTGGCGCACGTCCTGAGCTACGAGGAACGCGGCCCGGCCGGCCTCGCCCGGACCTTCGCCCGCGGTCGTGGCTCGTTCGACCGCATGAACGCGGTCGCAATGGCCGACTACGCCGACCACGGTCCCGACGAGCTGCTGGCCCTGCTCGAGCGCAGTCGTCGGCCCCGGGGCCTGACGACGATGTTCGGCGGCCGGATCGCGCTGACCGACGGGATGATCCACCAGCAGGACATCCGTCGAGCCCTGGGAGACACGCGGACCATCCCGAACGAGCGTCTGGTCGCCACCCTGGACTTCGCCCGGAGCGCGCCGCCGCTGCGCTCGAGCGCGCGCATCCGCGGGCTCCGCCTCCGGGCGACCGACCTCGACTGGAGCACCGGCGAGGGCGACGAGGTGTCCGGTCCGGGGGAGGCGCTCCTGATGGCGATCGCCGGACGATCCGTCGCCCTGGACGAGCTGACCGGCCCCGGGCTGCCGACGCTGGCCGCGCGTCCCTGACCCGTCACCCGAGGAGGTCGAGCAGCGAACGCGCTGCCCGCGCGGCGCCGTCGGCATGACGACGGGTGTCGGCCTCCAGGGAGTCCGGGTCGTCGAGACCGTGGCCCCCGGGCAGCGTGAGCCACCGCCGCAGCAGGCGCGGCGTCATCTCCGGGTGGAACTGCAGGGCGACGGAACGATCGGCGCGGAAGGCCTCGACGCCGTCGGGGGAACGCGCCAGCACCTCGGCCCCGGCGGGCGCCGTCAGCTGCTCGGCGTGCCACTGGAACCACGGTCCGGCCCGGATCTCCGGGACGACCGGGTCGACGGGGTGCCAGCCGACGCGACGCGCGGGCAGCGGCGTCGTCGCGACCCCGAGCGCCTCACCCAGCAGCTGCCCGCCGAAGCAGAGGCCCAGCGTCGGCCGGCCGTGCTCGTGGCGGCGGGCGAGGAACTCCACCTCGCGGCGGGCCCAGCCGTCGATGGCATGACGAGGCCAGGGCGCACCGACGGTCACGACGAGGTCCCACGCGAGCGGGTCGGGGTAGGTCACGACGACGTCGGGACGCGTGAAGCGGTCTTCCGGGACGACCGTGAACCCGGAGACCGAGAACCCGCGCCGTTCGAGGTCGGTTCCGAGGTGCTCGATCGCGGCGACGTGGTCGTGGCCGATCACCAGGGCCTGCTTCACGTGAGCCGGTCTACCCCACCGGGGCGAGCGCCCGGAACTCCGCCCGGACGTCGGCCTCGCAGAGCGGTCCCCACGACCGCACCGAGTGCGTCACCGCCGCGCCCGACTCCCACACGGACGCCGGGGACGCCGGCAGGCCCACCCACCGCACCGCGAGCGGATCGCCCGGCCGCGAGAACTCGCCCAACGAGAACCCGCACGCCCGGACCGCCGCGCCCATCAGGTGGTCCTCCCCGGCCCGCGAACCCGCGAGCGCCCCGCACGTCAGCCACCCCGCCCCGTCGAGCGCCTCGGCGCACCGACGGGACAGCAGGTAGGCCCCGCCCAGCCCGTGCGCCCCGTCCCGCGGCAACGCGCGGACCGCCCGCCGCACGGCCGGCCGTCGCAGCCCCCGCCATCCCGCCTCCGCACGCAGCAGGGCACGAGCAGGCCCGAACGAGCGCTCCCCGCCGTCGGGACCCACCCGCACGGCACCGAGCAACCCGAGCGACAAGTCCGAGGCGAAGCGCGACACCGCCGAGGACACCAACCCGCCCCGCAGCACCAGCGCGTCCGTGTCCAGCCGCAGCAGCACGTCCCAGTCGTCCTGCAGCGCCCGCCGGATCCCCGCGCCGAGCTTCACGAACAGCCCGCCCTGACCCCCCGGCGCACCGGCCGGAGCGGGCACGACCACCGTCGACGCGGGCCACCGGGAACGATCCGAGTCGTTCACGACGACGAGGGTGGTCGGCACCCCCAGCCGCTCCACCGACGCGAGCGTGTCGTCCACGAACTCCGCCGGCACGGACGGTCCGACCGGCACGACCACCGCGGCCCGCGTCGTCACCGGAACACCGGCGAGGTCACGTGCCACGCCTCGGGGTGCGCCGCGATCTCCTTCTCGAACACCGCCGCGACGCTCTCGAGCACCTCCGACACCGTCCCCGACGTCGAGATCTCCGGGTGCACGTCGAAGTGCACGCGGCCGTCCCGGGCGACCCAGCAGGTCATCGGGAGCAGGGCGGACCCGGTCCGGACGGCCAGCGCCACCGGTGCCGCGGCCAGCGCCACGCGGCGGCCGAACATCGGCACCTCGACGGTCGCGCCCACGGAGTACCGGTCGATCATCATCCCGACGACGCCGCCCTCGCGCAGTCGCGTCATCAGCGCCGCGGCCGTGCGCGACCGGGCGGACGGGTCCACCCACTCCATCTCGGAGTTCCCGCCCGCGGCGCGCACGCGGTGGATCACCGACTCCGTCACCGGCGACCCGAACACCCGCGCCACGCCCAGCAGCCCGCGCCCGGTGCGCTCGCGGATCGCCGTCGACAGCGCCGCGCTGCCCCACTCGTAGCGGCCCATGTGGCAGCTGACGAGCACCGCACTGCGGTCCGCCGGGAGGTGCTCCACGCCCGTGAGGTCGACCGCCGCCGACACCCCGGCCACCCCGAGCGCGGGCATCCGCAGCATCGACACCCAGTGCTCGTAGTACTGCCGCAACGACGCCGCGAGCACCCGCTCCGGCACCTCGCTCCCGAGCACCACCCGCAGGTTCTCCCGGGCCCTCATGACGCCGGGTCGGCGGAGCCTGCGCATCCCGGTCGCGATCGCCCACCCGAAGACGTCGACGACCGGCTCCACCAGCAGTCGCGGCGAGATCCGCACCACCACGTCGGCCACCCGTCGCCGGGCCGACTCCGGCAGCCGCCCGAACACACCCCCCGTCGCTCCGCTCGCCCCGGTCATCGGTGCCACACCGTGGACGTGCCGTTGGTGTAGACGACGTCGTAGTGCGCGTCGAGGAACTCCCGGGGGAACCGGTAGGTGGCCATCTGCCCGGACGTCTGCGAGCGCACCTCGCCCTCCCGGATGTTCGCCGACGTGCCGTAGATCCACGCCGACTTGTCGATCACCGCCGGGACGATCTCCGGGAACACCCCGACCTGCCGTCCGGTCCCCAGCAGGAACCGCAGCGTGCCGTAGCGGTCGGCGTAGACCACCTGCCGTTTCGACGACGGCTGGTCGCCCAGCCAGCGCGCGGCCGTCACCTCCGCGCGGTAGGTGTAGAAGCGCTGGAAGTCCTCGCCGCCGCCCGCGAGGTTGATCCGCCCGCCGCCGGAGGCCGCCGGCAGCAGCGACGAGTTCAGCGCGAACAAGGCCCCGATCATGACGACGGCGCCCGCCGTGACCACCTTCAGCCGACCCGATGGGTCGAGCTCCGCTCCGCTTCGTCTCCCGGGCCGGGCCAGGGCCTGCGCCGACCACCCGACCCCGACGACGAGCACCATCAGCGCCTGCAGCAGCGCGCGGTCCTGGTTGTAGGCCTGGGCCAGCGTCCCGGAGAGCCGCAGCATGGCGAGCGCGGCGACCGAGCCGAGGATCATCGCGCCGACGAGCCGCTCGGTCGGGCTCGAGCGCCGCCGCAGCGTCAGCACCAGCCCCGCGACGGCCGCCATCAGGTAGGCGACCTGCTGCAGCCCGAACCCCACCAGCAGCTGCGGGATCGAGGCCGCCGGCGCGGAGCCGGCGTCGGCGATCGGGTACGACCCGGCGTCGGGAACGGGCAGCACGTAGCGCCGGTCGGCGGCGTAGAGTTCCGTGACGAGCCGCTCGTACTCCGGCGCGGAGACCTGCGGCGTGGTGTTGCCCTTGATGTAGCCGGTGAGCAGGTCGTCGCCGAGCGCACGGTTCGGGAGCAGGTCGAAGCCGGAGACCTCGAAGCCGAGCGCGGCGTCGGAGACGTTCGACGACGAGTGCGTGATCGTCGAGTTCCACAGCCCGGCGCCGAGCACGAGGGTCACGACGGCGAGCCCCGCGAGCCAGGCCGTCCCGAGCTGCCGCCACCGCCGCCGCACCGCCGAGGCCAGCAGCGCCACCACGAACCCGCCGCCGAGGACGACGATGCCGAAGTAGGTCGACGAGTAGTGGGTGACGACGACGCCGAGCGCGAGCGCCACGACCATGGCGGCCTGAGAGATGCGCGACCCGGACCGCCACACGAGCACCAGCAGCAGCGCCGCGAACAGGACGAAGCCGATCTCCTGCTTGGCCAGGCCCGGCATCTGCTGGCCGAAGTTGGGCTGCACCACCAGAAGTGCAGCGCCCAGGAACGCCCAGCGCGGGGCCAGGAACCGGCGGCAGAGGGCGTAGACGATCACCGGCGTCGTCGCGAAGACCGCCGGGAAGACGACCTTGACGAGGATCTCCGCGGACACGCCGGAGAGGGCGTGCAGCTGCGCGGGCAGCACCGTCACCGACAGCATCGCGCCGTAGGCGTCGCCGGGCCGGAAGGAGTTCCACCACCCGGCGTCGATGGTCTCGAGCATCTTGCGGAACTCGGTCATGACGTCGTAGCCGTAGATCGACTCGGCGCGCAGGCTGAACGACCACAGCACCGCGAGCCCGGCCGCGTAGAGCGTCGCGCCGAGGAACACGTCGTCCGCGCGCCCGGCCACCACGAGCCCGCCGACGAGCGCGCCCAGCACGAGCACCGCGCCGACGACGGCGAGCGAGCCGGTGACGACGGTGCCGGCCGCGACCGGCCCGGACGTCGTCGCGCCGAGGCTGTCCGCGGCGTTCAGCCGCAACGCGCCGAGGAGGGCGACGAGCGGCACGACGGCGGGCGCGAGCAGGTCCCAGCGCCCCAGCAGCCGGGCCCAGCTGTGGCGGGCGAAGGATCGGACGCTGTCGGCGGTCCGGACGTGCCGCCGGGTCGCGACCACCACGAGCAGCACGAGGCAGACCGCCTCCAGCGCCACCAGCACCGGCCCGGGCCGCAGCGGTGCCGCCACACCGACCAGCGGTCCCACCGTGTTCAGCCCCAGCCCGGTGCCGAGGAGCACCAGCAGCGAGGCGGGCACGGTCAGGGGGACGGTCAGCGCCGGCGGGAGGCGGAGCGCGCGCACGAGCAGGACGCCGGGCAGCGTCAGGACCAGCACGAGCAGCACGGCCTGCGCCACCCAGACGCCGCGCAACGGGACGAGCGCGGCGATCGCCGCGAGCCCGGCGGCCGCGAGGACGACGTCGGGGCGGGCGGAGAGCAGGTCGCCCGGCTGCGTCGGCTCCTCGTCGCGGTGGTGGGCGTTGGGGCGGGGGACGAGGTCCACGTAGGTGGTCATGACGGGCTCCCGGCGGTCGCGGGGTCGGGGCGGAGGGTGGTGACGGCGGGTGGGGCCGGCTCGTGCGCCGCGGACGGGGTCGCGCGGGGGAGGACCGAGCCCAGCGCGGCCGCGACCCGGTCGGCGGTGCCGGCCCAGCCGTGGTGCGCGAGCCAGGCGTCGGCGCCCGCGCGGTCCGGGGGGTCGTCCAGCGTCCTGCGGATCGCGGCGGCGAGGGCGGTGACGTCGTCGGCGCACACGACCCCGCCGGGGGCGTCCGCGACGAGGTGGCGGGCGAGGTTGTCGGGGGCGGCGGTGGTGACGACGGGGAGCCCGCAGGCGACGGCCTCGAGGGCGACGATGCCGAACCCCTCGCGGGCCGAGGGCAGGACGAACACGCGGGCGCCGGCGACGAGGCGGTAGAGCTCGCCCGCGTCGTCGACGTCGGCGTGGACGGTGACGTCGAGGCCGAGCTCGGCCGCCCTCGCCGTCAGGAACGCCTCCTGGGGGCCGCGCCCGATCAGGCGGGCGGAGACGCCCGGGCCGAGGGCGGCGAGCGCGTCGAGCAGCAGGTCGACGCGCTTGTGGGGGAGGAGGCGGCCGACGGTGACGACGTCGACCGCCGGCGCCGGGGCCCCGCCGAGCGCCCGCGTGACGGCGCCGAGGTCGACGCCGTTCGGGGCGACGACCACCGGGGTGCGCACGACCTCGCCGACCCGCAGTGCCGTCTCGGCGGACGCGGCGACGACGAGGTCGGGCAGGCGCATCGTGAACCGCTCGAACGCCCACGCGAGGGTGCCGGCCGGGCCGAGGTAGTCGCGCCAGTAGGCGCGGCTCCAGACCTCGTGCCAGGTGACCACGAACGGCCGCCGCCGGAGCTTCGCGACCAGCGCCAGCACCGGCAGGTGCAGGTAGGGCATGTGGTCGGCCTCGAGGACGTCGAACCGCGCGCCGAGCAGCCGCAGGCACCCGAGCGCGAAGGCCAGCGCCTGCCGGATCGACCGCCGTCCGCCGACGTACATCCCGTGGGGGGCGCAGACGCCGTGGTAGGTGACGCCGTCCTGACGCCGGGTCCGCCCGCCGTCCCACCAGCGCATCGTGTGCACGTGCACCTCGAACCGCCCGGCGAGGCGCCGGGTCAGCTCGGCGGTCCGCTGCTCCTTGCCGCCGGCGTGGAACGGGGCGATCGCGTCCGTGACGGTCGCCAGCACCGGGCGGGTCATCGCGGGGCCGCGCAGGCGACGTGGCGGGTGACCGGCTGTGCCACCCCGGCGACCGCGATCGTCAGCAGGATCCGCGGCTCGGAGCAGACGACCGTGACCGGCACGGTGCGGTCCCGCCGGGCCCCGGGCGCGACGTCGGTGGTGCCGGTGGCGAGGACGCGGGGCCCGGCGTTCGTCGTCGCGCCGATCGTCCAGCGGTAGGACGCCGGGTCGGTGCCCCCGTTGCCGAGGGTGAACGTCACGGGCACGACAGTGCTCGACCCCAGCGGCAGCACCGCGGGCAGCGGCGTCGCCGGGTCGGCGAAGATCTCGGTGAACGACTGGGGCGGCGGGGTCAGGCCGAGCCACGTGGTGAAGCGGCCGCCGGGCACGGTCTGCGCGAGGGCGAGCACCACCAGCAGCGCCGCCACGGCCGTGCTGACGATCCACACCCGACGTCGTCCCAGCCGCCCCTCGGCGACCGCCCCGTGCACCGCCACGTCGTCCCCCTCGCGCTGCCCTGCTCCGTCGAGCCATTGGTCGGCCGAACGGAGCAGTGCGTTACCGCGAGTGGCAGGACGTCATCGGACCGTGACCGGCGTCAGGCGTACCGACGCCGGGCAGCCCGCCGGGCGAACCCCCACGCGCCCACGAGGGCGAGGGCCAGCTCCACCCCGCCGAGCACCAGCGCGCCGATCGCGGGCCCGCTGACGTGGTCGGACAGGCGCGGGTGCAGCGCTCCGCCGCCCTGCGACCCGGCCACGAGGGCGAGCGCGAGCGTCACCTGCATGCCGAGGGCGGCCGGGAACGCGAGCCACGGGGTGAACCGCTCGCGCCCGAGGACGAGGTCGACGACGGGCAGCAGCGTCAGGACCCCGAAGACGACGAGCGCCAGGACCGCGGGCCCGAGGGCGAGGTCGAACGCGCCGAGGGCCACGCCGTCGGCGTCGTGCGCGATCGGCAGGAACAGCCCGGCGATGCCGAGCACGCACAGGGCGAAGGCGGTCCAGGGGCGACTGGTCGGGCCGCACGTCAGCAGCCACCACCGGGCGCGCAGCCGCAGGCCGCGCATCCCCGGGACGTCGAAGCGCTCGCGCGGCACCCGCTCGAGGGGCGTGAGCGGCATCCGGTCGTCCCGGGCGGACTCGTCCCGTGCGAACTCTCCGGCCGACATGGGCCCTCCCGCCGTGCGCACCGATCGTCGCGCAGCGGCTACCCCGCGTTCACGAAGATCACGCCGACCTCACGGCTCGTCACACGGCTCGTCACACGCCGAGACGGTCCAGTGCCGCCCGGAGGCGCTCGGCGTAGCGGGCGTGGCCGGCGTCGGTCGGGTGCACGCGGTCGGGCCCGATGAGCGGCCCGCCGTCGTAGGCGCCCGCGAAACACCGCTCCGCCATCGGGTCGACGAAGTCCGCGCCCGCCGCCCGCGCGGCCCCGGCCAGGGCGTCCCGCCACGCGTACGCCTTCTGCGAGGTCTTCTCGTCCCAGAACGGGCCGACGACGACGATCCGCGCGCCCGGCAGCCGCGTGCGCAGCTCGCCGTAGAGGTGCGACGCGGCCGCGCGTACCGCCTCGACGGGCAGGCCGATGTCGTTGCGCGACCCCTCCACGACGACGAGCTGCGGCCGGGCCGCGACCACCCGCTCCAGCTGCGTGGCCTCGAAGGGGCCCGCCGAACCGGGGTTGACGTACCCGGTGCCGCCGACGGCCGTGTTCGTCACCGTCCACTGCCGCTCCGCGCCGACCCGCTGCGCCCAGTTCGCGGCGCCCTTCCCGCCGTACGGGGTGCCCTCGGAGATGCTGTCCCCGATGACGGCCACCGGGCGACCGGTCGCGGTGGCCGGGGAGGCGACCGCAGCACGGACGTCGCGCGGGGCGTCGTACCCGGCGGTGACGACCGCGACGACGGCGATCACGACGACCGCGGCCGCCGCGACGAGCGGCAACCGCGCGTGGCGGCGCAGGTGGCGGACGGCTCGGCGCATCCGGCGGCGGGCTCGGGTCACGGGCGGGTGCTCCCTCCGGGATGGTGCTGACTCGGGGGAGGAGATCGGAGCGTGCTCGCCCGCTGTTACTCCGTTCGGCCTAACGTATCCAGCTCTGGAGGGCAGTCACGAAGTGTGACGAGGTTCGGATGGCCTAGCCGTCGGGGATCCGGCCACGCTCCGCTACCTTCTGGGTCATGGACGAGCTGGATCGTTCCGCACGGGTGCTGGTGGCCGGGTCGGGTGGCCTGGTGGGGTCGGCGGTGGTGCGGGCGTTGGGGGCGGCGGGGTTCTCGGATGTGGTGGGGGCGCGCTCGGCGCAGGTGGATCTGCGGGACGCGGCGGCGGCGCGGGAGTTCGTGACGGCGGCCCGGCCCGACGTGGTGGTGGACGCGGCCGCCCGGGTCGGCGGGATCGCGGCGAACGACGCGCGGCCGGTGGAGTTCCTGCACGACAACCTGCGGATCCAGGCGAACCTGCTGGACGCGGCGCATGCGGCGGGGACGGATCGGTTGTTGTTCCTGGGGTCGTCGTGCATCTATCCGAAGTTCGCCGAGCAGCCGATCCGGGAGGACTCGCTGCTGACGGGGCCGTTGGAGCCGACCAACGATGCGTACGCGATCGCGAAGATCGCGGGGATCATGGGTGTGCAGTCCTACCGGCGGGAGTACGCGCGGCGGTGGATCTCGGCGATGCCGACGAATCTGTACGGGCCGGGGGACAACTTCGATCTGGAGTCCTCGCACGTGTTGCCGGCGTTGATCCGGAAGTTCCACGAGGCCACCGTGAACGGTGATCCGGCGGTGACGGTGTGGGGGACGGGGACGCCGCGGCGGGAGTTCCTGCACGTGGACGATCTGGCGGCGGCGTGTGTGCACCTGCTGGAGGCCTACGACGATCCGGCGCCGGTGAACGTGGGCACGGGGGAGGACGTGACGATCGCGGAGCTCGCGTCGCTGGTGGCGCAGACCGTGGGCTTCACCGGGGAGATCGTCTACGACACGTCGCGGCCGGACGGGACGCCGCGCAAGGTGCTGGACGTCTCGAAGATCGCCTCGACCGGGTGGAAGCCGCGGATCGGGCTGGCCGAGGGGCTCGCCTCCACCTATCGCTGGTACCTGGACAACTACGTGAGCGAGGGGGCTTGATGAAGCGGGCGCTGATCACCGGGATCACCGGGCAGGACGGGTCGTACCTGACGGAGCTGCTGCTCTCGAAGGGCTACGAGGTGCACGGGATCATCCGGCGCTCGAGCACGTTCAACACCGGTCGCATCGAGCACCTCTACCAGGACCCGCACGACCCCGACCAGCGTCTGGTGCTGCACTACGGCGACCTCACCGACTCCAGCCGCCTGGTGACGCTGATCGAGAAGGTCCGCCCGGACGAGGTGTATCACCTGGCGGCCCAGTCGCACGTGCGCGTCAGCTTCGACGAGCCGGAGTACACCGGCAACACCACCGGCGTCGGCACCGCGCGGCTGCTCGAGGCGATCCGGATGGTGGGGATCGAGACCCGCTACTACCAGGCGAGCTCGTCGGAGATGTTCGGGGCGACCCCGCCCCCGCAGAACGAGGAGACCCCGTTCTACCCGCGCTCCCCGTACGGGGCGGCGAAGGTCTACGGCTACTGGATGGCACGGAACTACCGCGAGGCCCACGGCATGTTCGCGGTCAACGGGATCCTGTTCAACCACGAGTCCCCGCGCCGCGGCGAGACGTTCGTGACCCGCAAGATCGCCCGGGCGGCGGCGGCGATCGCGCAGGGCAAGGAGCAGTTCGTCTACCTCGGGAACCTGGACGCGATCCGGGACTGGGGGTACGCCGCGGAGTACGTGGAGGGCATGTGGCGGATGCTGCAGGCCGACCAGGGCGATGACTACGTGCTGGCCACCGGGACCGCGACGACGGTGCGCGAGTGGGTGCAGTACTGCTTCGACCACGTGAACCTGGACTGGGAGAAGCACGTCCGGTTCGACCAGACCTACCTGCGGCCCACCGAGGTCGACGCCCTGATCGGCGACGCCACGAAGGCGGAGAAGGTGCTGGGCTGGAAGGCGCAGACCATGCCCGACGAGCTCGCCCGCATCATGGTCGAGGCGGAGCTCACCGGTAGCCGATGACCCCCCGCACGTCCGGGGGCGGCGCCCTCTCGCTGCTCCTCGGGCGGATCGGGGGGGTGGCAGGGGCGCTCGTCGTCGGGCAGCTCGTCCTCGGCGTCACGTACATCGTCGGGGCGCGGTCCATCTCGCCGGCCACGCTCGGCCTGGTCGCGACCTGTGCGGCGATCGGGCAGGTGGCCGGGACGGTCGTCGACGTCGGGATGATCAACTACCTGGTGCGCGAGAGCGCGGCCGGACGGATCCCCGAGTCCCGCGCCCGCGCGATCATCGCCGGCAAGCGCCCGTGGGCGACCGCGGTGCTGCTCGCCGTCGGGATCGTGACCGCCGTGTTCCTGGCGCCGGACCCGGCGTCGGCGGTCCCGCTCGCCGTCGTCGGGATCGGCATGTACGAGGCGCAGACCGCGAACGGGCTGCTGCGCGCGCAGGAGCGGTTCGCGACGGCGTCCACCGCGCAGCTCGCGGGCCGGGTCGGCGGCCTGGTGATCGCCTTCGTGCTGGCGATCAGCGGGATCGGCGCGCTCGCCCTCGCGGTCGCGATCCCGGCGTCGTTCGTGCTCGAGGCGATCGTCGCGCGCGTGTTCCTCGGGCCGCCGGGAGAACGGCGCCGGCCGGCCGGCGAGCTCGTCGGGCACCACCGGGAGTCGCTGGGCTTCGGGCTGGCCAACCTCGCCGCCAACGCCCAGCAGCTGGACACGCCGCTGGTCACGGTGGGCGCGGGCGCTTTCCAGTCCGGGCTCTACGCCGCGGGTGGCCGGCTGATCGGTCCGCTGACGTTCCTGGCGAACTCGCTCGGGATGGTCGCCGCGCCGTGGCTCGCGCGAGCGGGTGCGGACGAGGAGGCACTGCGCGCCGAGGAGCGCCGGGTCCTGCGGGTCGGCGCGGCGCTGTGCCTGGCGCCGCTCGTGGCCGCGCTCGTCGGCCCGCCGCTCATCCCGTGGCTGCTGGGCGAGGAGTACGTGGCCTCGGGCGGGGTGTTCGCGATCCTCGCGATCGGCGCCGCGATCGTGACCCTCAACCAGCCGTTCGCCGTCATCGCCCAGAACCGGGGGCGCCAGCACGCGGTGGCGGTGGGCATCGCGGTGGGGCTGGTCGTCGGCCTCGTCCTCACCGTGGTCCTGGCCTGGCTCGGCGGCGCCGTGTGGGCGGCCGTGGGCTACGTGGCCAGCCAGGTCGTGATCTTCGTGCTGCTCGGGTTCGCCGCCCGCCGCGCGCGGCGGGACGGGGTGGCCGGCGTGACCCCGACCGGCCCGGTGCCCGAGGGCCCCGAGATCAGCTGATCCCAGGGCCCTCCCGAGTGCGACCTGACGCAGGATCCGGAGCCCGGGGACCTGCGTGCCGTCGCACTCGGCGGGGCGGGTCAGGCGGAGGCGCTCTCCAGGGTCGGTAGGCGTCGGCTTGCATCTCGAAGGGCGCGCCGAGTGCGACGTAGCGCAGGGCTCGGCGGTCTCCGACCTGCATGGTGTCGCACTCGGTGGGAGAGGGTTCGGCGGGCGCGTACCGAGTGCGACAGGGGGCAGGTTCCTGGACTCGCGAACCTGCGCGGTGTCGCACTCGGTGGGTCGGTCAGCTCCCGGACGTCGGCGACAGACCGTTGCGGGCGGGCCGGACCGGGCTCGCGGTGGCCGGCGGCGCGGACTCCGGCCGGACGGGTGTCGACCGGCTCGCCCGCCGCGGCGACCGCGACCGGGAGGTGGGGCCGGTCGTGGGACGTGACCCGTTCGTCTCCGTCCGAACCTCGGGCTCCGACTCCGACTGCTCCGCTGCCGGCACCGCCGGCTCGGCGACCTCGGGAGCGGGGGCCGGCTCGGCGGTGGCCTCCGGGGTGGTCGGGTCTGCCGGGGTGGCCGTCTCCGTCGACTCCGGCGTCGCGTCCTCCGCCGCCGGGACCGCCTTGGCCCGGCTCGCGCGCTTCTTCGGCGTGCTGGTGGTCGGGGCGTCCGACTCCTCGGTGGCCGCGGCCTTCGTGGTGCGGGTCCGGGTGGTCTTCGCCGTGCTCGCCGACGACGCGGCACGCGGCTTCCGGGTGCCGTTCGTCGAGGCGGTCCCGGCGACCGGCTCCGCGGTGTCGTCGGTGGCCGCCGCGGCGGTCTTCGACGTCCGCGCGGCGCGGGGCTTCGCCGTCGCGGCCTCGCCCGTCCCGGCGGTCGCCGCCGTGGCACGAGTCCGGCGGGGCTTCGCCGGGGCCTTCGGAGCCGCCGGGGTCTCCGGGGTCGGCTCGGCCACCGTCGGCTCGGCCACCGTCGGCTCGGCCACCGTCGGCTCGGCCACCGGCGCCACCGCCGGCTCCGTCGCAACCGGCTCCGCCGCCGGCTCCGTCGCCGGCTCCGTCGCGACCGACTCCGTCGCGACCGACTCCGGCTCCGCCGCCACGTCCGCGCTCCGCCCCGGCGGGAGGGCCCGCTGCGCCTCGGCCGGGGTCGACGGGACGTCGGCGGCGAAGGTCAGGACCGCGCCGATCACCGGGACGCCCACGACCGCGAATGCCGAGGCGGTCGCGTCGAGGTCCTCCGGGCGGGCCGAGCCGCGCCGCGCGACCACGAGGGCGCCGTCGGTCAGCGCTGCCAGGTCCGCCGTTTCCGGGTGCCCCGGCGCGTCCGCGGTGTCGAGGAGGACCCACGAGTACCGGGAGCGCAGCGCCGACACGACCGACCGCGCGTCGGACGTCCCCCACACCTCACCGGGCCGTTCGACCTGCGGCCCGGAGGCCAGCACGTCGAGCCGCCCGGGCGCCCACCGCTGGACGAGCCGGTCCGGTTCCGCGGCGCCGACGACGGCCGCGGCCAGGCCGGGCGCCGGGTCGAGCCCCAGCCGCGACGCGACGGACGGGCGGCGCAGGTCGGCGTCCACGAGCAGCACGGACTCGCCGGCCGCGCTGAGCGCCACCGCGAGGTCGACGGCCACCGTCGTCGCGCCCTGGCCGGACCGCACCCCGGTGACGACGAGGCAGCGCCGGGTCCCGGCCGTGGCCCAGGTCGCCGTGCGCAGCCGCCGGACCGCGGCGGCGCGCTCGCGGGCCAGCGCGGCCCGACGACCACGACGGCCGGCGGCGGGCTCGGCGAGCAGCGCGGGACGCTCGGGACGGCGGGGCAGCGCGGGCACGGACGCGAGGACGGTGGTGCCGAGTCCGGTGCCGAGCAGTTCCGGCGTGTCCACGGCCCGGCGCAGCGACCGTCGGGCGAGCGCCGCCCCGACGCCGAGCACGATCCCGGCGAGCAGACCCGCCGCCACCAGCATCGTCGTGCCGGGCCCGGCCGGGTAGACCGGCAGCGTCGGCGGATAGATCACCTCGGTGGAGACGATCGGGCGGTTCACCGGCTGCCCGGTCGACTCGATGGAGTTGACCAGGCGCGTGAACGACGTCGTCACCGCCTGCGCGACGAGCTGCGCCTCCTCCGGCGTCGGCTGGGTCACGCCCACGGTCAGCACGACCGTCTCCGCGACCGCGTCCGCGCTGACCGAGTTCTGGATCTCGTCCGCGGTGGGCCGGCCGCCGAGCAGGGCGGCCGCGTCCGCGGCGACCCGCGGCCCGGTGACCAGCTCGGTGTAGGACTTCACGCGCTCCGTCGAGAGCTGCGCGCCCTGGTAGGAGTCCGTCGAACTCGTGGTCGTCTGCGGTGACGCCACGTAGAACACGGCGGACGAGGTGTACGTGCGGGGCAGGAGGACCGCGACGGCCGCGGCGATCGCCACGCACACCACGACGACGGCACCGACGAGCCAGCGGTCCTCCCGCAGCACGGTCCAGTACTCGCGAGCGTTCACGACGATGCCTCTTCCTCAGACGGGGCGGGCGGTGACGAGGAGGGGAGCGACCGGGTCGACGGCGACCGGTCGACGGGGACTCCGAGCCACCGCTGGAGGCGGTGGGGGAGCAGCGCGCCGGGCGCGGCGCGTTCGGCGTCCGTGAGCTCGTCGCAGGCCAGGGCCAGGGCGACGAGCACGAACACCCAGGTGGACGCGGCCGCGGGCTGGGACACCAGCAGCGTCGCGAACACGACGAGCGCGATCGGGGCGGCCCGACCCCGGGCGGACCCCGGACGGCGCACGAACAGCAGCGGCAGCAGGAGGGCGGCCGTGACCAGCAGGACGAAGGGCAGCCCGTTGACGGCGATGTCGGAGATCAGGTTGATCCCGGCCTGCTTCTCGTTGCCCTGGCCGCCGAAGGGTCGCTGCGTGATCGCCCGCAGGCCCTCCTCGGTGGCGTCCGAGCGCTCGTCCAGCGACGCCTCGTTGGAGGTCTGCTTGGCCTGCAGGCCGAACACCGGGGCGTACAGCGCGACCCAGGCCGCACCGAGCCCGGCGCCGAGCCCGGCGATCTGGCGGAGGAACCCGCCGAGTCCGATGCCGCCGCGCGGGCGGAGGAAGACGTCGATCGCGAGCACGACGACGAACACGCCGAAGCCCGCCGTCGAGAGTGTCCCGACCAGGCCGGCGAGCAGCAGGACCTTGACCCTCCGCGACCGGTAGCCGACCGCGTCGGAGAGGAACCAGCCGACGGCGCAGAACATCGCCATCCAGCCGGACTCCCGCCCGACGCCCGTCAGGCGCGGCACGTCCATCCCGAACACCGACGAGGTGGAGTAGCTGATCGTGAAGGGGAAGTAGACCGGCTGCGGGCCGACCGTCCCCACCGGCACCATCGCGATCTGGCCGGTGCCGACGCCGGCGACCGCCCACCACGCGACCGTCACCAGCCAGAGGGCGCCGATCGCGCAGAGCAGCACGACGAAGCCCCGGCCGAGCGCGAGCCGGGCGCGCGGGTCGGAGATCACGAGCACCGCCGCGACGACGGAGCCGATCGTGAGCACGAAGTCCTGGAACTGGCTGCGGATGCGGAGCAGGTCGTCGACCCACACCGAGTGCAGCACCACCCAGACGTACGCGGCGACCAGCAGCGCGAGGAACACCGAGACCGCACGGACCGGCCGCGCCGGGGCGTGCTCGCGGCGCAACATCGCAGCGACCCCGGCGGCCAGCGCGAGCCCACAGCCCAGCAGCGCGGTGTACTCCCCGAAGGTCCCCGGCCGCAGCAGCGGCAGCGACGCGAGGAGCAGGCCCGCCGGGACGGCGACCGGGAGGCGGGGGGTCGTCGCCGAGCCACGGAGCGTCACGAGCGTCGTCGGAGAGGCGGTCATGGCGGGGTCGGCCACCTCCTCCCGGTCGCTCACAGGCGGTGTCATTGCGCCGGACAGCCTAACGCGTCCGTGAAGATCCCGGGAACCCGAACCGGTGAACGGTTACGTCACGTCGCCGAGCATCCCACTCACGAAGTCCTGCACGCCCAATCGGGTGGCGGCCCGTCGGGTCGCGGCCACCCGGCGCTCGCGGGAGTCGATCAACCGGGTCAGCGCGGCCCGCACCTCGCCGACCGGGTCGGGCGCGCCCAGGTCGGCGACCTCCCCGATCCCGGTGCCGGTCACCATGCTCGACGCCCACCCGCGCGCGGGTCCGAGCACCGGGACACCCCGCGCCGCAGCCTCGGCGACGATGCCGCTGGGGGCGTCGTTGTCGTGCATCACCGCCACGGCGTCGACGCCCGCCACGGCCGCGTCGAACTCCTTCTCGGCGAGCAGCCGGTCGTCGACCTCCAGCCGCCCCACGAGGGAGGACTCCGCGAGGGCGGCCGCGACGGCGGGGTCGCAGCGGCCGGCGACGACGAGCTGCACCGTCGGCAGCTCGGCGAGGGCCTCGAGGAGCAGCGGCACGTTCTTCCGGGCAGTGACCACGCCGAACACCCCGAGCCGGAACGGCCCACCGGACGCACGGGGCGCCGGGATCCCGTCGGGCACCGTCACCGGGTCGCGCACCGGCAGCACCCCCGGGAACCCTCGCCGTCGCACGACGACCCCGAACGCGTCGGTCAGGAACCGCATCCGCACCCCGGGCAGGCGGGCGAGCAGCCAGGTCAGCGGCGGCTTGACGACCATGCCAGCGGTCGCACGCTCCGGCCCGCCGGGCAGCGTCGTGCGCATCAGCAGCACCGAGACCGGTGGGCGCCGACGGCCCGCCCGCAGGAGGGCGAGAAGCAGCGGGGCGACGTTCTTGTCCCCGTCGGGCACGACGAGCCGGGCGCCCGCCGCGGACGCGGCCTCCACGGCGGCCGGCACGGCCTCGCGGCGGCCGGCGGGCAGGACGACGAGCCGTGCCTCGAGGTCCGCGAGGTGCTCCGCGAACTCGGGGGAGTCGCGGACGGACTCGGGCACGAGGAGTAACCGATCGGGGGGTGCCACGGCGGCCATCAGGAGCCGGACGTACCTCAAACGGTGGCCCAGTGGGTCGAGCTCCATCACCGCTACGGGTTTTCTCACAGCCTGATGACCCACATTCCCATGGTCCGTGTCCCCCAGACGAACGATACTGCTCCGTGTGGGAACGACCGTAGGTCACGACGCGCACGGCGTCGGCATGAAGATCGCGTGGCTCACGGACGCGCAGGCCCCCTACCGCGAACCGCTGTTCTGCGAGCTGGCGGCCCGCTGCGACTTCCACGTGCACTTCCTGTTCGCCGAGGAGCCGGAGCGGCACTTCGTCTACCGCCCGCACCCCGGCTACTCCTCGGGGGTGCTGCCGTCGCGGCGGCTGCCGCTGCCGAAGCGGATCGCCCGCCGCCTGGACTCCTACCAGGCCGTGCTGCGCCCCGGGCACACGCGCCGGCTGCTGGCCGCGGCCGACCTCGTCGTCATCCCCACCTGGGCGCAGGCCGCGAGTGCGTGGACCATGCTGCGTGCCCGCCGGGCCGGGGTCCCGTACGTGATCTTCTCGGAGTCGACGCTGGACTCCCGCCAGTTCGACCGCGGGCCGGTGGCCTGGCTGCGGACGCGGCTGTTCACCCGCGCCGGCGCGGTCGTCGTGCCGGGTCCGTCCGCCCGCGACGCCGCCCTGCACACCGGCGTGGAGCGCGACCGGATCGTCGAGTCCGTGAACTCCGTCGACCTCGAGGCCTTCGGCACGCGGCCGCGGGAGCTCCGCGCGGGCGCCGGGACCGGGCCGGACGCCGAGCACCACCGCTACGCCGTCGTGGGTCAGCTGATCCCGCGCAAGAACGTGCACACGCTGCTGGACGCGTTCTCCCGGCTCCCGGGGTCGCCGACCCTCGACGCGGCGGGCGACGGCGTCGAGCGCGGACCGCTCGAGGACCAGGCCCGCGCGCTCGGGGTGCTCGACCGGGTGCGCTTCCACGGGTTCCTCGACGAGCCCGGGGTCGTCGAGGTCCTCGCGCAGGCCCAGACCCTGGTGCTGCCCTCCACCGAGGAGGTCTACGGCTTCACCGCGCTCGAGGCGCAGGTGGCCGGGCTGCAGGTGGTGGTGTCCGCGCGCGCGGGCATCGCGGAGAACCTGGTGGACGTCGACGGGGCCTGGGTCGTGGAGCCGGACGCGGAGGGTGTGCGCGCCGGGATGGAGGCCGCCCGTGCCGCGTGGACCGGCTGGAGCGAGGACGTCCCCGAGGACGCCGCGTCGCCCAAGCGCACCGCGGACGACGTCCTGGACGCGGCCCGACGCGCACTGGCCTGACGGTCAGCCGACCGCGTTCGACGCCACGGTGATGCCGGTGGAGCCGGTGACCTCGACGGCGTCCTGCGCCGCGAGTCCGCTCACCCGGTTCCCGGTGACCGAGCCGCCGGAGACGCCCTCGAAGCTCACCGCGCGCACGGCCTCGGAGCAGCGGAACTCGTTGCCGGTGACGGTGACCGCGGTCGGCGGCACCACCGGCCGGCCGCCGGCGGAGAGCCCGCGGCCGCCCGCGAGGGCGTGCACGACGGCGATCGGCTCGGTGTTCGCGGTCGCGTCGAAGACGTTGCCGCGCACGACGATGCGGGTGACGCCCTGGATGAGCTGGACGAACGCGAACTCGGTCAGCCCGCACGCGGTCATGGTGTTGCCCTCGATCGTCACGTCGGACGACCAGTCCTCGACGTGCAGCGCCTCCATCCGGTAGTTCGTCATCCGGTTGCCGCGCACCTCGACGCGCGCGCAGTAGGCGACGCCGACCGCGAACCCGGGGGAGTCGTTGTCGCGGAAGGTGCAGCCGGTGACCCGCACGTCGCGGAACGAGCCGGACGGGCTGTTGAACTCCAGGTCGGTGTTGGCGTTGCGGGCGAACGTGCAGCCGGAGACGTCGACCCCGACCGTCACCGCCGGCGAGTCGTTGGCCTGGTAGAGCCCGTAGGTCAGCCGGTGGAAGAGCGAGTCGCGCAGCGTCAGGTCGGTCGAGGTGTCCCCGGCGACGCCGAGCTGGATGCCGTGGCAAAAGGCGTCGTAGGTGTCGGTGGCGCCGGAGAACACCAGGCGCGAGAGCGTCAGCCGGTCGACCCGGCCCACCCGCAGCAGCACCGTCTCGACGTCGCCGGCGCGGGCGAGCTCGAGCCCGTCGAGGGCGGCGTCGGCCCCGGACACCTCGATCGCGGCGACGCCCCGCGGGGTCATCCGCAGCACCGAGCGACCGGGGACTCCGGCGAGCATCACCCCGGCCGGCAGGCGCAGCGGCCGCTCCGGGACGAGGTGGTAGGTCCCCGCGGGCACGAACACGGTGTCCCCGGGTGCCGCCGCGGCCAGGGCCCGGGTGAACGCGGCCGCGTCGTCGGTGACCCCGTCGCCGCGCGCCCCGGCGACCCGCACGTCGTGCACCGTCCCGCGCGTGGTCGGGGTGCCGGACGGGCGGGGCAGGTCGTCGTCGGCCTCGGGTGGCCCGGGCGCGGCCCCGCAGGCCGCCATCGCCGCGACCGCGGTGCCGAGCGCGGCCCCCGCGCCGAGCACCCGCCGTCGGGACGTGGTCAGCGGCCCCGGGCGAGCACGACCTCGCCGACCGTCCGGAGCAGCACCTTCACGTCGAGCCACAGCGACCAGTTCTCGATGTAGTAGTTGTCGAAACGGGCGCGGTCCGAGATCGGCGTGTCCCCGCGCAGACCGGACACCTGGGCCAGGCCGGTGAGCCCGGCCGGGACCCGGTGCCGCTGACCGTAGCGCGGGTGCTCGGCGGAGAACCGCTCGACGAAGTGCGGGCGCTCCGGGCGCGGCCCGACGATCGTCATCTCGCCGCGCAGGATGTTCCACAGCTGGGGCAGCTCGTCCAGCGACATCGCGCGCAGGATCCGCCCGACGGGGCCCACGCGGGGGTCGCGGGCGACGGTCCACTGCGTGGCGGACTCGGTATCGGACGCGGGCCGCATGGAGCGGAACTTCAGGCACTGGAACCGCCGGCCGTCCCGGCCGATGCGCTCCTGGCGGAAGAGGATCCCGGGCCCTCCCTCCCAGCGCACCGCGGCGGCGCAGACCGCGAGCACGGGGGAGAGCACGACGAGGGCGGTGGCGCTCGCGAGGATGTCGAACAGTCGCTTGGCCGCCCAGGCCGGCCCCTCGAGGGCGGGCGTGCGGATGCGCATCACCGGGAGCGAGCCGATGTGGTCGGTGTGGCCGTTCTGCGTGGCGAAGGCGTGCAGGCGCGGGACGACCAGCAGGTCGCAGTGCGCGGCGGCGGGCGTGCGGACCCGGTCGAGCAGCTCGCCCTCGTCCAGGCCGCCGTCACCGACGATCAGGACGTCGACGCGGTGGTCGGCGATCAGGTCGTCCAGGACGTCCAGCCCGCCCAGCCACGGGACCCGCGCGGAGGCGGGCCCGGGCGCCGCGTCGATGTAGCCGACGACCGCGAGCCCGTAGCGGGCGTAGCGCTCCAGCAGCGTCGCGACCTCCCCGGAGAGGTCGCCGCCGCCGAGCAGCACCGTGCGGTGCGCGACGATGCGGCGCCGCCGCGCGGTGAGCACGACCGCCGTCGTGAGGATCCGCCCCACGACGACGAGGCCGACGGAGGCGAGCGAGGCGATGACGAACTCGGTCACGCCGACGTCGTCGTGCCGGACGGCGAACACGGCCGCGACCAGCGCGATCGCGACGAGCATGCGGCCGAGCAGCCCCGGCAGCTCGTCGAGCACGGACAGGTGGAGCCGGGCGCGGTACCGGCCGCCGCCGCAGACCAGCGCGACGGTGAGGACCGCGAGCGCGGCGAACGCCTTCCACGAGTCCGGGGTCCACAGGGCCGGCGCGGCGGCGGCGAGCGCGTCGACGGGCAGCACCAGCATCCACGCCTGGATCGATCCCGCCCGGCGGAGCCCGAACAGCGGGCGTGCCGTCGGCGGGTCCAGCGGGGCGGCCGGGCGCCGGTGGTCGGCGGTCGGTCGCGGGAGCGGGACGGGCGCACGGGTCGGTGCCGGGGCCGGGGGCGCCGGAGGTGTCGACGCCGTCCCTCCCGAGAACTCCGATGTCGTTGTCGACGACATCAACGGACCACCCCTCCGAGGAACGCCGTGCCCGGACTACCGCCGGGGAGGATCGTGGTCGACCGGTTCGGGCCTGGACCCTGGGAAGAGTTCCCAGGGTGTGTCCCGGCTGCGTCACTCCATCGTGAGGACAAATGTGTCGCAGTGGTCCGTTCGTGTGAATATCAGCTACCCTACGGAGATAGCTCGATCTCCACGGTCCGGCTAGTGTCGACTTGTCGGTCCGCCGATCGTGGGACCGGTAGCCGAGCGTGACGGGGAGGCCGGGGTGGCGGGGACGGGCGTGGCCGAGCCGGAGCTGACGACGACCACCCCGGTGCGGGTCGGTCACGGCGACGAGATCGCCCGCCTCCACGACGAGCTGGACCGTGTCCGCCGGGGCCGTGCCGCCCGCGTCCTGCTCACCGGCGAGGCCGGGATCGGCACCACCACCCTCGCGGACGCGTTCTGCGCCCAGCTCGCCGGCACGCACGACGACGCCGTGGTCGTCCGGATGACCCCGGCCGAGGCGGTCCCGGCCCGCGCCGCGACCCCGGTCGCGTTCGCCGCGGTGGACCAGCTGGCCCGGGCGCTGGACGCGCAGACCGCCGGGCCGCGCACGACGGCGGCCCGCTCCGCGATGGCCCTGCACGACGCGGTCCTGGCGATGCGCCGCCCGCTCGCGGGCGACCGGCCGCGGCCGGTGGTGCTCGCCCTGCACGACCTGCAGCACGTCGACCCCGCCTCGGCCGAGGTGCTGACCGATCTCCTCCGCCGCCTGCACGCCGGCGGCATCCTCGTGCTCGCCACCGCGACCGAGCCCGCCCGCCTGCCGGAGGGCACCCGGGCCTGGTGGCCGCGGCTGTTCGCCCCGGACGCCGTCGGGGGCGAGCTCCCGGGCCGGCGCCCGACGGAGGTCCGCACCGTCACGGTGGGCGGGCTGGACCCGCGGGCGGTCGCGGCGCTGGTCGCCACCCGTCGTCCCGCGGCTCCCGTCCCCGGCCTGGTCGTCGCCGAGCGGCTCGCCGCCGCCACCGGCGGCCACCCGGTGCACCTCGAGCTGCTCCTGCGCCAGGTCCCGGACGAGGTCCTGGCGGGCACCGCGCCCCCGCCGCCGCCCCGCAGCCTCGCCACGGAGGTGGCCGGAGCGCTGGAGGGTCTCCCGCCCGGCACCCGCCGCCTGCTGGGCGCGCTCGCGGTCGTGGGGGAGCCCGCGACGGTCGCGCTGCTGGAACAGGTCGCGGAGTCCGACCCCGGGTCGACCGCGCCGGAGACGGTGGACGCCGCCGTCGAGGCGGGGCTCGTCGTCGCGACCGCGGACGGTCCGACCCTGGTCCTGCGCTTCGTGCACCGGCTGGTCCGCGACGCGGTCTACCGCCGGCAGTCGCCGGGGCGGATCGCGCAGCTGCACTGCACGGCCGGGTTCGTCGTCGGCGGCCGGACGGCACTGGCCCACGCGGTCGCGGGCGCGGCCGGGCGCCCGTACCCCGCGATGGCCGACGCCCTGGAGGAGTCCGCCCGCGCGGAGGTCGCCGACCACGACGAGGCCGCGACCCGCCTGTTGTGGGCGGCGGAGCTGTCCGCCGTCGGGGCGGACCGGCAGGCGCGCCTGCTCGAGGCCGGGGTCCGGCTGGTGCGCTCGGGGGCGGTCGCCCGGCTGCGCGAGCTCGAGCCCGAGCTGCGCCAGGCACGGGCGTGCGCCGCCCGCGACCTCGCGCTCGGCGTCCTCGCCTCGGAGGCCTGCGACCCGGACGCCCACGTCGTGCTGCAGGCCGCGGTGGACGACGCCGACGGCCCCGACGACGTCCTCGCGCTCGCCGCGGTCCGGCTCGGGTACGACCACGTCCAGCACGGCCGGGGCGCGCGGGCGGTCGAGGTGGTCGCGCGGGTCCCGTCGCTGTCCGACGACCCGCGGGTCCTGGAGGAGGCCGCGGTCGTCGAGGCGAGCGGGCGGGCCCAGCAGTGGGGTCCGGCGGCGGGGCTCGACGTGCTGACCGACCGGCTCGCCGGGGCGTACGGCCCCGACCCCGCGATCGTCGCCGGCCGCCTGAACCTCGCCGACGGCCGCATCGTCGAGGCGTACGCGCGCCTGCACGAGGGCCTGGACCGGATCCGGGGCGGCACGGCGACCACGATGGGCCGGCTGGTGCACCTCTACCTGGCCGAGGCGGCGTTCCGGCTCGGCCGCTGGGACGAGGCCGAGGCCGAGGCCCGGGTGGGGGCGACGACGGACGCCGAGCCGGGCGCGGCCTGGATCGGGCCGTCCGCACGGGCCACGTGGGCGACGATCGTGGCGGTGCGCGGCGGCGCGGAGGCGCAGGCCCACCTCGACCGCGCCCGCGCCGACCTCGGGCGGTCCCCGCACGCGCTCGGCCTGTTCACGGTGACCGTCGGGGAGGCGCTCGTCGCGCACGCCCAGGGCGACGCCGAGCGGGCCCACCGCCTGCTCACCGGGCTGGCCGACGACCCGGTCCCGCCGCTGCTGTCCAGCCCCACCGCACCGTGGCGCGCCCTGCAGGCCGAGGCCGCGCTCGACGTCGGGTGGGTGACGGTCGCGGACCAGATCGTGCACGGCTGGCCGGTCGGCGGCACCCCGCTGTGGTTCGTGCTGGCCCGCCACCGGCTGCTCGCGCGCATGGCCGAGGCGCGCGGCGACATCGACGGGGCACGGACGATCTACCGGGGCGCGCTGGACCTGGTGGCCGCCGACCCGGAGGGCGCGTCCACCTGCCCGGTCGAGGTCGGTGCGCTGCACGCCGCGGCCGGGGCGCTGGCCCGCCGGCAGGGCTGGACGACCGCGGCCGAGGACCTGGCGGCGGCCCGGAGGCTGTTCGCGGCCCTCGGGGCCCAGCGCTGGGTCGTGGCGGTGGACGCGGAGATCGACGCGGGCGTGCCCGGGGTCTACGGGCCGCCGTCGGAGACCCGGGGGTCCGAGCGCCCCACCGCGACCACGGACGACCTGGTCGAGGGCCTCCTGGCCGACGACGAGCAGCCCGACGAGGGACGGGCGGCCCAGCTGGCCCACGGCGAGCCCGCGACGACCGGCCCGATGCTGCCGCAGACCACGCCCGTCCCGGTCCGCCGCACCCCGGACACCCTCCCGGCCGCCTCGGTGGAGGCCGTGTCGGCCGCCTCGGCGGACCACCACACGCTCACCCCGCGTGAGCGCGAGGTGGTCAAGCTGGTCGCCCAGGGCCTCACGAGCCGCGAGGTCGCGGCCGCCCTCTACGTCACGCCGAAGGCCATCAGCTACCACCTCGGCAACGTCTTCGCGAAGCTCGGCGTGACCTCGCGGCGGCAGCTGTGGGGTCGGACGTTCGAGTAGGGCTGCCGGGAGACGGAGCGCAGCGGAGCTCGACCCGAGGACTCAGCCACATAGGTGTCGCCCGGATGGGGTAGAGGAGCGTCATGGCAGGAGCTTCCCGACGGCGGGTCTGGTGGGTTCTCGGGGCCGCGGCGGCGGCCGTGGTGGTCGCCGTGGGCGCGGTGACCGTCGTCGGGGTGCGGGAGGCCACGGCCGACCCGGGCACCGGCATGCTGCGCCTCGCGCACCTCTCGCCGAACACGCCCGCGGTCGACATGTACGCGCAGGGCCCCGACCTGCCGCTGACCAAGGTCGCGGGCGACGTCGCCTACCGCGCGGTGAGCCCGTACCTCACCGAGCCGGCCGGCAGCTACCGCATCCAGGGCCGCCCCGCGGGCGCCCCGGCGAGCGCGCCGCCGCTGTTCGACGTCGGCGTGGACGTGCCCGCCGGCTCGGCGCAGACCGCGACCTTCGTCGACATCGGCCCGAACGGCGCCACCCAGGCCCAGGTGCTCGACGACGAGACCGCCCCGGCAGCGGCCGGCTCCGGCGGGCTGCGCATCGTGCAGGCCGCCGCGGAGGTCGGGCCGGTCGACGTCCTCGCCACCGACCCGTCCGGCGACTCACCGCAGATCCCGCTCGCCCGCACCCTGTTCTACGGCTCGGCGACCCCGTACGCGACCGTGGCCGCGAAGCCGTGGGAGCTGCGCATCTCCAGCCGCAGCGGGAAGTCCGCCACCCTCGAGGTGCCGGTGACCAGCACCTCCGTCGCGACCCTGGTCGTCACCCGCGGCGCCGACGGCGGGCTCGCCACGCAGGTCGTGGCCGACGCCGCCTCCGCCGCGTCCGCCCCGGCGCCCGCCCCCGGCGCGCCCGCCCCCACGCCGAGCGAGGCCCCGCGCACCGCGGAGTCCTCGGTGCCGCCGGTCGCCCCCGGCACCCCGGAGCCGCCGCAGCCCTCGAGCGCGGAGACCACGTCCGCCGCGCCCCCCGCGCCGAAGGCGCCCACCCCGCCGGCCGGTGGGATCGGCGCCGGGCTCGGCGGGCTGGCCCACTCGGGGCTCGCCGCCGGGGGCATCTGGGACACCGTCTCCGGCTGGTTCTCCGACGACGACGACGCGCTCGCCGGTGTCGCCCCCGCCGTGAAGATGCCGCTGGCGATCGCCACCGCCCCGCCGCCCGACGGTCCGCGCCCGACGTCGCTGTCCATCCCCGCGATCGACCTGGACGTCGAGGACCCGGTCGACCTGCGCGTCGACTACCGCGGCGCCCTGCAGGTGCCCACGGACTTCTCGAAGGTCGGCTGGTTCTCGTCGTCCGCGGTGCCCGGCGATCCCGGCTCGTCGGTGATGGTGGGGCACATCGACACCCGCCGCGGCCCGGCCGTGTTCGGCGCGCTGGACGACCTGAAGCCCGGCGACGTCATCGAGGTCGGCCGGTCCGACGGCGGGACGGCACGCTTCGGGGTGGACTCCGTGGAGACCTTCGCCAAGGACGGGCTGCCCACCGAGCGGGTCTACGGCCCGACGACGGCGCCGACGCTGCGGCTGATGACCTGCGGCGGCCCGTTCGACGACGGGACGCTGAACTACCGCGACAACGTGGTGGTGTTCGCGACGCCGCGCTGACCCCGCTGCGGCCGCCGGCCCAGCGCCGTGGTCGCCAGGTGGTGGCGCCACGACGTCGGGTCGGTGGACGCGGCCGCGATCAGCTGCGAGCGCAGCCAGGTCAGCGGCTCGCGGGCCAGGCCGAGCGCGATGTCGCGGCGGCGCACGACCCCCGCGTGCTCGCGGCGCAGGGTGCGCAGGAAGCGGTGCTGGGTGCCGGTGTTCGCCCGGCGGTGCGCGGAGGTCATCGAACCGGACGCGAGCCGGAACGACGCCAGGCTCTCCGGCATCCCGTAGAAGCCGCCCTGCGTGACCAGGCGGGCCGCGAGCCCGACGTCGAGCACGTAGGTGTCGGCCGGGAAGCCGCCGCAGGCCTCGTAGGCGGCGCGGCGGAACAGCATGTTGCCCGGCGCCCCGATCGGGTTGCCGCGGTGGCGCACGATGCGGCGCAGCACGGTGGCGCCGTCGCGGCGGCCGAGCAGGTCGGCGGCGCCGAGGGCGCGGCCGCGCACGATCACGCGGTCGTCGTCGTCCACCAGGTCGTGCCGGCACGACACGAGCGCGAGCGCGGGGTCGGCGTCCATCAGCGCGACCTGCTCGGCGAGCAGGGTCGGGGCCACGAGGTCGTCGGCCATGAGCACCTTCACCAGCGGTGCCCGGGCGAGCCGGACCGCGCGGTCGAAGTTCTGCGGCGCGGGCACCGTGGCCTCGTTGCGCTCCACGCGGATGCGCGGGTCGTCGAACGCGGCCACCACCTCCGCGGAGCCGTCCGTGCACGCGTTGTCCAGCACCACGACCTCGAAGTCGGCGAAGGTCTGGTCGAGCACGCTCGCGATCGTCCGCCCGATGTACCGCTCCTTCTGGTAGAGCGGGACGACCACCGACACCCGCGGAGCGCGGTCGGGCTCGGCGTCACTGCGTGTCGTCGGTTCAACGGTGGTGGAGCGTTCGGGCGACACCACGCCATCCTCCGCGTCATCGCGCGTCACCGTCAACGGACCTATCGGACACGTGGCGCATCGGACAGCGTTCTCGTGTGGCCCAGCCCTGGCAAACCTGGGATCCATGACCAGGGTGCCGCTCTGTCGTGCCGCCGATCATCGGGACCCGGATCGGTCGGTGTCGGCGGACGAGGGAGAGCGGGAAGACGATGGTGTTGGCCCCGGGCCGTCCCGGCGCGCGGGAGCAACCCCGCCCGGTCCCGACGACGGGTCTGGACGTGTGCGTGATCGGCATGCACTACGCCCCGGAGCACACCGGCAACGCCCCCTACACGACCGGCATGGTCGCGGCGCTGCACGCGGCCGGGCACCGGGTGCGGGTGGTCACCGGCTACCCGCACTACCCGGCGTGGGAGGTGACCGAGGGCTACACCGGGCTGCGCCGGCACGAGGTGCTCGACGGCGTGCCGGTCACGCGGGTGCGCCACCCGGTCCCCGCCGTCCCCGACGCGCGCCGCCGCATCGTCATGGACGCCGCCTTCACCGCGCACGCCGCGGCGGTCGGCGGTCCGCGACCCGACGTCGTGATCGCCGTCAGCCCGGTCCTGCTCACCGTGCTGGCCGGCCTGCGGTGGAAGCGCACCGGCCGGACCGCCCTCGGCGTCGTCACCCAGGACCTCTACTCCCGCGCGCTGACCGAGACCGGCATGACGTCCTCGCGGATCGCGTCGCTGGGGGCGCGGCTGGAGGGGTCGCTGCTCTCCCGGGCCGACGGCGTCGCGGTGGTGCACCCGCAGTTCTCCTCCACGCTCACCTCGCTGGGCGTGGCGGCGGACCGGATCACGACGATCCCGAACTGGTCGCACATCGCGCCGCCCACCGGCGACCGCGCCGCGGTGCGCCGTGAGCTCGGGTGGCGCGACGACGAGCTGATCGCGCTGCACGCCGGGAACATGGGCGTGAAGCAGGGGCTGGAGAACGTGGTGGAGGCCGCGCGGCGCGCCGACGCCGCCGGATCCCCGGTGCGGTTCGTGCTCCTGGGCGACGGCAACCAGCGCGCCCGCCTCGAGGCCCTCGGCGCCGGGATCGAGCGGTTGACCTTCCTCGACCCGCTGCCCGGCGACCGCTTCCCCGACGCCCTCGCCGCGGCCGACGTGCTCGTCGTCAACGAGGCCGAGACGGTGGCCGAGATGAGCGCGCCGTCGAAGCTGACGTCGTACTTCGCGGCCGGCCGTCCGGTGGTCGCCGCGTCGTGGGGCCACTCGGCCGCCTCGGCGGAGCTGGCGCGGGCCGACGCCGGCGTGCGGGTGGATCCGGGGGAGCCGGAGGCGCTGCTGGCTGCCGTCGTCGCGACGGCCGGGGACGACGTCGCAGGCGCGCGGGGTCGGGTGTACGCCGAGGACGCGCTGGGCGCCGGCCGGGCGCACGCGGCGTACGTCGCGTGGGTCGAGGGCCTGGCGTCAGGGCGTGCAGCGCGGTAGTCCGCGTCCGCCGCGGTCCCCGCGCACCACGTAGACCTCCGAGAGGTAGCCGGTGCGGCCGTCGGGGAAGCTCGCGCGGTACCAGAGGTCGGACTGCACGCGGTCGGGGTTGCGCGCCTGGTCCGGGTCGGCCAGGTCCACGTTCCACATCATCTGTCCGGTCGTCCAGCAGCTCGCGACGACCGCCGCCCCGGACACCATCTCCGTCCCCGGCACCTTGCACGACCGGCTCGGCGACGCGCAGTACGACAGCGCCTCCGTGGACAGGTAGGCCGGCGTGCGGTCCTCGACGAGCCGGTCGGCGCCCAGGGCCACCTTGTTCTGCACCTCGATCGCCTCGACGGTCTGCGGGGCGGCCTCCGGCGCCGGCACGGTGACCCAGCCCAGCAGGAAGCCCAGCGCGATCCCGATGACGGCGGTCGCGGCGACCAGCAGGACGGTGCGGCGGCGTCGTGTGGGTTCCCGGGGTGTCAGCGGTGGCACACGGCTGCCGTCGGACGTCAGCAGGTCGCCACGCTCGTCGGGTGCGGCGTCCCCGTCGGGTGGCAGTCGTGTGCCACCGCTGACCTCCGGTGGCAGCCGTGTGCCACCGCTGACATCCGGCCCCGGCTCCACCACGGCGCCCGTCCGCAGCGCCTCCCACCGCGCCCGCCACGGCTCCGGGTCCGCGTCGCAGGCCCGGACGTAGTCCTCCACGGTCTCCCAGCGCGGCAGGTGCCGTCCGGCCGAGGCGTCGGCGAGCGCGGTCTTGGAGCGGCCGGTCCGCCGGGCCATCGTCGTGAACTTCGGGCTGCCCGCCGCCTCGCGCAGGGCGCGCAGGTCCCGGGCGAACTCCACGAGCGGGCCGCCGGCGGGGTCGAGCTCACGCTGGGGTCGCGGCACGCTCGGTCATCGCCCCCCAGACCCCCGGCCGTTACCCGTCCAGGTGACCACTCCCGCCCCGTCCGCCTGCTCCGGGGTGCCCCTCGAGACCTCGGAACTCCGGCCCCGACGCGGGCGCGGGAGTGGTCACCCGAGAAGGGATACCGGGCGGAGATGATCTCGGGGAAGGGTTCCGGACAACCCCGGTTCCGCCGTCCTATCCCGTCCGTCCGCCGGACAACTACAACGTGGGGGCGTTCGTCGTGAACGTCGTCCACGCCGGTTTCGGCTGGTCGGAGAGGGTGCGCAGGCCGAAGTGCTGCTCCCGGCTGCTGGTCGGCAGGCCGTCGCGGAGGTTGTAGACGAGGAACGTCCGGACGTAGGGCCACTGCGCGACGAGCCGGAACGCGTCGGCGAGGATCGCGGCCTGCTGCTCGTTCGTGACGACGCCCGGCGCGGGCAGGGTGGGCGACCCGAACTCAGTGATCCAGATGCCCTTGGCGGAGTCCCCGCGGGAGACCATGTAGTTCCGCAGGGTGGGCACCGCCGCGAAGCCGGTGGACCCCGTCCTCGACGGCAGCGTCGGGAACGAGTACGGGTGGAACGAGATCCCGTCGAAGGACGACTGGGCGCCGCTCTGGTAGAGCGCGTAGATCCACGCCGAGGTCGCGTAGTGGCCGGGGGCCCCGTCGTCACCGTCGGAGGAGATGCCGCCGGAGAGGATCGTCGAGCCCGGGTCGGCCGCCCGCAGCGACGCCGCGACCGGCTTGAGCAGCTTGACGTACTGGTACGGGTCGGGGGACGGGTTCCACGCGCTCGCGAGGTTCGGCTCGTTCCACACCTCCCAGACGTTCACGTACGGGCCGTAGCGCTTCGCCATGACCGTCGCGAACGCCGCCATGTCGGCCGGGTTCGTCGGCGGACGGCGGTTCGACGTGCCGGAGGGTCGCGCCCACGACGGGGTGTAGCCGATCAGCCCGATCACCTGCAGGCCCCCGGTGACGGCGGAGCGCACCGCCTGGTCGGTGCGGGTCCAGTCGTAGGACCCCCGGGAGGTCTCGATCGCGGACCAGTCCACGTCCAGCCGGATCCAGCGGGCGCCGGCCGCCTTCATCGTCGACACCTCCCGGGACTGGGAGGCCGCGTCGGCGAAGAGGAACGAGCCGCCGGGGGAGAAGCCGGCGCGGCCCGCCGGGGCCGCGGTCGCGGGGGTCGGCTCGGGGGTGCCGTGCACGAGCGAGGCCAGCACGATCGCGACGACGGCGGCGATCAGCAGGGGGAGGCGACGCACGGTGCGCTCGTCCTTTCGGTGGAGTGCCGGGGCACCCCAACGTACGAGCGCGGCCCGGCGTCACCACGTCAATCCACCCCATCCGGTACGACTGCGCCGAACGAGGTAACGGTCGCGCCTCCGGAAGGTCACACCGGCGTCGGCGGCGGGGGGAGCGGGGCGCCGGGACCGTCGATGCGGTCCACGTGGTCGGCGGTCCACGGGGCGTCGAGCAGCATCCGCGGCGTCACCAGCCCGAACGGCAGCCACGGGCCGAGCACCGAGTCCGTGCGCGTCGCCGGCGTGAACCGGCCCTGGTGCAGCGCCGGCCCGCCGCGCGGCAGGAACGGGCTGAGCAGGATGTCGACGGCCGCCTGGTCCAGGAACGTCGGCATGGCCTTCTCGACGGCGGCCAGGAGCCGGTCGTAGGGCGCCTGCAGGTCGTCCTCGGTGAGCCAGCCGAGGGTGCGGACCAGCAGCGAGTCCAGGAACCCCTCCTGCGCCTGCGGCCCGGTCGCGGGCCGCTGCGGGTCGACGGGGGCGAGCGCGTCGACCGGGAACCGGCGGTCGTAGAGGCGGGCGATCAGCTCCGCGCAGTAGAACTCGCGGCGGTCCGGCACGCCCTCCCACGCCCCGGCCGCGTCGACGGCGAGCCGACGGACCTCCTCGGCCTGCGCCGGCGCGAGGTCGTGGGCGAACGTGGCCAGCGCGATCGCGACGATGACGATCTTCGGGACCGAGAACGTCCCGTCGTCGTCCGGGCTGCGCAGGGTCTCCAGGCGCTCCAGGGCGGGCCCGCGCGGCACGTCTGGGCGCAGGGCGAGCCGGTAGACCGACTGGCCGAGATCCCAGAAGTGCGAGACGTGGTCGGCGCGGATGCCGCCCAGGTCGAACGGGCGGGTCCGGCAGAACGACATGTGGGCGGACGTCATCTGCCCGTCGCCGTCCCCGGTCGCGATCGCGGAGTGCGAGAACGCGGACCCGTCGAGCCGGGTGATCATGTCCCCAAGCGGTTCGCCGGGGATCGGCGTGACCAGGAGTATGTCGCCTGCGGCGACCTGCTCTATGGCGATGACCGCTTCGGACGTATGGTCGGCGTACGAGGTCACGGGCGGTGACTCCTGGGGGAGTGGTGACGGACGTTCGTCTGCTCGGTGCGGTCGAGGTGGTGGGCACGCCGCCGGTGCGCAGCACGATCCTGCGCTCGCTGCTGGCCCACCTCGCGCTCGATCCCGGTCGGCCGGTCGCGACGACGACGCTGATCGACGAGCTGTACGACACCGCGCTGCCGAAGAACCCGGCGGCCGCGCTGCACGTCCAGGTGACCCGGCTGCGCAAGTGGGTGTCCCCGGCGCTCGTCGAGAGCACCGGCGGCGGGTATGCGCTGCAGATCCCGCGTTCGGCGGTGGACCTGTGCCGCTTCCTCGACGCCGCGGGCCGCGACCCCGCCGGAGCGCTCGTCGAGTACGGCGGCGAGGCCTTCCCCGGGTGCCGCCCCGGACCGCGGCTGGCCGCCGAGAGCCAGCGGGTGCGGCGCTCGCACCGCGAGGTCGTCCGCGAGCACGCCCAGCGGCTGCTCGACGAGGGCCGCGCCCGCGAGGTCATCGCCCTGACCGCCCCGGTGCTCGACGAGGACCCCGACCACGAGGGCATCGCCGCCGTCGCCGCCCTCGCCCTGCACGCCGAGGGGCGTACCGGCGAGGCGCTGAAGCTGCTCGCGGCGACCCGGGCGGTGCTGCGCGCGGAGCACGGCGTCGACGCCGGGGAGGCGCTGCGCGCCGCGGAGCGCGCGGTCCTGGACGTCGAGCAGCGCCGCCGGCGCGACGTCGTCGGGCGCGGCGCACCCCTCGCCGCCATCCGCGACGCCCTCGACGACACCCGCGCCGGCCACGTCGTCGTGGTCGCGGGGGAGGCGGGCATCGGCAAGTCGACCCTGCTCCGGGCCGCGAAGGACGAGGTCGGACGGCGCGGCGGCACCGTCGGGCACGGGCTGTGGGAGCACGACCAGGCGCCGTTCGCGGCGTGGGTGCAGGCCCTGCACGCGGTCGGGGTGGCGCCGCCGTCGCTGCGCGACCCGACCCCGGGCCGCACCCTGCGCCGCCGGCTCGCGGCGATCGCGGCGGAGGGCCTGGTCCTGGTCGTCCTCGACGACGCCCACCGGGCCGACCCGGCGTCGCTGCACGTCCTGCGCGGGCTGGGCCAGGCGGGGCTGCCCGCCGGGGTGGTCGTGCTGGTCGCGGCGCGCGAGCCGGGCACCGTGACCCACCCGACCTGGAGCGACACCGCCGCCGACCTCACCCTGCTCGACGGCGTCCTCCGCCTGCCGCTGACCGAGCTCGACGAGGCCGGCACGCGGGCGATGGTCGTCGACGCGATGGGCTGCGGGGAGGCGGGGGACCGCCTCGTCACCACCCTCTGGGAACGCACCGGCGGACACCCGCTGCACCTGTCCGCGCTGCTCGCGGAGCTGAAGGACCTTCCCGACGAGGCCGCGCGCGAGGCCGCGACGCGGCGCGTCCCGGAGCGGCTGCGGCCCCTGCTCGAGCACCAGCTGGGCGGGCTGCCCGAGCCCTGCCGGCAGGCGCTCGAGGCCTTGGCCGTCCTCGGGCCGCTGCCGGTCTCCGAGCTCGCCGCCGCCGTCGGCGTGGACGAGCGCACCCTGACCCGCGACCTGCGACCCGCCGTCGGGATGACCCTGGTGGAGTCCACCGGCGACGGCTTCGCCTTCCGCCACGACCTCACGGCCACCGCCGTCCTGGACACCGTCCCTGCGGTCGTGCGCGCCCAGCTCCACCGCGCCCGCCTCGCCGCCCTGGACGGGCGCGCCGAGCCGTTCACGGTGCTGCGCCACGCCGTGGGGGCCGCGGTGCTGCTGCCGGCGGTCGAGGTCGCCGACGCGCACCTGCCCGCCGCCTTCGCCGCCTACCGCGACGGGGCGCTCTCCACCGCGCTCGAGCTGCTCGACGCCGCGGCCCCGGCCACCTCCCGCCCGGTGCGCGTGCGGTTGCTGCGCGGCCTGGTGCGCGAGGTGCAGGGCCGGGTGGACGAGGCCGCCGACCTGTTCGACGCGGTCGTCGCCGATCCCGGGGCCGAGGTCGCCGACGCGGTCGCCGCCGCCCTGGGGGACGACGCGCTGGGGCCGTCGGTCGCCGGCCGGCCGCGACGCCTGGAGCGGTTGCGACGGGTGCACGCGCTGCCGCTGACCGACCTCCAGCGGGCCCGGGTGCTGCGCGGCCTGGTCGTCGAGGAGCAGCAGATCGACGGCGGCGGGACGGCCTCGCTGGTCGGCGAGCTGCTCGCGATGGGCGACGGCGGCGCCGAGCCGGTGCTGGCGGCCGAGATCGCCGTCACGCGGGCCTACCTGCAGATCGGGGTGTCCGTCCCGGCCGCGGAGCGGGTCGCGACCGCCCGCCGCGCCGCGGCCCTCGCCCGCACCGCCGACGAGGTGACGCTGCGCCTCGAGGCCGACGAGCTGCTCGTCGCCGCACTGGTCGGGGCCGGCGAGCTGGACGAGGCCCTCGCGCTGCAGGCGGAGCTCGGTCCCGAGGCCGAGCGGCGGCACCGCCCGCGGACGATCTGGGCGGTCGGCCTGGTCGAGGCGTCGGCGCTGCTGGCGTCGGGCAAGGTCGAGGAGGCCGACCAGGTGGCCCAGGACGCGTTCGGGCGCGCCCACGAGTTCGGCATCGCCGACGCGCTCGGCGCCTTCGGGGCGCACCTGGTCATCCGACACCTGCTGACGGGGAGCCTGCCGACCCTCGGCGGCCTGCCGGCGCAGACGGCCGTGAACTACCCGCGCGAGCCGGCGTGGCCCGCGTGCGCCGCGGTCGACGCCGTGCAGGGGGGCGACGGGGACGGAGCCCGGGAGCACCTCGCGGAGTTCCACCGCCGCCGTCACGGGCGCGAGGGCGGGCTGTTCGACCGGGTCGGGCTCTGCCTGGCGGCGTGCGCCGCCTACGCCCTCGACGACCGCCCGACCGCCGACCTCGTGCTGCGCGCCCTGCCCGACGACCCCGGCTCGACGGTGGTCGTCGGCATCGGCGCGGCGTTCCTCGGGCCGCTGGACCTCTACCGGGGCCTCGCCCTCGCCGCGCGCGGCGAACGGGCCGAGGCCCACCGGCGCTTCCGGGCGGCTGCGGCGACCGCGACGGCGCTCGGCTGGTACCCGTGGGCGGATGCGGCGGACGGCTTCGCGGAGGACCTGGACGAACCGGTCCCGGGGCGGCCCTCCGACACCCCGGGGCCGGTCCTGCCCCTGGGACTCCGCCGAGCGCTCTGAGAGCGTCCCCTCCCGGCCGGTGTCCACCATCCGCATTGGATCGGTCCCGGCTTTCCGCAACCTTTCCGCACGCCGGGTCCGGGCTCCGTCCTCGTCGTCGAAATGGGCTCACCCGATCGTGCATAGGTCCGACCGAGTTCGGGTACGGCCGATCGAGTTCCACGCCGGTGACATTTCGTCAGTGTGCAGATCGTGCCGTTCCTGCAGCTCAGAAGGCGTTCTAGGAATTCTCGGAGATGGTGGCGTCACCCGTCCGTGATGACTTCGTTATCGGTGTAGGGCGACGGTCGGTGACCGCGCCATCCCGGTTCGGGGGGCGCCGGGTCCTCCTGCCGTGCGTTCATCTCACGATCGAGGAGGGACCTCACCATGGGTGCACACAGCGCTCCCCGCCGTCGCGACGGCAAGCTCCAGGGACTCGCCGGACGCGGTGCCTTCACCGCGGTCGCGGCGTTGACGCTGGTCGGCGGCGGCAGCACGGTCGCCTTCGCCGGCGACATGCCCACGTCGCACGAGAAGACGACCGAGAAGTCCGACGACCACGGCCAGAAGCACGAGCAGGACTGCGGCTGCGGTCACGAGCACGGCGACAAGCACGAGCACGGCGACAAGCACGAGCACGGCGACAAGCACGAGCACGGCGACAAGCACGAGCACGGCGACAAGCACGAGCACGGCGACAAGCACGAGGGCAAGCACGACGAGGGCAAGCACGACGACGGCAAGCACGACGACGGCAAGCACGACGACGGCGGCACGCTCCCGGTCATCGACGACATGCTCGGCGACGACGAGGCCGACGACGAGGCGGTCGAGGACGAGGAGATCACCACGCCCATCGCGGAGCCCGACGCGCCGGAGGGCGAGGACGACGAGAAGGCCGAGGACGTGGCGGCGACCACCCCGGTCGGCGAGCCGACCACCGAGACGGCGCCCGAGGACGTCACGGTCACCCCGGTCGAGCCCGAGGGCAGCAAGGACAAGGACAAGGACAAGGACAAGCCCGCCAAGGAGAAGGACGGCAAGAAGTCCGAGGACGGCAAGAAGTCCGAGGACGGCAAGTCCGACAAGGGCGGCAAGACCAAGGCCCCGGAGTTCCAGGTCTTCTGATCCCGTCGGCGGGCCGGTCGAGGGGGGCGGCCCGCCGGCACGGTCCGAACTTCTGTGGCGACACGCGCAAGATCCAGCGCGACACGCCACAGAAGTTCGGATCCACCGGCACGACCACGTCCCGCCGGCGCCGAGTGCTACGTCAGGCAGGAATCGCGGCCGGCGGACCTGCCTCACGTCGCACTCGGTGCCGGGACCTGGCGCCCCCATCGGCGAGTGCTACACCACGAAGGAATCGGAGCCCGACGACCTGCCCCACGTTGCACTCGGCGCACGCACGCACGCGGAGCTCACCCCACCTGCTGCCACACCCCGGGTCGCGTCTCCGTCCACACCGACGGCGCCGTGTCGGTGACCGCGTCGGGCACGGGCGTCGACAGCAGCGTCCCCCGCACCTCCGCCCCCGGCTCCAGCATCGCCCCGCCCGCCCCGCTGATCCGCGCCTCGAGCGTGCACGCCCCCGCCGGGAGGCCCGGGTACGACGCCGGGCCCGCCCCCAGCGGCGACACGGCGGGTCGGTTCTGGCACAGCACCGCCGACGGCCCCGTCGTCACCGACTCCGGCAGCGACCGCAGGCCGATCTGCACCCGCAACGAGGCCAGCGGGTTCGGCGCCGGCGCGCCCGCGGTGTTCCGCACGACGATCGGCGCCAGCAGCAGGTGCGAGCCCGCCGTCGAGCCTCGCGTGCTCGGCGCGAACGGGCCGACCCCGATCTCGTAGGACCAGCCGCCGAGCTGCACCGGGGTCCCCGGCGCCACGGACTCCGCGAGCACCGGCGGCGGGTTCCCGACGGCGGCCGTGCCCGACCCGGCGTCGGAGTCGGAGAGGAACGTCAGCGCCAGCACGACCACCAGCACCGCCGCGAGCGCCCCCACCACGACGACCACCGACGTCCGGCCCCGCCCGCCCCACGTGGTGCGCTGACCGGGCCAGTAGCCGTCGTCAGGGTCGTCGGAGTCGTCGGGATCCGGCAGCTCCCCGAACGGCGGCCGCGCCATGCCCACCCCTTCCCGACGACGGGTCACGACGCTAACGCACCCGCTGACACCGAGCGTGATGTCACGCAGCGTCTGGACGAACCCGCGTCATAGCCCGTTCGGGGCACCGTCGAGGTCCACGGCGAGAGCACGACGGACCAGAGTCGCTACGGGGGGCGACCGCGACGAGGGGATTCAGCGCGCATGGCCATCGATCCGGGCACCACCACGAGACCGGCCCCCGAGGTGATCCCGGCGCCGGGCACCTCCCGGGCGTGGCGCGCCCGCCTGCGCCGCGCCGTCGTCGTGACCGACCTGGCCCTGCTGGTCGCCGTCACCGCCGCGGTCGCCGCCGTCGGCGTGCTCACGCGGGAGTGGATCGCCGTCGACGCGGTCCTCGGCAGCACCGTCGCGGTCGGGGTCGCCCTCGCGTTCCTGGCCGCGCTCCGCGCGTGGGACCCGCAGGTGCTCGGGCAGGGCACGGAGGAGTTCAATCGGCTCGCCCGCGCGTTCGTCCGCGCGACCCTGGTCCTCGCGTTCGTCGGCTTCGCCGTGAAGGCGGAGTGGCTGCGGCCGTGGGTCGTCGGGGTGCTGCCGGCCGCGGGGCTGGCCGTGCTCGTCGGGCGCTGGCTGGTGCGGCGCGTGCTGCACGCGGCCCGGCGCGACGGGCGCGCCATGGCCCGCGTGCTCGTCGTCGGGACCCCGGAGGCGGCCGCCGACCTGGTCGCCCGCACCGAGCGGGTCCCGTGGCACGGGTGGCGGGTCGTGGCGGCGTGCACGCCCGGCGCCGACGGTCACGCCGCCACGGCCGTCGTCGGGGACCTCGACGACGTGCCCCGCCGCGTGGCCGAGCTCGGGATCGACGTCGTCGCCGTCGCACCCGCCCCCGGCTGGTCCCCGCGACGGCTGCACCGCCTGGCGTGGGACCTCGAGGGCACCGGCGTGGACCTCGTCGTCGACCCCGGGCTGATGGAGGTCGGGGGGCCGCGCCTGCACGTGGCGCCGGTCGACGGACTGCCGATGCTGCGGCTGACCGAGCCGCGGTTCTCCGGGACCGCCCGCGCGGCGAAGGTCGTCGTCGACACGCTCGGCGCCGCCGCCCTGCTGCTCGTCCTCGCGCCCGCGCTCGCCGTCATCGCAGCGCTCGTGAAGCGCGACGGCGGGCCGGTGTTCTACCGGCAGGAACGCGTCGGCATCCACGGCCGGACGTTCCGGATGGTCAAGTTCCGGTCGATGGTCGTCGACGCCGACCGGCACGTCCCGCAGCAGCGCAACGAGGGCGCCGGGCCGCTGTTCAAGATGCGTCGCGACCCCCGGGTCACCCCGGTCGGCGCGGTGCTGCGACGGCTCTCCCTCGACGAGCTGCCGCAGCTGTTCAACGTGCTCGGCGGGTCGATGTCGCTGGTCGGGCCGCGCCCGCCGCTCGCCCGCGAGGTCGCGCAGTACGCGGACGACGCCCGCCGGAAGCTGCTCGTCCGCCCGGGGATGACGGGGCTGTGGCAGGTGAGCGGACGGAGCGACCTGAGCTGGGAGGAGTCGGTGCGTCTCGATCTCCGGTACGTCGAGAACTGGTCACCGGCGCTGGATGCCACGATCCTGTGGAAGACCGTCGGCGCGGTCCTGGGATCGCGAGGCGCCTACTAGGGGAGGGCCATGGGCACGCTCTACCGCGCGATCTGGTCCTCCGACGACCCGGCCGCCGTCGAGCTCGCCGACGACGCCTTCACCCGCTGGGCCGAGCGCGCCGCCGAGCGCGACCACCGCCCGCTCGCGCCGGACGGCCGCATCCGCACCAGCAAGCAGGACCGCTACACGCTGCGCCGCGACGTCCACCGCGACCCGACCGACACGAAGATCACCGCGATCGTCCGCGCGGTGTTCATCGCGAACCGCCGCGACGGGATCCGGTGGACGACGACCCTGCGCGCCTGGTCGGGCGGCACCGTCGAGCACGAGGGCGCGGCCGCCTGGGTGTGGGTCGACGTCGACGCGTCCTCCCACCACCCCAACGAGCCGATCGTCCCCCGACCGCCGATCTTCGTCAGCGAACTGCTCACCAGCACGAAGGCCACCCGGCACGGCGTCGTGCTGCGCTCGGCGCCGATGCGCTACCGCGGGCACGACGGCGCCGAGGAGCTCGCCGACCTCGTCACGCACGCCGACCGCGACGTCCCGGTCGTCGTCCTCGCGGACCTCGGTGACGACGTCCCGGTCGACGACGGGCGCGTCCTGGACGCCGTCGTCCGCCGCACGGTGCGCGACGTCGCGGGCCTCGCACCGGTCGCCGTCATCGATCCCGACGGCGGGTCGGCGCTCGCCGGGGCGCTGGGGGAGGACTCCCCGATCTCGCCGGGCGGGCTGCGGGTGTACCTCCCGGGGTTCGACCCGGCCGCCGACGCCACCGCCGACGACGCCACGGCCGACCGCCGTCTCGACGTCCGCGCGGACCGCTACTGGACCAAGCCGGGGCTGGCCGGCCGGATCGTCGCGGGCCTCGTCGCCCCCGCCTCCACCGGGCGTCGCCCGCCGGACTCCTACGACCGCGCCCGCGCGCACCTCGACGCCCAGGCGCCGGCGGAGGTCGGGGCGACCCTGGAGAAGGCGACCGCCCGCATCGCCGACCTGGAGCAGGACCTCGCCGACGAGCGGTCGCTCTCGGAGGGCGTGATCCAGGAGTACGGCGACCTGGAGCACGAGGTCGCGAGCCTGCGCGACCAGCTCCGCGCGCTCACCGCCGACCTGGCCCGCCTCCGTGGGGAACGCGCCGACGCCGGGCTGGAGGACCTCGACGTCGCGCCCGTCCACGCCCGCGACTGCAGCGACGCCGCGGCGCTCGCCCGCAAGCACCTCGGCGACCACCTCGAGTTCCCGACGACGGCGGGGGTCGACCTGGAGCTGCTCGACCGCCAGTCCGCGGGGGCGGCGTGGGGCGAACAGGCGTGGCGGGCGCTGCGGGCCCTGGCCTGGTACGCCCGGGCCCGCATCCGCGACGGCGTCGAGGCGGACTTCTTCCAGTGGTGCTGGAACTCCGGGCACCCGATGGCGTGGCCGGCGAACCCGCGCAAGCTCGCGATGCGGGAGTCGAAGTCGGTGATGGACCGCTGGCCGGACACCCGGACCTTCGACGTGGACGGCGAGCCGCGCGTCGTGGAGTCGCACATCAAGATCTCGTCGGCCGGGCTGGCGCCGCGCATCTACTTCACGTGGGTGGAACGCACCCGCAAGGTGCACGTCGTCTATTTCGGCAGGCACCTGCGCAACACCATGACCTAACGTCGAGGGCACCTTGCTCGGGGGAGGCGCCATGACCCAGGTCGACCGCACCACGCCCGCCGTCACGCACATCCCGGCGCCGCGCCGCCCCCTGGAGCCGTGGACCCCGACGCCCCCGAGCGGGATCCGCTGGATGGACGCGGGCGGTGCGCCGGTCCCGCCGTCGCCCCGCCGCTCGCGGCGGCCGTGGTGGATCGCGGCCGGCGTCGTCGTGCTGCTGGCGGTGAGCGGGCTGATCGCCTCGTCGGTCGTCGCGGCGAACCGGACCATGTCGGTGCAGGGCTCGGTGGTGGTGAGCACCGCCGGGCTGGGGCTGCCCGGCGTGCCGTGCGCCCCGCGGTCGGTGACGGGCAGGTCGGTGTCCGTCTTCGGCTCCGACGGCCGGCTCGTCGCCACGGCCCCGATGCCCGCGACGGGGTACGCCGTCGACCGCTGGCGCTCCAGCCGGCCCTACGCCGACGGGTGCCGCTTCGACGTGCTGTTCACCGACGTCCCGGCGAACGACACCCTCTACCGCGTCGGCGTGGGCGGCAGCATCGCCGACACGGTCGGCTTCACCCGCGAGCAGCTCACGACGACGGGAGCCCAGGTCACCGTGGGGCGGTAGGCCGCGGGGGGCGTCGTGTCAGCGGTGGCACACGGTGGACGCCGAGCGTCAGCAGCTCGCCACGACCAGTAGCCGGGGTCCTCGACCGTGCCGCGACGCGAACGGCATACTCCGCCGCACACGACAGCCGCTCGGACGAGCCGGAGGAGGTGCCGGTGGTCGAACAGCGTGGTCCGCAACTCGGGAGCCCGCCCACCGCGCCGCAACCCGCCGTCGTCGAGAAGCGCCGCCGGCCGTGGCCGCTCGTGCTGCTCGGCGTGCTCCTGCTCCTCCTCGGGGGAGCCGGGGGATGGCTGGCCCGGGGCGCGGTGCCCACGCCGGAGATCGCGCCCGTCGCCGCCGCCCCCACGAGCACGGCCCCGCCCACGCCGCCGCCGGTGCCGGTCGCGGGCCCGCCGATCGTGCCCACCACCAACACCGCGCCCGGCGACGGGCCGTTGCTCGGCCGCGCGGGTGCCCGGCCGGGACGGGGCATCGGCGTCGCCCGGCCGGCCGAGATCGACGGCGAGGACGGGGCCGTCGTCACGGGCGTGACCTGGGAGGACTGGGGCGAGGACCGGGCGACCGGCCGCGGCACCGCCCTCTACCGACCCGGCGACGAGCCGGACGCACCCGGCGTCCAGGACCGCGCCACCGTCATCGCCTTCGACCTCGGCTCCTGCGGCGACCGGAACGGCGACGACGGCGACGACGACGGTGACGACGGCGGCGACGACGACAGCGGCGACGACGCCTACCAGCGGGTGACCTGGTACTTCCCGCAGCACGGGGAGTCGTTCCGCGAGTCGCGGGCCATGGACGTCTGCGGCTGACCCGGTTGGGTCACACCCCCGCGTGGAGTCCCCGGACGGCGGGAATCTCCCCTGACATGGGGATGGGCACGGGGGTCGACCGACTCCGGACCACGATCTTCCCGCGCCGCAGCGCGCTGCGGCGCCGATCGGACCGGGTGGAGACGACGGTCCTGCGGCTCGCCGTCCTGGCGCTCCTGCTGCTCGTGCCGTTCCTGGTGGTGCTCGGGAACCACGGCGCGCGGGAGGCCGCCGCCGAGGCCGAGCGCACCCGGGCCGTCGCGCACCCGGTCACGGCGACGATCCTCGCGACCCCGCCCGGCACCGGCCCGGCCGCCGCCTACCCCGGAGGGCTCAGCACGGTCGACGTGGCGTGGGTCGAGCCCGACCTCACCCGGCACACCGCGACCGTCACCGCGCCGCCGACCATCCAGGCCGGCGAGACCCTGCCGCTGTGGATCGGCCCCGGTGACCGCCCGGTCGTGCCGCCAGCCGGCGCCACCGACGCGGTCGTCGAGGGGATCGTCGACGCGGTCGGGGCGCTGGTCGCGGCGACGGCGCTGCTCACCGGCCTCGTCCTCGCGGTGCGGTTCGCCCTCGACCGGGCCCGCATGCGCGAGTGGGACGCCGACTGGTGGGCCTTCGTCCACCGCCGCGACCGCGGCACCACCGGTTAGCCCTCCAGGAACGCGTCGCAGGTGAGCGGCAACGACCGGACGCGGACGCCCGTCGCGTGGTACGCCGCGTTGGCGATCGCGGCGGCCACCCCGACGATCCCGACCTCCCCGATGCCCTTCGCGCCCATCGGGTTCACGTAGGGGTCGTCCTCGTCGATCCACACGGCCTCGACGTCGCGCACGTCGGCGTTCGACGCCACGTGGTAGTTCGCGAAGTCGTGGTTGATGACCTCGCCGAACCGCGGGTCCACGACGCTCTCCTCGTGCAGGGCCATCGACAGCCCCCACACCATGCCGCCCTGCAACTGCGAGCGCGCCAGCGCCGGGTTGAGGATGCGGCCCGCACCAAACACGCCGAGCAGGCGCGGCACCCGGACCTCGCCGGTGTCCGCGTGCACCGCGACCTCCGCGAACTGCGCGCAGAAGGCGGCCATCGCGTACTCCTCGGCCCACGGGTTGTCCGGGGTCGCGGCGTCGGCGTGGTCGCCGTCGTCGGGGGAGTCGCCGTACTTGTCGCGGAACCGGTCCGCGGCCTCGACGACCGTCGAGCCCCACGACGCCGTCCCCGCCGACCCGCCGGCGATCGACCCGACCGGCACCTCCGTCGACCCGATCTCCACGGCGATGGACCCCACGTCCACCCCCAGCGCGTCCGCCGCGATCTGGGTCAGCACCGTCCGGGCGCCCTGCCCGATGTCGGCCGCGCCGATCGCGACCACGTACCGGCCGCCCGTGAAGGTGATCTCCGCCGTCGAGCCCGGCATCCGGAAGGCCGGGAACGTGCCGCAGCCGACGCCGACCCCGTGCCACCAGCCGTCGACCAGCCGGCTCCGCGGTGCCCGGTCCCACGTCGACCAGCCGAACCGCTCCGCGCCGGTCCGCAGGCACTCCACCAGCCCGCGCGACGAGAACGGCAGCCCCATCTCCGGGTGCACGTCGGGCTCGTTGCGGACGCGGAGCTCGATCGGGTCCATCCCGAGCTCCACGGCCAGCTCGTCCATCGCGCACTCCAGCCCGAAGCTGCCCGGCGCCTCGCCGGGGGCACGCATGTAGGTCGGGGCGTCGAGGTCGAGCGCCACGGCCCGGTGCGAGGTGCGGCGGTGCGGCGCGGCGTACATCGACCGGGTCGACCCGCCGGCCGGCTCCACGAACTCCTTGTAGCGCGCGGTCGCCCCGACGACGTCGTGCGCGACGACCTCGAGCGTCCCGTCCGTCGACGCGCCCAGTGACATGTGCTGCACGGTCGCGGGCCGGTAGCCGACGGTCTCGAACATCTGCCGCCGCCCCAGCGCGAACCGCACCGGCCGCCCCGGGACCGTCCGCGCGGCGAGCACGGTCAGCACCGACCCGGCGTGCAGGAAGCCCTTCGTCCCGAACCCGCCCCCGACGTGCGGCGAGCGCACCACCACCTCGGCGTCGAACAGCGTCGCCAGCGTCTGCCGCGCGAGCTCCGCGCCCTGGCTCGCCTCCCACACCTCGGCCCGCCCGTCGACCCACGTCGCCGTGGTCGAGTGCGGCTCCATCGGATTGTGGTGCTCCATCGGCGTGGAGTACGAGGCCTTCATGACGACGGGTGCCGCGGCCAGTGCCGCGTCCGGGTCGCCCACCGAGGAGTCGGCGGGTTGTCCGTTGCCCAGCACCGACGGGGCGTAGGTCTCGCCGTCGGGGTCGAACGCGGTGCTCGACGGGGCCTCGGCGTAGGTCACGACGACGAGCGCCGCGGCCTGCGCGGCGACCTCCCGGCTCTCGGCGAGCACCGCGGCGACGAACTGGCCGCGGTGGTGGACCGTCGTGTCCTGCAGGACCCGGTGCTCCGGGTCGTCGGTCTCGACCAGCCGCGGGGCGTCGGCGTGCGTCAGCACCGCGACCACCCCGGGCAGTGCCGCGGCCGCCGCCGTGTCGATCCCGGTGACCTCGCCGCGCGCGATCGTCGCCTGGACCGGGTGCAGGACCAGCGCCTCCCCGGCGACCGGGGTGTCGCCCGCGTACGTCGCGGTGCCGGTGACCTTGTCCGGGCCCTCGATCCGCCGGACCGACGTGCCCAGGCTGCGGGCGTCCATCGTCGTCATGCCGTCCCCCCGCTCAGGGCTCGCAGTGTGCTGACGACCGTGCCGGTCACCAGCGGGATCTTGAACGCGTTCCCGCCGAGCGGGCTCTCGACCGCCTCCGCGGCCTCCAGCTCCGCCGCGATCGCCGCCCGGAACGCGTCGTCGGTCGCGGGCTGCCCGCGCAGGGCCGCCTCGGCCGTCGTCGCGTGCCACGGCTTGTGGGCGACGCCGCCGAGCGCGAGCCGCACGTCCGCGACGACGCCGTCGCGCACCTCCAGCCCGGCCGCCACGCTGACCAGCGCGAACGCGTAGGACGCCCGGTCGCGCACCTTCCGGTAGGTCGAGTTCCGGACGGCGGGCGTCGGCGCCGGCAGGTCGACCGCGGTCACCAGGTCGCCGTGTTCCAGCACCGTGTCGCGCGTCGGGTCGTCGCCCGGGAGCCGGTGGAAATCCCGCACCGGCACCGTCCGCGCCCCGTCGCGCCCGAGGACCTGCACCTGCGCGTCCACGGCGACCAGCGCGACCGCCAGGTCCGACGGGTGCGTCGCGATGCAGTGCTCCGAGGCGCCCAGGATCGCGTGATAGCGCGCCCACCCCTCGCGGGCCGAGCACGCCTGGGAGAGGTCGCGCTTGGTGCACGGCGTGGTCGCGTCCGCGAAGTACGGGCAGCGGGTGCGCTGCAGCAGGTTGCCGCCCGTCGAGGCCATGTTGCGCAGCTGTCCGGACGCGCCGGCCAGCACCGCCGCCGCGACGGCGGGGTGGTCGCGACGGACGCGCTCGTCCGCCGCCAGGTCGGAGTTCGCGACGCCCGCGCCGATCCGGAGCCCGCCGTCGTCCAGCTCGGTGATCTCGGTGCTGGTGACGCGGTTGACGTCGACGAGCTGGGACGGCTCGACGACGCCGAGCTTGAGGTGGTCGAGCAGGTTCGTCCCGCCCGCGAGGAACCGCGCGTCCGGGTCCGCCGTCAGCGCCGCGACCGCGGCCGGAGCATCGTCGGGACGGGCGTAGGTGAACGGCTTCATCGGGTCGCCGCCTCCTCGACCGCCGTCACGATGTTCACGTAGGCCGCGCAGCGACACAGGTTGCCGCTCATGCGCTCGGCGATCTCGGCGCGGTCGAGCTCGACCGGCCCGGTGAGGTCCGCCGTGGCCGCGCTCGGCATGCCGCGGCGTGCCTCGTCGAGGGCCCCGACCGCGGAGCACACCTGGCCGGGCGTGCAGAAGCCGCACTGGAACGCGTCGTTCGCGAGGAACGCCTCGCTCACGGGGTGCTGCTCCCCGAGCCCGTTCGCGGTGACGACGTCCGCGCCGTCCTTCGCGACGGCGAGCGTCAGGCAGGAGAGCACCCGGCGTCCGTCGAGCAGCACGGTGCACGCGCCGCACTGGCCGTGGTCGCAGCCCTTCTTCGGGGTGGTGACGCCCAGCCGGTCGCGCAGCGCGTCCAGCAGGGTCGTGCGGGGGTCGACGGCGAGGTCACGCTGCTCGCCGTCGACCGTGATGGACAGGGGGATGGTGGTGGTCATGCCCGCCTCGGGTTCACGGCGTACTTCCGTCGGAGACCACCGTGGCACGTCCGCGCCCACCGAGCCTGGCAGCACCGCTCCCAGGCTCGGCGGGAATACGCCCGCTCAGTTCTCCCGGGCGATGTCGATCGACGCCTCGGAGCCGGTCACCGCGGTGACCGTCGCGCGGTAGCGGGCCGATTGCCCCTCGGCGGTGCCGTCGCACGTGGACGACGCCTCGACCTGCGCGGGCAGGTAGCCGGGGCAGATGACGTCCTGCGCGCCGGTCTGCGCGCCCACCTCGGCGGCGAGCGCGTCCGCCGGCAGCTCGGGGCCGTAGTCGCCGTCGGCCACGGCGACCGTGCCCGACCCGGCGGGCCCGGTCACGGCCGGTGCGCTCACCCCGGGGACGTCCGGCAGGCCGGACGGCGTCGTCGGGATGCTGCGGGCGAACTGTGCCGCGACCACGGTCAGGTACACCGCGACGGCGATCCCCAGCAGCAGGAACACGACCGACAGCACCAGCCCCGTCGTCGCGAGCCCGCGGCCGGGCTGGCCGGTGCGCCGCGTCTGGCGACGCCCGATCACGCCGAACACGATCCCGAGCGGGGAGAACACGAACGCGAACACGACCGCGAGGATCGCCATCACGTTGGTGCCGCTCGGACGCTGCTGCCCGGGCGCGGCCGGCGGGCCGGGTCGCATCGGCGCGCCGTGGCCGGCCGGCGGGTAGCCGGGCGGTCCGGACGGCGGCCCCCACCCGCCGGGCTCGGGCGCGGAGTACGGGTACGGCGGCACCTGCTGGCTCATCGCGGACCTCCTCGGCGGAGCGGGGGATCGGGGTGCCGCGACGCTACTGCGGCCGTGATCACCGGCGAAGGTCCCGCGGCCCGGTGCAGTAGTGCCGGCGCGGCCGTGCAGTAGTGGGCGGTCGCGCTGTTTGGCGCCCGTGAAGGCCGGGCCGTTGCGTCGCGCGCACGGTGGTCCCGGAGCCCGACCCCTCGCGAGTGCGACACGAGGCAGGTCTTGAGCGCCGGGAAGCTGCGTCGTGTCGCACTCGGTGGAGCAGGTCGGCGCGGTGCGAGCAGAGTCCACGACGAGTGCGACACGAGGCAGGTCTCGGCGGCCCGGCAGCTGCGTCATGCCGCACTCGGGTGTGGGCACGCACCGAGACCGCGTCCTCAGCCGCAGGTGCGGCCGTTCGAGTCGTCGTCGCGCAGGCTCGAGACGTACTGCCGCCCCGCTCCGTTGGAGGCGTCCGGGCGGGTGTGGGCGTAGGACACCATGAAGTCGCCGTAGTCCCCGCCCTGGGCGAGGTCGACGTAACGCAGCAGGCGGCCGGTGGCGTCGCGGTCGACGCCGGACTCGGCGCGCAGGGACACCTGACGACCGTCGAGCATCGACTCCGCCATCCGCTTGGCCTCGGCGCCACCCGGGGTGGCGACGTCACACGTGTCGATGCCGAGCACCCGGATGACCTCGTCGCCGGCGAGCAGCGTGTCGCCGTCCACCACGCCGGTGATCGTCACGGTGCTCCGCGCGGGAGCCTCGGCGGCGGGCCGGCTCACGGCGAGCTCGGTGGTGGCGGTCGTCGACGGCGTCATCGCCGCGACCCCGACGAGGCCGAACACGGCCGCCCCGATCCCCGACCACACCTTCTCTGCCGTGCGCACGCTGCTCCGTCCCCGACGTCGTCGTCCGATGTCGCGGATGTCGGCACGCACTGCTCCGGCGTTACCACCCGGTACTCCGATCGGGTGGCGCCCAACGTCGGCGGCGTGCGCGGACCCGCTCCGCCTCGCGGTGCCGGGCTGGTGTGGCGGTCTTTACCGGGTGCGGTTCGGGACGAGACGGCTCTGGATTACGGCCCCACGACGTGGAAGCGTTGCGGGCATGGACATCGGACGCGTGCAGCGTCGTTTCACCTCCGAGCCGATCGACTCCCCGGTTCCCGGCACCCCCGAGGCCCCCGTCGAGCAGATCGACGCCGACGAGCACGCGCAGCCGACGACCGTGACGGCCGACGCCCGCTCGTGACCGCACCGCACCGCACGGCGGCGGTGCCGGACGTCCCGGCCGCCGTCCTCGGCTGGCGCACCTGGCGCGTCGGCCGGCGGGCGCAGCAGCGTCACGCCCTGTTCTCCCCGCTCACCGGCACTCCGTGGCCGGCCGGGCGCCCGATGGTCGCCCAGTGCGCGAGCCCGCGGCACACCCCGCCCGGGACCAGCTGCCCCTGCGGGCTCTACGCCGTCGACGACACCGCGACGCTCGGCTGGAGCCCGTCCGACCACGAGGTGCTCGGGGTCGTCGCGCTGTGGGGCGACGTCGTGGAGGGCGAGCGCGGCTGGCGGGCCTCGCACGCCTACCCGCGGTTCCTGGTCACCGGGCCCGGCGTCTCCGAGGAGCAGCGCGCGGTGATCGCGCGGCGCTACGGCGTCCCGGTGCACCGCAGCGAGCTCGCGCCGCGCACGATCGCGAAGCGCCTCGACCGGCCCACGGCCGATCGGCTGCGGGACACCCCCGACCCGACGGCGCTGCTGCTGGACCTCGCCCGACGCCGGGTCGACCCGCCCGCCGTCCCGCGGCGGCGCGGCTGGCGGGGCTGGCTGGCCGCGCGCTGACCGGTCAGGCCGCCGGCCGGAGCAGCGTCCCGACGACGTGGGCGCCGAGGTGGCGGCCGAGCTGCCGGTAGACCTCGACCTGCCCGTCGTCGAGCTCGGTCGCCTCGTGCGGGAACGCGGGGTGGCCCGCGGCGTACCCGAGGACCTGGTCGGGCGCGTCCGCGGTCAGCCGCGGCATCGCGAGCACGAGCCGCCCGCGGTGCCCCGAGGGGTAGGTCAGCCGCCCCGTCACCACCGCGGTGCTCGCGAGGCGCGCGGGGAACCGGCCGTCGGGATCGGTGCCGGGCTCGAGGTGGGACACGTCCTCGACCTCGACGCCGCGGGGGAGGACGGGGGCCGCCTGGTCGCGGTCGCCGGCGTCGATCACGACGACCGTGGCGCACTCCTGCTGCAGCGCGGCCGCTACGCCGACCTGCTCGTCGACGTAGCAGAGGTAGGTGTCCGGGCCCAGCCACCCGGTGGCGCGCAGTACCTGCAACGTCCTGAGGCTGACGGCGGCGGCCCGGGTGCTGCCGCCGGCCGCGCAGATCCCCAGGGTGCCGACGGCCGCCCGCCGACGGGGGCGCGGGCGGCGGGCGGGTGTGCGTACCGCCATGGGGTCCTCCGAGGTCCGGTGTGCCCCCAGGGGACCCCGACCGGCTTTCCGGCCCCTTTCACGCGCGGGGTGTGACCCCGCCGCCGACGGGCCACCCCACCGCCCATGAGCTCGCCCGTCACGCCCGCCCCGTCCTTCGCCGTCACCGGCGCGACCGGCCACCTCGGCCGGCTCGCGATCGACGACCTGCTGCGCCGCGGGGTCCCGGCCGGCAACGTGTTCGCGCTGGTCCGCGACCCGAGCCGGGCCGACGACCTCGCCGCGCTCGGCGTCGGCGTCCGGCTCGCGGACTACGACCGCCCGGAGACCCTGGAGCCCGCCTTGCAGGGCATCGAGCGCCTGCTGCTGGTCTCCGGCTCGGACCCGGGCGACCGCGTCCGCCAGCACACCGCGGTGATCGACGCCGCGAAGGCCGCCGACGTCGGGTTCGTCGTCTACACGAGCGTCCTGCACGCCGACGAGACCGAACTGGTCCTCGCCCCGGAGCACGCCACCACCGAGGACGTCCTGCAGGGCTCCGGGCTGCCGTTCGCGGTCGCTCGCAACGGCTGGTACGTCGAGAACTACACCGGGCGGCTGGAGGACCACCTCGCGCGCGGCGAGATCGTGGGGGCGGCGGGCGACGGGCGGGTGTCCGCGGCCACCCGCGCCGACTACGCCGAGGCCGCCGTCAGCCTGCTCACCGGCGACATCGTCGACCAGCAGGGCTACTGGGAGCTCGGTGGCCCGGCGTTCACCATGACCGACCTGGCGGCCACGATCACGCAGGTCACCGGCACGAAGGTGGTCTACCGGGACCTCGCGCCGGAGGAGTTCACCCGCGCGCTGGTCGACGCGGGCGCCGACGAGGCCACCGCGCAGTTCGTCACGGCACTGGAGCTCTCGACCGCGCGGGGCGAGCTGGAGACCGACAGCCCCGCGCTGGAGAACCTCCTCGGGCGGGCGCCCACCTCGCTGGAGGACGCCGTGCGCGTGGCGCGCATCTGAACCAACCCCCTGCGCCGTCCGCCGCCGGGAGGAGACCGCTCGACTCCCGGCGCGGCGCGGTACGGCTCGGTGCCCCCCGATCGGGGGACGGGTTCCGGGAGTGAGGGCGGTGTCGCCCTCCCACCGAGCCCAGGGAGTCGCCATGGAGGGTCCGCTCGCCCACGCCGCCCGGACCCGGGTGGAGCGGGCCTTCATCGACAACCTCACCGACCACACCCGCGTGGCCCGCGACCGGGCCGCCGGGTCGCGTCCGGAGCGGTTGTCGAAGCGGCTGCTGGTCGACGTCTCGCACGCGGTCGAGAAGGCCGTGATGGCGAGCAGCGTCGAGCCGCCCACGGTGGTCGTGTCGCTGTTCCAGCGGCTGGCGCACTTCGACCGCGAGCGCGCGGTCTACGAGCGGATGGCCGAGGCCGGGGTCACCGTCGTCGTCGGGTTCGTCGCGGGGGAGGGGCACGCGCCGCCGGAGGGCGTCACCGTCGTCGAGCTCGACCCGGCCGAGCCGCTCGGCGACGAGTGGACCGTGGTGGCGCTGGGTCCGCGGGCGGGGGCGTTCCTCGTCGCGACCGACCAGCACACCTACGACCCGGCCGAACGCGCGGTGGAGCCCGGCCGCATCTTCGACGGCCGCTGGGGGTTCTCCCGCGCCCAGGCCGCCACCGAGCTCGCGCGGCTGCGCTTCGCGCTGGGGAGCCGGCTCGCCCCCGACGTCGTCCGGACGGTCGACGACCTCCTGGCGTCGACCATGCCCGCGGGCGGCGACGCGGCCGGGTCGGCCGGCAGCCCGGGGGAGATGTGGGCGACCACGTCGCTCTACCACATGATCGACCGCATGCGGGACGCGCACGCGGGCACCCGCGAGCTCCGCGACCAGCTCGCGGACGTGCACGCCGCGACCGGAGCCCGCGCGGCCTCCGGCACGGACGCCGACAGCGGGCTGCCCGACGCGGGCTTCCTGGAGCGCTGGACGCCGCGGGTCGGCCCGGGTGCGCTGCAGGTCGGGGTCGCGCTGTTCGACATCGCCGCGTTCGACGACGAGGCGCTCGCCTCGCCGCGCGCGGCCTACCACGCCGGGCACCGGGTCGCGGCGGCGTTGACCGAGCCCCTGGGACCCGTGGACGTCGCGGTGCGGCTGGACGCCCGGACCTTCGTGGTGCTCGTGCCGGGCGCCTCGGCGGTGCACCTCGGCGACCTGGCCGACCGCATCGGCGAGGGCCTCGCGCTCGCGTCCGAGGGACATCCCGGAGTGGCACTGACGGCGCGGGTGGCGACCACGACCACCCGGGGCCGGCCCCTGCCGATCGACGACCTGCGCGCCGCCCTCGACCACGCCGACCCCTCGACCGACCCGGTCGACGCCGGGCCGTCGCCCACGGGCGCGCACATCACGGTCGCCGTGAACGGCGTCGCCCCCGGCGAGCCCGAGCCCGGACCGGAGCTCGTCGAGGCCGGCCGGCACGTCCGCCTCGTCGACGACGGCTGGGGTCGCGACGACGAGGCCCGGGTGCCGCGGCCGAGCCCCCTCGGCTCGGCCCTCGCGCGCCCGCCGGCTGCGACGCGGGCGACGCCGCCGACGTTCGACGGGCTGCGCGGGTACCGCGGCTGATCCCGCCCGACCCGCCGTCAGGAAGGCTCGTCGCCGGGGCGGAGCGGGACGACCAGGACGATCACGTCCTCGAGGTCCTCGGCGTCGAACTCCTCGCGCCGCCGTGAGGCCTCGGACAGCGCGACCTCGTAGGGATAGGGGCCGTGCGAGTCGACCTCGTCGGTCACCGGGTCCACGACGACCACGACGAAGCGCGTCGTCCCGCCGTTCCGACGGCGGGTCGTCCTCGACCCGGGCACCCGGAGAAAATACCGACCGAACGGTCTGACGGAAGGTCTGGACGCGCCGGGCAGAATGCCGTCGTGGCCGCGTACGACGCCGATGCCTGGACCGACTTCGCCGTCGCGACGGCGGGTGCCTCCGCCGCGCTGGCAGGTCTCGTCTTCGTCGCGGTGTCGCTGAACCTGCAGGTCATCCTCGGGAACCCGAACCTGCCGGGGCGGGCGGCCCAGACGCTGGCCCTGCTCGCCGTGCCGCTCTTCCTGGCGCTGGTGGTCCTGATCCCCGAGCAGGGCGACGTCGCGCTCGCGGTGGAGCTGGGGGTGATCGGACTGCTGGTGGGCGGGATGCTGGTGCACCGGGTGCTGCCCGGGCGCCGTGCCGCCGAGCAGCCGGTGGCCGCCTGGATCGTCACCGGGTGGGTCCCCGCGCTGGCGGTGCTCCTCGCCCCGGTGATCGCCGGGATCGGGCTGCTGGTCGACGGCGCCGGCGGCCTGTACTGGCTGCCGGTCGCCGTCGTGCTCGCGCTGCTCGGCGGGCTGGAGAACGCCTGGGCGCTGCTCGTCGAGATCCTCCGGTAGGCGCTACCGCACGCGCGCGGGCGTCGGGGCCGGGGCGGGCTCGTCGTCGCGGTCGTCCTCGCTGGGCAGGTGCAGGTCGACGACGTTGACGTTGACCTCCACGACCTCCAGCCCGGTCATCTGCTCGACGGCGGTGATGACGTTGCGGCGGATGGCGCGGGCCAGCTCGGCGATGCCGACGCCGTACTCGACGACGATCGTCAGGTCGATCGCCGCCTGGCGCTCGCCGACCTCGACCGCCACGCCCTGCGACGACGACGACCGCCCGCCGGGAATGCGCTCGGTGATGGCGCCGAAGGCGCGGGCGGCGCTGCTGCCGAAGCCGTAGACGCCGGACACCTCGCGGGCGGCCAGCCCGGCGATCTTCGCGACGACGCCGTCGGCGATCGTCGTCTTCCCCTGCGGGCTGTCCAGGGCGGACCCGGCGGTGCCGGTGGTGGCGACCTTGGCCGAGGTGGCGGTGCTGGCGGCGGTGCCGGTGGGGGTGCTCACGGAGTTCCCTCCTCGTCGTCGACGTCCTGCGCGCCGCCCCTGCTGGACGGCGCCGTCCGTCGTGCTCATCGGTGGGACGCGATCCGATCGCGGATCCTCACGCCCGAGCGGGAGTGGCGCCCGTCACACGGTCACACGCGCAGGGCGCACTCCGCCAGGCGCTGCAGCCGGGCCACCGCGAGCTCGCGGTCGACCTCGGGCGCCGTGAGGTGGCTCAGGGTCGCGCGGACGAGGACGTCGGCGGCGTCGTCGAGCCGGGGCCGCGGCAGCCGCGGGTGGTGCGCGCGCAACCACGTGGACAGCATGAGGCGGGCGCGGGCGATGATCGGCGTGCTGCCGGTGGTGAGCTGCGGGAGCAGGGTGACGTCCGCGTGCCGGCCGCCGAGGACGGCGCCGAGCAGCGGGTGCGTCTCGCGGGCCGCGAGGGCCGTCCGCAGCGCCGCGCGCATCCCGGAACGCCAGTCCGGCGACTCGAGCAGCACCTGCCCGACCTCGGCGATCACGCGGTCGGACTCGTGGGCGACCAGCGCGTCCGCGACCGCGTCCTTGTCCCCGAACTCCCGGTGGATCGCCGAGCGCGACACCCCGGAGCGCCGCGCCAGCTCGGCCATCCGCACCTGCGCCCAGCCCTGCTCGGTCACCGCCCTCGACGCGGTCTCCAGCACGCGCTCGCGCAGCGTCTCGCGGAACTGGGCGCGCAGCCCCCGTGGCAGCGGAGCCACGGGTCGTACGGCGGTCACCGGTGCTCGCCGCGGTCGCCGGGCTGCGCGCCGTGCAGCGGGCAGAGCGGGTTGACGAACGCGGAGTCGGCGGAGTCGGCGGAGTCGGCGGTTCCGGCGGCGGGGTCGGCCGGCTGGAGCAGCACCGAGCAGTCACAGCCCTGCTGGAGGGCCTCCGGACTGCCCGGAGAGGTGTTCGGAGGGGTGGTCGGTCTCGCGTCGTTCACGGTGGGCCTCCCGTCGGGGTCGACGTCGGGCGGTCGGGTACGTCCGTGGGTGTATCGACGCGGAGGCCGGGTCTGTTACCGATACGTGATCAAGTGGTCCGGACATCTCCCGGATCGGTGTGCGCGCTGCGCTCCGACCCGCCGCGCTCGGCGGCCGCCTGGCGGACGTACGCGTCCAGCGGCGCGCGGGCGCGCAGCACCGAGTCGGTGAGGCTGCCGACCCGGTCCTGCACGTGCACGTTCAGCGCCTCGTAGATCTCGGGTCGCCCGCACACCGCGAGCAGCTCGATGATCCGGCGCCGGCCGTCCTGGTCGAGCTCGTCGCCCTCGCGCAGGGCCTCGGCGGCGCGTCGGGTCCGCTCGGCCTGGCGGGCGAGCGCCGCGCGGAGTCGGGAGTTCGGGGTCCGTGCCACCCCGTCATGTTCGCACACCTGTTCGAACGGCGGAGTTCGCTTGCGGCACTCCGTGTGCTGGGGGAATCTTCGGGACGTCACGGCCGGGGGGAGGCGCGGCATGGGCCGGACGGCCGTGCGTCTCCTGGGCGACGTCGCGGTACTGCGGGACGGCGGCGTGCACGCCACCCGCAGCCACCGCCTCCGGACCCTGCTCGCGCTGCTCGCCCTGCGCGCGGGCGAGCCGGTCGCCGGGGACGTGCTCATCGACGAGGCGTGGGGCGAGGACCTCCCGCAGAACCCGCGCGGCACCCTGCAGGTGAACCTGACCCGCCTGCGTGACTGGCTCCGCGACGTGCCGCTCACGGTGGCCGACGGCCTGTACACGCTGCACCTCGACCCCGCCGACGTCGACCTCCCGGCCTTCCTGACGGCGGCCGACGCGGCCCTGGGCACCCGCTCGCCCGAGCTCTTCGCGACGGCGGCCGCACGCTGGCGCGAGCCGGTGCTCCCCGGGCTGGAGACGCCGCGGCTGGCCGCGGCGCGGACGCACGCCGCGGAGCGGTACCGGGCCCTGACCGTCCGGCACGCGACGCTGCTGCTGGAGCTCGGGCGCCCCGACGAGGCCGTCGACCGGCTCGCGGACGCCGACCGGCTCGACGAACGACTCGCCGCGCTGCTCGTCCGGGCCCTGCGCGACGCCGGCCGGCCGCGCGACGCGCTCGCCGTGTCGCTCGACGTCCGGCGCCGGCTGCGCGAGGAGGTCGGCGCCGAGCCCGGGGAGGAGCTGGCGCGGCTGCACGCGTCGCTGGTGCGCCGCTCCGCCCCGGCCCGGCGGGGACCGGACGGCCTGGTGGGTCGGGAGGACCTCGTCGACGACCTGGTGGCGCTCCGCGAGGCCGACGGACGCATCGTCGTGCTCGAGGCACCGGCGGGCGCGGGCAAGACGGCCGTCCTGCGCGCCGTGCTCGCGACGGCCGCCCACCGCGGTGCACGGACGGCGGGCTCGGCCTGGGGCGCCGGGGGAGCACCTGCGGAGCCGTGGCACGAGCTCGCGGACGACCTGGGATCGGCCGGCCGGCCGGGCCGCTCGCTCGGGCCGCGGCTGCACGACCACCTCGTCCGGCTCGCCGCCGCCGGCCCCGTGGTGCTCGCGCTCGACGACGCCCACCGCGCGGACTCGGCGTCCCTGGACGTCCTGCGCGTGCTGGCCCGCCGCGGGCTCCCGGCGGGCGTGGTGCTCGTCGTCGCGGCCCGCGCGCCGGACGCGGTGGCCCGCCCGGCGTGGGAGGAGGCCGTCGCGGACCTGCTCGCGGAGCCACGCCTCGAGCGACGGGGCCTCGGGCCCCTGTCCGCGGACGCGGTCGCGCGGCTGACGACGAGCCGGCTGGCGCACCTGCCGGTCGACGACGCGCTCGTCGCGACCGTCCGCGCCCGCACCCGGGGGCACGCCCTGCACCTCGCCGCGCTGCTGGAGGTGGTCGCCGCCGCGACCACCCCCGACGAGGCCCGCCGGGCCGCGGACACCGTCCCGCCGCAGGTCCTGGGGCTGCTCGACCACCAGGTGAGCCGGCTCCCGGACGCCACCCGCGGCGCGCTGGAGGCGCTCGCGGTCCTCGCCCCGCTCGCGCTGGCCGACCTGGCCCGCGTGCTCGAGGTGCGCCCGCTGCAGCTCGCGGACGACCTCGCGCCCGCCGCCCGCGCCGGCCTGGCCACCGCCGAGCCCGACCGGTTCGTGCTCCGCCACGACCTGGACACCGACGCCCTGCGCGCCCGGGTCGCACCGGTGCGCGCCGCCCACCTGCACCTGGCGCGCCTCGAGACGGGCGGGATCACGGACGTGTTCACGGTCCTGCGGCACACCGAGGGCGCGGCCGCGGTCCTCGAGCCCCCGCGGGTGGCGGCGGCCCGCGTCGCCGCGGGTGTCGAGTCCTACCGGCGGCGGGCCCTGCCGGAGGCCCTCGCCCTGCTCGACGCCGCCGACGCGGCCCCGGACGAGCTGGTCCCGACCCTGGTCGTCCACCGTGCCCTGTGCCGCTCCGCCCTGGGTGAGCGTCCGTCCGACGACGAGCTCGACGCCGCCGTCGACCTCGCGCTGGCCGCGGGCGAGGACGAGCTGGCGCTCCTGGTGGCCGTCGGTGACGAGCCGCTGGGCCTCGTCGTCGACGGCGACCCGCGGCGGTCGGCGCGGCTGCAGCGGCTGCTCGACCGCCCGCTGCGGCCCCGCCACCGGCTCGACCTGCTCGCCGCCTACATCCGCGAGGAGAGTGCGACGGCCCGCCGGGGTGTCCCGGCCCTGATCGCCGAGGCCCGGGAGATCGCCGTGATCGCGGTCGAGGAGGACCCGACCGCGCTGGCCCGGGTGCGCGCGCTGGAGGCCCGGGACGTCGTCGACGGCGGGGTGCCGGCGCTGGAGCGGCTCGCGATCGCGACCGACGCGCACCGGCTGGCGTTCGGCACCGACGACCCCGCGCTGCACCTCGACGCGGTGGAGCTGCTCATGGGCGCGGAGCTGGCGGCCGGTCGCGTCGAGCAGGCGCAGAAGTGGCGCCTGGAGCTGGAGCGGGCGGCGGCGCGCTGGTTCCGGCCGCGCTCGATCTGGGGCGCCGCCGTCGCGGAGGCGGCGATGCTGCTGGCCGAGGGCGATCCCGACGCCGACGTCGCGGCGCAGCGGGCGGCGGCACGCGGGACCGAGCTGGGGCTGCCCGACGCCGGGACCGCACTCGGCGCCCACATGCTGGTCGCCCTGCTGCTGCGGGGTGCGGTCGACGGCGTCGCCGACGTCGCGGCCGCCACGTCCGGGCGGGCGCTGAACACCGCGGCCTGGGCAGCCGCCGCTGCGGTCGCGGAGCTGGTCCGCGGCCGGCCGGACGCCGCCCGGGCGCACCTGGCCGAGTACCGCCACCGCGCCGTGAACCCCTCGATGTGGTTCAAGCGGGTCGCGGCCGCGCTGGCCTCGACGGCGGCGCTCGGGCTGGCCGACCGCGCGGCCGCGGAGCTGGTCCTGGCGCGGCTCGGCGGCGATCCGGACGCCGCGGTCGTGGCCGGGTTCGGCGCGGCGGTCCTCGGCCCCGAGGTCCTCTGGACGGGTCTCGCCGCGTGGACCCTCGGGGACATCGACCGGGCCCGGGAGTGCCTCACGACTGCGGTCACCTACGCCGAGCGCGCCGGCTGGCGCCCGTGGGCCGACGCGGCGCGGAGGTTCCTCGCGGCGCTCGACGACCCGTCCGCGCCCCTGCCGTTCGGCCTGCCCCGCGGATGAGGTGCCGCCCCAGGTCCCGTCGTCAGGCGCGGAGCGGAGCGATCACCTGCTCGGCGAAGCGCAGCACCGGCTCAATGGAGCGTGGGTGGCCGAAGTCCATGAGGACGTGGTCCACGCCCAGATCGCGGTGGCCGGCGAGCTCCTCGACCAGCCGGGCCGAATCGTCGTCGGACTCCGGCAGGGCGCGCTCGAGGGTCACGGAGACCTCGACGGCGTCCGGGTCGCGCCCGGCCTGCTCGGCGGACGACCGGACGATGTCCCGACGGCGGGTGAAGCCGTCCCCGGCCGGGCCGTTCCAGCGGTCCGCGAGCCGCCCGACCAGCGGCAGCCCGACCTTCTCGCCCGCCGCCCCAATGCACACCTTCGGCGGCGGGTCGGTCAGCGGAGGCGCCGAGGCCTCGGTGATCGACACGTACCGGCCCTCGAACGACGGGAACTCCTGCGTCCACATCCGCCGGCAGACCTCGACCGTCTCCTCGAGCTGCGCGAACCGCACCGAGGGCCTCGGGAACTCGTACCCGTAGGCCTCGTACTCCTTCTCCCGCCACCCGGCCCCGATGCCGAGCACGAAGCGGCCGCCCGACAGGTACTGCAGCGTCGCGGCCATCTTCGCCAGCAGCGGCGGGTGCCGGTAGCCGACGCCGAGCACGTGGTGGCAGAGCTCCACGGAGTCGTGCCGCGCGGCGAGCCACGTGAGCGTCGTCCACGCCTCGAGGAACGGGTCGGTCTTCTCGTCGAACCCGTAGAAGTGGTCCGCGATCCACAGCGAGTCGAAGTGCGGCAGCGCCGTCGGGAGGATCTCCGTGTCCTGGTACGCCGCGATCGGCACCTGGTCGCTCCACCGGTTGCCGATGACGGGGGACAGCCATCCGAATCGCACGCGGCGATCCTGGCAGGACGGGTCAGCGCTCGCTGTCCAGCTGCGCCATCGCCGCCGCCGGGTAGCGGTCGCCGGAGACCGAGCCGGCGGGCACGAGCCGGCCGATCTCGGCCACGTCCTCGGGTGTCACCGTGACCTCGTCGAGCATCGGCGCCACCTGCTCCACGCGGCGCGCGCCCACCGTGGGCACGATGTCCGCGCCCTGCGCGCTCACCCAGCCGATCGCCAGCTGCGCCACCGAGCAGCCCTTCTCGACGGCGAGCGACTCCAGCCGCGCGACGAGCCCCTGGTTGTGCTCGAGGTGCTCTCCCTGCCAGCGCGGGGTCATCGCCCGGCCTCCGGTCACGGCGCCGCTGCCGCCGATCAGCCCGCGCCCGAGCACGCCGTAGGCCGTGACGCCGATCCCGAGCTCGCGGCACGTCGGCAGGATGTCGGCCTCGATCTCGCGGCTGAGCAGCGAGTACTCGATCTGCAGGTCGGCGATCGGGGCGACCGCGGCGGCCCGGCGCAGCGTGGCGGAGCCGACCTCGCTGAGCCCGACGTGCCGGACGTAGCCCTGCTCGACGAGCTCGGCGATCGCGCCGACCGTCTCCTCGATCGGCACGTCCGGGTCGAGCCGGGCGGGGCGGTAGACGTCGACGTGGTCGGTCCCGAGGCGCTGCAGCGAGTAGGTGAGGAAGTTCCGGACGGCGGCCGGGCGCGCGTCGACCCCGACCAACCCGCCGTCGGGACCCCGCATCGCCCCGAACTTCACCGAGAGGACGACGTCGTCGCGCGACCGGTCGGCGAGGGCGCGGCGCAGGAGGAGCTCGTTGTGGCCGGAGCCGTAGAAGTCGCCGGTGTCGAGCAGGGTGCCGCCCGCGTCGAGGTACGCGTGGACGACGCGGACGCCTTCGTCGTCGGCCACGGGGCCGTAGACGCCGGACAGGCCCATGGTGCCGAGGGCCGGGGAGGAGACGACGGGGCCGGTGCGGCCGAGCTGGCGCTGTGACATGCCCCCACCCTGCGCCGACGCCGGGACGTCAGGCAGGGACCGCTCGACCCTGGCTGGGCCCGCCGCCCGCGCGGATGCTGAGACCGTGATCGACCGCGCCGGCCTGGGGGACTTCCTGCGACGACGGCGGGAGCTGCTGCACCCGGCGGACGTCGGGCTCCCGCCCGGCGCGCGCCGCCGGACGCCGGGTCTGCGCCGCGAGGAGATCGCCGCGCTGGCCGGGATGTCGAGCGACTACTACACCCGCCTCGAGCAGGCCCGCGGGCCGCACCCGTCGGAGGCCGTCGTCGCGAGCCTGGCGCGGGCGCTGCGCTGCGACCTCGACGAGCGCGACCACCTCTACCACCTCGCCGACCTCACTCCGCCGCCGCGCCGTGGCGGGCGGCACCTGTCGCCGGGCCTGCTCGCCCTGGCCGACCGGCTGGGTGACGTGCCGGTCAGCATCCACACCGATCTGCAGGACGTGCTCTGGCGCAACCCGCTCGCGGCGGCGCTGTTCGGAACGGCGCGGGAGAACCCGGTCCGGGCGTGGTTCACCGACCCGACGATGCGCGCGATGGCTCCGGAGGAGGACCGGGCGGCGCTCGCGGCGACGCACGTCCGCGACCTGCGCGCCACGGCCGCGCGCCGGGCCGGCGACCCCGACGTCACCGCGCTGGTCGACGACCTCCTGGCACGCAGCGCGGAATTCCGCGATCTCTGGCAGCGCCACGAGGTCGGCGTCCGGCGTCTGACCCGGAAGCGGTTCCACCACCCGGAGGTCGGGCTCGTGCACCTGACCTGCGAGGTCCTGCTCACCCCCGAGGCCGACCGGACCCTGGTCGTGCACTTCCCCACCGAGGGCACCGACGCCCGGGAGAAGCTCGACCTCCTACGGGTGATCGGGACCCAGGACCTGGATCCGGTCCCGCGGCGCTAGGTCGGAGATCCGCGTGTGTGGTGCAGAGGATTCCTGTGCGCCACACACGGCGCTCATCGCCCTAGCGCTGGAACGACGCGAACATGGCGACCAGGCTCTGCGGCGCGTCGGGGCCGAACATGAGGCCGTAGAGTTCGGCGCCGTCGGCCGTGGCCGCCTCGGCCCGCGGGAACAACGCCTGCTCGTACGCGGCGAGGGCGGTCTCGACGTCGTCGGGGTGCGCGGCCAGGGCGAGGCCGAGCTCGGCGCCGTCCTGCATGGCGAGGTTGGCGCCCTCGCCGTTCGGTGGGGCGAGGTGGGCGGCGTCGCCGACGAGGGTCACGCCCGGGACGCGCTCCCAGCGGTGGCCTGCCGGCAGCGTGTGCAGGCGGCGGACGACCGGCTCGACGTCGGTGTCGGTGAGCAGCGCGGTGAGCTCCGGCGCCCAGCCGTCGAACTCGCGCAGGACCCGCGGGACGTCGACGTCGTCGAACCAGTCCAGCGGCTTGGTCAGCGCCACGTAGGTGTGCAGGGTGCCGCCCGCCTCGCGGTGGGCCTGGATCCCCTTCTCCGGGGCGACCGCCATCATCGACCCGCCGCCGACGACGGCGGCCGCGGCCGGGTGGCGGGTGTCGCTGTCGTGGAGCCAGGTCTCCACGAACGACCGGCCGGAGTAGGTCGGCGTCGCGTCGGAGACCAGCGGGCGGATGCGCGACCGCGCGCCGTCGGCTCCGACCAGGACGTCGGTCTCGATCGTCGTCCCATCGGCGAACGTGATCTCGTGCCGCCCGCCCAGCGGGCGAACCGCGGCGACCTTGTGGCCCCACCGCACGGTGCCCTCGGGCAGGGAGTCGAGCAGGAGGCGGCGCAGGTCGGCGCGCTGGATCTCCGGGCGGCCGCCGGTGCCGTCGGGCTCCTCGAGGAGCACGGTGCCGTGCTGGTCCAGCACGCGCATCGCCTCGCGGCCCTCGAGGACGAGCGCGCGGAACGGCTCGGTGAGCCCGGCGGCCTCGAGGGCGGGCTGGCCGTTCTCCTCGTGGATGTCGAGCATCCCGCCCTGCGCGCGGGCGGTGGCGGACGGTTCGGCCTCGTACACCGTGGCGCGGATCCCGTGGACGTGCAGAACTCGGGCCAGGACGAGGCCGCCGAGGCCGGCGCCGACGATCGTGACGTGGGTGGTGGGCATGGCGGACTCCCTCGACTCGGTTGGAATGACGTTCCAATGCAGCTTGGAACGTCGTTCCATCCGTGTCAAGATGGCCTCCATGACGCGGGCCCGACGGAGTGACGCGCTCTCCCGGGAGCGGATCGTGGAGGCGGCCGTCGAGCTGCTCGACGCGACGGGGGAGGCCGGACTGACCTTCCGGGCGCTGTCCGAGCGGCTGTCGACGGGTGCCGGCGCGATCTACTGGCACGTGGCGAACAAGGACGAGCTGCGCGGCGCGGCCACGGACGCCGTGGTGGCGTCGGCGCTGGCCGGGGTCGGTGCGGCGGCGCCGCGGGAGGTGCTCCGGGCCGTCGGGCTGGCCCTGTTCGACGCGATCGACGAGCACCCGTGGCTCGGGACGCAGCTCGGAGCGCAGATGTCGCGGACGCCGCAGGGTCCGACGACGCCGCGCCTGCTGGAGGCGATCGGGCGGCCGGTCAGCGCGCTGGGGGTGCCGGAGGCGGCGTGGTTCACCGCCACCTCGACGGTCATGTACTACGTGCTCGGCGCGGCGGGCCAGAACGCGGTCAACGGCCGGGCCGGGAGTGCGGAGCTCGACCGGACGGCGTTCCTCGACGCGGCGGCGACGGCGTGGGAGGAGCTGGACGCGGACGACTACCCGTTCGTCCGCCGGGTCGCGGCTCAGATGCGCGACCACGACGACCAGCGCCAGTTCGTGGACGGCCTCGACGCAGTGATCGCCGGCATCCTGGCGCTGCATCCGCCGGGGCGGTGATCGACGGCCCCCCAGCCACAGAACGACGGGCGAACCGTGTCCTGGGGACACGGTTCGCCCGTCGCGGTGTGTGCTGTGGACCTACTCGTTCGACAGCGAGCCGTGCCCGCCGGTGCCGGTCCCGCCCGTGCCGCCGTTGGCCTGGGCGTCCCCGCCGGAGGAGGAGTTCTCGCTCGGCGCGGACTTGCCGAGCAGGGCGAGGTTGCTGCCGGAGAGGACGTTGATGCCGCCCTGACCGCCGGTGGCGAGCCCACCGTTGCCGCCTGCGCCTCCGGTACCGGCTCCGCCGTTGCCCCCGGTCAGCGTGGTGACGCTGCTGGTGATGTCGGTGACCGACGAGCCGCCGTGCTTGCTGCCGCTCTTCGAGCCGTGCGAGCCGTGCGAGCCGTGGTGGCCGCCGTCGGACTGATGGCTGCTCTTCTCGACCGAGTGGCCGTCCTGCTCATGGCTGCAGGAGCCTCCGGTGCCGGCCATGGCGGGCGCGGCGGCGGCCAGCAGGCCCACCCCGACGGTCCCGGCGACCATCACCGTGCGGCCCGCGCCACCCCGGACGTCGAGACCGATGCCCCCGGCGGCGTTGCTGTGCTTGCCCATGTCTCGTCTCCCATCTGGGTCCTGCCCGGCACGTCTGGTGCGCCGAGCGCGACGGGTGTCCCCTGACCGGGACGCTGCATAACGTCGATCGAGACATTGTCGTGACCTCACCGTGACCAAACGGTGGAGATCCGCACCTCGAACGGGTAGCCGTCGATCATGAGTGACCTACTGCACGGTGTCGTCGCCGCCGTCACCGGAGCGTCGAGCGGCATCGGCGAGGCGACCGCCCGCGCGCTCGCCGAGCAGGGCGCCACCCTCGCCCTCCTGGCTCGCCGCGAGGACCGGCTCCGCGCCCTCGCCGACGAGCTCGGCGGCGCGACCAGCGTCCACGTCGTCGACCTCGCCGATCCCGACGCCGCGGCCCGCGTCGTCGGCGAGGTCGTCGACCACCACGGCCGGCTGGACGTCCTGGTCAACAACGCCGGCTACGGCTCGCTCGCGCCCGCCCGCGGCTCCGAGTTCGCCGACTGGCGGGCGACGACCGCGATCAACCTCGACGGCCTGCTCGCCGTCACGCACGCCGCCCTGGAGCCGCTGGTCGCCGCCGCGACCGGCCCGCGCGGGGTCGCCGATCTCGTCAACGTCAGCTCCGACGCCGGGCGGCGGGTCCTGCCGGTCGGCGCGGTCTACGCGGCGACGAAGCACGCCGTCGGCGCCTTCTCCGAGTCGCTGCGCCAGGAGCTGGCGTCGGCCCACGTGCGGGTCGGCGTCGTCGAGCCCGGCATCACGCGCACCGAGCTCCCGGACAAGGGGGAGGGCGACACCCCGGACCTCTCCGCGCTCGGCGAGCTGGGCGTGCTGGAGGCGGCCGACATCGCGGACGCGGTCGTGTACATGGTCACCCGGCCCGCGCGGACGGCGGTCAACGAGATCCTCGTCCGGCCGGTGGAGCAGGACTGAAGCTGTCCGCCTCGCAGATCACCATGGACGCATGGCGATCAGCACCCTGACCCACCTCAACTTCACCGGCGACGCCCGCGCGGCGCTCGAGTTCTACCACTCGGTCTTCGGCGGCCGGCTGGTCGTGAACACCTACGGGCAGGGCGGCGTGCCGCAGGACTCGCCCGACTCCGATCAGGTCACCTTCGCGCCGGTCCCTGCGGACTCCCCGAACGCCGACCTCGTCGCCTTCGGCATGGTCGTGGCCGAGAACGGCTTCCGGATCGCCGCCTACGACGTCTTCGACGCGACCGGCCGCGGCCTCGCCGGCGCCGGTCGTCGTCGGGCCGACAGCCTCGTCCACGACGAGTCGCTGTTCGTGATGCTGAACGGCGAGACGCTCGAGGAGGTCACGCCGTTCTGGAAGGCGCTGGCCGAGGGCGGGACGATTCTGCAGGCGCTCGCGCCGACGCCGTGGGGGACGCCCTACGGCATGGTCACCGACCGCTTCGGCGTCACCTGGATCGTCGCGACGAGCTGAGCCGCCACCCCACGACGGCGAGCACCAGGGCGGCGACCACGCCCAGGACGACGAGGTCGGGCACCGGGGCGCCGAGGGCGACGGCGGCGTTCTCGGCGCCCGCCGCCGTCGCCGCGTCGGCGCCGACCAGGCCCGCGGTGCCGTCGTAGACCAGGAACAGCGCCCCGATCGCGACGAACAGCAGCCCCGAGACCGTCGACGTGGTGTGCAGGTGCAGCGGACCGAGGCGGAACGACCGCCCGCGCAACCACGAGCGCCGCCCCAGGTCGAAGCGCTGCCAGAGCAGGGCCAACACGAACAGCGGCAGCGCCATCCCGACGGCGTACACCGCCAGCAGCGCGGCGCCGCGCACTGCCTGCCCGCTCGCCGCGGCCACCGTCAGGACCGCTCCGAGGATCGGCCCGGAGCAGAACCCCGCCAGGCCGTAGGCGGCGCCGAGCCCGAGCGTCGCCAGCCACGTCCCGCGCCGGGCCATCCGCGACTGGAACCGCGCGGCAGGCGCGAAGGCCCACCCGCCGCCGAGGATCTGCACCACCCCGAGCACGACGATCACGGTCCCCGCCACGAGCACGACCTCGCTGCGGTACCGCGTCAGCACGCCCGCCAGCGCGCCCGACCCGGCCCCGAGCGGCACCAGGACCGCGGCCAGCCCGAGCAGGAACACCGACGTCCGCGCGACCAGTTCCGTCCGCCCACTCACGGCGTAGGTGAAGAACGACGGCAGGAGCAGGGCGCTGCAGGGGCTGAGCAGGGCGAGGACCCCGCCGAGGAAGGCCGCCGCGTAACCGAGGTCGGGCACGCCTCAGCGGCTCGTCGCGAGCGCGGTGTCGAGGGCCCGCTGGAAGGTCGGCAGCGGTTGCGCACCGAAGATCAGCTGGTCGCCCACGACGAAGCTCGGCACGCCGCCGACCCCGAGGCGCGACCCGAGCGCCTGGTCGTCGGCGACCGCCTGCGCGACGGCCGGATCGGCCAGGTCCGCCCGGAAGCGCGCCACGTCCAGCCCGAGTTGGGCAGCCTCGTCGGTGAGCGTCGCCTCGGTGACCTCGCCGCGGTTCTCCGGACGCTGGTCGCGGTAGAGGGCGGCGTGGAAGTCCCAGAAGCGGTCCTGACGAGCCGCGGCGCGGGCCGCGCGGGCCTGGAGCACGGACTCGGGGCCGAGGTAGGCGAAGTCGTGCCACTCGATGCGCACCTGCCCGCTGTCGACGTACTGCCGGATCAGCTCGGGCTCGGTCGTCGTCGCGTACAGCCGGCAGAACGGGCACTGGAAGTCGCCCCACTCCGTTATGACCACGGGCGCGTCCGGGCGCCCGAGCGCGAGCGGGTCGTCCGCGGCGCGACGCGGCACCGCGAGCCGCGCCTGCGCCACCGGGTCCTGCGAGGTGGGCGCGCCGGTCCCGCCGTCGCGCGAGCTCGTCAACGTGACCACGGCCAGCACCGCCAGGACGACGAGCACGAGCCCGGCGCCGACGAACGTCCTCGTCCGATTCACCGGGTCGGTTACCCCGGTGGGCTCAGGGCAGACGTGCGACGAGGCCGTAGCCGCCGGCGCCGGAGGTCCCGGGCTGCGGGTCGGGCCAGTCGCGGACGTCGACGAGGCCCGGGGGCACGAGCTCCAGGTCCCCGACCAGGGAGCGGAGCTCGGCGCGGCTACGCAGGAGCAGCGGGGTGGCGCTGTTCGCGTAGCCGGCCGCGGCGCCGCGGACCTGCTCGGCGACCTCGGGTTCGTCGTGGTCGTCGCTGACGTGGCTGATCGCGACGACGCTGCCGGGCGCGAGGGCCGCGCGGTAGTGGTCGAGCGCCTCGCGGGCGGCCGGGTCGGCGACGAAGTGCAGCACCGCGATCATGAGGAGGGCGACGGGACGGTCGAGATCGAGCAGGTCCGCGACGCCGGGCGCGCCGAGGACCGACGCCGGGTCGCGCAGGTCCGCGCGGGTGATCGTGACGGTGCGGTGCCCGGCGAGGATCTGCTCGGCGTGCGCGACCGCGACCGGCTCGAAGTCGACGTAGGCCACCCGCGCGGTCGGTTCCGAGTCGAGGGCGATCTCGTGGACGTTGCCGACGGTCGGGACCCCGGAGCCGCGATGTCCGGGGCCGCACGCGATCCTGGAGAGCACGATGTAACCCCGGGCGAAGATCCCGCGATGAGTCGTCGACACCCACGAGGGGTCACGACGAGTCGGGGGACACGATGAGCGAGCACGTGGGGCTGACCTGCCCGAACTGCGGCGGAGGGCTGCCGATCGCGGGCGTGCCGTGCCAGCGGTGCCGGGCCGCCGGGCGCCCCGTCCAGTACCCGAGCGGGCCCCAGCAGGTCCCGCCGTACTCCGCCTCCTTCGCGACGACGCCCCCTCCGGCCCCGTACGCGCCCGTGCCATACCCGACCTACGGTGCGCCCGTCGCGGCGTACGTGCCGGTCGCGTATCCGGTCCGGCCGGCGAAGTCGGCGGGCGTGGCGGTGCTGCTGTCGTTCCTGTGGCTCGGGGCCGGCCACCTCTACCTCGACCGCATCGGCACCGGGCTGACGCTCATGGCCGCGCACTTCTTCGTCGGCTTCCTGCTGTTCTTCCTCTTCTTCCCGCTCGGCTTCCTCGCCTGGCTGGCCGGGTTCATCACCTGCGCGATCGTCTGCTCGAACCTCGCCAACCAGATCAACGCCGGGACGGTGCCACCGCGCGTGACCTGGTGAGGTCGCGTGGCGGCTCGCGCGGGCGTTGCGGGACGCACACGGCGGGAGGATTTCGTCCTGGCCGACGCGGGCGTTGCGCGACGCACACAGCGGGCTGAGTTCGTCCCTGCCGATACGGGCGTTGCGTGGCGCAACGCGGAAGCGGGAGGAGACCACGTCGGCCGACCGTGTGCGGGACGCAACGCGACGGCCGAAGTAAGTCGCTCCTGCCGGCCGTGTGCGGGACGCAACGCGTGCACGCGAGCAGGTCGCTCCGGCCAGCCGTGTGCGGGACGCAACGCCCTGACCCCACCTCTCCGCACCTGGTGGATGGCGCCGGGACGGGCGTCCGGGTCACCCTGAGGTGCATGGCACACGCGGAGATCCGTCGGGAAGGCCCGGAGAGCATCGGCGACCTGGAGGCGCTGGCCGGACGCACGGTCGGGGTGCTCGGGTTCGGCAACCAGGGCGCGGCGCAGGCCGCGAACCTGCGCGACTCGGGCGTGACACCCGTCGTCGGGAACCGGGTCGACGAGTACGCGACCGCGGCCGACGAGGCCGGCTTTGCGCCCCGGTCGATCGCCGAGGCGGCCGCCGGGTCCGACGTCGTCCTGCTGCTGGTGCCCGACGAGGTGCAGCCGGAGCTGGTGCGCGACGAGGTCGCGCCGGGCCTGCGGGCCGGGGACACGCTCGTCGTCGCGAGCGGCTACAACTGGCACTTCGGGCTGCTGGAGGTGCCGGACGGGGTCGACGTCGTCATGGTCGCCCCGCGCATGATCGGCGCGGCCGTCCGCGACCGGTACGTCTCGCGGGCCGGGTTCCCGTGCCTCGTCTCGGTCGAGCGGGACGCGTCGGGGTCCGCGTGGGACACGGCGCTGGCGGTCACACGCGGGATCGGCGGCACGCTCGGCGGGGCGGTGATGTCGTCGGCGCGCGAGGAGGCGGCGCTGGACCTGTTCAGCGAGCAGGCGGTGTGGCCCATGGTGCTCGGGATGCTGCGGACCGCCCACGCCGTGCTCACCGAGGCCGGGTTCAGCGAGGAGGCGGTGCTCTCCGAGCTGTACCTCTCCGGCGAGCCCGCCGAGGTGTTCGACCACATCGCCCGGGACGGCCTGTTCGGTCAGCTCGGGCTGCACTCGCGGACCTCGCAGTACGGGCAGCTGCGGGCGCTGGCCGCCGCTGACGTCACCGCGACGTACGAACGGTTCTCCTCCGTCCTGCACGACGACATCCTCTCCGGCGCCTTCGCCCGCGAGTGGAGCCGCCCGGAGGCGGGGGAGCGGCTCGACGAGCTGCGCCGCGAGGCCGACACGTCGACGCTCGCGCACGCCGAGGCGGAGGTGCGGCAGCGCCTGCGGCACTGAGCGGGGTCAGGGCGCGCCGAGGAGGTTGGTGCGCACGTCGACCAGGTGGGCCCGCATGTGGTCGCGCGCGGCCTCGGCGTCGCGCTCCACCAGCGCCTCCACGATCTCGCCGTGGCTGCACTCGTAGCCCCGGCGCCGCTCAGGCGTGGCGGACCGGCGCTTGATGCTGCCCCAGACCGGGAGCTCGCGGGCGGCGTTCATGGTGTCGAAGAGCCGGAGCAGCAGTCCGTTGTGGGCGGCCGTCGCGATGGCCCGGTGCAGCGCGGAGTCCCACGCCTCGAACTCCTCGTAGGTGCTCGTGGCGTTCCCGCGCCGCAGGCAGTGCTGCACGTGGTCGACGTCCGCCGGCGTGGCGTGCCGGGCGGCCAGCGCCGCGACCTCCGGTTCGAGGACGAGGCGGGTCGCCATGATCTCGGCGGGGCTCGTCTGCACCGGCGACCGCGCGACGGCGGGGAGCTCCGGCCCACCCTCGAGCTCGGCCAGGAACGTGCCGCGGCCGACGTGTCGGGTGATCCGGCCCTCGCGCTCGAGCTCCGCGAGCGCCGAGCGCACGGCCGTCCGCGACGCCTGCAGCACCTCCTGCAGCGCCCGCTCGGTCGGGATCTTCGCGCCGGTGCCGAGCGTCCCCTCGGCCACGGACTCGTCGAGCAGCGCCCGCAGGCGCGTCACCACCGGGGTCATCGACTCCAACCAATACAGGACCAATGCGCGGCTTCACAAGCTGCATAACACCGTCGTACGGTCGACTGACCGCGACCACGGCGACCATATCAGCAGATTGGTCACGATTGGTCCGGCGACGGGGAGGAGCGCGCCGTGAAGCTCGTGACGTTCACCGCCGATGGCCGGGAGGGCGTCGGCCGGGTCGACGACGACGGCTCGACCGTCCTCGACCTCACGCCGGTGACGGGGGAGCGCGACCTCGTCGCGGTCATCGACCAGTGGGACGCGCTGGCGTCGCGGATCACCTCCGCCACCGGTCTGCAGGCGGTCGACGACCCCGTCCTCCGCGCGCCGATCGCCCACCCGCGACGGGACCTGTTCGCCGTCGGGAAGAACTACCGCGAGCACGTCGCCGAGTTCGGGCGCTCCGGCTACGACACCCCGCAGCGCTCCGAGGACCTCCCCGAGAAGCCGATCGTCTTCTCCAAGGCGACGACGGCGGTCACGGGTCCCTACGACGACGTCGAGGCCCACGCCGGCATCACCGGCGAGCTCGACTACGAGGCCGAGCTCGCCGTCATCGTCGGCCGGGGCGGGCGCGGCATCGCCCGCGAGGACGCCCTGGACCACGTCTGGGGCTACACGATCGTCAACGACGTCACCGCCCGGGACGTCCAGCGCGACCACAAGCAGTGGCTGCTGGGCAAGTCGCTCGACACCCACGCGCCGATGGGGCCCTGGGCGGTCAGCGCGGACGAGGTCGGCGACCTCGGCGCACTGGAGGTCTCGTCGACGGTGAACGGCGAGCCCCGGCAGAAGGCGCCCGTCGCCGACCTGATCTTCGACGTCCCCGAGCTGATCCGCGTGATCTCCGCGGGGATCACGCTGCTGCCCGGCGACGTCATCGCCACCGGCACCCCCGCCGGCGTCGGCATCGGCTTCGACCCACCCCGCTTCCTGACGGCGGGTGACGTCGTCGAGTGCGCGATCACCGGCCTCGGATCGCTCCGCAACACCATCCGCTGACGATCATCCGCTGAAGGAGGACGACCACGTGCAGGTGAACGGCAAGGAGCTGGCGGTCGAGATCACCGGGGACGGCCCGGTGGTGCTGCTGGTGCACGGTCTCGGCGGGACGTCGAACTTCTTCCAGCCGCAGGTCGCCGCGCTGGCCGAGCGCTTCGCCGTCGTGCGGCCGGACATGGAGGGCTCGGGGCGCTCGCCGGTCGCGGGCACGCTGTCGATCCAGGGCTTCGCCAACGACCTCGCCGACCTCCTGACCCGCCTCGACGCCGGGCCCGCCCGCGTGGTCGGCCACTCGATGGCCACGATCACCGTCCGCCTGCTCGCCGCGACCCGCCCGGACGCCGTGTCGCACCTGGCCCTGCTCGGCGCCGTCCCCGCGCCGCTGCCCGAGGCGGGGCAGCAGGGCCAGCACGACCGGGCGGCGAAGGCCCGCGCCGGCGAGATGCCGGCGATCGCCGACGCCGTCATGGGCAACGCGACCTCCGAGGCCACCCGCCGCGACCACCCGGGGACCGCCGCCGCCGTCCGCGAGCTCGTGCTGCGGCAGGACCCGGAGGGCTACGCCCGCTCCTGCGAGGCGCTCGCCGGCGCCCCCGACCCCGGGCCGGTCAGCCCCGACCTGCCGTTGCTCCTGCTGACCGGTGCCGACGACGGCGTCGGGAGGCCCGAGGTCAGCCAGGCCCTCGCCGAGGCGCACGGCGCGGCGACGCTCGACGTCCTCCCCGCCTGCGGCCACTGGACCGCCCTCGAGCGCCCGAACGACGTCACCGAGCACCTCCTCAAGTTCTTCTGAGAGTTCCACCGACCCCACCACCGACCCTCGACGCCGAGGAGCCCGCCATGAGCAAGGTCCTGTTCCGCAACGTCTCGATCCTCGACTCCACCGGGGCGCTGCCCTACCCCGGCGACGTGCTCGTCGAGGACGACCGCATCGCCGCCGTCGGCACCGTCGACGGCGCCCGCACCGAGGGCGCGCAGGTGGTCGAGGGCCGGGGCCGCACGCTCATGTCCGGGCTCTGCGACGCGCACACGCACTTCTCGTGGAACAACTCGGCGGACCTCGACGGGCTCGGGATGATGCCGGTCGAGGAGCACCTGCTGTTCTCCGTCGAGTCGGCCAAGAAGTACATCGACTCCGGCTACACGATGTGCCTCGGCGCGGCGTCCGCGAAGGAGCGCCTCGACGTCGTCTGCCGCGACGCGATCAACGCCGGCCGCATCCCCGGCCCGCGCTACCTCGCCAACGGCCCCGAGATCGCCGTGACCGGCGGCGCGCTGATCAAGTCGATCACGAAGTTCGCCGACGGCCCGGAGGGCATGCGCAAGGCCGTCCGCGAGCTCATCGACCTCGGTGTCGACCAGATCAAGCTCTCGATGACCGGCGAGGAGATCACCGGCACCCAGCGCGCCGAGGACACCTACTTCTCCGACGAGGAGGTCGCGGCCGCCGTCACCGAGGCACACCGCCGCGGCAAGCGCGTCTGTGCCCACGCGCGCTCCGCGGAGAGCGTGAAGATGTGCGTGCGGAACCGGGTCGACGTGATCTACCACGCCAGCTTCACCGACGCCGAGGGCATGGACATGCTCGAGGCCAACAAGGACTGGGTGTTCGTCGCGCCCGGCATCAACTGGCTGATCGCCACGCTCTACGAGGCCGAGGCGTTCGGGTTCCCGCAGGAGGCCGCGGAGGCGGTCGGCTACAAGAAGGAACTCGAGATGGCCACCGAGGGCCTGCGCGAGATGCACCGCCGCGGGATCAAGCTGCTGCCCGGCGGCGACTACGGCTTCGCCTGGACCCCGCACGGCACCTACGCCCGCGACCTCGAGCACTTCGTCGAGCGCCTCGGCTTCACGCCCATGGAGGCGATCGTCTCGGCCACCGCGTGGGGCGGCGAGATCATGCTGCGCCCCGACGAGCTCGGGAAGGTCCAGCCCGGCTACCTCGCCGACCTGATCCTGGTCGACGGCGACCCGCTCGACGACATCACCGTCCTCCAGGACCACGACAAGCTGCACGCGATCATGAAGGACGGCCGCTTCCACAAGGAGGACGCACCGCTCGTCACGCACAGCGGACTCGACGACCCGGCCGGCGGGATCAGCGACGCCACCGCCGAGTACGTCGCGGCCCGCCCCTGACGTGCCGCTGCTCGTCTGCCGGACCTGCCCCCGCGACCGCGCGGACACCGGCTCCTTCGGCGTCGCGCTCGACCGGCTCCTGACCGGTGCGGCCGAGCGCGGCGTCCGGGTCCGCCACGTGCCCTGCCTCGGCGGCTGCCCGAACGACGGCAACGTCGCCGTCGACGGCCCCGGCAAGCCCCGCGTCCGGTTCTCCCACCTCTCCGCCGATGACGCACCGTGGTTGCTCGACGCGGCCGCCGCCTTCGACGCGAGCGAGAGCGGCGTTCCCGACGGCGGGTGGGAGGTTCCGTCGGCGCTGCGAGATCGGCTCACCGCGGTGACCCCGAAGCGCGTGCTCTGAGGAGCCGCGTCACCGCGTTGCGTCGCGCACCTGGCCAGCGGAGGTCGCGTCCCGCCGTGCGGGCGTTGCGTCGCGCACACGGCCGGCGGAGGTCGTCTGTCCCCGCGTCGGCGTTGCGTGGCGCATACGGCTGGCGGAGGTCGCCTGCTCCGGCACCGGCATTGCGTCGCGCAACGCGTCTCCAGAGGTCGGAATCGTTCGGTCGTGTGCGTGGCGCAACGCCGACGCAGGGTGGGGCGGCGTCCCCTGGCCGTATGCGTGCCGCAACGCGGCGCACGGGTGGGGCCGCATCTGTTGGCCGTGTGCGTGCCGCAATGCCGACGGGCGGAGGGGCCGGACCCCGTTCGGCGCTTCCCCGACCTACACCCCGAGCTGACCGTAGGCGTTGTAGCCGCGGGCGAGGACCCGGCCGTCCGCGGTGAGCACGAGCTGGTGCTGCTGGCCGTGGGCGACCATCGCGGCGCCGGCGAACTCGGGCGCCGGCACCCAGCTCGAGGGCGGCGGACCGGTCACCCCGGCCGAGACGCCCTCGCGGTCGCGGACCAGCACCGTGCCGTCGGCGGTCCGGACGCGCAGCCCGCTCGTCCCCGTCGTCGCCATCGCGGAGCCGGGGCCGAGCTCGCGGACCGGGGTGAGCGTGCACTGCCGGCCGCAGTCGCCGTCGGGGAGGCCCGTCAGCTGCCCGGTCACCCACACCGAGCCGTCGCGGCCGACGATCGCGGTGCCGTCGCGCCCGGTGGCGACGCCGGCCACGGTGTCGGGCCCGGGGATGCGGGTCGGGGTCGCCGTCCGGCCGAGCTGGGTGGACGTGCCGGGTGCCCAGCTCCACAGGCCGCCCTCGGTGTCGATCGCCAGCGAGATCGTCCCGTGGGTGACGACGGACGTGACGGCCGGGAGTCCCGGGACGACGACGGGATCCGGGGAGCACGGGTAGTCCCGCCCGTAGGAGGGCTCGCCGGAGCAGGTCGTCGTCGACCAGGGCGCCGGCACCTCGCCCCACTGCCACACCCGTCCGTCCCGGTCGACGGCGAGCAGGTGCGACGTCCCGGCGCTCATGCCCGTCACCGGCGGGAGACCGGGGACGCGGATCGGGGCGACGTGGCAGGGCACGTCGCCCCGGCAGCGCTCCGGCGACGTGGCGTGCCGCGGGTCGTGGTCCGAGCCCCACGTCCACACCGCGCCGTCGGCGGTGAGCGCGGCCTGGTGGTCGTCGGCGGAGGAGATCGCGACGGCGGGTCCGGGCAGGGGTACGACGGCGGGGATCGGCCGGCACGGGGTGCTGCTCTCGGGGGTGCGGTCGGCGCAGTCGTCGACCGGAGCCGGTCCGCCCAGCCCGCCCTCGGTGTCACCCCAGGAGAACACCCGGCCGTCGGCGGCGAGGGCGAGCGAGTGCTGGCCCTCCGCGTCGATCGCGACGATCGGTGGCAGGCCCGGCACGACGTCGAGCGCGTCGCGCGACCTCAGGCCGCCGCTGCATCCCGCCAGCGTCAGGACGAGGCCCACGACGACGGCGAGCAGGGTCTGGATCCGCATGCGCGCCACCCTGGTCGCGCCGGCGTCGACGGTCTGCACCGTGCACGACCGTCCGTGTGTCGCCGCCACGACAGAGGGCGCTGCGACCTACCGCTCCCACCCTCCGGTGAACCGCGGCTCCCGCTTCTCCCGGAACGCCTCGAAGGCCGCGCGGGCGTCGTCGCCGGCGAGGTTCACCGACTGCGCGCGGGCCTCGTTCGCCAGCGCCTCCCGCAGCGTCGACGAGACCGCGGAGTGCAGCAGCTCCTTCGTCTGCGCCAGCGCCACCGGTGGTCCGGTGGCCAGCCGTCCCGCGAGGTCGGCGACCACGCCGTCGACCTCGTCCGGCTCCACGAGGTAGGTCACCAGCCCGAGCCGGTGCGCCTCCGTGCCGTCGACCATCTCGCCCAGCAGCGCGAGCCGCTTCGCCTGCTGCATCCCGACGATCCGGGGGAGCAGCCACGACCCGCCGAGGTCCAGCGACAGCCCCCGGCGGGCGAAGATCTGGGAGAACCGTGAACGCGGGGTCGCGACGACGAGGTCGCAGCCCAGCGCCAGGTTCCACCCCGCACCCACCGCCACGCCGTCGACCACCGCGATCGACGGCACCGCCAGCTCGTGCAGGGCGATCGGCACCTCGTTGATGCGGCGCATCCGCGGGAGCGGGTGGTCGGAGTCGTCGGCGTCGTCGGAGCCCTCGGAGTCACCCGACAGGTCCGCGCCCGCACACAGGTCCCCGCCGGTCCCACGCAGGACGAGCGCTCGGGTCCCGTCCTCCGCCGCCGACCGCAACGACGAGGCCAGCTCGGCCCAGCCGTCCACGGTCAGCGCGTTCTTCCGCCGCGGCCGGTCGATCGTCAGGGTGGTGACCCCGTCGTCCGACCGGTCGCGGAGGACGGGCTCCGGCGTGGGGCTCACACCAACGTCCTACCGGTGGTGGCCTGCACGTGCATGTCCTCGAAGGGTGCCTCGGTCGGCGGGCGGGGGCCGCTGAACCGGGTCCCGAGATAGCACCCGAGGAAGCCCAGCGGCACCGAGACCAACGTCGGGTAGGACAGCGGGAAGAGCGCCGCGTCCCCCATCACGCCCGGCCCGACCAGCACCAGGACGACCGAGCTGACCAGCCCGGCGGTGATGCCGGTGATCGCGCCCCGGGTCGTCAGGCGCGGCCAGAACAGCAGCAGCACCAGGACCGGCACGTTCGCGCTCGCCGCCACGACGACGGCCATCAGCGCCAGCAGCGCGATGTTCGTGTTCTGGGCCCCTAGGGCCAGCACGATGGACACGAGCGCAATGCCGATCGCGGCGATCCGCCCCGCGCGCACCTGCTCGGCGTCGGTGGCGCGGCCCTTGCGCCACAGCGAGCTGTAGAGGTCGTGGGCGACCGCCCCGGAACCCGCGATGACGAGGCCCGCGACCACCGCCAGGATCGTCGCGAACGCCACCGCGGCGATGACGGCGAACAGCACCGGCCCGCCGAGCAGCTCCGCGAGCTGTGGTGCGGCCAGGTTGCCGGCCGAGTTCGCGGCGCGGACCTGCACCTGCCCGACCAGCGCCGCGGCGCCGTACCCGATGAACGGCATCGCGAGGAACGCCAGCCCCAGGACCCACAGCGCGACGCTCATCGACTTCCGCGCGACCTGCGCGTCCGGCACCGTGAAGAAGCGGATGAGGATGTGCGGCAGCGCGGCGGTGCCGAGCACCTGGGCGACCGCGACCGACACCAGCTCAAGGCCCGGCAGGAGGCCGCTGGCCCGGGAGAAGAGGTCGTTCGCCGCGCTCGCCTCGACGGCGCTGAACATGGCGACCACGTCGAAGTCGAACCGGGCGAGCGTGAGCACGACGAGGAACGCCATGGCGGCGAGGAGCATGACGGCCTTGACGATCTGGATCCAGGTCGTCGCGAGCATGCCGCCGACGGTGATGTAGACGGCCATGAGCACGCCGACGACCGAGACCGCGGTCCAGTACGGGATGCCGACGAGCAGGCTGATCAGCACGCCCGCCCCGACGAGCTGCGCGATCATGTAGAAGATCGTCACGATCAGCGTGTTGACCGCCATGACCGCCCGGACCCCGCGGGAGCGGAAGCGGCTGGACAGGACGTCGGCGACGGTGAAGCGGCCCAGGTTGCGCAGGGGCTCGGCGACCAGCAGGAGCACGAGCAGGAACGCGACCAGCCCGCCCGCGAGCAGGTAGAAGCCGTACACGCCCTGGAGGGCGAGCAGGCCGGCCACGCCGAGGAAGGTCGACGCCGAGAGCAGGTCCCCGACGATCGCGAGGCCGTTCTGCCACCCGGTGATCTGCCCGCCGGCGACGTAGTGCGACGACGCCGTCCGGTTGCGGCGGCCGGCCCAGGCGGTGATCCCCAGGGTCAGGGCGATCACGGCGACGAAGATCGCGATGGTGATCGGGTCGGCGTTCACCGACGGACCTCCGGGGTCTCGCCGACGGCCTCGACCAGCGCCCGCTCGGCGAGGCGGTCCCACGTCGCGGCGCGGCGCACGTAGAGCCCGCACAGCAGCCAGACGAGCGGGAAGATCAGGGCGGTCAGGACGAAGGTCCAGCTCGCGAACCCGAAGAACGGGGCGCGCAGCGCCTCGGTGAAGCCGGAGACGACGATCAGCAGCAGGTAGGCGCCGAAGCCCACCGCGGTGGCGGTCAGCGCGAAGGACCGGCGGCCGCGGACGAGCTCGCCGAACGCCGGGGTGGCGATGACGGCGGCGGCGGACGGCGGCGGGGCATCAGGGGGAGTGGCCACGAGGTTCTCCTCGACGAGGGCGGGGCGGGGGAGGTCAGAGGAAGCCGAAGAGCTGGCCGGCGACGCGACGGATCTGCACCTCCTCCGCGCCCTCGGTGATCCGGTAGCGGCGGTGGTGCCGGTAGATGTGCTCGAACGGTTCGTGCCGCGAGTAGCCGAGCCCGCCGAACACCTGCATCGCGCGGTCGGCGGCGTCGCACACCAGCCGGTTCGCGCGGTAATTGCACATCGAGACGTGGTGGCCCACCGACACCTCGGGGCGCCCCTCGCGGTGGCACTCGTCGAGCTCGGCGGCCGTCTCGCGGACGAGGGCGCGCAGCATCGCCGCCTCGGTGTGCAGCTCCACCAGCGGCCACTGGATCGCCTGCCGGGTCGAGAGCGCCCGGCCGAAGGTCTCCCGCTCGCGGGCGTGCGCCACGGCCCGGTCGATGCAGTACTGCGCGGCGCCGAGGCTCGAGGCGGCCTGCCGGATGCGGTTGGAGTGCACGAACGTCTGGGCCACGTCCAGGGCGCGCCCCTCCTCGCCGAACAGGGCCGAGGAGGGCACGCGGACGTCGCGTAGCACGACCTCGCCGTGATCCGTCGGCATGTTCAGCGTCCACCAGTAGAACGGCACCTCGAAGCCGGGCGCATCGGTGGGCACGAGGAACGCCGACAGGCCGCGCGCACTGCCGGGCTCACCGGACGTCCGCGCGAAGACCATCTCGTGGCTCGCCCGGTGCACGCCGGTGCTCCAGCGCTTGGCGCCCTCGATCACCCAGTCGTCGCCGTCGCGCCGCGCGGTCGTCTCCATCCAGGTCGCGTCGCTGCCGTGCTCGGGCTCGGTCAGGCCGAAGGCGAGCCCGCGGCGGCCGGTGATGACGTCCTCGACGAACTCCTCGCGCTGCTCGGGCGTCCCGTAGAGGTGCAGCAGGTGCGCGAAGACGAGGTTCCCGACGACCGAGTGCTCGTTCTGCAGGTCGTTGTGCAGCCCGAGCCCGCGGTGGGCCAGGTGCTCGCGGATCGCGGCCATGGCGGATTCGCTGCCGGCCTGCCCGCCGAGCTCCGTCGGCAGGGAGTACCGGTAGAAGCCGGCGGCATCGGCACGGCGGGACGCCTCGGCGAGCAGGTCCTCCCACTCCCGGCGCGGCAGCCCGCCCGCCTCGACGTCGGTGCGGGCGAACTCGCGGCGGTGGTCGAAGAACCGCTCGTTGTCGTCCTGGGCCTGCAGCGGGACGATCTCCGCGTCGATGAACGCGTCGAGGTCCCGGAGCAGCCCGGCGATGTGGGGGTCGATCGAGCTCATCGGAACATCTCCCGCAGGACGTGCTTCTGGATCTTCCCGACGGCGGTCCGCGGGAACTGGTCGAGGAAGTGCACCCGGCGCGGGGTGTTGTAGCCGGCGAGGTGGGTCTTGACGAAGCGGGCGAGCTCGTCGGCGAGCTCGTCCGACCCGCCGTCGCGAGCCACCACGACCGCGACGACCTGCTCCTCGTACACCGGGTCGGGCGCGCCGATCACGGCCACGTCCACGACGGCGGGGTGCCGGGCCAGGCAGTCCTCGACCTCCTTGGACCACACGTTCTGCCCGCCGGAGCGGATCATGTCCTTGGTGCGGTCGACGATCGTCAGGAAGCCGTCGGCGTCGGCCACCGCCACGTCCCCGGTGTGCAGCCAGCCGCCCGCGAGCGCCGTCGCGGTCGCCTCGGGGTTGCGCCAGTAGCCGGTCATGCGGGGTCCGCGCACGCAGATCTCGCCGGGCTCGCCCGGGGCGACCTCCTCGCCGTCGGGATCGAGCAGGGCCACGTCGACGCCGGGCATCGGGCGCCCTACCGATCCCCACCGGTCGAACACGTCCTCCGGCGGGCACCACGTGACGAACGGCCCGGCCTCGGTCAGCCCGTAGGTGTGGGCGAACGCCACGCGGCCCTCGCGGGCGCCGAGGGCCTCGGCGGTGCGGTCCATGATCCCGCTGGGGTCGTAGGCGCCGTAGTAGAGGAGCCGGATGGACGACGTGTCCGTCGTCGGGAACCGCTCGTGCGTGATGAGCGCGTGCAGCATCGTCGGGACCCCGAGCACGACCGACACGCGATGGCGGGGCAGCAGGGTCAGCACGACGTCCGGGTCGAACTCGCGCAGCAGGATCACGGTGCCGCCCATCAGCAGGAACGGCTTCATGTGGTCCCAGTTCCCGACGTGGAACGGCGGGAAGTAGTTCATGAACACGTCGCGGTCGTGCGCGCGGAGCACGGTGGCCATCGCGAGGGCGTCGTCGACGGTGCGACGGTGGGAGAGGATCGCGCCCTTCGGCCGGCCCGTGGTGCCGGAGGTGTAGAGGATCATGTGCGCGTCGTCGTCGGTGACCACGGCCGGCGGCACGTCCACTGCGGCGGCGAGGAACGCGTCCCAGTCGGCGCGGTCGCCTTCCGGGCCCGGAATGCGCAGGACAGGAAGCTCCGGGTGCGCGGCGCGGGCCTCGCCCGTGACGTCGTCGTACCCGGCCTCGACGAACCACAGCGACGGCTCGGCGTCGGCGATCGTGTAGGCGTGCTCGCCGGCCCGGTGCCAGAAGTTGAGCGGGACGAGGATCGCGCCCAGGGCCGCCGTCGCGAAGTAGAGCTGGACGTACTCGAGCGAGTTCTTCGCCAGCACCGCGACGCGGTCGCCGTGGCCGATGCCGCGGGCGGCGAGCGCGCCGGCGGTGCGGTCGACGAGCTCCTGCAGCTCCCGGTAGGTGTACCGCTCCTCGCCGACGACCAGCGCGACGGCGGCGCCCCGGGCCCGGGCGTGGTGGCGGACGATGTCGTGGACCAGCATCAGGCCCTCCCGAGCAGACGGGCGGCGTTGCCGCCGAGCCAGCGGTCGATCACGGCGTCGTCGAGGGGGAGCGCGCGGACCTCCTCGATGAGGCGGGCCGGCGGCACGCCGAGCAGGGTCCACGTGGAGGCGAACAGCACGCGGTCGGCGAGCTGCCGGTTGCCCAGGCGCAGGAGCGGTCCCCACCCGGAGTCGGGGCGGGTGAAGGTGCGCGGGCGGTGCGCGGAGAGGTCGACGTACACGTGCCGGTGCCGCCAGGCGACCATCAGCATGTCCTCGACCCACGGCCACCCGGCGTGCAGCGCGACGAGCTTGAGGTCGGGGAACGCCCGCGCGACCGCATCGACGTGACGCGGATGCCCGACGTCGTAGGCGGCGTCCAGCGACCAGTTGATCCCGGTGTGCAGCAGGACCGGCACGCCGAGCGCCTCGCAGCGCCCGTAGATCCGGGTCATCCGCGGGTCCTCAGGCAGCAGCTGCTGCTTGAACGGCGAGAGGACGACCCCGGACAGCCCGCTCTCCACGGCCTCGTCCACGAGTCGCGGCGCGTCGGGCTCCCAGGGGTCGATCCCCGCGAAGCCGACGACCCGCGACGGGTGCCGGGCGACGAAGTCCGCGACCAGCCCGTTGCCGGCGGTCGGCACGCCGAGCCGGGAGCCGAACGCCTCCGTGTACACCCCGGCGAGGTCGATCCCGCCGTCGTCGAGCATCGCCAGGAACTCGGCCTCGGACGGGGCGCGCTCGACGGCGGCCTTCTTCGCGTCCGCCCAGCGGGCCGTGACCTCGTCGTGCGTGCGGGCGGGCTCGAGGTCGCCGCCGAAGTGCTCCGCGTAACCCCGCAGGCGGCCGAGGGTGACGGCCTCGGAGAGCGCGAAGGCCTCGTCGTCGGGAACCGCTCCTGCCAGCAGGTCGACGATCATGACGCGGGCCGCTGCGAGGTGAAGACCGCGCGTCGCCCTTCGAGGGCGGCCGCGGCGCCCTCGGCGAAGTCGGGGCCGCGGAAGGTCGCGAAGGCGGCGTCCTGCTCGGCGTGATCGAACCGGCGCTCGTCCGCGCCGTAGCAGCGGTGGATGCCCTGCTTGGTGAACCCGACCGCGAACGGCGGGTAGGCCGCGTACTTCGTGGCGGCCTTCGCGGCCTCGCTCTCGAGGTCGTCGGTGACGGTCGTGACGAGGCCGAGGTCGAGCGCGTCGGACGCGGCGAGCAGCTTCCCGCCGTAGAGCAGTTCCTTGGCCCGGCCGATCCCGACGAAGGCTGTGAGCCGCTGGGCGGGCGCGACGAAGCCGACGCGCATCTCCGGCAGGCCGATCCGGGCGTCGGTCGAGCAGATCCGGAAGTCGCAGGCCAGGGCGAGCTCGGTGGCGTTGCCGACGCACGGCCCGGCGATGACGGCGACCGTGATCAACGGCAGCGCCTCGACCTCGGCGAACAGCCGGTACTCGGTGGCGATGTAGTGGCGGTAGGCGTCGTCGTCGAGGGCGCCGAGGGAGGTGAGGTCGGCGCCGCCGGAGAAGACGGTCGGGGTGCCGGTGATCTCGAGGACGCGCACGGTCCGGTCGGCCTCGACCTCGCGGACCCGGGCGAGCATCGCCTCCAGGGTCTCGAGGTCCAGGACGTTCGGGTGGGGGCCGACGAAGCGCAGGGTCGCGACCCGCCCGTCGTCGGACCGGTCCAGGGAGACGGTCATCGGGTCCTCTCGTTCGTCGGGCCGTGGACGGCACCGGAGTCGAAGAGCGCGTCGACGGCGGCGTCGTCGAGGTGGAGGACGTCGTGCAGGACGGCGTCGGTGTCCGCGGCGATCGCGCCCGGCGGTGCGCCGGGCCGGACCTCCGCGCCGGAGAAGCGGAACGGCGCGGTCGGCATGAGGACCTCGCCGTGCCCGGGGAACTCGACCGGGCTCAGCGTGCCGCGCGCAATCAGGTGCGGGTCGGTGAGGTTCTCGCGCACCCCGCGGACGCGTGCCGCGGACAGGCCGTGGGCGACGAGGTGCTCGACCAGGGCGTCCGCCGTCGACCAGGTCGCGGCCCACGCCTCGATGCGGTCGTAGAGCGGGCCGGGGTCGGCGACGCGGGCCGCGACCGCGCCGTAGCGCTCGGCGAGGTCGGGCGCGTCCATCGCCGTCACGAGCCGCGCGAAGAAGACGTCGCCCGCCATGCCGTAGGCGAGGTGGGTGCCGTCGGCGCAGGTCGCGACCCCGGACGGGACCGAGGTCGTGTGCCGGTCGCCGTACTTCCCGCGCACCGCCTCGCCGTCGGTGAACGCCCCGGCGGCCGGCTGCTGGTCGATCATCGCGAACAGGGAGTCGAAGGCGGAGACGTCGGCGTGCGTGCCCTCGCCGGTCCGCTCGCGGTGGTGCAGCGCGGCGCCGATCGCGGCGAGCCCGTGGACGGCGGAGTTGACGTCGGCGAGTGCGGTGCCGAAGTGCATCGGCGGGCCGCCCTCGGAGCCCGTCAGCGACATCAGCCCGGAGTACGCCTCGGCGACCAGCCCGAAGCCGGAGAGGTGCGCGTACGGGCCCTCGGTGCCGAACGTCGACAGCGAGCAGAGGATCGTGCGCGGGTCGCGGGCGTGCAGGACGTCCCAGCCGAGGCCCAGGCGGTCGAGCGCTCCGGGTGCGAAGTTCTCGACGACGACGTCGGCCCAGTCGGCGAGCTCCAGCGCGAGCTCGCGGCCCCGCTCGTCCTTGAGGTTCAGGCCGATCGAGCGCTTGCCGCAGTTGTACTGGGCGTAGGCGCTGGAGAGGTGGTCGGCCGGGTCGCCGACCGCCACGGGCAGCGCGCGCATCAGGTCGCCGGTGGGCTGCTCGACGCGGACCACGTCGGCGCCGAGGTCGGCGAGCAGCCGCGTGCAGAACGGCCCCGCGATGACATGGCTGAGGTCGAAGACCCGCAGCCCGGCGTACGGACCCGCCACGCCCCTCACCTCCTCGTCGAACGAGCGTTCAACCACGGTAGGACGATGCTGCTCACAGCGTCAACGGCTGGTTGAACGAGCGTTCGACGGGTTAGGCTGCCGGGCATGGTGCGTGTCGAGGTCCGGCGTCGGGTGGTCCCACCGCCGACGGTGCTCACGCGTCCCGATGACGAGCCCACCGCGGCCGCGCTGCTCGCGGCGGCGGTCGAGGTGATGGCGGTGAACGGCTACCACGGCTCGTCCGTGCGCGACATCGCGTCGGCCGCCGGCACCAGCCCCGCGGTGCTCTACCACCACTACGAGTCCAAGCAGGGCCTGCTCGTGCGGCTGTGCGACCGCGGGCTCGACGTGCTGCTGCGCGCTACCGAGGACGCCCTGGACGCTGCCGGCCCGGACGCGGCCGACCGGCTGGAGGCGATCGTCGAGGCCCACGTGCGGGTGCACATGGACTCGCAGCGCGAGAGCCTGATCGGCAACAGCGAGCTGCGCGCGCTGGAGGCGCCGGGCCGCGCGCTCGTCGTCGCGAAGCGGGACGCGCAGCAGCGGATGTTCGACCGGGTCGTGCGCGACGGCGCCCGGTCCGGCGAGTTCACGACGACCCACCCCGACGACGCCGCGCGGTTCATCACCATCGCGTGCACCGGGGTCGCGACCTGGTACCGCCGCGGCGGCCCCCTGACCGACGACGACGTCGTGGTCCGGCACCGGGCGATCGCGCTGGACGCGGTGGGGTGTCGGCGGTGAGCTCTCTGGACGCCGCGCTCTCCGAGGTGCTGGGGACGTCGGTGAGCGGGCTCCGCCGCCTGACCGCCGGTGCGAGCCGCGAGACGTGGTCGTTCGACTCCGACGGCCGCGCGCTCGTGCTGCGCCGCGACCCGCCCGGGGTACCGCGGCCGGTGGAGATGCGGCGCGAGGCGGAGTGCTTCCGGGCGTGCGCAGCGGCGGGCGTGCCGATCCCGGCGCTGGTGGCCGTGGGCGACGGGAGCGACGCGGTCGGCACGCCGTACCTGGTGATGGAGCGGCTCGACGGCGAGACGCTGCCGGGGCGGTTGTTGCGCGACGAGCGGTGGGCGGCTGTACGTGCTGGTCTTCCGCGTCAGTTCGGCCGGGTGCTCGCGCGGATCCACACGCTGGCGGTGCCGTCGCTGGAGCTGGTCGAGGACCCGCTGGCCCGGCTGCGCGCCGAGCACGAGGCGTTCGGCGAGCCGCGGCCCGCGCTGGAGGTGGCGCTGCGGTGGCTCGCGGAGCACCCGCCGTCCCCGGTGGCGCCGGCCGTCGTCCACGGCGACTTCCGCAACGGGAACCTGCTGATCGACGACTCCGGGCTCGCCGCCGTCCTCGACTGGGAGCTCGCCCACCGCGGCGACCCGCGCGAGGACCTCGGCTGGGTGTGCGCGCGGGCGTGGCGGTTCGGCGCGGCGGGAGACGTCGGTGGCTTCGGTCCGCGCGAGGAGCTGTTCGCCGGCTACGCGGAGGTAGCCGGCGTCGAGCCCGATCCGGACGACGTGCGCTGGTGGGAGGTCTACGCCTGCGTGCACTGGGCGGTCATCTGCCGGATCCAGGCGGAGCGGCACCTCGGCGGGTCGGAGCGGTCGATGGAGATGGCGGTGCTGGGGCGCCGCGCAGTCGAGGCCGAGTACGACGCGCTGCTCGTGCTGGGCCTGGTGACGCGCGAGCTGCCCGAGGTGTCCGCCGACCCGCCGTCGGGAACGGAGCGCCCGACCGTCGACGAGCTGCTCGACGCGATCACCGGCGCGCTCGTCGGCGAGTTCGAGCCCGCCGACGACCGCTCCCGTTACCTCGCCCGCGTCGCGCGCACCGGCCTGAACGTCGTGCGCCGCGAGCTGTCGCTGGGGCCGGAGCTGCGCCGTCGTCACGACGAGTGCCTGTCGATGGCGGGCTGCCGTGACGACGCCGAGCTGGCCGCGGGCGTCCGCGACTCTTCCCTCGATCCCGACGACGAGGCGGTGGCGGCGGCCGTCCGCAGCTCGACCCTGTCCCGCCTCGCCGTCGCCAATCCCCGGTATGTGCCTGCGGCAGGTGAGCACTAAGTGGGCCTATGGGCCCACTTAGTGCTCACGAGGCGACGCCACACAGGAGGTAGACATGCGCGCTGTCCGAGTCACCACCCATGACGGTCCGTCGGCCCTGACGGTCGAGGACGTCCCGGAACCGGAGCCCGGCGAGGGTGAGGTCCTGATCGACGTCGCGGCCGCGGGCGTGAACTTCCCCGACCTGCTGCTGACCCAGGACAAGTACCAGTACAAGCCGGAGCTGCCGTTCACCCTGGGCGGCGAGCCGGCCGGGACGGTGCGGTGGGCGCCGGAGGGCAGCGGGTTCACGACGGGGCAGCGGGTCGCGGCGGCGAGCACCGTGGGCGCGTTCGCCGAGGTCGTCGCGGTGCGGACGGACGGCGTGTTCCCGCTGCCCGACTCCGTGCCGTTCGCCGCCGGGGCGTGCCTGCCGATGAACTACCTGACGATGTCGTTCGGGCTGGTCGCGCGCGGTGGGCTGCAGTCGGGGGAGACCGTCCTGGTGCACGGCGCCGCGGGCGGGATCGGGACGGCGAGCGTGCAGTTGGCGGTGGCCCTCGGCGCCCGCGTGATCGCCGTGACCTCGACCCCGGAGAAGGCGGAGTTCGTGCGGTCGCTCGGGGTCGAGACCGTGCCGAGCGACGGCTTCAAGGACGCCGTGCTCGAGGCGACCGGCGGGGCGGGCGTCGACATGGTGGTCGACCCGGTCGGCGGCGACCGCTTCACCGACTCCCTGCGCTGCCTGGCCCCGCTCGGGCGGCTGCTGGTCATCGGCTTCACCGCGGGCGACATCCCGACGGTGAAGGTGAACCGCCTGCTGCTGAACAACATCGACGTGCGCGGGGTCGGCTGGGGCGCCTACGCCTTGCCGCGGCCCGGGACGCAGCGCCGGGAGTGGGACCGGATCGTGCCGTTCCTGGAGTCGGGCGCCGTCGACCCGCCCGTGGGTGGCACCTTCCCGCTGGACCAGGCGCACGAGGCGGTCGCGGCGCTGGGGGAGCGGTCGGCGTTGGGCAAGCTGGTCGTCGAGGTCGGGTGAGAGGTCGGCCGGGCCGCGCTACACCGTTGGCAGCAACGCCTGCACCTCGTCGCCGCGAGTTGCTGACGAAGTGGTTGTGATCTTGGTCACTTGGTCTCACTCTGGAGAGTCCTCGCGGTACTCCTCGTATCCAGGAGGGCGGACCGGGGCGTCGAGGGGGTGGGAGTCGTGCACGACGACGTCCACCCGGAGCCGGTCCTCCCCGGTCTCCTCCGCCGTCTCGTGCTCCTCGCCGGACTGCTGGGCACGTTCCTCCTCGCCGGGCTCCTGCTCGCCGGTCCCGCCCACGCCGACTCCGATGACGGAGCCTCCTCCGGCGGGTCCGCCGGCCCCGTGAGCTCCGTGGTACATGCGGTCACCGGGAAGGCTTCCGCAAAGGAGAGCCCGGCGAAGACCTCAGCCACGTCGAAACCGGCAAAGTCGAGCCCGGCGAAGACCTCGACGAAGGCGAGCTCAGAGAAGACGTCGACGAAGGCGACCTCGACGAAGGCGACGTCGGACGAGTCGGCCCCGACGAAGGCGAGCTCGACGAAGGCGAGCTCGACGAATGCGGCGTCGGGCGGATCGGCCCCGACGAAGGCGACGTCGGCGAAGGCGCCGTTGGCGAAAGCGATCTCGCGCGCATCGACCCTGACGACGGCCGCCGTCGCGAAGGCGACCTCGACGAAGCCGACCTCGACCAAGGCGACCTCGAAGCCGACGTCGCCCGCCGCGAAACCGCGGGCCCGCCCGTCAGCGCCGTTAGCCACGGCGCTCGACACCGCGACGTCAGCCGTCACGAGCACCGCCACCTCCACCACGAGCCGTGCCGCCGACCTCCCGGCCCGGCTCGCGTCGGCTGCACCGATCACCGAGACGCTCCGGTCGACAGCGACGGGCGACACGCTCAGCCGGGCCACCCTGAACCGGACCGAGGGCCTCGTCGGCAGCACGGTCGCCGGGCTGACGGACACGGCGACGGGGCTGACCAGGACGGTTTCCGGGCTGACCGACACGACGACCGCCCTGACGGGGACCGTCGACACACTCGGCCGGACGGCGGTCGGGGGGACCGGTGAGCTCCTCGTCGGCACGGTCGCCGGGCTGAACGACACGACGACCGCCTTGACCGGGACGGTCCACGCTCTCGGCGCTGCCGATCTCGGTGGCACGGTCGCGGGGCTGACCGACACGACGACGGCGCTGACCGGGACGGTCGACACGCTCGGCCGGACCGCTCTAGGCAGCACCGGCGAGCTCCTCGTCGGCACGGTCGCTGGACTGACGAACACGACGACCGCTCTGACGGGCACGGTCGACGCCCTCGGCCGGACGGTCGTCGGCGGGACCGGGGGCCTCCTCGTCAGCACGGTCGCCGGCCTGACGGGCACCCCGACGGCGCTGACCGGCTCCCTCGGCAGGAGTGCTGTCGGACCACCGTTGGACGCGTTGACCGGATCCACCGGGCTCGCCCCTGCGCGGCCGGTGCCGAACGCTCCGGCCCTCTCGGTCCTCGAGGGCTCGTACCTAGGCGACGTCGCGACGCCGCCGACGGCATCCCACTCCTCGGCCGCGCTGCGGTCGGCGTCCGCCGCGACGACCGGCCCCGTGTCCCAGCAGGGCCCGCCCGGTGCCCCCGAGCCCGGGAACCCGGCGGCCCCCACCGGGACGGCCGGTGCCTCGTCGAGTGCCGGCGCGAGCGGCCTGACCGGCGTGCTGACCGATCCGCTCGCCGTGCCGGCGATGCTGGCCGCCCTGGTGCTGGTCGCCTGCGGGCGCCGGTGCACGTGGTGGTTCCCCGAGGTGGCCATCGGGCCCGACTGAGGCCTCGCCGTCCGCCGTCCGCGTCGTGCGGGTGGCGGCCGTCCGACGAGTCCGTCAGTTCTCCGGGACAGGCCCCTCCGGCCGCTTGCCCAGGACGTGACACCCGCCGTCGCGCTCGCCCGATCCAGGTGATCGGCGCGCGGCTCGGCGGGGCGATCGATCCGGGCGAGGGCCGCGCGCGTGAGCCTGTCTCCTCCGGACCGGTCGCCCGGCTCCGAGGTGGTGCGCCACCCGGGTCCGGTCGGCCCGGGCGATCACGCGCGGGGCCACCTCGTCGAGCACCGGCGGGCGCGAAGAGCCGTACGAGGGGGCGGCTCATCGCGTCATCCGCTGCGGATGCCGCGGGGTGTGCTCCGCGCGTGATCGTCCCCCGATCCCACCACCAGACGTTGCTCCGAAAGGCCCGCCATGCGACACGACGTCCTCGTGCGCGTTCCCGTCGTCCTCGAGCTCGTGCGCGCCGAGCGTCCGCCGGTCCCGGCGCAGGTCGAGCTCCGCTACACCAGGGCCGAGCCCTACGCGGTGCTCCTCGCGTTCCAGACCGTCCGGTCCCGCGAGGTCGTGTGGCGGTTCTCGCGCGCGCTGCTCGCCCAGGGGCTGATCGAGGCGGCCGGCGAGGGCGACGTGCGCCTCCGTCCGCTCGACACGCCTGTCACCGACGTCGAGATCGAGCTGCGGTGTCCGGGTGGGCGCGCCGTATTCCACGCGGCCCGGGAGGCTCTCCGGGACTACCTGGCCCGCACCCAGGAACTCATCGCCTTCGGTTCCGAGCACGAGTGGCTCGACCTCGACCATGCCGTCGCCATGCTCCGCCTCGCCCCACCGCGGACCGGAGGTGCCTGCGGCTCGTGAGTACTTCCGGTCGCTATAGCGACCGAAGTGCTCACGTGGCGAAGCCACCTGCTGGCAGACTCGATCGGGCGATGCAGTAGGAAATCCCTTGGTGCGATCAGTCCTCGCCGCGGCGGCGGTCCTGCTCGCGGTCGTCGCCACGACCGCGGGATGCTCCGCCGCGCCCACTCCGCTCTGCGACGCGGCCGCGACCCAGCTCGCCGCCGGACGGGTCGGGGCGGCGACGGAGCTCTCGGCGCGCGCTCAGCAGGCGGAGGAGGGCGGCTGCGCCACGGACGGCCTCACCGCCGCGAGCCAGCGCTACGCCGCGGCCTACTCCGAGGTGGCGGCCGGCTCCGCGGCGGAGGTCTCGGGTGACGAGGCCGGGGCGGCGGCGCGGTACGAGGCGGCGCAGCGGCTCGACGTCGGGAACCCCGCCGCCGCGCAGGGGCTGACGCGGTTGGGGCGGCAGGCGCAGACCACGGACACGCCGGTCGCCGTGACGCCCGCCCCGGTCGTGCAGCAGGACGGGGTCGGGTGGGGCTGGGTCGCGGGCGGCGCCGCCGTCCTCCTGCTGCTCATCGCCGCCGTCGCTGCCGAGGCCTACCGCAGGATCCGCCGTCTCGAGGCCGACGTCGACACGCTGTCCGACCGCGACGACGACACCGACGACCTCCGTCGCGACCTGAAGACCCTGACGAGGCGCACCGCGAGCGAGACCCGGACCCGCCGTCGGGACCTGGAGGAGGTCCGCGGCTACGTGGACGACCTCGGCACCGACCAGCTCCGCCTGCTGGGCCTCGTCCTCGACCGGACCGGCGCCGAACCACCACCCGACGACCGCACCCGGACCCTCCTGCAGTGGCCCGACCTCGGCGCCACCACGGAGGTCGGTGACGACGACGAGCCCCTCGACCGGCTCGACCTCGCGGTCGTCGTCGCCCGCGCCCGGGCGACCGGGGACCTGCCGCAGCTCGCCGTGCACCACTTCCGCGTCGAGGCGGAGCGGCTCGACCTCGCGCGGCTGCTGGGTGACGATGACGTCCTCGCGACCTTCACCGCCCTCGCCGACGACCCCGACGACACCGACCGGCTCGCCGAGCTGGAGTCGACGGCGGTCGACGTCCGGGGCTGGCGCAGCGTCGAGGTCCTCGGCGAGGAGCCCCTGGCGGCCCCGGGTGCGGAGCGGTCGTTCTGGGCGGCGGTGCACGGGACGGTGGTGGTGACGTGGTCGCACCGGGTCGCGACCCGCCGTCGGGACGTCGTCTGTACGGTCTCCACCCCGCAGGCCGCAGCGGCCCTCGTCGACTACCCCGCGCTCGTCACCGCGTTCCGCGAGCCCCGCAGCGAGGAGCTCACCGACCTGCTGCGGCCCGCGTTGGAGCGCTCGCTCGTGCACGCGATCTCCTCCGAGCCGCCACCGCGGGTTGCTCCGGCCGGGCCGGGCGAGCTGCTCGCCGTCGCCCTGTCGGACCTGGAGACCCGCCCGATCGACGACGTGACAAGGCGGGACGAGTAGTGGCCGCAGATGTAGCGGATCCGCGCCCTGAGCGTCCGGAACCGCTACATCTCTGGAAGGCGCCCGCTCAAGATCACCAGAACGACGAGAGTCCGAGGCCTGAGCGTCCAGATCCTCCTCGTTCCAGTGATCTTGGTGCGAACCCGGACGACTGATCACGCCGGCGCCGGGGTCCGCGGCCCCGCCAACCGCGCCAATGCCGGGGCGACGAGCAGCATGAGGATCACCCGCACGACCTGCACCGCCACCACGAACGTGACGTCCCCACCCGAGGAGATGGCCGTGGCCAGGACGGCGTAGATCCCGCCGGGGTTGGTCGCCAGGTAGCCCTCGAGCGGCGTGACCCCGGTGATCGCGGAGAGCAGCAGGCCCAGCGCCGCGCACGCGGCCATGATGAGAACGATCAGCAGCGTCGCGAGCGGCAGGACCCGCAGCACCGTCCGCACCGCCTCGCGCGTGAACCGCACGCCGGCCTGCCACCCGATGACGGCGTAGGCGAGGTCGACCAGCAGGTCCGGCGCGGAGCCGCCGAACGTCAGGCCGCTGACCGACAGCACGATCGCGACGACCATCGGCCCGAGCAGGGCACCGGCCGGGATGCGGAGCTTCTCCGCCGGCCACGCCGCCAGCGAGCACAGCACCACCAGCGCGAGCCCGACGTACCAGGGCGCCACTCCCTCCACCGACCCGCTCGAGCCGACGTGCGCGGCCCCGAACACAGCCGCCGCGACGATCGGCATCGTGGCGGTCACGAGCCCGACCCGCAGGTACTGGATCACCGAGACGACCCGCTCGTCGCCGCCGAGGTCGCGGGCGATCGCGGTCAGCCCGGAGGCGCCGCCCGCCGTCAACGCCAGCATCCCGGTCAGCGGCGACACCCCGCGCTGGACGCCCAGCAGCAGGCCCGCACCCATGCTCGCGGCGAGGGTTCCCACGCTGACGAGCAGGACCGGGAGCCACTGCGAGGCGACCGCGGTGAGCGTGTCGGGCCGGGCCAGCAACCCGATGACGACGCCGATCACGGCCTGGGCGCCACCCATGGCCGGCTTCGCGACGGTGCGCGGACCGAGGCCGAGCAGTGCCAGGACGGTCGCGACGCCGAGCCCTGCGAACAGCGCCGCCGACGGCACGTCGACGAGCTGGAGGGCGAGGGTGACGACGAGCGTCAGGGCCGCCAGGAGCCCCCATCGCATCCACGCCGTCATCGGTCTCGAGCATTCACCTCGCTGCGGCGACCCGTCGAGTACATGTGGTGCGGCGGACCTGCCGGTCGCACAGCGGCCTCAGCCTTCGAGCAGGCCGATCACGCGGTCCAGCTTGGTGTCGAGCGCGCTGACCTTGCTGTCCAGCGAGCCGACCTTGGTGTCGAGCGAGCTGACCTTGCCGTCGAGTGCGGCGACGGTGTCGCGGAGGTCGGACACCTGGCCACGGAGGTCGGTGAGGTCGGTGCCGATCTCCGCGAACCGGTTGTCGTGGCGCCGTTGCGTGCCCTCGATGCGGGCGAGCATCTCGTAGATCGCCTGAACCTCGTTGTCGAGCTGCCGGACCTTGCGCTCGACGTCGGCGGGAGAAGCGCTCATGGCCGCTGATGCTACGGCGGCCGCCTCGCCCTCGAGCGCGGTTCGGTGAGATCGCGATTCCCGACCTCGCCTACTCGTCGTCCTCGTCGTCGGCCGACGTGGTCGTCGTCGTGGTCGGCTTCTTCGAGCTCGTCGTCGGCTTCGACGTCGTCGTGCGCGGAGCCTCGGACTCCCTGACGGCGGGTGTGGTCGAGACGGTGGTGGGCGCGTCGACCAGCTGGACCGGACCCGCCGTCGTGACCGGGTCCTGCCCGGCGGGCGAGCCCGTCAGGGCCGACCCGGCGACCATGAGGCCGAGGGCGGCGAGCGCGGTGGCGAGGGCGGTCAGGACGGTGGTGCGGAGCTGCCGTCGTGATGTCGGTGCACTGTGTGCCGGCATTGCGGTGCCTCCCGGGGAGCGTCGGCCGCCATCGGCCGTCGTCAACACCGAACGAGCCGCCGGAGATCCGGAGACCGTGGACGGCTCGGATCGACCGGATCGGGTCGCACTCCTGGCTCAACGGTGTTGCACTCTTCGTGCACGGACTCGCCAACGGGGCTGCCGATCATGGCGTCGCTGGAGCATCCTCGATCGGGTGACAGCCCCTCGTTCCCACGTCGTCCGTAGTGCGGCCACCTCCCGGGTGAAGAGCGCCGCGAAGGTCGTCTCCCACTTGACCGTCTGGCCCGGCGCGCGCACGAAGTTCCTCGACGTGGCGCCCTGCCCGGTCTGCAAGGCCGCCGCCCCGCGCCTCGACAGCGGAGCCTTCCGCTGCGTGCACGGGCACACCTTCAGCCGCTGAGCCCGCCCTCAGGGTGCGTCAGGCGGCCTCGCCGCGGTGCCCGAGCGCGCGCGAGGCGGCGCCTGCTGCTCCGAACAGGGCGTTCACCTGTTCCTCGCGCTCCGTCGGAGGAAGGTGGGCGCTCAGGCCGGAGAGGCTGAGCGCCGCCACCACGGACCCGGTGTGGTCGCGCACCGGGGCGCTGAGGGCGGAGACCCCGGTCTCGACGTCGTCCTCGCTGAACGAGTAGCCGTCCTCGCGAATCCGCTCGATCTGGGCCCGGAGCCCGTCCTCCCGCAGGCCGGGGACCACCCGACGCGCGAAGCCACCTGCGAAGTAGGCCTCTCGCTGCTCGTCGGGCAGGGACGCGAGCAGCAGGCGCGGTCCGGCCCCCAGGTGCAGCGGCAGGACCCCGCCGACCCGGAGCGTGTGGGTCGCCGCGTACCGGCCGTCGAGCCTCTCGACGCAGACCGCCTCGTCGCCGTGCGGGACGAGCAGGAAGACCGTCTCGCCGGTGGCTCGGTACAGGTCCTGCATGGCGGGCAGTGCCCGCTCCCGGACCCCCATGCGACGGGCCATGGCCGCACCGATCCGGAACGCACCGACGCCCAGCCGGTACGAGCCGGGTGAGGGGCGCTCGACGAAGTCCTCGGTCGCGAGCGTGCTGAGGATGCGGTAGCAGGTGCTCTTGTTCAGCTCGAGGCGGGCGGCGATGTCACCCAACGTCATCTGTTCGCTGGACTCGGCGAGCAGGTCGAGCACGGCCATGGCCTTCACCAGGACGCGGACGGGCTCGACCGCCGTGCCCCCCGTGCGCTCGTCCACTATCCGCCCCCTGCTCGCCCGCCGGCCACCTCGGTCATCCTCACACCGCGATCGCGCCGTGGCCGTGGTCGGCCAGCAGCGCGACCGTGGAGGCCAGGTCGACGATGCCGGCGTCCGACCCGAGGCCCTGGGCGACGAGCGCGGCCGCCGCCGTCCCGAGGCGGGCCGCGTCGACGGGCGCGAGGCCGCGGTCGAGCCCGACCAGGAAGCCCGCGCAGAACGCGTCACCGCAGCCGGTCGTGTCGACGACGGGCACGTCGAGAGCCGGGACCGCGTCGACGGTACCGGCGACCAGGAGCACGCCCGCGGCTCCACAGGTCGCGATCACCGACCCCGTCCCGGCGGCGCGGACCGCACCGGCGGCCTCGACGAGGTCGTCCCGGCCGGTGAGGGCCCGCAGCTGGTCGTCGTTCGGCAGGAACCAGTCGACGTGCTCCCAGAGCGGGCCGAGCTCGGCGAACAGGCCAGGACGCCCGACGCTGAGCAGGTCCATCGACACGGTCGTCCCGTGCTCCCGCGCGTGGCGCAGGATCGTCGGCAGGTCGTGTGCCGCGAACTCGCCCAGCACGTCGGGGCCCCCGACGTGCAGGACGTCCGCCCGGGCGACCAGGTCGAGATCGACGTCCTCGGCGGCGAGTGAGGCCATGGCGCCCGGGGCATGCAGGGCCGGACGCTCGCCGTTCGGCCGGATCGGCAGGATCGTCGCGGGCGTCGCCCGGCCCGGCCGCACCGCCAGGCGGGAGGCGTCCACGCCGTGATCGGTGAGCAGGGTGTGCAACAGCCGGCCCGCGGAGTCGTCGCCCACCGCCCCGATGCTCGTCACGCGGGCGCCGAGTTTCGCCAGGTCGACGGCCGTGCCGCCGGCCGTCCCGGCCGCGGTCAGCCGGATCTCGTCGAGGACGCGCCGACCCTGTCCGGCGGGGATGTCGGTGACGGGTCGGCCGAGGACGTCGAGGATGTGGGCGCCCAGGCACACCACCTTCACGATTGCTCCCTCCGCGCGACCACGGCCGCGAGCTCGTCCTCGGTCAGGGTCCGCGGCCGTCCGAGCGGCGCCGCGGTGCTGTACAGGCGGCACAACCACTCCACGAGCCGGGCCCGGTCGTAGGCCTCCTCGAGGTGGGTCCCGTGGGCCACGGCGCCGTGGTTCTGCATCAGCGCGGCACTCCGTCCGGCCAGCGCATCCCGGACCGACGCCGCCAGCTCAGGGGTCCCGTAGGTGGCGTAGGGCGCCACGCGCGGGGCTCCGCCGAGGCGGACGACGTAGTAGTGCAGGGCGGGTAGGACGTCGTGCACCACCGACACCGCAACGCTGTGCAACCCGTGGTGGTGGACCACGGCGGCCGCGTCGGTGCTCGCGTACACGGCGAGGTGCAGGGGCGTCTCCGACGACGGCCGGTGCGGGCCGTCGCGGACGGTCCCGTCGAGGTCGACCACGCACACGTCCTCCGCGCCGACGGCGGAGTAGGGCATGCTCGCCGGTGAGACCGCGACGAGATCGCCCACCCGGACGCTGACGTTGCCCGCGGTGCCGGTGACCAACCCGTCGTCGAGCATCGCCCGCCCGGCGTCGGCCACCGCAGCCCGCGCGTCGTCGAGGTCGGTCACGCCGGCACCACGGAGTCCCGGCCGACCACGCTCCCGCCCTCGCTCACGACGACCCCGGCGGACGCCTTCCACGACACCTCGACCCGCTCGCCGGTGGCGGCCGGGGCCGCGTCGCCCGCGTCTCGCACCAGACCGGTGGTGCCGTCGTCGAACCGGACGAGGATGCGCCGGAAGGCCCCCTGGTAGACGACGTCGGTGACCGTCGCGGACAGCGTGTTCGTCCCGTCGTCGTGCCCGGCGCCGATCCGGAGCCGCTCGGGGCGCACGACCAGGCACCCGGGGCCGTCGGGTCCGTCGCAGCGCAGGAGGGTCGACCCGGTGTCGAGGAGCCCGCCACGCACGGTGCCGCTGAAGACGTTCGAGTCGCCGAGGAACGTCGCGACGAAGCGGGACGCCGGGGTCTCGTAGAGCTCGCTCGGGGTCCCCACCTGCTCGATGTGCCCGTCGCGGAACACCGCGACGCGGTCGGACAGGGCGAGCGCCTCCTCCTGGTCGTGCGTGACGAAGACGAAGGTGATGCCGAGTTCGGAGTGCAGCCGCGAGATCTCGAGCTGCAGGGACTCCCGGAGCTTCTTGTCCAGGGCACCCAGCGGCTCGTCGAGCAGGAGCGCGCGGGGGGAGAAGACGACCGCTCGGGCGAGAGCCACCCGCTGCTGCTGTCCGCCCGAGAGCTGCGACGGCAGGCGGTCCGCGTGCTCGCCGAGGTGGACGAGCTCCAGGGCCTCGGCGACCCGACGGGCGATCTCGGCCCTGCCCACCTTGCGCTGGCGCAGGGGGAACGCGACGTTCTGCGCCGCGGTCATGTGCGGGAAGAGCGCGTAGCTCTGGAACACCATGCCGAGGTTGCGGCGGTGTGCGGGCAGCCGGGCGATGTCGGTGTCGTCGAGCAGGATGCGCCCGGACGTGACGTCCTCGAACCCGGCGATCATGTTGAGGGTCGTGGTCTTGCCCGACCCACTCGGCCCGAGCAGCGTCATGAACTCCCCGGCGGCGACGTCGAGGTCGACGGTGTCGACGGCAGGGGAGCGCGCGCCGGGGAAGGTCTTGGTGAGGGCCTCGACGCGGATGGTCGCGCCGGCGGGATCGGTCATGGTGCGGACCTCCGGGTGAGTGCCACCAGCGCGAGCAGTGCGGTGGACACGACGAGGACGACGGTCGAGGCGGCGGCGATGGTGGGGTCGACCTCGTTGGTGACCGAGGTGAACATCCGCACCGGCAGGGTCTGGAGCTGCGGGGACTGGACGAACAGGGAGACGACGACCTCGTCGAACGAGGTGACGAACGCGAAGAGCGCGCCCGCCAGCACGCCGGGCCGGATGATCGGGAAGGTGACCTGGCGGAAGGTCGCCCACCCCGACGCGCCGAGTCCCGCAGCCGCCCGTCCGAGCACCGGATCGACGTTCCGCAGGGCCGCCCCGACGTTGACCACCACGAACGGCAGGGCGAGCACGGTGTGGGCGAGGACGAAGCCGGTCGGCGTCCCGATGAGGCCCCAGCCGAGGAAGGCGGCGTAGAGCGCGACCGCCACGACGATGCCGGGGACGATGAGCGGGGCCATGAACAGGCCGTCGAGGGCGCCGCGACCACGGAAGGACGTCCGGTCGAGCGCGAGCGCGGCCAGCGTCCCGAGCAGGGTGGCGACGACGGTGACGATCACCGCGAGTTGCAGCGAGACCAGCAGGGAGGTCAGCCAGCTCGACTCGGTGAAGAAGGTCGCGTAGTGGTCGACCCCCCAGCTGCGTGGCGGGAACGCGAAGCTGTCCTCGCCGGAGAAGCTGATCGGCACGACGACGAGGGTCGGTACGACCAGCCAGAGGCCGACGAGGACGCCGATGCCGACGAGCACGCGGCGCAGGGTGGTCCGCCGGGTCACGACAGGCCTCCCGCGAGCCCGGCGCCGGTGCCCGCACCGCGAGTCCTGGTCAGCAGCCGGACCCCGCCGAGCAGCATCAGCGTCACCACCAGCAGCGTGACGGCGAGCGCCCCGGCCGCACCGAAGTCGACCAGCTGGTTGACCTGCACGGAGATGAACTGCGCGAGCATCGACTGCTGCGGCGAGCCGACGAGCGAGGGCGTCACGTAGAAGCCGAGCGAGAGGACCATGACGAGCGTGGCGCCGGCGGCCACACCCGGCAGGGAGAGCGGCAGGTAGATGCGGGTGAAGGCGGTGACCGGCCGCGCCCCGAGGGAGAGCGCCGCGTCGACGAGGCGGCGGTCGATGCCGCGCATCGCGGTGTACACGGGCAGGACGACGAAGGGCAGCATCACCTGCGCCATCGCGAGCGTGACCCCGCCCGTGGTCCCGAGCAGCCGCACCGGCCCCAGACCGAGCGCGCCGAGCAGGCCGTTGACCACACCGTTGTCCTGCAGCAGCACCACCCACGCGAACGTGCGGGCCATGAGCGAGGTCCAGAACGGCACGAGCACGACGGCGAGCAGCGCCCCGCGCCAGCGCCCCGACACGATCGTCATGAGGTACGCGTACGGGTAGGCGACGAGCACGCAGACGACCGTCACCACGGCGGCCATGAACAGCGTGCGCAGCACGACCGTCGTGGTCACCTCGTCGCGGGCGAGCGAGGTGTAGTTGCCGAGCCCCGGCGCCGGGGTGGTGACCGAGAGCCAGAGCAGACGCAGGGCCGGCACCACGAAGAAGATCAGCAGGACCAGGAGTGCCGGCACGGCGAGCAGCAGCGAGACCCGGCCCACCCGGCGTCGTCGACGTCGCGACGGGGGGTCCGGTGGAGCGAGGGCGTCGGCTTCCGCCGGAGGTGACGTGACGGTCATCGGCCGAGCCTCCCGGTCCGCGGATAGCGACATGCGTTTCACGAAGTGGAATCACCGTGTCGGGCTCCTCGGGTTGCTGTCAAGCCCGTCCTGGTTCGGAAACCCGCGCGTAACAGCGATGCGCTGCTCGGTTCGTGGAGTCTTGACACCGTCACGATGGCGCCACCATGCTTTTCGATAGACGAACAGCGTTTTGCTATCTGAAATAGGAGAGGTGAGCGCCGTGCGCACTCGGAGGAGCACTCTCGTGGCCGTCGCCCTCGCCGGCGTCGTCGCGATGACGACCGCCGGCTGTTTCGGCCCCGTGGGGAACCAGGCCGCGGGCGGTGCTCCGGTGGTGTTCGCCAACACCGGCGGCGCGCTCGCCGAGGTGTTCAAGGCCAACGCCTACGCCGATCTCGCCGGCCAGGGCGTGACGGTGTCCGACGAGTCGCCGAACAACGAGGCGAAGCTGACCGCGATGGTGCAGGGCGGCAACCCCACCTGGGACGTCTTCTACTCCACGCCCTACACCGCGATGGGCAAGTGCGGGACGCTCTTCGAGAAGATCGACTGGAACCGCGTCGACCGGAGCGGGCTCGACCCCGCGCAGATGTCCGAGTGCGGCGTCCCGATCATCAACTCGTCGTTCCTGCTCGTCTACAACAAGAACAAGTTCGGGGCGAACCCGCCGACGAGCTGGGCCGACTTCTACGACACCACGCGGTTCCCGGGTACGCGCGGAATCATGAACTACGCCAAGGACGCCGGGATGGAGACGGCGCTGCTCGCCGACGGCGTCCCGGGCACCGCGCTCTACCCCCTGGACTACGACCGGGCCTTCCGCAAGCTCGACACCATCCGGGCGTCGACCCGCTTCTACGACACGGGCGCCCAGCAGACGCAGGCGCTGCAGTCCGGCGAGGTCGACATGATGCTCGCCTGGCCCGGGCGCGCCTACGACGCGGTGAAGGCCGGGGCCCCGCTCGGCGTCGTCTGGAACCAGCCGCTGAGCTACTTCGACACCGTCACCGTGGTCAAGGGCGCCCCGCACCCCGACCAGGCCTACCAGCTCATCAACGCGCTCATCGGGCAGAAGAACCAGAAGGCCGTCACCGATCGGATGCCCTACCTGCCGACCAACTCGGCCGCCGCGCCGAGCGCCGATCCGGGGATCCGCGAGTTCATCGATGGTCCGCAGTCGCAGGGCACCACCGTGGTGCGCGACAACGCCTGGTGGGCACAGAACCTCGACCAGGCCACGCAGCGCTGGACGTCGTGGGTCAACCGGTGAGGCTGCTCGCTTACGCCGACCGTCTCTCGGTGCCCGCCGGCGGGCGGGTCGCGGTGCACGTGTCGAGCGAGCACCCCGAGGTGGCGATGTCCGTGGTCCGGCTGCGCCGGGGCGGGTCGCCGCGCCACCACGTCGACCTCGTCGAGGAGCCGGTGCCCTCCGACCTGCCGGTGAGCAGCCCCGGCCGTGTGCAGCACACGACCTCGGGCTCGTTCGCCGAGGCCGAGCTGCAGCGGGGCCTTCCGGACCTCGGGTGCGCCCTCTGGTTCCGGCCGACCGCACCCACCACCGATCTGCGCCCGCTGCTCGTCGTCGGGACCCTCGGGCTCTGGTGCTCAGCCACCGCGCTGGAGCTGCGCGACGCCCGCGACGGTCACGCCGTCCTCGCCCGCCTCGAGACGGACGCGGTCCGGGGCCGCTGGGCCTTCGTCGCGGCGACCCTCGATGCCGACGGGCGGGTGCGGCTCACCCTGCACCGACCCGGTCTTCCCGACGAGGCCGTGGAGGCCGCCGGCGACGCGCGGACCGTATCGGGCCGCCTGCTCATCGGCAGCGACGGCATCGTCCGGCCCGGGCTCGGCGCGACCTTCAACGGCGCCGTCGCCCGCCCCGTCGTCGGCCGTGCGTGGGCGCCGGACGTGACCACGGCGCTGCGGGACGGTGCCGACCCGCTCGCGCTGCTCGACATCGCGACCACCGCTGCGCTCGATCTCGCCGCCGACCCCGGTGGGACGCGCGTCCCGGATCGTGGTGACCTGACCGGCAGCGCAGCCCTGCGGCACCTGCCGACGCGCGGCGTGCCCGGACCGTTCTGGACGGGGGCGGAGCGCGACTTCCGCGCTGCTCCCGCCGAGTTCGACGCGGTGCACCTGCACGACGACGACCTCGCCGACGCCGGGTGGGACGTCGACGCGACCTGGGACGTGCCCACGGATCTGCCGAGCGGTGTCTATGCCGTGAAACTGACCGCCGGCGAGGATGTCGACCGCGTGCCCGTCGTCGTGACCCCCGCCCGGCACGCGGCCCCGGTCCTGCTCGTCCTGCCGACGTGGACCTATCTGGCCTACGCGAACTGGCGGACCTACGCGGAGTTCGAGACCGAGAGGCTCGACATCTACGGCGAGGACCGCGGGCTCGACGAGCGCGACCGCTGGCTGGCGGAGCATCCCGAGCTCGGGCGCTCGCTCTACGACGTGCACTCCGACGGCAGCGGGGTCTGCCACTCCACGCGACGGCGGCCGATCGTCAACCTCCGGCCCGACTACTACACGCCGACCACCCGCGGGTTCCGGCACTACGCGCAGGACCTGCTGCTGCTCGACTGGCTCGAGCGCCGCGGCGAGGACTACGCCGTGGTCACCGACGACGAGGTGGAGCAGCAGGGCACGGCGCTGCTCGACCGCTACCGCGTCGTGCTCACCGGCGGGCACCCGGAGTACTGCTCGGCCGGGATGCTCGACTCCTACAGCGCCTACACGGCCACCGGCGGGCGTCTGATGTACCTCGGTGGTAACGGTTTCTACCAGGTCACGGCACGCCACCCCGGCGTACCGCATGCCCTGGAGATCCGCCGCGGTCACGCCGGCGTCGCCACCTGGGTGTCCGACCCGGGGGAGGAGCACCTCTCCGCGACCGGCGAGCCCGGCGGCCTGTGGCGCATGCGCGGCCGGGCACCGAACCGGCTCGTCGGAGTCGGCTTCACCGCGCAGGGCTTCGACAAGGGGCACGGCTACCGGCGCAGCGCCCGCAGCGCCGAGCCCGACGTGTCGTGGGTGTTCGACGGGGTGAAGGCAGGGGTCGGCGAGGTCGTCGGCGCCGAGGGTCCGGGGCTGGGAGGCGCAGCGGCCGACGAGTTCGACCGGGCCGACGTCGCGCTGGGGACGCCGCCCACGGCGGCGGTGCTCGGCTCGTCGGTCGGCCACTCGCACCGGATCGGGCTCGCGCCCGAGGAGATCGACCACGGCTACTCCGCGCCGCCGCCCGGTGTGCACCCGAACGTCCGCGCCGACCTCGTGCTGTTCGGCCTGCCCGGGGGCGGCGCCGTCTTCTCCGTCGGGTCGATCGGCTGGTCCACCGCGATGAGCCAGGACGAGGGCGACAACGACACCGCCCGCATCACCGGCGCCGTCCTCGACCGCTTCCGCGACCACGACGGGCCGGTGGCCCCGTGAGCACCTCCCGAGGAGGACCGATGGACCTCGCCGAACGCGCCCGCTTCGTGCGCACCGAGACCGTCCGGCTCACCCGCATCGCGGGCGCCGGGCACTACAGCGCCGTCTTCTCCTGTGCCGAGATCCTCGCCGCGCTGTACCACGCCGAGCTGCGCCTCGACCCGGCACGGCCGGACTGGCCCGACCGCGACCGCTTCGTCATGAGCAAGGGGCATGCCGCGATCGGGCTCTACCCGCTGCTCGCCGACCTCGGCTTCTTCGACCCGACGGAGCTCGACTCCTACACCCGGCTCGGCAGCGCCTTCGGCGACCATCCCGACGGCAAGCGCATCCCCGGTGTCGACTTCTCCTCCGGCTCGTTGGGCCACGGCCTGTCGGTGTGCGTCGGCATGGCGTGGGCCGGGCGGCACCGCGGCAGCGACCACCGCACGTGGTGCCTGCTGGGTGACGGCGAGCTGGCGGAGGGACAGGTGTGGGAGGCCGCGATGTCGGCCTCGCACTACGGGCTGGGGAACCTCGTGGCGGTCGTGGACGCCAACCAGCTCGGCATCGACGGGTTCGTCGCCGACGTGATGGCCGCCGAGCCGATCGAGGAGCGCTTCGCGGCCTTCGGCTGGGACACCCGCCGTGTCGACGGCCACGATCTCGACGCCCTGCTCGCGACCTTCGCCGCGTTACCCGCACGGGGCGGCACGCGGCCCCAGCTGATCGTCGCCGACACCATCAAGGGCAAGGGCGTCGCCCGGATGGAGCTGAGCCCGGACTGGCACGTCGGCAACCTCGTCGGCGCCGACTACGACGACGTGATGGCGGAGCTGAACGCATGACGAGCACGCAGGACCAGGCAGCCATCTTCAACGGGACCGCGGCGTTCAAGGACTCCCGCTCGGTGGACGGCACCGACACCCGCACCATGCCGGCGTTCGTGCTCGGGGAGGAACTCGCCGAGCTCGCCGAGGTCGACCCGCGCATCGTCGTGCTGACCGCCGACCTCGGCCGCTCGAACCGCTCCACCGACTTCGCCGCTCGGCACCCGAACCGGTTCGTGAACGTCGGTATCGCCGAGAAGAACATGATCACGGTGGCGGCCGGTATGGCGGCCGGCGGGCTCGTGCCGTTCGCCGCGACGTTCGGCTCCTTCGCGGCGCTGCTCTGCGCGGAGCAGATCCGTACCGACTGCGCGTACCCCGACCTGCCCGTCCGCGTCGTCGGGCACCACTCGGGGATGTCGATGGGGTTCTACGGTACGAGCCACCACAGCCTCGAGGACCTGGCGATGATGCGCTCGATCGCCGACCTCACCGTGGTCGCCGCGACGGACGCGAACCACCTGCGGGCGCTCCTGCGGCTCTCGCTGGAGCACCCGCACGCGATGTACCTGCGGCTCGGCCGAGGGCGTGACCCGGAGGTCTACGCGGAGGTGCCCGAGCTCGTCGTCGGGAAGGCCCTGACCCTGCGGGAGGGCACCGATCTGACGGTCATCGCGACCGGCTCCGAGGTCGCGCCCACGATGCAGGCCGCCGACGATCTCGCGGCGCGGGGGATCGAGGCTCGCGTCGTCGACATGTGGACGATCTCGCCGCTCGACCGCTCCGCGGTCCTCGCTGCAGCGCGCGAGACCGGCGCGGTGCTCACCGTCGAGGAGGCGAACGTGACCGGCGGGCTCGGGTCCGCGGTCGCAGAGTGCCTGCTCGACGCCGGGATCGCACCCCGCTTCCGCCGGCACGGGGTGCCCGACGAGCACGTGCCCGTCGGCCCGCCCGCCGCGCTCTACGCCCACTACCGGCTCGACGGCGTGGGGATCGCCGCCGTGGCCCGGGAACTTCTCGAGGGGAACCGGTCATGACGACGACGATCGAGCTGGGTCTGGGCGAGCAGGAGCTGGCCCTGCGGGAGCGCGCGGGGCGCGTGATCCCGGGCGGCATGTACGGCCACATGTCGGTGTCGTCGTTCTCCACCGCGCACCCGCAGTTCGTGGTGTCGGGGGAGGGAGCGCGGGTGTGGGACGCCGACGGCCGCGAGTACCTCGACCTCATGTGCAGCTGGGGTCCGATGATCATCGGGCACCGTCACCCCGCAGTGACGGCGGCGATCGTCGACCAGCTGGGGCGCGGCGACTGCCTCGACGGCATGACCCCGACCGCGGTGGAGTACGCCGAGCTGCTGGTCGACACGGTGGCGGCCGCGGACTGGGCGTTGTTCTGCAAGAACGGCACGGACGCGATGACCACGTGCGTGACGACGGCCCGCGCGGCGACCGGCCGGCGCAAGGTGCTGGTGGCGCGCGGCGCGTACCACGGTGCGGTGCCGGGTTTCGCGGTGCGCGGCGAGGGAGTGACGGCGGAGGACCAGGCCCATCTCGTCCGCTACGAGTACAACGATCTCGCCTCCGCGCAGGCTGCCGCGGACGAGGCCGGGTCCGATCTGGCCGCCATCCTGGTGACGCCGTTCCGACACGACATCAAGCGCGACCAGGAGATGGTCGATCCCGAGTTCGCGCGCGGCCTGCGGGCGCTCGCCGACCGCACCGGCGCGGTCCTGGTGCTCGACGACGTCCGCGCCACGCACCGGCTCGACCTCGCCGGCTCCTGGGAGCCGCTCGGCGTGCGTCCCGATCTCTCGGCCTGGTCGAAGCCGCTGGCCAACGGGCAGCCGCTCGGCGCGGTGACCGGAGTCGACGCGCTGCGCGGGGCCGTGGGCAGGATCTACGTGACGGGCTCCTTCTGGACCGGGGCGGTGCCGCTGGCGGCCGGGCTCGCGACCCTGACCGAGCTCCGCCGCGGAGAGGCGCTCCCAACCATGGAGCGGGCCGGGAGCAGGCTCCGCGCCGGCCTCGCCGCCCAGGCCGCGGCACACGGCTGCACGATCCGGCAGACCGGTCCGGTCCAGATGCCGATGCTCTCCTTCGCCGACGACCCCGACTTCCGGGTGGTCACCGCGTGGGCGGAGGCAGCCGTGCAGCGCGGGGTCTACCTGCACCCGTGGCACAACTGGTTCCTGTCGTCGGCGCACACCGACGAGGTGATCGACGCGATCCTCGAGCGCACGGACGGGGCGTTCGCCGTGGTTGCCGGGCGGTGAGGCTTCACCTGATCGAGCGCTGTCCAGCGCGGCGCGTTAACGGAGCGCCGTGGGTGGGCGAACCCCCGTCCGACGACGGAGGTCGGGGGACATCATGGGTCGGCATCACCAGCGCACGGCGAGGCCTGCACACCTCGCGCTCGGCGCGGGCGCGCTCGTGGCGATGATCGGCGGGAGCGGCACGGCCGTCGCGCTCGCGTCGGCCTCGGCGCCAGCATCGGTCTCCCCGGTCGTCGTCATGACGAGCCCGGCCCCGTCGGCCGCGCCCCGGACGGCCGCGCCCGCGACGACGAAGACGGTCGCGACGACGTCGGTCACTCCGAAGAAGGCCTCGACCAAGCCGAAGAAGGCTGCCCCGGTCTGCGACCTCTCCGGCCCGCCCGAGTTCGGCGACCCCGCGCACCCGAACGAGATCACCAACCGGAACTGCGGCTACACCGACGCGCAGGGCCGCGAGCGGTCGCGCGACCCGTGGATCGACGGCCAGCTGCTCGACGCCGCCGGGAACTGATCGCCCCTGCACACCGGCCGTCGTACCGTGGCTTCATGACGGCGTTCGGCGGGGTGTTCCGGTCTCCCAAGCTCGAGGGTGTCGAGGAGGGCGACGAGAGCGGGCAGCGCGCGCAGGTCGTCGGGCTGGACCTCGAGAGCGGGGTCGTCCGCCTCCGCGCGACGAAGCGGGAGGCCCCGGAGCCGACGCCGGACGAGGCGGACGACTGAGCCGGAGTCGGTCCGCGTCAGCGTGACGCGGACGGGTCCCCGGCCAGCAGCATCGTCGAGAACACCGGCGCCACCCACGACGGCGAGCGCGGCAGCACGACCACGAGCGGCACCGACCACGCCAGCAACGTCCCGCCGACCCACCGCGGCACCGGTTGACCCCGGCGCGCCGTCGACGCCGCGAACGCCCCGAGGGCTGCACACGGGACGCCGAAGCTGGCCAGGGTCAGCCACAGGACCTGCGAGCGGTCGAGCGCGGCGGGCTCGGACGGCCGCACCTCGGTCGTGTCCCACCACCCCTCGCGGGCGATCTGCGCCCACTCCTTCCGCGTCATGACGAGCGCGAGCACCATGTGCGTTGCCCCGAACGCGCTCGCGAGCCATCCGCCGGCCTCGACCACCCGGTTCCGTCGCATCCCGACCTCCTCGATATACGCCGCCGTACAGACACGTTAGCCGGTCTATACGGTGCCGTACAGTGCGGCACCGTGGCACGAGCACGCACTCCCCGCCAGGCATGGATCGACGCCGGCCTGCGACTGCTGGGGGAGCGGGGCCCGGAGGCGGTGCGCGTGGAGGTCCTGGCGCGGGAGCTCGGCGTCACGAAGGGCGGGTTCTACGGGTACTTCGGCGACCGGCCGGCCCTGCTGGCCGAGGTCCTCGACGAGTGGGAGCGACGCAGCACGACCGCGGTGATCGACCGGGCCGAGGCCGAGGGCGGCGACCCCCTGACGAAGGCCCGCCGCGCGGCGAGTCTGACCTTCGCCGACGACCTCGTCCCGATCGACCTGGCTGTGCGTGAGTGGGCTCGTCGCGACGACGAGGTCGCCGCACGGCTCCGGCGGGTCGACAACGAGCGAATGGAGTACCTGCGCGCGACCTTCCGCGACCGCTTTCCGGACCCGCACGATCTCGAGGCCCGCTGTCTGCTCGCGTTCGCGGGCGCCATCGCGGGATCGTTGATCGTCGCCGACCACCCGGGGCAGACCCGGGCGCAGGTCCTGGAGCGGGCCGCGTCTTTGGTGCTCGGCGGATCGGTGGCCGGGCCGGCGCCAGGCGGAGCATGACTTGTGTGGCGACGCGCCCACGAGGAAGGGCGACACGCCACACAGGTTCCTCGTGACCTCCGCGCGAACGCAGCGTCAGCGCTCGAGCAGGCCGATCACACGGTCCAACTTGGTGTCGAGTCCCGCGACCTTGCTGTCGAGCGAGGTGACCTTGGTGTCGAGTCCGGTGACCTTGTCGTCGAGTGCGGCGACCCTGTCGTCGAGTGCAGCGACCCTGTCGTCGAGTGCGACGACCTTGGTGTCGAGCCCGTCGATCTTGGTGCCCATCGCGGTGGCGTCCTCGCGGAGGTCGGACATCTGTCCCCGGAGCTCGGTGAGGTCGGTGCCGATCTCCGCGAACCGGTTGTCGTGGCGCCGCTGAGTGCCCTCGATGCGCGCGAGCATCTCGTAGATCGCCTGGACCTCGTTGTCGAGCTGGCGGATCTTGCGATCCACGTCGGCAGGAGAGGCGCTCACGAGCGCTGATGCTACGGCGGCCGCTTCCCGTGCGGGTCCGGAATCCGCGAGTTGCTGATCCCGGGAGGAGCCGGCCGGCTGGGAACGCATCTCCGTCCGCGTCGTCGTGACGCGGACCGAACGCAGTCGAGCGCGCTCACACCCCGAGGTGCACGAACGGCGCCCAGGCGGTCGGCCGCAACGGGAAGGACGACGACGCCGATCTCCGCCGCCCGCCGTCGTGACCAGGTTCCACCCCGGCCCGGGCGCACAGGTCCGCGTACCGGTCGCGCGCCTCCTCCCGTGTCAGAGCACGGACACCGCGCTGCGCGTGGGTGAGGGCCTCGGCCACTCCGAGCTTCCCGCGGGCGAGGTGGTCGGTGAAGTCGGCCATCGTCAGGCAGGTCGCGGCGTCCTCGACGTCCCAGAGCGAGGTCACCGCATGCCGGACCCCTGCCGCGAGCAGCCCCCGGCTCAACCCGACCACGTCGCCGGCCCGCGTGATTCGACCGCGTCCCGAGCTGCATGCCGAGAGCACGGCCAGGTCGACGTCGAGTCCGATCCCGACGAGTTCCGCCACCGTCAGTCGTTCCTCCCCGGCGAGACGGAGCGCCGAGAGGTCCGGGGCGTCCGGGTGCACCGTGCCGTGGCAGGCGAGGTGCGCGACCGGGGTCCGCGTCGCGAGCTCGTCCCGCACCCGCTGCTCGGTGGCGGCCGCGCCGACGAGCGTCCGCCCACCGAGGGACCGGCCGACGAGTACGGCCTCGGCCTCGGCGCCCGGGAGGTCCCTGAAGCCGACGGACGGCGGGTTCCCGACGGTGAGGCACGGTGCGTCGAAGACCGGCCGCGGGCGCCCGGCGAGCCGGGGGACGAGGGACGCCGCCGGGAGCTGCGACACGACGGCCTGCTCGAGCGGGCACGTCCCGGCGAAGGGCAGCGCCGCGAACGGGAGCCCCAGCGCGGGGGCACACGGGACGACGAGAACACGCCGGTCGCCGCCGAGCAGATCGGCCACCGGGCCCACGAGCAGGGTCCCGAGGTCGTCGGCCAGACCGCGGACCGCGCCCGGTAAGGACCACGCCGCAGACAGCCGCGTGCACAGCCCGGACACGGTCGAGGCCTCGACGTCGCGCAGGCGGAGGTCCACGCCCCCGCGGGTCACGACGGCGATGACGAGTTGGTGCTCGGTCAGCGTGTAGTGCAGCAGCACTGCCTCGTGGTCGAGGGCCTCGGCGACCGCCGCGACGTCGACCGGTGCCGGCTCACGCCGAGCGCGGACCGTCTCGCGTGGCAGTTCCTCGGCGGCCTCCTCGACGCGGCGCTCGGCTGTCTCCAGGGCGGCGGCCGTCCGCGCGAGCTCCACCGGTTCGGGCTCGCGCCACGCCTGGCGGCGCTCGTCGACCGCGCCGTTCCACTCCGCGCGGGCCTGCCGCCACCGGCGCGTCTCCGGGGTCACCGGGTCACCGAACAGCGCACCGAGGGCGAGGGACCGCAGGTGGTCGGCCGCGCGGAACGCCCCCTCGCTGTCCCCGATCCGGGTACGGGCCAGCACCAGCACCTCCGCGAGGCGCGCGGTGCTCACGTCGTCGAGCGCCGAGATGCGGAAGGTGTCGCTGGTCAGGGCGGCGAACCAGGCGTCGAGCCGACGCGTCCCGGCCTCCGCCGCGCTCCGCGCCTCGTCGTCGTGACCCCGCGCGAGCGCGACCCGTGCCCGCAACTCGTCCTCGGCCCAGGTCGGCTCCCAGACCGGGTCGGAGATCGGCGCCATCGCCGTGTCGAGCACCGCCTGCGCGCGGTCGTGCTCGCCGACCAGGTGCCACAGTTCCGCAACGAGTCCCACCCCGATGTCCGACCTTCGATCGATGTATGCCTGCGCCCTCGCCCGGGCGCTGTAAACACGGCCGAGCAGGACCAGGGCACGCACCACCAGGTCGTCCCGCCCCTCCAGCGCGGCGACGCGGCGGAGCGGACTGCCGGCCGTCGAGGCGCGCCCTCCTGCGATCGCCGCCTCGGCTCGGAGCAGGTCGGCGACCGCCGGGAGCCCGACGACCAGGTCGGAGAGCGATCGGGCCGCGGACAGGACGGCGTCCTCACCGACCGGTGCGGGAGCCCCGATCCGATCGAGGACGTCGGACGACGGCACGAGATCGCGTCCCCCGTCCGGGCCCCGGGCTAGCAGAGCCCGCGCACGCCCCGCCACCGAGTCCAGTCCGGCAACGTCGCCGGCCATCCGCATCGCGGCGGCCATCGCGACGAGCGACGTCGAGACCCACGCCCACGGCTCGACGTCGAACGCACCCTCCGCCGGGAACGCGGCGTAGCTCTCCTCCCACGTGGTCGCGGCAAGCCCGTGGCTGCGCAGCCGCAGCAGCAGCGGGACCCGCCCGGTGGAGACGTGCAGGTCGTCCAGGCCCGACGCGTCGAGCAGCTGCTGGGCGAAGGCGTAGGTCGAGAGCGCCCGTTCGACCTCGCCCCGGTCGGTCGCGCGGTCGGCGGCGGCGAGCACCACCCGCGCGCACCCCTGGACCCACGTGGGGCTCCCGGCCTCGGCCACCCACGCCGCGATGCGGGCGCTCGGGTCGTTCCGGTGCGTGGCCTCGCCGACGGCCAGGCGGAGCAGCTGCCGGTGGACGAGTGCGAGCACGCCGGTGGCGCGGTCGTCCGCCCGCCAGGCCCGCGCCGTCGCGGAGTCGAGCAGCTGCGCCGCCATGTCGAGCTGACCGCGCAGCCGCGCGACGAACGCGAGCCGTACCTCGGCCGTCGCCACCCCGGACTCCCGCCCACCTCCACGAAACGCCGCCCGCGCCTCGTCGTAGCGGCGTTCCGCCTCGTCCAGCCCCTCGGGTCGCACCACGGTGAGGTCGAGCGGGCGGACGAGGGTCGAGCCGAGCGTCTCCGGGGAGGAGATCGGCGTGAGCGCCAGGTCGCCCAGGAGCAGGGCCCGCGCGGCGGCGGCCCCGGGGAGCGCGTCGGCGTCGACCGTCACCGCCTCCACGAGGACGGTCGCGGCCCCCGGATCTCCCTGCCGCCGGAGTTCGTCCGCGCGCACGAGGCCGACGTGCACGAGCCCGGCCGGGTCCCCGGCCTCACGAGCGGCCGCCGTCCACCGGTCGTCCTCGGTCGGCGCTCCGTCGGAGTCCCCGCTCGATGTCGCCCACGCCGCCTGGGTCCGCCGGATCAGCGCCCGGGTCACGACCTCGCCCCACCACAGCATGTCGGCGTCCGCAGGTTCGCCGGGCTCCCACCGCACCCCGCCGTAGACCCCGGGACCGGCACCGCCCGGCCAGCAGCACTCCTCGGCCAGGTAGATCAGCTGCTCCAGGACGGTCACGGTTGCTGGTGCGAGCCCCACCGCCGTCGCCAGCGCGCTCCGGGCGCGCTTCGGCTCCAGGGCGCGCACCGCCCGCAGCACCGGGGTCAGGGCGTCGCGCGGCCCGTCGTCGGGAAAGAGCTCGCGCACTCCGCGGTCGATCACCTCAGAGCCGCCGCAGGCCGAAGGGGAGGGGACCGGCGCCGCTCTCCGCGTAGCGTCCGAGCGCGACCGCGGCGTCGGTCCACGGCGTCCACCCCAGCCGGCCTGCGAGGTCGGCGGCGACCTTGAACGACTGCCGCGCCGCCTCGCCATCGCCCGCGGCCAGCAGCGCGAGGCCCTGGAAGGTCGCGACCGGCCCGAGGATCGCCGCGCCGATCCCGACGACCACGACCGCACCCGGGTCCGGCGGCAGCCCCGCGAGCACGGTCCGGGCCACCTCGACGTCGCCGAGCGCGAACGCCGCCACCGCGGCGCAGCACAGGCCGGGGCGGTCGAACATGCGGAACGGACGGCCTTCCCGACGGCGGGTCCACTCGGCCAGGTGCGCGGCGGCAGCCGTCGCGTCGCCCGCCTGGGCCGCGTCCGCCGCCGCCACGGCGGCCCAGGCGGCGACGTGCGGGTAGAACGCCGCGGCACCGGCCGGGAGCCCATCGAGGGACGGCAGGGTTCCGGCGAGCAGGTGCCGTGCGGCGAGCTGGACGCCGTAGGCGCCGAAGGCGTCCGGGATGCCGAGGTCGATGCCGCGGTCGCGGGCGAGGTCCGCGCCGGCGACGGCGGCGTCGGTCTCACCCCGCGCGAGCTGCAGGGACGCGTCGACGAGCAGGCACGCCCAGATCGACCGGGCGTGCCGACGCCGATCGGCCGCGACCCGCAGACCGGCCCGCAACGCCTCCGCGTCGTCCACCCGCCCCGCCGCTAGCAGGGCGGCGACGAGCAGCTCCTCGGCCTCCAGGCGTAGTTCCCGGTCCCCGGTGCGCACCGCGAGCCCGTGGGCGCGCTCGGCGTGGCGGATCCGCTCCCGGACCGTCACGGGCTCGTCGTTGAGCTGGTTGCCGCGCAGCAGGGCGACCTCGGCCTGCAGCCGGGCGTCGTCCGGGACCGCCTCGGCCAGGGCGAGCAGCTCGGGCATCGCGTCCGCCTCGGCATCACCGAGGAACTGCTCCTGCTCGACGATGAGCGCGCGCAGCACCCGTACCCGATCCCCACGATCGAGCGGGAGCCGGCGCACCCGTTGCAGCCGGGCCAGCCGTCGGGGGCGTCCCGCCACGGAGATGCCCGTGGCGTCCGCGCCCACGGCGGCGTCGACGAGGGCCGGGACCGGCGCGGACGGATCGGCGAGGACGGCGTCGAGCAGATCGTCGGACTCGTCGCCCTGCCCCAGCGCCTGCAGGACGAGGCCGTGGGCCACGCGGGCGGCGTGCGGGTCGGAGGCGTCGGCCGTGCTCTCGAGCAGCGCGAGCGCCTCGACGAGGGCACCGCGCTCCTTCGCGGCCGCCGCCGCGGCGACCCGGGCGTCCGCCACGACGTGCGGCGACACCATCGGCACCGCGCCGACCGCGTGCCGGAGCCGCTCGAACGGCTCGGCGTCGTCGGGCAGGTGAGCGAGCCGGGTGCGGTGCAGGTGGGCCCGCTCGGGCTCGGGCACCGGCTCCCGGGCGGCCGCCGCGGTGAGCTCGTGACGGAACGCGTAGCCGGCCCCGTCGGGCACGACGAGGCCCAGGTCGGCGGCCGGGCGCAGGGACTGCAGCAACCGTCGCGAGTCCTGCCCGAGGACCTCGCCGAGCGCGTCGACGGACACCGGCTCGAGGACGGCGAGGGCCTCGAGCACCTCGCGGCAGTCCGCGGGGAGGCGGGCGAGCTGGTAGGCGAGCAGCGGCCGGAGGCGGTCGGGGACCCCGGGCTCGTCGACGTCGAGGGTGTCCAGCAGCGCCGCGAGGTGCAGCGGGTGCCCGGCCGAGCGCCGCCACAGGGCGGCCGCGGCCTCGTCGTCGGGAACGTGTCCGCGCAGTTCGAGCAGCTCCGCGACCGCCGCCCGACCGAGCTCGCGGACCGTCAGCTCGTCCACCCCGGGCAGCCGGACGAGGTCCGCGCGGGTCTCCTCCCAGCGCGGGTGGGCGACGGCGTCGGGCTCGCGGGCGGCGACGATGACGACGACGCCGGACGGCAGACCGCGCCGGGCGAGGGTGAGCAGCGAGCCGAGCGAGGCCGAGTCGGCGCGGTGGGCGTCGTCGAGGGTGAGGAGCAGGGGCGCGTCGCCGGCCCGCAGGTGGAGGACCCGGCGGACGGTCCGGGCGAACTCGGGGTCGCGGGCGGGGACGGGGGCGCCGAGGTCGCGCAGGCCCTCGACCCACGCCGTCAGCGGGGTGTCGGCCTCGTTCCACGCGCCGTAGCCCGTCGAGGCCCCGCGCACCCGGGCCTCCTCCCGCGACGCGCGCAGCAGCGACGTCTTCCCGATCCCGGCCTCCCCGACGACGAGCACGACCCCGCCGCGATCGGGGTCGTCGAGCCGCTGTCGCACCGCGGCGAGCAGGTCCTCCCGCCCGACGACGGCGTCCTGGCGGCTCGGGGCGGGCCGGCGCGGCGAGGCGAGCAGGGCCGCCTCGAGCTCGCGCAGGGCCGGGCCCGGGTCGACGCCGTGGTCGACGCGCAGCGCCCGGCGGGTCTCGGCGAACGCGGCGAGGGCCTCGACGGTCCGCCCGAGCCGGTGCAGGGCCCGCATCCCGGCGGCGACGAGCCGTTCCCGGTCCCGGTGGCCGGGCAGGTGGGGGAGGACGGCCTCGGCGGCCGCCTCCGCGTCGCCGGGGGCGTCGCGTTCGAGGCGGGCGTCGGCGAGGCGTTCGAGGACGCGCAGGAAGCGCTCCCGGGCCTGCACGGCTGCCGTCTCGAGCCGCTCCGAGGGCAGGCACCCGGCGAAGGGCTCGCCCCACAGCTCGAGGGCACGCTCGGCCGCGTCGATCGCCTGGTCGGTGGCGTTCGGGTCCAGCGCGTCCGCGGCAGCGCGCAGGAAGCGGACGAGGTCGACGTCGTCGTCGTCGAGCCGCAGGACGTAGCCGCCGGCCGAGGAGACGAGCGGGGTGGTCGGGTCGGAGAACCGTTTGCGCAGGCGGGTCATCAGGACCTGGAGCGCCGCGGACGGCCGACGTGGCAGCTCGGTGCCCCAGCACCCGTCGACGAGGGTGCCGCCGGGCACCGCCCGGCCCGGGGTCAGGGCCAGGTGCGCCAGGAGCGTCCGCAGCCGCATGCTACCGACGGTGACTCCGTCGATCTCGACCGTGCCGAGCAGTAACACTCGTGGACGAGTGCGTGCGGCTTTCTCGGCCATTCTTCCCCCGGTCTCTTCACACTGAGTGAGACTCGACTGAAGATACGCACATGACGATCCGGGTAGAAGACGTCGAGCGTGGAGACATCCTGCTCGTGACCCAGAAGTCGGGGGACGCCCTGGCCGAGATGATCATCGACTACGACCGGTCGCCGTCGTGCTTCTCCCACAGCGGCATCGCCGGCGGCGACGGGACGATCATCAGTTCCTACCCCGACAGCCTGGACGGCCTGCGCCCGGTCGACGTGGGCGGGCTGCACCACGACGACTTCTCGCACTTCTGGAAGCTCGAGCAGAAGATCCACCGCCTGGTCCTGCCCGACGACGTCGACCGGGAGGCGGCGCTGAAGCGTCTCGACGACTATCCGAAGTCCCGGTCGACGCGGTTCGGCCTCGCCTCGATCGTCGTTGTGGCGGGTGCCCTCCACGCTCTGAACCACGAGGGCAGGATCGGGCAGGAGGGCACGGCCGAGATCGTCTGGGCCGCCATCACGGCCGCCGAGGCCTGGGCGTCGCCGGACGAGTTCTTCTGCGCCGAGTTCTCCGCGACGATCTACGACCTGACCTCGGTCCCGTTCACCGTCGGAGACCTGCGACCCCCGGAGGAACTGGTTCGCAGTGCGCAGGACATGGCGCGCCGTGTCCTGATCCAGCTCGGGCTCAAGGGCCTGCTGTTCGGCCGCTCGGACGAGGAGCAGGAGACCCTGATCGACTTCGTGGCCGCCGTCGAGCAGTACGACCCGGAGTTCTTCGACGAGGGCGTCAAGGTGCTGTTCGAGGCGGTCCTCGACGGCCTCGGCGTCCGCCGGAGCCGTGGCCTCGAACTGCCCGACTCCACCCCGGTCCCCGCCGCGCTGATCACTCCGCGCATGCTCGAAGCCTGGTGCGGCGGCGTGACGGAGGAGATCCAGCAGCCGGCGAAGACCTGACTGTCACGGGTGCGGCGTCACGGCGACGACGGTCAGTCCCAAGAGGTCCGCGAAGTCGTCGGGGTTCGCCGTGTGGAGCGGCAGGGCCCGCGCAACGGCGACGGCAGCGATCATGGCGTCGTAGCTGCGGGCCTGCGGCTTCCGCTTGACCTGTCGGAGTGCCGCTGCCACGCGTCCGAATGCCCGGGCGGCGGCCGCATCGAAGGGCAGCGGGTCGAAGTCGGCCTCGGCCTGCTGCAGCACGGCCTGACGAGCAGCGCGTTCGTCGTCCGAGCGGGCCACGAGCGGGCCGACGGACAGTTCGGCGAGCGTGACGGTGCAGATGAACGGGGTGGCCGGTAGCTGACTCGCGTCGGTGAGTGTCGGTAGAGCGATGACCACGCTGGTGTCGAGGAGACCTTCTTCGATCACAGGTGGCTGTCGATCACGTCGTCCAGATCGGCGCGGAATGCGTCGGCGTCGATCAGGGGCACACCCCGCCAGCGGGACAGCAGTGCTTCCCGGGTGAGCCGCGGGCGGGGAACCGGGACCAACTGGCCGACCGGACGTCCGTCACGGGTCACGGTGAGGGACTCGCCGTTCTCGACGCGGGCCAGGACGTCGCCCCCTGCGTTCCGCAGGTCTCGCATCGACACCTCGTCCACGCGAGCGACCGTATCACGCGTGATACACGCTTGAGTCCGGCACCGCGGCACGTGTCGTGGCTGCGAGGGCCGGGCGCCACCCGCCGTGACGGGGCAGGCGCCCGGCGCGACGTCACTGCAGCGTGCGGCAGTACTTGTTGTCGACGGCCGTGGCCTCGGCCGTCGTCCAGAGCTCGGCGTGGTCGGTGACCTTCAGACAGCTGCCGCGCTCCACGGCGTCCTCGGTGGCGTTCTTGACGTCGTTGAACATGACGGACGCCGAGACCCCGAGCACCTCGCACGCCAGGCTCTTGATCGAGGCGCACAGGGCGAAGGAGCCGATTCCGGTCTGGCTGTCGAGGTTGCGGTGCCCGTCGAGCCAGGAGTCGAACTGCCTCGTCGCCGCCGGGCTGAAGTAGTAGCTGTTCGAGACGTTCCCGAAGTTCGTCGTGAACCACGCCTTGTTCGAGCCGGCGTCGGTGCACCCGTGGACGTACTGGTCGACGGCCCAGTCCTCCTCCGCGCGGGCGCCCTCGGAGGGGTCCGGCCGCGGCACCGAGCACTCCGGTCGCCGCCCGTCGGAGGCCGAATCGTCGGTCGAGGAGGTCGGAGTGGGATCCGACGAGGTCGTCTCCTCCGGCACGAGGTCGGCGAGGAGGTCGGCCGTCTCGGCGCCGACGTTGCCGTCGGCGGGCAGGTCGTGGCGGCCCTGGAAGTCCAACACCGCCGTGCGGGTGGCGGGCCCGAAGAGCGTCGTACCGGGGAGGTCGTACTCGGGGTGCTCCGCGGTCAGGTCCCGCTGGAGGCGGGCGACGCACTCGTGGCGCTGCCCCTCGAGCAGGAGCGGGCACCCCGGGTAGCTCCGGTCCTGGTCGGGTGCGACCTGGACGGGGACCGGCCCGGGCGCGGCGACGGCGTCCGGTGCCGCCGTGAGTGTCCAGATCGCGAGCAGGAGCATGGTCAGCCCCGCGAGGGGACGGAGGTGTCGACGTGAGATCGCCGGCCTGATCATGGTGCGTTGCTTCCGTTCGTCTGCTGCCGGCCCCGTCCGGCGGTGGAGACCCGCGCCGGAGGAGCGCGAGCCGTGGTGTCGCGAGGAGGCCCCCCGCTCTCCTCGCGACGAGTCGATCAAGCCACAGACCAGCGTCGGAGAGGGCGATCCCGGACGGTCTTGGACGGTCCTGGACGCTCTCCGACGTCTGCCGGGCACCGAAGTGGAGTGATCGGGCAAGATCGTCACCCGTCCAGGGGGTGTGGACAAGCCCTCCCCGCCGGAACGATCCGCCGGAGCGAGTAGATGGTCTCTCCCGACGAGGTCCGCGACCGCGAGTCGTTCGGTGCTGCGATCCGCGCCCTCCTCGATCGCCGTGCACTCGCGGGTGACGACCTGGCGGCGGTGACGGCAGAGGCGCGACAGCGCAAGTACGTCGTCGAGGAGCACCGCCGCTCCACGGTCTACTCCTGGGCCGGCGGCACGTTGCCGCAGAAGAGCGACGGTCCCTACCTCGGCTTCCTGCTCGCCCGTCGTGTGCCCGTCGACGCCCTGCCGGCCTGGGTCGACGCCCTCGATCGGGCGCGTGCGCGTCCCGCGGCCGGAGGTCCTCCCGTCGTCGCCGAGCCGAGCGTGCCGGATCACGAACTGTCGGCCGGCGACGGCCGGCCGGAGCCGGAGCCGGAGCCGGAGCCAAGAGCCGAGGTCGAGCCCGGGCGGACGGGTGCCCGATCGCAGTGGTGGTTGGTCGGCGCGACAGCAGTCGTCCTGGTGTTGGCCGGTGCGCTCCTCGCGGTGTGGGTGGTCGGAGAGGAGGCGCCGGGTGCTTCACCCCTGCCCTCGACCGTCGCGGAACCCTTCCTCAGGGAGGACTTCGACGGCACCGAGCTCGCCACGGCGACCTGGGTGCCGCCGTCCGACCCGGCCCACGTGTTCGCGGCGGACCGCCGGCTCAATCTCGTCGGCGCGCTCGACGGCGAGGGGCGGGTGATCGATTCCGACCTCGCTCCCCGCAACCCGCAGGACTACCGCGAGATCGACTTCGTCGCGAGCGTCCCGGACATCACGGTCCCCGGCGCCGGCGGGGCGAGCCTGGTGATCGCAGAGCAGAGCGGCCGTACCCACATGCTCGTCTTCGGCCCGAGCGGCGGTTCCCCGCCTGCTCGTATCGCGGCTGCCCTGGTGTGTACCCGGCCCTCGTGCCGGAGTTACGACGACTACGAGCCACCGCCCCCGACCCGGCCCTTCGAGTACCTCACCGGCGATGAGGTGGTCCCGTTCCGGGTGGTGGCGATCGACGGGCGCCTGACCTTCTTCATGCGCGGCCAGATGATGGCGCAGACGCCGCTCGACGGGCCGCTGCGCTCATTCCGGTTCAACGCCTACTCCGGACCGGACGAGCGCTGGCGGGCGACGGTCGACGCGGTGCGGGTCTATCGCTGAGGTAGGCGGAGATGGTCCTGGGCTCGCCTCCTGGCCCCCGCCGTCGTGTACATCTTCGCTGATTCGGCGCTATAGTCGATCCGTGAACGAGATGAGCCTCAGCGACGCGCGCGCCCGGCTGGCGGACGTGGTCGACACCGCTCGTGTCGAGCACGAGCCGGTGTTCATCACCCGGCGGGGGCGCCGGGTGGCGGCCGTCATCGCGGCCGAGGAGCTGGATCGTCTGATCGCGGCCGCCGAGGACCTCGCCGACCTGCGAGCGGCCCGCGAGGCCCGAGAGGAGATGTCGGCCGGAGCGGCCCCCGTGCCCTGGGACGAGGTCAAGCGAGAGCTCGGGCTGGCGTGAGCTACCGCGTCGAGATCGCACCGGCCGCGCTCCGGCAGCTCCGCAAGCTCGATCACGTCGCGCGCCGTCGGGTGCAGGCCGCTGTCGAGCTGCTCGCCGACGATCCTCGGCCCCCCGGGGCGGTGAAGCTCAGTGGCGGCGACGGAGAGTGGCGGGTTCGGACGGGCGACTACCGCGTCGTCTACGAGATCCAGGACGGTGCCCTGCTCGTCCTCGTCGTGGCGGTCGGGCACCGACGGGACATCTACCGGCAGACCTGACCTTCTGGAGTCGGCCCGTGACACCTCCGCGATAACACCGTGACCCGTCCGAGCGATGACCGGGCCGGGGGAGCGCGGGGTGACCGCGCGAGGAGGGGGTCACGTGCGGGTCGTCCTGTCGCTGCCCGAGCGCGACGCGGTCGTGCGGTGCGAGCCGGACGACCCGGTGGGCGCGATCACCGAGGCGGCCCTCGGGTCCGGGGCGCCCGCCCTGTTCCTCGACAGCCGGCCGCTCGATCCCCGGGAGCCCGCCGCGGTCTTGACCGACGGCGCCACCCTCTCGCCCGGCCGACCGCACCTCGCCGGCACGAACCCGGCGCCGGGCTCGCTCGTCGCGCAGGTGGTCACCGGTCCCGCCGCCGGCACGGTCGTCGCGCTCGCCCCGGGCCGCACCACCGTGGGCCGGGTGCCACCGTTCGGTCTCGCCGACCCCGACGTGTCCCGCGAGCACCTCCACCTCGACCTCGACGAGCGAGGCACCGTCACCGCGGTCGACGCCGGCTCGACCAACGGCTCCAGCCTCGACGGGGTCCCGCTCACCTCACCCGCCCCGGTGCCGCTGGGTGCCGTCCTCTGGGTCGGCGGCTCCGCCCTCACCGTCCGCGCCGTCCCGCGCCCCGACGCGGCCGTCCGCCCCGACGGCGAGGGCGGCCTCCTCTACAACCGCCCACCCCGGCTCGCGCCGCCCCGGCGCACCCGCCGCATCGCCGTCCCGACCCCGCCTGCCGCGCCCGACAAGCGCGATTGGCCCGTCGTCATGGTGATCGCGCCGCTGGCGATCGGCGTCGTCATGGCGTTCGTGACGAAGCAGCCCATGTTCCTGCTGTTCGTGCTGCTCAGTCCCGTGATGCTGTTGTCGACCGCGATCACCGAGCGCCGCAGGGGCGCGAAGGGCCACCGCGCGGCGCTGCGCACCTACCGCGAGGAGAAGGAGCGGGCCGAGGCAGACCTGGCGGCGGCACTCGCCGAGGAGGTCGAGCACCGTCGGCGGGACGCGCCGGACGCCGCCGAACTCCTCGTCGCCGCCCGCAGCCCCGCGTCCTCGATCTGGCACCGCCACCGCGCTGACGCCGACTTCCTCGATCTCCGCCTCGGCCTCGGCGACGTCCCACCGGACACCGAGGTGAAGAGCGGCGTCGACGTCGAGCGCGCCGACACCCAGCTCTTCAGCGTCCCGATCTCGATCCGCCTGCCCGACGTCGGCGCGCTCGGTCTCGCCGGTCCGTCCGCCACCGTGCTGCGGCTCGCGCGCTGGTGCGTGGCGCAGGCCGCGCTCCTGCACAGCCCGCAGGAGCTGCAGATCTGCCTGCTCACCACCCCCGCCGCGCAGAGCACCTGGCACTGGGTGCGGTGGCTGCCCCACCTTCGGATTCCCGACGGCGGGTCCTGGGCGCGGGTGGGCAACGACGAGGAGACGGCCCGCTCCCGCATCGCCGAGCTCACCGATCTCGTGGAACGCCGCCGCGAGCTCGTCCGGGGGCTCAGCGCCGGCGCGGTGCTCGACCGCCTCCCCGCCGTCCTCGTCGTGCTCGACGGCGCGCGGACGTTGCGCAACCTCGCCGGCATGGGACCGCTGCTGCAGGACGGGCCGGCCCTCGGCGTGCACTTCCTGTGCCTCGACGAGGCGGAGGCGATGCTGCCCCGCGAGTGCGGTGCGGTCGCCCTGCTCGACCGCGACCGGCCGGGTCACCTCGTCCTCCGGACGCGCGGTGACGACGACGGCCGCGAGGCGGTGACCGACCAGGTCGGCGCCCGCTGGGCGGAGACCGTCGGCCGTGCCCTGGCGCCGTTGCGGGACGCCGACCCGACGCTGGCCGAGGGGGCGCTGCCGACCGAGGCGCGCTTCACCCGGCTCGCCGGACTCTCACCCGCCCGGCCCGAGGAGCTCCTGCGGCGCTGGAGCGCCATACCGCGCTCCACGGTCGCCCTGCTCGGCGCGAGCACCGAGGGCGATTTCCGCCTCGACATGGCCGACGGTCCGCACGCGCTGATCGCCGGCACCACCGGTGCGGGCAAGTCCGGCCTGCTCCAGACCCTGGTCGCGGCGCTCGCCGTCGCGAACCGGCCGGACGCGATGAACTTCCTGCTCGTCGACTACAAGGGTGGCGCCGCCTTCCGCGACTGCGCGCGCCTCCCGCACTGCGTCGGTGTCGTCACCGACCTGGACGCCGGGGCGACGAGTCGTGCCCTCACGTCGCTGCGCGCCGAGCTGAAGCGCCGCGAGCACGTGCTCGACCGCGCGGGGAGCGCGGACATCGCGGCCTACTGGTCGACCCGGCAGCCGACCGCGGATCCGCTGCCCCGGCTCGTGATCGTCATCGACGAGTTCGCCCAGCTCGTCACCGAGATGCCCGACTTCGTCGCCGGCCTGGTCGACGTCGCGGCGCGCGGGCGGTCGCTGGGGATCCACCTGGTGCTCGCCACCCAGCAGCCGCAGGGCGTCGTCAACACCCAGATCCGCTCCAATACGACCATCCGCATCTCGCTGCGCGTCGCCGACGAGACCTCCAGCACGGACATCATCGGCATTCCCGACGCCGGGCGGCTGCCGCGCATCCCGGGCCGCGCGTTCGTCAAGGTCGGCGCCGAGGCGCCGGTCGCCATCCAGACCGCCCGGACCGACACCGCCGGCCCGGGCGCGCAGGCCCGCCGTCGCCGTCCGACCGCCACGACCCTGCGCTGGGAGTGGCTCGGCCACGCCGTCGCCGAACCGCCGGAACCCCCACCGCCGCCCGGGCAACGCACCGACCTCTCCGAGATCGTCGACGCGGTCACCGAGGCCACCCGCCGGCTCGGCATCCCGCCGCAGCGCTCGCCCTGGCAGCCGCCGCTCCCGGTCCACGTGCGGGCCGAGGCGCTGCGCGCCACCGGGCTCGTCGTGCCGTTCGGGCTCGAGGACGTGCCCGAGACGCAACGCCAGTTCCCGGCCGTGCTCGACCTGCCGTCGGGAAGCCATCTCGCGGTGGTCGGCGCGCCGCGCTCCGGGCGTTCCACCGCGCTGCGCACGCTCGGCGCCGGACTCGCCGGACGGCTCTCGCCGGACGACGTGCACCTCTACGCGATCGACGGTGCCGGGTCCGCGATGCGCGGGTTGGCGGCGCTGCCGCACTGCGGGGCGGTCGTGGGCGTCGGGGAGTCCGACCGGGTCGCGCGCCTGGTCACGCGGCTGCTCGACGAGGTCGGTCGCCGGCAACGGCTCTTCGCGACGGCGGGTGTGTCCGATCTGGCGGAGTACCGCGACCTCGGCGAGGTCCTGCCCTACCTGGTGCTGCTCGTGGACGGGTACGAGGGCGTGACCGGGGCGTTCTCCGACGTCGACGGCGGCCGGGTGGTCTCCGACCTGCAGCGGCTGCTGCGCGACGGGGTCGCGGCCGGGGTCCGGGCCGTGGTGGCGGGCGACCGGAGCGTCCTCGTCGGTGCCGCGGGCTCGCTGCTGGGGGAGCGGCTGGTGCTGCGGCTCGCCAACGACACGGACTACGGCTACGCGGGCATCTCGGCGCGCGAGGTGCCGGACGATCTGCCCGTCGGGCGGGCCACCCGGGCCGGGACCGGCACGCAGGTGCAGATCGCGGTCCTCGGCGACGACCCGTCGGGTCGGGCCCAGGCCACCGCGGTGGCCGCACTCGCGAGCCGGTGCCGGCCGGGCCGGACCCGCCCCTTCGGCATCGACGTCCTGCCCGAGACCATCACCCGGGTCGAGGCGGGCGGACTGCCGCGCGGCGCGGGCCTCCTCGTCGGCGTCGGCGGCGACGACCTGTCCGGGATCACCTGGGACCCGACGACCGACGGCAATGCGGTGCTCGTCCACGGTCCTCGCCGATCCGGGCGGACGACCGCTCTCGTCTCGGTCGCCCTCGACGCCCGGGCTCAGGGATGGCGGGTGGTCGGCTGGACGCCGAGGCCGTCGGCGCTCGGTGAGGTCGCCGGAGACTTGAGCGGCACGGAGGCGACCGAGGAGGAGCTGGCGGCCGCCCTCGCACACGGTCCGGCGCTGCTGCTCGTGGACGACGTCGAGACCGTCGCCGCCACGTCGGCCGGGAGGGCGCTCGGGCGGTTGATCGCCGGCGGGGAGCAGGCCGTGGTGGTCGCAGGGCTGACCGAGTCGGTGTCCTCCGCGATGAGCGGCCCGGCGCTGGAGGCGGGTCGCGGCGGGATCGGGCTCCTGCTCTGCCCGAACCAGCCGATCGCCGGCGCCGTGTTCAGCGCCGCTCCGCGCATTCCGCGCAGCCTGATCGGCACGTCCACGCCCGGCCGTGGCCTGTTCCTGCGGGCCGGCGAGCTGACCCCGGTGCAGGTGCCGTCGTGATGCTGAGCCGCGGGCGGGGACGCTCGGCGCCGTTGTGGCGCGCACACGTCGGCCGAGGCAGCTGGCTGTCCGGTCTGTCCGCGTCACGCCGACGCGGACACATCCGGTCGCTTGGCACCTCGATCCCAGGATGCGCCCCGCAACGACCCCGCTGGTCGGGCCCGCCGAACGAGCCCGACCCCGCGGCGTCAGTACGCCGTGACGGAGCTCCGGACAGCGTCCTCGGCCTGCTGGTAGGTGCTCGCGGCGTGGGTGAGCGTCGTGCTGATGCTGTCCAGCGCCTCACGCAGGCGTGCGGCGGACTGCGCCCACTGCTCCCACGACATCTGGAACTGCGCGGAGGCCGCGCCCTCCCACTCGCCGCCCACGAGCGGCGCGACCCGCGCCCGCATCGTCGCGAGCTGCTCCTCGACCTGCGCCGAGCCCTGCTGCAGCTGCGCGCCGAGGTCGGCGAGCTGCTCGGACGTGACCTTGACCATCGACATGGTCGTTCCCCCTCGTGAGTCGGGTGGATCGGGCCACGGACCCCGGCCCTCGGGAGTGGTGGGTGCGCTCAGAGGCGCAGGAGGTGCTCGCCTTCCCGGGCGGTCTCGCCGTCGTCGAGGAACCGCAGGCTCCGGGCGATCCGGACCGCCTCCTGCGAGGCCTCGGGCCATGCGGCTTCATCGGTCGTCTGGACGTCGACCACGACGACTCCGTCCCACTCCGGCGTCGGGACGAGGAACTCGGCGCGGAACGACGGGACGGTCCCGGGCAGGAGCTCGAACTCCCCGAACACCAGCGATGCGACCGCGGGACCACACGGCAGGTCGATGGCGCGCGTGTCCGCGAGAGGCCGGCGGACCGCGGTGTCGTCGCGCAGTGCAGCAATGGCGCGTTCGGAGAAGGACCCACTCCGGTCGTCCGTCGGGGCGAGCGCCCGTACTGCCACCGTGACCGTCGCCGAGGCCCCGGGGTCCTCCACCGGGAGGCGGCCGCACAACCGGACCCCCTCGTTCCGCAGCAGATCGAACGATGCGCTGATCTCCGCGGCCAGCGCGTCGACGTCGACATCCGGGACGTCGACCGCGATCGCGTGCGCCGCCGCGAGGCGTCGCTCCGGGTCCGCGTGCAGCGGAGCGACGTCGGTCACCGGCGGGAGCGTCAGCGTCGCCGCCCTCATCGGCAGGCCTCGACGACCGGAAGGGCGCGGTGCTCCTGACGGCGCTTCATGTCGGCTGCGTGCGCGTCCTGGATGTCCTGCCAGAACTGCGGCGCCTGGCCCTGGCGCGGTATCCACCTCGGTGCCGCGTCGACGAGGTGCATCCCGTCCTCCACGGCCGTGTGGACCTTGTCGGCCTGCTTGAACGCGAGGGCCTGGTTCACCACCTGGTGCGCCCGCATCAGGCTCGGAACGTCCCCGGCCACTGCCGCCGATCTCGCGGCCCCGACAGCACGACGATCGAGCAGTGGGCCCGCGTGCCGGAGGAGCGACCCCGTCGCCACGTCGAGGACGCCCATCTGGACGTCCCGGCGCGACACCTTGGACGAGCCGCCGGAGTACGCCATGCCCTTGCCGACGGCGACGGCGACGGTCAACCCGAAGGCGACCGCGCCGAGCGGCGGATAGAAGAGCGAGGCGATGCTGACGGCGGCATTGACGTCTTCGAGAACGGACGTGATGGCGGCGATCGTGTCGGCGTTCTCGGACAACCATCGGTCCACCTCGAAGGAGAGGTCCCCGAGCTTCTGCTGGCCGGCCGCGAGTACCCCGCGGGCGTCGCGGAACAGATCGCCCAGGGCGGTCCCGTCGGAGTCCTGCAGCTGCTGGGCGCACCACGCGGCGCTGCCCATGTGCCGCGTGCGGATCGCGCCCCACTCCACGCCGAGCTTCTCGAGCTCGGCGATCAGGAACGGCTGGGCCGTCAGTCCGCGGCTCAGGGCCTCCACCGACGGCGGGTGGAGGATGTCGTGCTGGGCGGTCGCGAGGCGTCGCTTCGCGTCGAGGACCCGGGGGAGCAGCGCATTCGACTCCGCGCGGCGCTGGTCCATCGCGTGCGCGTAGGAGTCGAGGGCGGCCCGGCAGCGCTCGAAGCGGACGACGAACTCGTCGAGACCCAGGCGTAGCCGTTGCTGGTTCTCGCGGAACCGGTCGGCAGCCTGGCCGTGCCAGCCGCCGAGTCCGGCGAGGCCCTGGGTGAGCTCGACGTTCAGGGCGCGCAGGTCGTCGGCGCGGTGCTGGAAGCGGGCGGCGAGGTCGCGGACGCTGCCGACGTCGCCCATGGCGGGGTCGTCCCAGCCGGTCGCGGCCCAGCTGCCGCGCGCCGTCACGGCGGTCACCGGTCGCCGCCGGTGTAGCAGGCGAGTGCGGAGTCGTCGGAGCCGCGATAGGTCGTGCCGGCCGAGCGCAGGAACGTCGTCAGGCCCCCGAGCACGTCGGAGACGCGCTGGAGGTCGTGGGCCGCGGGGTCCTCGGTGGCGTGCACGACGCCCACGAGGTGGGCACTGCCCAGGTCGCCGACGGCCGACCGGGAGCCGATGTCGGAGAGCCGGTGCCGGTAGGCCTCCAGCCGGCTCGCCGCGACGCCGAGCATCTCCGGGTCCACCTCGAACCTCGACAATGCAGCACCCCCCGTGCTCACTCGTTGACCCGTCCTCGTCCGGCGTGACCGAACCGTTCCTCGTTCGAGACCTGATCACCCGGATGGAGCAACAGAACGGCCGCGGCGCGGTAACCATCACGTCACGCCGACCGATCACCGGGGGACGGCGCGCGATCGCGTCGAGGGGGGCGGGGAGATGCACGGCTTCGAGCAGGGTGTGCCGCAGACGGTTACGGTGCCGGCCCGGCGGGGAGGCGCGATGCCACCGGAGCCGACGACGGTGGGGGCCGGGCACGTGCTCGGTCCGCCCTCACTGCGGCTCCCGATGCCCGGGGTGACCGGGACGGGCGTCCCGCTGCACCTCGACACCCGTGCACGCCCGGCCGCCGCGCCCCTGCCCCTGTCCACGCCTCCGCCCGCCCCGGTGTCGGCCCTGCCCGGCCGGACCGCGCGGCCCCGGGAGCTGGTGGTGCTGAGCGGCGTCGCGGGGCCGGCGCTCCTGGCGGCGACGCTCGCGGTCCTGCTGCCCTGGCGGTCCGACGTCGCGGCGAACGCGGCGCCCGGCATCGTCGGGTCCGCCTTCGGGATCGGGGCGCTCGTCGTCAGCGCCGGACTCCTCGCGGCCGTGGCGGCCGACCTGCTCGAGGGTCGCGTGCGGTGGCTCGGTCTCGTGGCGGCACCGCCGCTCGCGCTCCTCACCCTCGGGTCGGTGGGGTGGATCGCCTCGCTGGTCTCGCCCCTCTCGGCGTCGAGCCACCTCGCGCTGGCCGGCGTGCCGTGGCCGGGCCCGATCGTGTCCGGGGTCGGGGTCTGGCTCTTCCTCGCCGCGCAGGCGCTGTGTCTCGCCGTCGGGCTCGTCGCGACGCGCCGATGGCTCCGGGCCGGGGACGACGGACCACCGGAGCGACACCCTCGCCGGACCCCGGTCCTGGCCGTCTGCGCGTCGCTGGCCGTGCTCGCGCTCGTGCTCTCGGGGGTCGTGCTCGCGCGCACCGCCCCGCCGGTCCCGGCAGCACCTCCCGTGTCGGCCGTGGGCGGGACGCAGTGATCGACCAGCTCGGGCCCCTGACCGCCCCTCCGGGCTTCACCGCGCTACGCACCCTCGGCCGGGGCGGTTCCGGCACGGTCGTCGAGGCGCACCACGCCTCCACCGGCCGCACGGTCGCCCTGAAGACCCTCGACGTCGTCCCGGCCGACGCCGAGGCGCTCCGCCGCTTCGACCGCGAACGCGGCGTCATGGCCGACCTCGCCACGCACCCCGGCATCGTGTCGATCATCGACGCGGGCGTGCACCTGGGTCGGCCGTGGATCGCGATGGACCTGTGCCGGCGCGGCTCGATGGCGGGCGTCGGTCGCCTCCCGGCCGACGCGGTCCTGACGACGCTGCACGCGGTCGCCGACGCCCTGTCGGTCGCCCACGCACGCGGCGTGACGCACTGCGACGTCAAGCCCGCGAACATCCTCGTCACCGACTACGGGCAGGCGGCCCTCGGCGACTTCGGCGTCGCGCGCCTCGCGCTCGGCGAGGGCAGTGGCTCGACCGTGGGTGGCTACACCCTCGACCACGTCGCGCCGGAGGTCATCGAGGGCCGGCACCCGACCGACCGCTCCGACGTCTTCTCCCTCGGCACCACGGCCTGGCAGCTCCTGGCCGGTCGGCCACCGTTCCGGCACCCCGGGGATGCGCCGGCGGCGGTCCTCACCCGCTTGCGGACCGAGCCGTTGCCGCCCCTGCCGGCCGACGTCCCGCAGGCTCTGGTCGACCTCCTGCACCGGATGACCCGGAAGCGTCCCGAGACCCGTCCCAGCGCCGGGACCGTCGCCGACGAGGTGTCGCGCCTGGCGCAGCAGCACGGCGTCGACCTCCACCGGCCGCTCGACGAGGTCGTCCCGACGACGACGCAGGTGCGCCTGGCCCAGCCGCACCCCTCCCTCCCCGGCACTCCCAGGGCAGGGCTGCCGGTGGGACCCGCCGGTCTCACCGGCACGGACCACCGTCCCGACCTGGCCCGGCTCACCCACGCGGGAGCACCAGTCGCGGTGGCCGCCGCGGCGCCCGCGCTGCCGGCCGCCGCAGAGGCGTCACGGCGGCGGGACCCGGTGGTGATCGTCGCCGTGGTGGCCGCGATCGTGGTCGTGCTGACCGGCGTCGGCGTGACCACGTCGGCGCTCCTGCCCTCGTCGAGCCCTGCGCAGGTGGTGACGAGCGCGTCGGGGGAGATGCAGGTGGTCCCCGACCTCGGCATCCCCGGCGCACCGGGCGTGCCCGCCGAGCCGACCCTGATTGCAGCGGCATCCGCGCCCGCGGCAGCGGCTGCGGCGGGCGGCGCGCGGCCGGCTGCTCGGCCCGGGGGCGCCGCTCCGCCGGTCGTCCCGGCCGCACCGGTGGCTCCCGCAGGAACCACCGGCGGAGCCACGGGACAGACCGGCGGGACGCCGATCGGCCCGACGAAGGCGAAGACCTTCGTGACGCCGGAGATGACCCCGACGCTGGACTGCACGTCGCCGAACAAGGCCCAGTGCGTCGTCGGCCCCGGCGGGAGCGGGGTCAGCGTGAGCACCTTCGTCAGCATCGAGGAGCCCGCCGGCGAGCCGTACCCGGTGTGCAACGAGACGGTCACGATCACTGCGGTCGAGACCGGCGCCGTCGTGCTGCAGGGCAGCAACGGTTGCAACTACCGCAGCCCGACCTACATCCCCGACGAGGGCCGTCTCGCCGTGGGCTCGAGCTACAAGGTGACCGCGACGGCCCGCATCACGGACGGCGGTTCCGACACGGCGACCGTCTACTTCGAGGCTGTTGCCGGGTAGCGCGCCGCCGGTCTCATCCGGCGACGAGGTCCTCGACGCCGCGGTCCTGCGGAGGCGTGGGGCGGCGGCGCTCGAGGTCGACGGTCTGGACCACCCAGTACACGGCGAAGAGCGCGATGAGGAGCGACTCCGTCCAGAAGACGTGGGTGCGGAAGTCGACGAAGAGGAGGCTCGCGGCCGCCGCCATGCCGACCGCGAGCAGCGCGTAGACGCGCTTGGCGCGCGCGGAGGTCGCGTCGTCGAAGCAGTTGAGAAGCACGACGGCGACGACCCCGACGAAGAGCAGGACGGCTGCCCCGAGGTGGGCCCACACGGTGAAGAACTCGAAGTCGGCAAAGAAGAACACCGCGACCAGGACGATCGGAATCGCCACCCCGAGCGCGCCGATCACCGAGGCACTCGAATCGTCGGGCGAGGTCGGCGGAGGGGAACCGGACGGACGGACCATCCGCACACCCGTCCACACCGCGAGACCGGCGGCCACCAGCACCGCCACGAGCCCGACCACGATCAGGGCGAGGACGTTGGTGTACGTCGCCTCGAGGATCTCGTCCTGCTCGGGAGCCGTCGCGAACTCGCACGGCCCCGGCCCGATCTCCGTCGGTTCGAAGGCGACCACGAAGGCCATGACCCCGGAGAGGTTGAGGAGGGCGTTCTCCCGGTCGCTGCGCCCGCGGTAGATGATCAGGCACGTGCCGATGGCGCAGAGCGCCGCCACGAACAGCGACCGCAGCGGCGAGTAGAAGTAGGCGCTGATCGACGGCTGCAGGCAGCCGGTGGCGGCGAACCGGGCGCCGATCCCGACCGCGAGGAGCAGCACGAGGACGGGCATGGCGAGTCGCAGTCCGAGGTAGGTCGCTCTCGGGTCGTCCTGGGTCGGTGACGTCATCACCTTCTCCTCGGCTGCGAGTCGGGTGTCGGGATCGCAGCACCGGTCGATTCCACACCGCTTTCCGCAGCGTCGTGGTCACCAGCTGCCGTAGGCAGCGGGGTCTCGGAGCACCCGCTGGGCCAGGTCGCTCGCTACTTCTACGGCGTCCACGGTCGAGGGGCACGGAGTGGGAGAGGCAGAAAGCCGTTCCAACCTGCTGATGCTCTCGTCCAACTGCTCGTGCGTCGCGCACCAGCCGCTGGGTCGGTCGTCCAGCACGAGGAGCCGGTCGTAGTGGCGTCGAGCGTCGGCGATGTGCCGGCTCAGCTCGGCTCCAGGGCCGTGCACGGCGTGACGGGCGAGATCGAGGGCGTACGCCAGCGCGCGGGCGTGCTCGTCAGCAGGAGCCACGTCGGGAAGCTCGATCGTGGAGAGGTGCTGTCGCGAGCGAGGCTCCTCGTCGTACGCGGGCACGTCGAGCGCACCGCCGAGGACGTGCGACGTCGCGAGCTCCACCCACTTCTCTCCGACCTTCATCGCCCATGCCGCTCCCGGCCCGGCGAGGCTGCTACCCCCGGGAAAGAGGCTCTCGGCCCCCACCGAGACCGTGGCGGCCGCCGCGACGGGGATGAGCTGGCGGCTGATGCTCGCGCTGGTCCGTGCCGCGCGCCGGAGCAGACTCGGACGGGCCGGCTCCGGAGCCAGATCGAGGTCGCGCCGGATGCGGAGTCGCATGGCGAGCAGCCGTCGGCGGGCTTCGGCGATCCGTGTCGGCGCGTCGTACTCGTCGGCCTCCGCGGCATCGGCGAGCGCGGCCACCGTGTCCTGCACGAGCTCCGACGCGGAGGGTCTCGGAGGGCTGCGATAGCCGACTGCTTCCAGGAGAGGCGGGAGCCCGGACCACGCGATCTCGGCGAGCTCCTCGACGGCGCCTCGTGCCCGCGGCAGCGTGGCGCCCTCCTCGAGCCGGAACCAGAGGTCGTCGTCGAGGGCAATGCCCCGGATCGACTCCAGGGCATCCTCGAGACGGTGCTGCAACTCCGCGTTCGACGCGGGGTCGTGGACCCGGTCGCCCTCGGTCTCGATCGCGGCTCGAAGGCGCGCCTCGTCGCGGACCAGAGCTCTTGCAGCGCCGACACGGTCCGATGTCGGTCGCCGCGGCTCCCTCGGTGGCTCCGGCTCGGGGAATCGGCCGGTCACGGGTCGACCTTCTGGAACCGCGCCGTCATCGGATGGGAACTGCGCATGCCCAGGTCTTCCCTCGTGTCGCTCGCACCAAGTTCCTCAGCGTCACGGTGGGGGTGGGGCGTGGACGACGTCCGATCAGGCGGCCGTGCACGGCATTCGGGTTCTCCCGCCGGCGGGAGAGTTTGCGGCGCGAGTCGACTGCGGGCCGGCTCTCAGCCCGCCGCACACGGTTCGAGGAGTCCCTGGGCGCGATCCCGGTGTCCGCGTCGCCGTGACTCGGATCCGACGTACCTGTGGTCCCACACGACGCGCTGCCGGCCCACGGTCAAGCAAGTTGGAACGGGCCGTACACCGGCGAGGTCGGCAGATGGTTCTGAGTGTCCGTCGAGCTCACACGGACGAAGGCCGCCGGAGTGGTGCCGTTGAAGAACATGACCGCGGAACCCACGCGATAGGTGTAGTACGCCTGGGCGTAGTACGAGGTGTTCCCCTGCACGTCGGCCCACGTCCCGCACCCGGTGCCGTTCGTGCGGCCGCTCCGGTAGTAGACCCACTGGTTCCCCTTGGCCTGGTACAGGTGGATCGGGAGATTCGCGTAGGCGCCGCCGTTGTAGGTGAAGCACGCCCGGACGTCGGGCGCGGCGCTCCCGGCGGCGTAGGCGGGAGAGGCGGCGGCGACGAGGCTCGTCGTGGCCGTCAGAGCACCGAGGACGACGGCGAGTAGGCGCCGGCGCGTCCGGCTCCGCACGCCGTTCACGCTGACCGCGGAATGTTCGCCCATCATGATCGTCTCCCTCGCCGAACACCTGTGTGTGGTCGGGAAAGGCGACCACTCGCTCCTTTCAGTCGGGTTGCGGCCCGCGCCGTCCGCTGCGATGCGCACGACATCCGTGAAAGGGTCCGGCCATCTCCCGCGAAGGTGACCGGCACTCCTCGTAATCGGCGCGTCGCCGTCCGCGAAGCGTCCTCCTGCACCCTGGCGCTTCACCCGGATGAGGGGTTCAATCCCCCCGAGTGGCAGGTCAGCGGCGTCCTGTCACTCGGTGGGGGACGGCATGACGGCGATCGGGGTGGTGCTGTTGTTGGCAGCTGCTGCCATTCCGGCCCTGGTTCGCGCTTCCCGAATCCTGGAACTGATCCGCAGGTCCGTCCGCGAGGACCAAATCGATCCGTCTCCGGTCGATGTCACCATTCCCGTGCAACGGCGGGTGACGCGTGAGTCCCCCCGGGCGCCGATCGGCAAGAACGGGCTCGAGCCGTGACCGGACTCGTCGGCGCCCGCCGGGTCACGGTGTTCTCGGAGGCCCGGTTCGGTCGGGGACCCGACGGCCGGTGGCGTGCCCTGCACCGCGCCGAGGCGGCGGGTCTCGACCGGTTCCGCCGTGCCGGCTTCGAGGTCGACGTCGTCGCACGGGGGGACCTCGGGCCCTGTGAGGTCGGCGTCGGTACGCCGACCGCGGTCCGGCCGCTCCCGAACTACGTCGGAGAGCGCGGCCTCGTGCGGGCACTCCCGCGTCTCCTCCCGGCGCTCGTGCGGTCGGTGCTGGGCGCGGAGCGGGTCGTCGTGCACCTCCCGGGCCCGATCGGCGGCCTCGCGGCCACGATCTGCCGGGTGACGCGGCGTCGGTATGCCGCCGAGGTCGTGGGGGAGCCCGTCGCCGTCCTGCAGACGCTCCTGGCCGGACGCCGAGGACGCGTGCTCGCGCGGCTCGTGGGCGCGCACACCCGGTGGACGGTCCGCGGCGCCGCCGCCACCGCCTACGTCACCCGTGAGGCTCTGCAGCGGCTCTACCCACCGGCGGCAGGGACGCCGTCGGTCGGGGTCTCCGACATCCGGCTGGCGCCCGAGGAGTTCGCTGACGCCCCGAGGACGGCCTCGACGACGAGCAGGCTCGTCACGGTCGGGCACCAGGACCAGCCGCACAAGGGCCACGACGTCCTCCTGCGCGCGATCGCCCGCCTGCGCGCGTCCGGGCTCGACGTCGCGGCGACCATCGTCGGCGGCGGCCGCCTGCACGACGACCTCCGGGCGCTGCGGGACGAGCTCGGGCTGAGGGACGTAGTCCGGATGGCGGGCGTCGTCAACGACTCGTCGAGCCTCCGGGCGGTGCTCGACGAGGCCGACGTCTTCGTCCTCCCGTCGCGTGCGGGGGAGGGGCTGCCGCGCGCGCTCGTCGAGGCGATGGCGCGGGGACTGCCCGCCGTGGCCACCGACCTGGGCGGGGTGTCCGAACTGCTGGACCCGTCGTGCGTGGTCTTGCCACGCGACGAGGACGCACTCGTCCGCGGGCTCCGGACCCTGCTCTACGATCCCGAGCACCGCGACGCCATGGCCCGCCGGAACCTCCTGACGGCCGACCGGTTCCGCGCCGACGAGCTGGAGCGGAGGTGGTCCCGGTGGGCCGTGCAGATGCCGGACGCGCGCTGACGCCGACGGTCGTCCTGGCCGGCGGGACGTCGGCGGCGCTCGCCGTCGGGGCGATCTCCCCGGTCGCGCCCTGGCTCGCCGCGATCCCGCCGCTGCTCGTGCTCTGGGGAGAGGCCCGCGGCGACCGCGTCTGGTCGCTGGTCGGGCTGGTGGCGGCGTCGCTCTACGTCGGCCAGGACCTCTGGGACGTGCCGATGGCGCTCTACGTCGGGGCTGCGGCGGGCGTCGGCGTGGTCGCGCGGGTCGCCGGTAGCGGACTGTCCGCCTGGGTGCACCGCGCGATCCCGCCGCTGTTCCTGCTCGGCATGGTGCTGTTCGACCAGCTCGTGTACCCGACCCAGAGCAGGCCGGGGCAGTACGCCGTGTTCGAGCAGGTCGTCCTGCTGACGTGCCTGGTCGCCGTGCTCGTCGGCGGCCGGCGTGCCGACCGCGACGACCCCGCGGCCGCTGCGACCGTCCTGCACGTCGCGCTCGTGTCGACCGCGCTCGTGGCGGGCGTGGACGGCCTCCGGGCGCTCTCGGAGGCCGACGCCGAGACCCTCGCCGCCCGGCAGGCGGCCGGGGTGTTCGGCGCCAGCAACTACATCGCCGCGCTGCTCGCGGTGGCCGCGGTCGCGTGCGTGCACCGGGCCAGCTCCGGCACCGGCCGGCCGATCCCGAACGTCGTCGGCGCCCTCGTCTTCGTCGGTCTCGCCGCTCCGCAGGAGTCGCGGACCAGCACCGTCGTCCTCGGCCTCGTGGTCCTCGGCGTGCTCGTCGTGCACCGCCGCCACCTCTGGTTCCTCGCGGCGCTCGCGGGCCTCGCCGTGGTCCTCGCGGCCGCGCCCGCCGTCGGGGTGTTCGCCCGGTTCCGGGCCGGCAACGCCACGACGGAGCTGAACGGCCGCACCGACCTCTGGGCCATCGCCCTCGACGCGATCCGCGAGCACCCGGTCCTCGGCAGCGGCGCCGGCCACATCAGCGACCAGCTCGTGGCCGCCGGGTTCACCGACGCCACCTACGTGCACGACATCTGGCTGAGCCTCGTCGTGCAGTTCGGGCTCGCCGGGCTCGTGTTCCTCGTGATCGGGGTCCGCTGGATCCTGCTCGGGCCGCTCGGCTCCGCCGCCCGCACCCTGGCGGTCACGTGCCTGCTGCTCTCCACCACGGAGCCCGTCGTCGAGACGATGAAGATGGGCCTGATCTTTGTGGCGGTCCTCGCCGTCGGGGCGGCGCACGTCCACCAGCACGACCGGCTCCACCCGGAAGGCGGGTTCCTCCATGCTCTCGGCGGTCGTCGTCTTCCATTCCGACGTCCCACGGCTCCGGACGACGCTGGGCTCCCTGCGCGACCAGGTGGACCAGCTGACGGTCGTCGACGTGAGCCCGCGGAGCGAGGTCCGGAACGCACCCCCGCCCGGGCTTGACCACGTCATCGACGGGTCCGCCAACCACGGCTACGGCTGGGCCTGCAACCTGGGCATCGCGGCCGCCGACGGCGACCTGGTGCTGATCTCCAACCCCGACGTGGTCTACGAGCCGGGCTCGGTGGCCGCCGTCGCCCGGGCCGCGGCCGACGGCGCGCTCGTCACGCCGGTGCAGACCGACCGCCGCGGCTCGCGCGATCCCGCCGACACCTACGACAGCCTGCAGATGGGCATCTCCGTGGCCGCCTCGGCCAACCGCTGGACCGGCCTCGGGCGACGGCGGTTCGACGCCGACCGGGCCGCCGCGCTCACCCGGGACACCGAGGTGCTCGAGGTGCCGGGCGGCATGACCCTCGGCGGCGCCTCGATGATGACGACCCGCGCGACCTGGGACCGGCTCGGCGGCTTCGACGAGCGGTACTTCCTCTATCAGGACGACGCCGACCTGAGCCTGCGCGCCCGCGCCGCCGGCATCCCGCTGCGCATCGCGCTGCGGGCCCTGGTCTTCCACGAGAGCGGCAGCGCCCGGGCGGGCCTCGACACGGACATCATGCGGTGGGCGGTCACCAGCGAACGCATCGCCTGGCGGGCCTACGGCCTCCCGGTCGGAGTCCTCGTCGTCCTGCAGCGCGCCGGGATGCTCGGGCGCGCGCTGCGCGATCTCCGCGCCGGCCGCCGTACGGAGGCGCACCAGTGGTGGCACTTCGCCCGCCGACCGCTGACCGGCTGGGCCGGCTAGACCCCGGCGAACACCGCCCGGTCCACCGCGGCGGCACCGTTCCCGCGGGCGACGTTCGAGGACGGCGTCGTCTCGTGCCCGGTCTCGAGGTCGGCCACGGCCATCCCGTCGGGGAGCCGGTTGTCGGTCACGGTGAGGGCCGAGGTGGAGCCGCCGGTGCTCAGCGACACCAGGACCGACGGGTGCGGGCCCTCCACCTGGTTGCCGTCCACGACGAGCCGGTCGCACTCGGCGGCCGCGACGGTCGCCCCGGAGCGGGCGGCCACGTTCGTCCACACGTTGTCGCTGATCGTGACATCGACGCAGCGCCGGTCGCGCAGCCCGATCTGCGCGCCGGTGTTGGTGGCCCGCGTGACCCGGTTGCGCCGCACCGTGATGTCGCGCAGCCCGTAGAGCTCGCAGAAGTACAGTCCGCCGGCCGTCACCGTGTTGTCCTCCACGACCGCCCGGCTCGGCCGGTCCGACCCGGAGGCGTTGCGCTTCTCCCACGCCAGGCGCACGGCGGAGCGCGGGTAGCCGCTGAAGGTGTTCCCGCGGACGACGAGACCGGACAACGGGCGGTCCAGCACCGGCGGGGTGATCGCCAGGCTGACGGCGGCGACGTTGCCCCCGACGTCGGAGAACACGTTGTCGGTGATCGCGATGTCGGCGAGCACCGCGGTCCGGTCCTGCGGGTTCGGCTCGATGTCGATCGGGCCGGGCATGTCGGGGCGCGAGCACCGGGTGAACCCGCACCGCCGGATCTCGACCCGGGCGGCGTCGATGATGCTGACGGCGTTCCGGTTCTGCTTGTTCACGCCGTCGAAGCGGCAGTCGAGGATCCGGAGGCGCTGGTTGTGCCGTTCGACCCCGGCCTGCTCACCCGAGCCGATCATGATCGCGTCGCCCTGGAACGCCGTGAACCGGCACGCCCGGATCGTCACGTCGGACACCGCCGACAGCCAGATCTGGTACTCGTACTCCGCGAAGCCCTCGCGCGAGCGTCCCTCGAAGTCGACGCCGTCGATCGTAATGTCCCGGACGTTGCGCGCCGGGTCGGACGTGCCCCCGGTGCCCGGATTGACGGTCAGCGCGTGCCGCGCACCCGGCCGGAAGACGAGCGTCCCCGGCCCGACAATGCGGGTGCCCGAGCGCAGCCGGACGTTTCCCACGAGATAGCGGCGGTCGCCGAGCCCGACGGCGCCCCCTCCGGCGGCCGCCTCGATCGCCTCCTGCAGCGCGGCCGAGTCGTCGGTCTCCCCGTCGCCGGCAGCGCCGAAGTCCACAGGGTCGAGCGCATCGGGCACCGCGGTCGGCTCCGGCGGCTCGGGCAGACGCACCGCGGCGGGCGGCAGACCGGCCGAGCAGGCGGCGAGCGAGGCGCCGGCCAGCGCGCCGGCCAGGAACACGCGACGGCGCATCATGCCGTGGCCGCCCGACGGGGCATCCCGGCGAGCTCGCGGCCGTAGAACTCCGCGATCGCGGCCCATACCGCGGTCTCGTCGAACCGCTGCTCCACCAGCGAACGCCCGGCGGCCCCCAGGGCGCCGCGTAGGTCCGCGTCGTCCGCGAGCCGGTCCATCGCGCGGGCCAGCGCCGCGGCGTCGTCGACGGGCACGACGAGGGCCGTGGTGCCCTCGTCGACCGCGTCGCGACACCCGGTCGCGGTCGTCGTGATCGCGGGCAGGCCCGCGGCCCCGGCCTCGAGCAGGACGTTGGGCAGACCCTCGCGGCGGGTCGGGAGGACGAGGACGTCGAAGGCGTGCAGCCAGGTCCGCAGGTCCGGGACGAAGCCGACGTGCCGGATGCGTGGATCGTCCTCGATCGCCCGCACCGTCGCCGGCGCCAGCGGGTCCGTCGCGTCCGCGGGGCCGATCAGCGCCAGGAGCCGGGGGCGACCGGTCGTCATCCGGCCGAACGCCTCGACGAGGGCCTCCACCCCCTTGTCCGCGGTGGAGCGGCCGATGAACCCGAACACGACCGTCTCCGGGTCGAGGTCCTGGTTCCGACGCAGCTCGGCCCGGCGCACCGGCGGCGGCGCCGCGAAGTAGCGCAGGTCGACACCGTTCGTGGAGCCGTCGCCGAGCACCACGCACCGCCGGCCGGCGTCGATCCCGAGGGCGACGGCCTCGTCGCGCAGCTCGGGCCCGGCGCACAGCACCACCGTCGCCGCCCGGCTCGTCACCCACTCCGCGGCCCACAGCAGGCGGTACCGCCAGCTGCCCCGACGTTCCCCCTCGAGCCGCAGGCCCCACAGCGAGTAGACCCGGACCGGGACCCGGGCGAGCGCCGCGGCGAGCCCGATCACGAACGCGGCCTTCGGCGTCGCGGCGTTCACGACGGCGGGTCGCAGGCGCCGGAGCAGCCGCACGGCGCGCACGAAGGAGACGACGTCACCCGGCCCGAGCAACCCCCGCGTCATCGGCAGCGGGTGGTACTTCACGCCCTCGTCCCGCGCGAACTCCGCCATGCCGGGGCCGGGGGAGCAGACCACGGCCACGCGGAGGCCGTGCGCGACCATCGCGCCCACCTGACCGCGCAGCAGGCTCGTCGCCGTCGCCGCCACCGAGACCGCGTACACGACGAGCGCGCCGTCGGCCCGGTCGGCCCGATCAGCAGCGTCCTGGTCCGTCGTCATGCCCGATCCCCCTCAGCCCGCATCGAGACCCGCGCGACGCCCGTCGACACGGCGTCGCTGACGAAGGCGCAGGCCAGCACGACGGCGACGGCGAGGCAGATCCCGCCGATCGTGTCCGTCGGGTAGTGGAAGGCCAGGGCCGACAACGTCCCCGCGTACGTCGCCGCGATCAGGAGCAGGACCGGCAGCACCGCCAGGCGCACGCCGCGGGGCCAGCTGCGTTGTGCCGCGATCAGGACCATGATCACCGTGAGGACCGCCCCGACCCCCGTCATGTGGGTGCTCGGATAGGCCAGTCCCTCGCCGATGGTGCGCCCGACGAGCGGCTTGGCGATGCTGTGGCTGATCAGGACCGCGAGCACCGGGGCGACCAGGGCGAGCACCACCCCACGCCGGGCGATCACAGCCCCCAGCGCCACGACCAGGATCAGACCGACCAGCGGCCCCGGGTCGCCCAGGTCGACCACCACCCGCAACCACGCCGGCCACCCGCTCAGCGCCGAGGCGATCTCCACGTCGAGCCGGCCGGGGTTCGACGTGCCCTCGTAGCGCAGTGCCAGCGCACCGCCGAGGACCACGGCCACCACCAGGACGACCGCGGCCACCACGCGACCGCGCCTCGACAGCAGGCGGCGCGGTGCCGGGCCGGTGGTGACGTCGCCTCGCACACTCCCGATCGTGGCCCCTGCCTCTCATCGTGTCTCCACACGTGCGCCGAGTGCGGCCAACCGGGCCAGCGCGAGCACCGCCCGGGGCTCGTCGAAGCGGTAGTTGTAGCCGAGGTCGACGACGTCGTAGGTCTCCTCGCGCCCGTGGTGGCGCTCCCAGGTCCCGGACGTCATCGCGTGCGAGCGCAGTGAGGCGACGAGGTCGGCCTGCTCGGCGGAGGCCGTGAGCACCGCGCCGCCCGAGCCGAGCCCGAGCGGGCCCGCGAACGACAGGTACGCGAGGTCCCCGGCGAGGGCCGCGGGGCGCCCGTCGAGCAGCCCGGTCACCTCCTCCACGACGGGGCGGTGGCGCTCCCGGCGCGAGGGCAGGTCCTCCCCGCGACGACGCTCCACCACCGTCACCTCGTCCGCGGACCCGACGCCGAGCACGCGGAGGATCAGGTGCAGGGCGGCGGTCGGCGTGGCGACGACCCGGGCATGGCAGGAGAACAGGCCGCCGAGGGCGCTCTCGAGGTCCCGGACGCCCGGCCCCTGCGTCAGCCAGCCGCGGCGGTAGCAGTCCACCACCGCCGCGATCTCGTCCTCGGTCGGCGTCAGCACGCGAGCTCCTGCGCCACGGCCTCGATCACCCGGTCCTGCTCGGCGGCGCCGAGGTGCGGGTACAGCGGGACGGTCACCTCGCGGTCGGACCACGCCTGCGACCGCGGCAGGTGCTGCTCGCCGTACCGCTCCCGGAAGGCGGTGAACTCGTGGATCGACGGGTAGAGCAGGGAGGTCTGCACCCCGTGCCGCTCCCGCAGGGCGCGTCGCAGCGGTCCCCGCCGCGACGGGTCGTCGACGACCACGGGCATGACGTAGCAGCTGCTGTGCTCCACGTCGGAGTCGCGGAACGGCACGCCCAGCCCGTCGATCCCGGCGAACGCCCGCCGGTACCGGTGGACCAGGGCCCGCCGCGCGGCCACGTCCGCCGCGAGGCCCGCGAGGCGGGACGTGAGGAGCGCGGCACGAGGACCGTCGAACCGGTAGTCGAAGGTGCCGCCGTCCATGGGCGCCGCCCGGAGCGCCCGGGCCCGCCGCGCGATCTCGTCGTCGTCGGTGCACAGCAGGCCGCCCTCGCCGCAGGAGAGGACCTTGTTGGAGAAGAACGAGAACGCCCCCGCCGACCCGAACGTCCCGAGGGGGCGGCCGCTCAGGTCGGCGAGGGGAGCATGGGCGGTGTCCTCGACCAGCGCGATGCCGTGCTGGTCGCACAGCACGCGCAGCCGGTCGACCGCCGCCGGGTAGCCCGCGAAGTGCACGGCACAGACGGCCCGGGTCCGCGGTCCGATCAGCGTCTCGACGTGCTCGGGGTCGATCTGCGGGACGTGCAGTCCGACGATGTCGGCGAACACCGGGGTCGCGCCGCAGTACAGCGCGGCGTTCGCGGTCGCGGCGAACGTGATCGACGGGACGATCACCTCGTCGCCCGGGCCGACGCCGGCGGCGAGGTAGGCGAGGTGCAGGGCCGCGGTGCACGACGACACGGCGACGGCGTGCCGCGCCCCGAGGTGGGCGGCGAACCGCTCCTCGAAGGCCCCGACCCGCGGGCCCGCCCCGAGCTCGCCGTCCCGCAGCGCTCCCGCGACCGCGGCCAGGTCGGCATCGGTCAGCCGCAGGTCGAACAGCGGGACGGCGAGCTCGGTGGTGGTCATCGGTCGGTGTTGCGGTGGCGGCGTGCGTACGGGTCGGCGAACCGGCCCTCGTCGAGCGCGGCCACCACCTCGGTGACGCCGTCCGGCACCGTCATCGTCGTGACGTACCCGAGCTCACGGTGGATGCGTTCGAACGACACCTTGTAGTCCCGGGGGTCCTCGGTCCGCGAGACGTACTCGACCTCGCCGCCCGTCACGGTCTTGCGGATCGCCTCGACGATGTCGAGCTTGCGGTAGTTCTCGTCGGAGTGGCCGACGTTGAACACCCGCCCGCCGACCGTCTCCACCGGCTGGTCCAGGACGAGGCGCACCCCGCGCGCGGCGTCGCGGACGTGCACGTAGGGCCGCCAGAACTGTTCGCCGAACACGTCGAGCCGACGCCCGCTCCACAGGTCGCGGGTGAACTCGTTGACGGTCAGGTCGAAGCGCATCCGGGGCGCCACGCCGTACACCGTCGCGAAGCGGACGCACGTCGGGGCGAGTGAGCCGAGGTCGGCGTGCAGCAGGTGCTCCTCCACGGCCACCTTCTGCTCCGCGTAGCGCGAGACCGGGGCGAGCTCGCCGTCCTCGGTGATCGGAACGCTCGGGTCGGCCATGCGCCCGTAGTTCGAGCACGTCGAGGCGAAGACGAACCGGCGCACCCCGGCGGCCTCCGCCTCGCGGACGAGGGCGAGCGAGCCCTCGACGTTGACCTCCCGCGACCCCTCGGGGTCCACGGCGCAGGCGGGGTCGCCGACGATGGCCGCCAGGTGGACGACCTCGTCGACCCCGGCCAGCGCCGTCGCGCGTGCCTCCGGGTCGCGGACGTCCCCGACCAGCACGTCCACGCCGCGCTCCCGCAGCGCCGCCGCCAGGTCGTCCTGGCCGTGCAGCAGGGCGTCGAGGACCCGCACCCTCCGGCCGGACTCCTGCAGTTCCTCGCAGAGCGGGATGCCGATGTAGCCGGCCCCGCCGGTCACGAGCGTCGTCACGCCGTCCCCCTCGCTCATGAGACGACCAGGTCGTCCGGGAGCAGCCGGTGGCGCATCTGCTCGAACTCGGCGTGCGCCTGCTCGTAGTCGTCGTGGCGGCCGATGTCGAGCCAGTAGGCGCCCGGGCGCCAGGCCCGGACGGTCTCCCCGCTCTTGATCAGACGCAGGACCAGGTCCGGGAAGTCGAGGTAGGCGCCGGGGGAGAGGTGGGAGAGGACCTGCGGGGAGAAGCAGTAGACGCCCATCGAGGCCTCGTACTCGAGCGTGGGCTTCTCCACGTAGTCGGTCACGCGCGAGTCGTCGGCGTGGTCGTCGAAATGCATGACACCCAGCGAGATCTGCACCGTGCGGCGCGCGACCGCGATCGTCGCGGCGGCGCCGGAGCGGACGTGCTCGGTGAGCAGCTCGGCGTAGTCCAGGTCGGTGAGGACGTCGCCGTTCATGACGAGGAACGGGCCGTCCCCGAGGCCGGGGACGGTCGCCAGGGCTCCGACGGTGCCGAGGGGTTCGGTCTCGCGGTGGTAGCCCAGCCGCAGCCCGACCTCGGAGCCGTCGCCGAAGAACGTCTCGACCAGCTGGGCCAGGTGCCCGGTCGCGATGGTCACGTCGCGGAACCCGTGGCGGTGGAGCTGGCGCAGGATGATGTCGAGGATCGGGCGGTCGCCCACCGGCATCAGGGGCTTCGGGAGGACCGCGGTGTAGGGCCGCAGGCGGGTACCGCGACCACCGGCGAGGACGACGACACGCGCCGGGCAGGGCAGTGGGGGAGGCGGCATCACGCGATCTCCTCGGTCGGACGGGCACGGAGCAGGAGGAGCCGGAGGACGAGCGCCATCACGGCGAAGCCGACGCTCGCCGCGGCCGCGGCGCCGAGGAGGCCGAAGGGCGCGACGAGGACCGCGAGTCCGCCGGCGACCACGATCGCGCCGACCGCGGCGGAGACCGTCCGGGCGCCGGGCCGGCCACGGGCCGCCAGGTCGTTGGTCGCGAGCCGCCACGCACCGAGCGCCACCATCCCGGGCAGCAGGACGACGGTCGGCCAGAACACCCCGGAGAACTCGGGGCCGAGGAACACCGGCGCGAGACGGGCGACGACGGCGAGCCCACATCCCAGGAGCGCGCAGAGCACGGCGCCCAGCAAGAGCTCGCGACGCAGGACCGTGAAGTCCGACGGTGCCGCCGTCGCGGCGGCGAGCACCCGTCCCAACTGGCTCTGGCTCACGATCAGCGAGATCTCCGCCAGCGACGTGGCGATGGAGAACTGCCCGGCCGCACTCGCCCCGACGACCGCCGACAGCACGATCAGCGGCGCTCGCAGGGCGAACAGGTGCAGGACGACCCCGCCGTGGCCGGCCACCGAGTACGAGATCAGCTCCCGGTCGCCGGGCAGCGTCGCGCTGTCGCCTCCGGCCGCGAGCGTGGTGCCGCGCCGGTGCAGGAACAGCGTCAGGGCGGTCGCGCCGAGGCCGGCGAGGCCGCCCCCGAGCAGGAACCCGGTGACGTCCGCCGCGACGAGCAGGCCCGCACCACCGCCCAGCTGCTGGGCGACCAGCACCCACACCGGACGCCAGGTCGCGGCGTGGTGGCGGCCGTCGAGACGGTCGAAGGCGGTGGCCGGGACCACGACGATCGGCGCCGCGTACCCGATCGCGAACACGGCGATCACCGCGACCGGCAGGGACGGTCGAACGGCGAGGACCGCGGCCACGGCGAGCACGGCCACGGCCGCCGCGAAGGTCGCGAGGACCAGCAGCGCGACCCGCCGACGGAACCGGCGGCTCGACCCGACGTCGGGGGAGCGACCGAAGTGCAGGATCCCGGACTCCAGGCTGAGCCCGACCGCGACCACCGTGTACGAGGCGATGACGGTCGCCACCGCGATCTGACCGCGACCCTCCGCCCCGAGGACCAGGGCGGTGAGCGCGACGACGAGGGCTGAGAGACCCAGTGCGGTGCCGTTCGCCGCCAACCCGGACGTCAGGAGCGCGCGGCTGCTCGGGGTCGGCCCCCGGTCCGGCGGCGTCTCCTCGGCGGCCACGGGCGACCGCGACGTCACGGCCACGAGGACGCCCGCGCCGTGACGGGCGGGCGCGACTCGGCGTCCGATGCCGACCCGGCTTCGTCGATGGATCCGTCCGCCTCCTCGGACCGCTCCTCCGACGTCGCCTCCTCGACCTGCGGCTCGCTCGTCGCCTCCGCCTCGTCCGTCGACCCGGTCGGCTCCACCTCGGCAGCCGACTCCACCTCGGCCACCGACTCCGAGGCCGACTCCGATTCCGATTCCGATGGCGACTCGGTCTCGGCGTCCGGCGCGGGCCGGGGACTCGGCATCGGCCGCGGGCGCGGGCGGTAGCGCTCGACGAACAACTCCGACGTCGTCGTGGCGAGCTCGGGCACCTCACGCGGCAGCGGCCGATCAGCCTGGACCGTCGGCGGGTCGTCGACCACCTCCGACGTCGGAGCGGCCGCCGCCTTCTCGGTGGACGGCTTGTAGTACCGGTACTTCTCGACGTCGGCCCGGACCATCGTCAGCACGCTGCCCACGCACGTGGCGGACGCGTCCCGCAGCCGCTGGACGGCCTCCGTCACGAGCCGGCCCGACGTCTTCTGCGAGCGCACCACGAGCACCACGCCGTCGCAGCGCTGCGCCATGATCGCCGCGTCGGCGACCGGGAGCAGCGGGGGCGTGTCGAGCACGACGACGTCGTACTGCGTCGCGAGCCGCTCGAGGAACGTGCCGAAGGCGGGCGAGGTGAGCAGGTCGGCCGGGTTGGGCGGCTCCGGGCCCCGGCCCAGCACGGACACCTGGCCGTCCGCCCCCGGCTGCACGGCGTGCTCGAGGGAGAGCTGGCCGAGGAGCACGTTCGTCAGCCCGACCTCGCCGGGCAGCCCGAACAGCTCGGTGAGGTGCGGGCGGCGCAGGTCGGCGTCGACGACGAGCACCCGGCGCCCCTGCTGGGCGAGGACCAGCGCCAGCCCGGCCGCCGTGGTCGACTTCCCCTCGCCCTCCACCGCGCTGGTCACCATCACGGTGTGGAGCTTCCGGGTGAGCGCCACGAAGCCCAGGCTCGTCCGGATCTGCCGGAACGCCTCGGCCACCACGGACAGGCGATCGGGGTTCCCGACGAGGTTCCCACCGCCGGGATCGCGCGGGACGACCCCCAGCACGGGCCCGTCGGTCAGCCCGGCGAGCGCCGACGAGTCGCGCACGGTGGTGTCGAGCGCGGACCAGAGGACGGCCACGCCGAGGCCCGCGACGAGGCCGAGGACGAGGCCGAGGAGGACGTAGGTCTCCGGGTCCGTACTGGACGGCCCCTGCGGGACGATCGCCGGTTCGACGAGCGTCGCCGTGACGGTGCCCGGCCGGTCGGGCGTCGGGCGTTCCAGGGCGCCGACCAGGTCCACGACGGCGGCCCCGCTCGCGTCGGCCAGGGCGGCCGCCCGCTCCGGGGACGGGTCGGTGGCGACGACCTCGATCAGCGAGGAGTCCGACTGCGTCGACACGGACACCTGGCCGGCGATCTGGTTCGGGTCACCGCCCGCCGCGGCGGCGACCCGCGACGGGAACGACCCCGAGGAGACGATCTCGGAGTACGCCCGGGCCTTCTGCTCGGCGAGCAGGGAGCCCTCGTAGGCCGAGCCGTCGTCGGTGGGCTGCCCGGAGACGTAGACGAACGTGCGCGCCGAGTACTGGGGCGGGGAGGACATCCCGGCGGCGAGGCCCAGGACCGTGCCGATCAGGGCCAGGGCGAGCACTGCGACCCACCGGCGGCGCGCGGCGAGTGCAATGTCCTTCAATGACACGGTCCCCCCTCGGTGATCACCCGTCGCCATTCGTCCGGAGACCGACGGAAAGAATCGTCGGCGGCCATTCGATCTTGTTCTCCCCGCGGCGCGAAGATCGATTCCGAGGTGTCGGCGTTGACCCGGACCATGGAAGTCGACCATGACGCTCCGTGTCAATGGTTCGGCCACGTCCGAGATCTCGTGGAACTGTCCAGACCATGATTTTCTGCCGTTCGGCCCCACGCTGCAGTCGATCGGTCACGAATCGGAGTCGTAGACCCGAAAGGTGGACGACACGATCGAGTGAGAGTAGAACTTCGATCGCGCCGTCGGGGGACGCATGGGAGCCGGGGGATCGCGCCGAGGATTCCCGGCGCGGCAGGTTGATCGAATGTCCATGGTCCGGGGGTCAAGATGGCGGTTCTCGGTCGACATCGTGGTCGACTCGTGTGGCCGAGCGCGGACCTGCTCGCGTGGGTCGTCGGGATGCAATTGTCAGTGGCTGCCAGATATGACTGGCGCCCCGCGATCGGCTCCGTGATCGGGGCATTCGTCATGGCGTTGCTCGCCGGCGCCGTGCAGTACCTCATCGGCTCGGCCTCGCACCTCTACCTCCGCCGTCACCCGCAGGGCTCGGCCCAGGAGGCCGTGCAGCTCGGCGCCGTCGTCCTCTCGACGGGCACTCTCGTCAGCGTCGTCGGCCTCCTGCCCGACATCCCCGTGGTGCCGCGCTCCGTGCCGGCGATGGCCGCGGTGGTCACGCTCGTCGTCGCAGGTGGGTTGCGTCTCGCGGTCCGGGCGCGCCGGGATGCGATCTCCCGCCCCGACCCCGACTCGGCCCTGCGCGTCCTCGTCTACGGGGCCGGGCGCACGGGGGCGCAGCTCGTCCGCTCGATGATGGGCGACACCGAGGGCGGCCTGCGGGCCATCGCCCTGCTCGACGACGACCCCGGCCTGCGGCGCCAGCGGATCTGCGGCGTGCCCGTCCTCGGATCGGGCGCGGACCTCGCTCCCGTGGCCCGCTGCACGGGTGCGGAACTGCTCGTCATCGCCATCAGGAATCCTGAGCGAGAATTGGTGCGACGCACGCGTGCGGCCGCCGCGGAGATCGGGATCCAGGTGAAGATCCTGTCTCCGCTCGGGGAGCGGCTCACGCCGAGTGTCGGCGTCGCCGACCTGCGGGAGATCGACATCAACGAACTGTTGGGGCGGCATCCCGTCGAGACCGACGTCTCCGTCGTCTCGCCCTGCATCACCGGCCGCCGCGTTCTGGTGACTGGCGCCGGCGGGTCCATCGGGTCCGAGCTGTGCCGGCAGATCGCGCGATTCGATCCGGCCGAGCTCCTCATGCTCGACCGCGACGAATCGGCCCTGCACGCCCTGCAGCTCTCGATCTACGGGCGCGCGTTGCTCGATTCCCCGGACGTCATCCTGGCCGACATCCGCGACGCCGAGGCCCTGGACGACATCTTCGCGCAACGACGCCCGGAGATCGTCTTCCACGCCGCCGCGCTCAAACACCTGCCGATGCTCGAGCAGTACCCCGACGAGGCGTGGAAGAGCAACGTTCTCGGGACCGTCAACGTGCTGCGGACGTCGGTCGGCTGCGGCGTGCACCGGTTCGTCAACATCTCCACCGACAAGGCCGCCGACCCGACGAGCGTCCTCGGGAAGTCGAAGCGCATCGGGGAGCGCCTGGTCGCGGCGACCGCGCGCGAGTGCGGTCTGCCGTACCTGTCGGTGCGCTTCGGCAACGTCCTGGGCAGCCGGGGGTCGGTGGTCACGACCTTCGTGGAACAGCTCGCGGCCGGCGCCCCGGTCACGATCACGCACCCGGAGGTCCGGCGGTACTTCATGACCGTCCAGGAGGCCGTGCAGCTCGTGCTCCAGGCCGGGGCGCTCGGCCGGCCCGGGCAGGTGCACGTCCTGGACATGGGCCGGCAGGTGCGGATCGTGGAGCTCGCGCGGCAGTTGATGCAGACGCTCGGGACGGACGTCCCGGTCGTCTACACCGGCCTGCGCAAGGGCGAGAAGCTCCGGGAGGACCTCTTCGGTGAGGCGGAGGGGGAGGACCGTCGCGAACGGTGCCACCCCGCGATCACCGCGGTCCCGGTCCCCGAGCTGGCCGCCGAGGTGGCGGAGGTCGCGGCCGTGGGCGCCGGACCCGCCGCGGCGCTGGCCGCGCTCGGCGGCGGCCGGGAGGACCGGGCAGATCGGGCGGACACGGCCGATCCGACCGCTCCGAGCCCGCGCGTGGGCGCGGCCGCCCTCTTCGCACCGATCCGGCCCGTCCCCCGGACGATCATGGCGAAGCCGTGAGCGGCCCGACACTGCACCGGCAGCTCGCCGCGGCCGGCGGCACGCCGATCCGTCGCACCCCGGTGCCGGCCTGGCCCGTGTTCGGCCCGGACGAGATCGCCGCGACGACCGAGGTCCTCGCCTCCGGGCGGGCGAACTACTGGACCGGCGATCAGGGCCGGCGCTTCGAGGCCGAGTTCGCCCGGTGGGTCGAGGTCGAGCACGCGGTCGCCGTGAGCAACGGGACGGTGGCCCTCGAGCTCGCGCTGCGCGCGCTCGGGGTGCAGCCCGGTGACGAGGTGATCGTCCCGACGGCCACGTTCATCGCCACCGCGAGCGCCGTCGTCGCCGTCGGGGCGGTGCCGGTGGTGGTCGACGTCGAGCCGGTGTCCCAGTGCCTCACGGCCGAACTCGTGAGCCGGGCCGTCACGAGCCGGACGAGCGCCGTCGTCGTCGTGCACATGGCCGGCTGGCCGGTCGACGTGGCCGCCATCCGCGCCGTGGCGGACCGACACGGCGTGCGCGTCCTCGAGGACTGCGCCCAGGCCCACGGCGCCCGGATCGACGGGCGGCCGGTCGGGAGCCTCGGCCACGCCGCGGCGTGGTCGTTCTGCCAGGACAAGATCCTGACGACGGCGGGGGAGGGCGGGGCGGTCACCACGAACGCCCCCGATGTCTGGCGGGCATGCTGGGAACGCAAGGACCACGGTAAGAGCTGGGTGTCGGTCACCGAGCCGGACCCGCGACCGGGCTTCCGCTGGCTGCACGACAGCTTCGGGACGAACGCGCGCCTGACCGAGGTCCAGGCCGCCGTCGGCCGTCGTCAACTCACGAAGGTCGACGACTGGGTGGCCCGCCGTCGCCGGCACGCCACGGCGCTGATCGCGGGGCTGGGCGACATCCCGGCCCTGCGTCTGCCCGCCCCGCCGCTGCACGTCGAGCACGCCTGGTACCGCTTCTGGGTCCACGTGCGCCCGGAGCTCCTGCGGCCGGGATGGGACCGCGACCGCATCGTCGCCTCCGTGCTCGCCGAGGGGCTGCCGTGCGCCCACGGCGGCTGCACCGAGATCCACCGCGAGCGGGCCTTCCCCGCCGCGTGGCAGCCGCGGAGCCCGACCCCGGTCGGCGCCGAGCTCGGCCGGACCTCCTTCGTCCTGCCCGTCCACCCGACCCTGGCCGACGACGACGTCGAGGACCTCGTCGAGGCCGTCCGGAAGATCCTGGAGGTGGCCGGCACATGACGACCGCCCCGAGCCGGACGTCCCGGATCCGACGCACCGTCGACGTCGTCGTCGTCCTCGTCCTGGCGCTCGTGGCCGCGCCGATCGGCCTCGTCGTCGCGGGCCTCGTCCTCCTGGACTCCGGCCGCCCCGTGCTGTTCCGGCAGCGGCGCTCCGGCCTCGCCGGGCGGGAGTTCGACATCGTGAAGTTCCGGACGATGCGGCCACCTCGCCTCCCTGACGAGCCGGACGCCGAGCGCCAGTCGCGCCTGGGCCGCTTCCTGCGCTGGTCGAGCCTCGACGAAATCCCGCAGCTCTGGAACATCCTCGTGGGGGAGATGACCTTCATCGGCCCGCGGCCGACGCTGCCCGAGCAGGTCGCCCGGTACTCGGCGCACGAGCGCGGCCGGCTCGCGGTGCTCCCCGGCATCACCGGCTGGGCCCAGGTGAACGGGCGGAACTCGCTGAGCTGGCCGGAGCGCATCGAGCTGGACCTCTGGTACATCGAGCACCGGTCGGTGGCGCTCGACCTGCGCATCCTCGTGCGCACGGCGGGGCGGGTCGTCCGCCCGAGCGGAGTGGTCGGTGCCGGTGGGGTGAACCCGGGCTTCCCCGGGCCGAGGCAGCCCCTGGACGACGCGATCCAGCGAGAGGACGGCCGCGATGGGCGGGATCCGACCCTACGAGCCGGGTGACGCCGCGCAGGTCGTCGCCCTGCACGAGCGCAGCATGCTGCACGGGGCCGCGCCGTCCCCGGAGTTCTCGGCCTACCTCGAGGCGTTCTACGGCAAGACCCTCTTCACGCACCCCTGGGTCGACGACGAGCTGCCGTCGCTGGTCTACGAGGCCGACGGCGACGTGCTCGGCTTCGTCGCCGTGGTGCCCCGGCCGGCGGTGTTCGAGGGCCGGCCGGTCCGCGTCGCGACCTCGGTGCGGTTCATGGTCGACCACGCCGACTCCCGCGCCGGGATGGCCGCGGCGGCCCTGCACATGCGGTTCGTGCGGGGACCCCAGGACGTGTCCGTGGTGGAGAACTCGAACGCGCTGTCGCGGCGGGTCTGGGAGGGGACGCCCGGCACGGTCGTCCTGCCCACGACGAGCGTCTCGTGGACCCTCGACGCGCCCACCGTCTCCACGACCGACGGGTGGGGGACCCGCCCCGCCGACGACGAGGAGATGCTCGCGCGGGTCGAGGAGTCCGCGCGCCCCTACGACTGGCAGCCGCGGTACGACGCCGGGTCGATGTCCTGGCTGATGGGCTTCCTGGAGTCGGCGCACTACCGGGGGGAGCTGCTCCGGAGGGTCGTGGTCGACCCCCGCGGGCGGGTTCGCGGCTGGTACGCGGTCTACGCCAACCCGGCCGGGTACAACGGCGTGCTCGCGCTGCGCGCGGCGGCAGGGGCGGCCGGCCCGGTGCTGGCGCACCTCGTCACCGACCTCCGGGAGGCGGGCGGCAGCCCGAGGACCGTGGGCCGGCTGCAGCCGGAGCTCATGAGCGCGCTCGAGGCCCTCGGCGCCACGGTGTCGCTCGGGCCGTGGGCCCTCGCGCACAGCCGTGACCCGCGCCTGACGACAGCGCTGACCGGCAACGGTGCCTATGTCACGAGGCTCGAGGGCGAGTTCTGCTGACGGGCGTAGGAGGCCATCGCCGCTATCGTCCGGAAATCCTCCGGATCGAACTCGTCGAGATCCAGGACGACGCCGAACTCGGCTTCCAGGGCGACCATCAGCGTCACCAGTGCCAGAGAATCGACGAGGCCGTTCTCGACGAGGTCGGTGTCCGGGCTCTCGACGTCGATGCCGAGTTCCCGCTCGACCATCTCCCGGACGCGCGCGACGAGCCCGTCGGCCTCAGATGTGCTCATGACTGGCCCTCCGTACGTCGTCCGACCTGGGGATTCGGTCATCCGGAGCCCGCCGTGGCCGGGGGATCACCGGAGCGCGGACCGCTTCGAGCGCCTGCTGGTCGCACGTCCCGCGGCACGCCATCGCGACCCACGGCGCCGCCACCCAGGCGAGCCCGACCAGCACGGTCGCTCCCACGACGAATTTCACCCACGCCCCCGGCCGACTCGTTCTGGACAGGATAGGAGAAATTGCCGCCCGTCGGCTCACGATTCCGTGACGATCGGCTCCTGTCCGAATGCCGAGAAACGCTCCGGACGCGTCGGGTCGCGGAGCGTGAGTCCTCGTCGGAGTTCGTGACTCCGGGTCGTAGGAGGAAATCTGCATCACCTTGTCGACGAAGGGGTGCGGCGCCGCGCGGCGGGCCAGGTCAGCGGAGGGCTCGCGCGAACCGAGGTGGCGCGCAAGACGGAACGAGCTGTCGGTGTCGACGGCGTGTCGGCTTGACGATGCGTAGCCGGATCGACTCCACGATCGGGCGACGACGTCATGAGCTCGTCACGTGGCTGAAAGCGGCTCGAAAGACCTCCCGGTCATGGTTCGCGTTCGTCGGGGGACGCAACGCTGTGTGCCGTCCGTTCGAGTTGTGACTCACTCGAATGGCTGTGTGAGCACCGTCTCACGTCATAGCGCATCGGCGTGTTGGTCCGACACGCCGTACGCAATGTCGAGCGCGAGTAACGGCCCCACCGGTACGTGGCGATAGCGGGATCAAGCGCACATCAACCGCGTCGGCGGGTCCGAGGTGCGGCCGGGGGTACGGGGAAGTGCCCTCACCGCGCACCGGGGAACCACCGTCCGTGACTATGGGGGGTCACTCGAAGTGAGCACGGACATCGGGACCGCAGGGAACCGCCAGCAGGCGGTCATCCCGGCGCTACGGTCGGCGCAGGGCGCTCCGGTTGGGGGACCGGCGCCCACCCACACCTGGCGTGCAGTTCTGCTGCGCGCGGTCGTCGCCTCCGACCTGGGCCTCGTCCTCGGGGTCGCCGCTCTCGCGACCGCCCTCGGCGTCGCCACCCGCTCCTGGGACCTCCAGGCCGCCGCGGTGTCCAGCTGCATCGGTGCAGGCGTCGTGCTGACACTCATGGCCGCCATGCGCTGCTGGGACTCGCAGGTGATCGGCCAGGGCGCCGAGGAGTTCAACCGCATCGTCCGCGCCTTCGTCGGCGCCTCCCTGGTCCTGGCCTTCATCGGCTACATGGCCAAGGCGAACGACCTGCGCCCCTGGGTGATCGGCGTCCTGCCGGCCACCGGGCTCGCGCTTCTCGGTGGCCGTTACCTCATCCGCCGCGTGCTGCACACCGCGCGCCGCGAGGACCTCTGCATGTCCTCCGTCCTCGTGATCGGCACCGAGCAGGGCATCACCGACCTCGTCGCCCGGACCCTGCGGGTCCCGCACCACGGCTGGACGGTCGTCGCCGCCTGCACCTCGACCGGTGAGGCCCCCGACGGTGCCGCCACCGTGGCCGGGGTCCCCGTGGTCGGGGACCTCGACGGCGTCGCCCGCCAGGTCGCCGAGCTCGGCATCGACGTGGTCGCCGTGGCCCCGACGCCCGGCTGGACCCCGAAGCGGCTCCAGGCTCTGGCCTGGGAGCTCGAGGGCACCGGCGTCGACCTGGTGGTCGACCCGGGCCTCATGGAGATCGGCGGCCCGCGGCTGCACGTCGCCCCGGTCGACGGACTCCCGATGCTGCGCCTCACCGAGCCCCGCTTCGACGGCGTGACCCGCGCGGTCAAGGCGGGCATCGACCGCCTCGGCGCTGCGGCCCTCCTCCTCGTCCTCGCTCCGGTCTTCCTGACGATCGCGGTGCTCATCAAGCGTGACGGTGGCCCGGTCTTCTACCGCCAGGAGCGCGTCGGCCTCAACGGCCGGCACTTCCGGATGGTCAAGTTCCGCTCGATGGTCGTGGACGCCGACCGGATGGTGGCGCAGCTCGCGGCCGACAACGAGGCCGCCGGCCCGCTGTTCAAGATGAAGCGCGACCCGCGCATCACCGCGGTCGGCTCGACGCTGCGCCGGCTCTCGCTCGACGAGCTCCCGCAGCTGTTCAACGTGCTCGGCGGCTCGATGTCCCTGGTCGGGCCCCGCCCGCCGCTCGCCCGCGAGGTGGCGCACTACGAGACCGACGCTCGCCGCAAGCTCCTGGTCCGCCCGGGGATGACCGGCCTCTGGCAGGTCAGCGGCCGCTCGGACCTCACCTGGGACGAGTCGGTCCGGCTCGACCTGCGCTACGTCGAGAACTGGTCGCCGGCCCTCGACATGAACATTCTCTGGAAGACCGTCGGCGCCGTGACGCGCGGTCGCGGCGCGTACTAAGCCGCACTTCCATATTCGTGCACAGATTCTTGCTGGGGGAGAAGACTGACATGACGAAGACCCTGCACGACGACCTTCCGCAGACTGTCATCCCGGAGCAGCGCAAGGCGCGTCGACCGGAGATCGATCTCCAGGCTCGCATTGAAGGGGAAGCCCGCGCGTACCACCATCTGATGGATATCAATCTGCAGGTGTTCGACTCCGTTACTGATGCCGCCATTCGGATTCTCCGCCGTGCGCGCGGGCGGGCGGTAGGGACGAGCGTCTTCACCTGCAATGTCGATCACCTCATGCTCATGAACAAGGAGCAGCGTTTCCGCGACGCTTACGAGCGTGCGGATGTAGTGACGATCGACGGAGCCCCGTTGGCCCTGCTGACCAAGCTGACCGGCACCGCGGAGGCACGACGCGTCACGGGCGTGGCGCTGACCGGCGCGCTTGTTGAGCAAGCGGAGAGGGACGGACTGCGGATCGCACTCGTCGGCGGCGCGCCTGGACGCGGCGTCATGGCGGCTGCGAACCTCCGCCGAGAGCACTCCGAACTAGGGGAAGTCTTCGTCGACAGCCCTAGAATGGGTTTCGAGATAGGCGACGAGGAGGATCAGCGCCTGGTAAGTGGATTGGTCGCCTTCCAGCCGGATGTTGTGATCGTCTGCCTTGGCGCTCCCAAGCAAGAGCTGTGGATTGACCAGCACCGGAATGAGCTGCCGGGCGCGGTTCTTGTTGGCGCTGGCGCCACCATCGACTTCCTGTCAGGCTATCAGACGCGGGCGCCGCGCTTCTTTCAGGCAACAGGCACAGAGGCTGCTTACCGCCTCGCGACCGACTTTCGCCGGCTGTGGCGTCGTTACCTACTTCGCGATTCGAAGTTCTTCGTGCTCTTTGCTGGCCTGACGCTGGGGTACGCCGCAGGACGCGCGCGAGTCGGAAGCTCGGCGCGTTCGCACGGCGCGACGCGACGCAGGACATCCGCCGCTCGTCCCTCTCCGTGTCGTGCATGCGGGTACAGCCCCGCTGCGTGAGCCGGACACTCAATTGAGGGACGCGGCGACCTTGAGCGTGACACTATCGTGACCCGGCTGCGGTGCCACGACGTCGATGTGTGACGCTTCCACTAGGCAGGTCACCAGCGGGGGGTCGGGTGATGTTCGCACGGCGGGTCATGGTGGTGGGGACGGGCTACGTCGGGTTGACGACGGGGGCGTGTCTGGCGTCGTTGGGTCACGAGGTGGTGTGTGCCGACATCGACGAGGCGAAGGTGGAGCGCCTGCGTCGGGGTGTGGTGGACATCGTGGAGCCGGGGCTGGCGGAGCTGGTCTCGGAGCAGACGTCGGCGGGGCGGTTGTCGTTCGTGGTCGGCGCGGGGGTGGCGCTGGGCTCGTTCGAGGACGGTCGGGCGGCGGAGGTGCTGTTCCTGTGCGTGCCGACGCCGATGGGTGCCGGTGGGGTGGCCGACCTGCGCGCGGTGGAGTCGGTGATCGAGGAGGTCGGCGCGGAGCTGGCGCCGGGCACGGTGGTGGTGAACAAGTCGACGGTGCCGGTGGGGACGGCGGCGCGGACCGCGGAGCTGCTGGACTGGACGCGCAGCGCGGCGGAGCCGGACCGGGTGTCGCGCTCGGACGTGGCGGTGGTGTCGAACCCGGAGTTCCTGCGGGAGGGGTCGGCGGTCAAGGACTTCCTGGGGCCGGACCGGATCGTGGTGGGGTCGGACAACCAGGACGCGGCGGAGCGGGTGGCGGCGCTGTACGCGCGTCTGGGGGCGCCGACGGTGCTGACCGATGCGGCGTCGGCGGAGCTGATGAAGTACGCGGCGAACTGTTTCCTGGCGATGAAGCTGTCGTACGTGAACGCGATGGCCGAGCTGTGCGAGCGGGTCGGGGCGGACATCGGGGACGTGACCGAGGGAATCGGTTACGACCGGCGGATCGGGCAGGCGTTCCTGTCGCCGGGTCCGGGGTGGGGCGGGTCGTGTCTGCCGAAGGACACGCACGCGTTGCTGCAGGTGGCGGATTCGGCGGACTTCGAGTTCCGGTTGTTGCGCGCGACGATCGACACGAACACCCGGCAGCGGCAGCGGATCGTGGACAAGGTGCGCCTGGCGGTGACCGGGAAGCGGACCGGGTCGTTGTCGCGGGTGCGGCTGGCGTTGCTGGGGTTGACGTTCAAGGCCGGGACCGACGACCTGCGGGACTCGCCGGCGTTGGCGATCGCGGCGTTGCTGCGGCAGGCGGGGGCGGAGCTGGTGGGGTTCGACCCGGCGTTCGTGGACGGCAAGGACGGTGCGGCGCCGCCGACCGAGATCGAGGGGGTGGCGCTGGCGGCGGACGCGGTGTCGGCGGCGCAGGGCGCGGAGGCGGTGCTGGTGCTGACCGAGTGGCCGATGTTCCGCACCCTGGACTGGTCGGTGATCGCGTCGGCGATGAAGCGCCCGATCGTGGTGGACACCCGCAACGTCGTCGACCCGGCCACCCTGCGCCGCGCCGGACTCACAGCGGTCGGCCTCGGCCGCCGCGGCGAGGGCTGATTGATGGTGGCGGGCAGCAGTAACGCTTCCTCGGAAGATCATAACGATAGTACGCCTGGGTCGACAGAGCCGAATCTACGGGACCGCGCCTTCGCAGGCTCGCGATGGTTGGCAACAAGACTGGTCTTTGGCATCGTAATTAGCGGGCTGGGCTTGCTGGTCGTTGCTCGACTCATCGGCCCCGAGGCTTACGGCACGTACGGCACAGCCTTCGCAATCTGGTTCACATTACAGAATCTGACTGAACTGAACCTTGACGTTTGGTTAGTGCGACGCGGCACTTCAGATGATGATATGGGAGCCGCACGCGTTGCACTCACGGCCATCCTCGGCCTCTCGTCTCTGGGCGCCCTTGCTCTTTACCTCGCGGCTCCGGCAATCGCCGACTTGGCCAACATTCCTGACCTTGAGGGCACCCTCAGGTACTTAGCGCCCCTCTTGCTGATCACCGGGATAGGTCAACCTGCCCTATCGCTACTAGAGCGCCGCCTTGACTTCAAGAGTGTCGGACTTATTGAGATGCTGTGCCAAGGCCTATTTTACGTAGTCGCAGTAATCTTGGCTACGATGAGCTTTGGACTAACGTCCTTGATTGTCGCGCTAGCAGTGCAACAGAGCGCATTGACTCTGATCTTCGTTCTCAAAGTGCCGAACGCGGCTATGCCCTTGTGGGACAAGAAAATCGCCAAAGAAGCTTTCCGCTTTGGTTTCGCAGCCACACTCAGTTCTGTGGTGGAGAACGGGCGCAGTCTTGTACTCCAGGTGCTCGTGGCACGTTACGGAGGTGCGTCGGCCGCTGGCTATTACTCGTTATGCATTCGTCTGCTTGAACAGGCGTCATTTGCTAAGCAAGTGCTTTACCGCCTGTCAACCGCCGTCTTCGGGAGATTGCGAGACGATACTGGCCGCTTGGCGAGGAGCCTAGACAAGGCAGTTGTAGCTCAACTCCTAGCGCTAGCACCTCCTCTTCTCCTCTTAGCATGGGTCGGGCCTCACCTCTTGCCTCTACTGTTCGGCGCGGAGTGGACCCCGGTCGCCGAGCTGCTTCCCGTACTGATACCCACCTATCTCGTACTCTCATTGAGCAGACTGCACCAAAGCGCGCTTCTCGCTCTGGACAAGACTCTTCCAGTCTTTTGGATGACTCTTGGATACCTTGTGGTTCTCGCGATCGGAGCTGCTCCTTCTATCGTCTCCTTTGGAACGTACGGTGTCGCAGTAGCTGAGGGATTTGCCTCGATAGCGTTGGCAGCGGGCGTGGTTCTCTTCTGGAGGATCCTGCCCCTCCCTTCCCTTCTGATTACTACATTACTGCTCGCCGCAATCTCCCTCGCCGCCCAGGCCAGTATCTTTGGGCCGTTGATAAGTCTAGTGGTGGCCCTTCCTTTCATATCACGTCGCCTTCGTCAGGTTACAGGGGAACTAGTCAGCGGGCTTCGCACGGGCACGAAAAGGCTTGAGGGGTAACGTATGACTGTCGATCCACTACCGTCGGTGTCCGTAGCTATCACAAACTATAACTACGGACCCTTCCTAGGAGAATGCCTAGACTCTGTGCTTGATCAGACGATCACAGCAGAGCAGGTTGTAGTCGTGGATGACGGATCAACTGACACGAGCCGCAACGTCCTTCAAGCCTACGAGAAATCAATCACCGTCATCTACACCGAGAATCGTGGCGTAGGCGCTGCGACAGCGCGAGTTATTGACGAGTGTATATCCGACATCATCCTGCTACTTGACTCCGACGATCTTATGCACCATCTCCGTATCGAAGAAGTCGCCCGAATCTACGCCACGCATCGAGATGTGCAATGGGTATACCATGATGTGGAATATGTTGACCAAGACTCGCAACTCGTCCCGCCACCCAACGACACCCGAGTTTCTTTAGTATCTGGCCCACAGGACCACAGAGCGGCTGCGCGAAGGGGAAAACTCCCCACCAAATTCCCGCCGACTGCTGGGTTGTCGTGGCGGCGAGACTTTCTGCAGGCGCGCCTGCCGCTGCCGCTGCCTCTCAGTTCTCAGGACAATTACCTGAAGTTCGTCTCCGCCGGTTTGGGTCGAGGCTACTATTTAGAAACGAAGCTGGCATATCAACGAATTCACGCCAAGAACGCATACACCGGCGTCAAGGATGGAGCTAGAGAGACCTTCTTAACTAGAGCGCTCGGCGAGATGACTGATGGCCTCGATCGAGAGGGACTCCACCGACTTTCGGCACGATTTCGGGCGCGCGTGTTACTTCGAGGCGGACGCGAGGGTCGGCGAGTTGTCAAGCAAGAGCTCCTGAGGTTAGGTGCGACGGCAAGGGTCCTTCGACTGCTGACATGCCTCCCTCGAGAGGCTGCTTCGATGGTAAGAGAAAGCTGCTTGCGGAAGCGTCGGGCGAGGCGGTCTGAGCGTGAAGGGCCTGCTCGTTTGATGGTAGTTTGTAACGATCTGCATCCCTACGGAGCTCAGCGGGTCTCGACTGTCATCGCTGCCGGATTGACTCGATATGCTGATGTTTCGCTTACAACACTTGAGCGTCGGTCGCAGACCGAGTTGACCATTCCTCCCAAGATAGAAAACAGCCGTTCCCTAGATCGAACTTTCAAGGGATCGATCGGCTACTTTGAGTTAATCTTGAAGATGGGTCTAACTCTGGTGAAAAACCGGCCAGATGTGCTGCTGTCGAATATGCTCTTTAGCAATTTGGTCTGTATCCCGATCGCAAAGGCGCTGCGGATCCCGGTCTGCGTCGTTGAGCATAACGTTCCAGAGAACCTATCGATCGAGCGAAGTGAGCGAGTACTTCTCCGTCTAGCGAAGACGCTCTACCATCACGCCGATGCATTCGTTGGAGTGAGTAAGGAAGTAACGAGCAGGAGCGAAAAGGCTTTCGCGCTGGACCTTACACGATGTTTCACGATCTATAATGCGCTGCCGATTTCAGAGATCAAGCTGCGATCGGAGAAGGTGATCGAACATCCGTGGTTCTCGGGCGTCGATTCGCAGCATGTCGTCACGGCCGTATGCGTGGGCGCTTTCAGGCACGCGAAAGGCCAGGATCTGCTTCTCCATGCGATGTCGGCGCTGCCCGAGCTGCGTGTTGCCTTCCTAGGTACAGGGCCACTACTTGACAATGCAATACTTCTCGCAAGACAGTTGGGGGTGCAAGACAGATGTGTTTTCCTAGGACACATCGAAAATCCGTACCCCTACATGAGCAAGAGTAGGCTTGTCATAGTTCCGTCACGTTGGGAAGGCTTCGGCCTCGTGGCTGCGGAAGCAGGACTTCTAGGTACCCCAGTTGTGGCAACTGATGTTCCCGGACTACGAGAACTGGTGCCACGTTATGTCGGCGGGGTGCTTGCGCAACGAGCTGCAGCGGAACCCCTACGCGAAGCAATCAGCATTGCGCTGCAATCGCAAAGGCTTGAGTCCGACCTCTCAGAGTTCTCGCCTGAGAGCAGCGCAGCTAGATACTGGGAAGTGTTGTCGGCTCGCATGACGAAAGTGGGACCGAGATGAACCCTCGGGAAGCAGTAGTATCTATCCTTCGCCGTTGGCCTTATGTTGTAGCAGGAGTACTAGTCGGCGCGCTAGCTGGCTACCTCGCCAGCCTGCTTACTCCTCCGACTTATAGAGCAAGCATCTCCATGTATATCTCGGCGCAATATCCAGGGGACAATGCGAGCGCCGCCTACCAAGGCAGCCTCCTAACGGCGCAGCGGATTGCCTCGTATACTCAGCTCGTTGAAAGTACTCGTGTTGGCGGCCAAGTTGCTCGGAATCTTGGGTTACCCGATTCGCCATCACAGGTTGCAGAGTATATCTCTGCTTCGGCGGTCCCTGACTCGGTCCTGTTAAACATCGACGTGCGCACTAACGATCCGCAGAAATCCGTGTCGATCGCTAATGCTGCTGCTGACGAGTTCAGTCGGTTGGTGGCCGAACTCGAACGTCCCTTGGACTCCAATAGACCTCCGATTGTCGTTGCAAGAACTGTGGAAGCTGCGGTCCCTCCAGCTCCACAGGTGTCGCCGAACACATTCCTAAATCTGGTTGTAGGCGCTTTTGTTGGGATTCTGATTGGAATGGCGGTCGCATGGTGGCGCGCTTCGCTTGATACCACTTTGAGGTCGTCTGCCACCTTAGCTGAAGTAAGTGGAGCGCCCGTACTAGGAACAATCCCACAAGACACGCAAGTTCGTGAGGATTCGAGTATGGTTCTGAGAGAGGGGAGCAGCATAACCGGGGAGTCTCTACGGGAGCTTCGCACCAACCTCCAGTTTGTAAATATTGAATCAGACAGCAAAGTCATAGCGATTACAAGCTGTGCACCTGGGGATGGTAAGACATTCACATCCATTAACCTCGCCCATGCGCTAGCCATTGCAGGTTTTCGAACCTTGCTGATCGAAGCAGACCTTCGCCGGCCACGGATTTCTTCACGGCTGGGACTTGAATCTAACGTGGGTCTAACAACTGTCTTAACCAGGCGTGCCCAGCTCTCCGACTGCCTGCAACTCGTCGCGGGCGCTTTGAATGTCCTAACGAGCGGGGAACTACCGCCCAACCCAAGTGAGTTGCTGGGTTCGAACAGTATGTTCAGCCTAGTTGAGGAAGCCAAAGGGCGATTCGACTATGTAATGATTGATACGCCTCCTGTGCTTGCGGTGACGGATGCCGCTCAACTTTCTCCGAGTGTTGACGCCGCTCTACTGGTATGCCGATGGGGTGAGACGACACGAAACATGCTTGGAGATTCTGTAGCTGCGCTTCGAAAAGTTGACCTACAGCTCGCGGGTTGTGTGTTCAACGGTGCTCCACTACAAAGGAGGAGCTATCAATATGGAAGCTACTACTCGGATGCAATGACTCCCAGCCCCGACGGCGCTTCCGCAGCACGTACCACAGCGAATGAAAGCCAAGCTGCTACAACCGAGCTCCGAGGGAGCCCTCCAGCGTCGGCGGCTTATCCGTCTCGTCCGACTCCCGGACCTCGAAGGAGCTAAGAGGATGGCCGAGATTGCGTACTTGTGTGGTGCACTCAGCGTCTCGCGGGACCCATCGTCCCAATCAATTGGACCACGAGCCCATATCTCGGGCTTCTTAGAAGGACTGCGGCGCAATGGATATGAAGCAAATGTCTACCTCGCAGGTGAAGATAACACCATCCCGAAGGCTCTACGAGCGGGCAGTGCCGGCAGCCATGGATCGCCAGGGCACAGACAGGCTACAGCGCGTGATCTCGCTCGCCTGAGTGTGGCCCAATACGCTGGGTGGCGCGCTCGACGCCATATTCGTCCTTCAGCCGCCTTAGTGTATGAACGTCATGCGACTTTCCAACAGATCGGTCTAAGGCGGACCGATCACTCTGTGCCTTGGGTGGTGGAGAGCAACGGCCCCTTCTGGTACGAGGCCAGCCGAGAGAGAAGTAATCTCAGACTGATCCGGACGGCGAAGAAGATGGAGCTCGAGTGCTATCGGCAGGCAGATCTCGTGGTAGCAGTTAGCGATTCGCTCCGAGACCTCATTGCCGCCGAAGCGAGGCTGCCCCCGGACAAGATCGTGGTCCTCCCTAACGCGACCGACCCTGAGCGTTTTCGGCCGCAGCACGCCATAAAGGACCGGAGCCGTAGACACCTGGTTGTTGGATTCGTAGGGTACGTCGCGGAATGGGCAGGGCTAGACGTTCTCTTCCGGGCGGTCCGAGAACTTGATCCAACGGGTGAGACGCTCCGGATAGTTGTGGTTGGACATGGCCCAGCACGGCCTGGACTGGAGCAGCTGAGCTCGTCGCTTGGTATTGAGGCGGCTGTAGAGTGGACCGGTAGTGTCCCTTGGCATGAGGTCCCACAGCAGATGGCGAGGTTCGACCTAGCCTATAGCGGACAAGTCGAGATGGAAGTGGGGTCGATGTACCATTCACCCCAGAAATTGTACGAGTACCAATCTATGGGTCTGCCTATTCTCGCGTCTGACTTCGCAGACGCGCGAACGTTGATAAGCTCCGGAGGCTGGGGCTGGCTTTTTCGCCCGGGAGATGTTACAGAGCTGGCTAACCGCCTTTCTCAAGCCGGCGGGGAGCTCCCCAACCCAGACCTCAGTGCGAGCTGTCGCGCATCGATTGTGAAGAATCACTCCTGGGAGAGCAGAGTCGCAGACCTGTTGAAGGTGCTTCGGAGCACGAGCTTGCTATGAGGAGCCTCAGTAATCACCGGATGGTCCTGGAGCTGGTGCTAATTGTTGCCGTCTTCGTCGCTTTGACCGGTGCCATTGCGTCAGTTGGCGCTGTATTGACTCTAGTCACTATTCTCGCGCTCGCCGTCATTACGTTCCTCTTCGTTGCGCCCTTCGACTGGCTTCCCGGAATAACCTTTGGCTCCTTCGTCCTGGTGCCCACTCTCAATCTTCCAGTCGAGACAAGAACAGCGGGTTATAGTCCAGCCCTTGTAGTTGGCCTTGTACTCACACTCAGATGGCTACTAAATAAGCAGACGCGCCTCCGACCCAACCTTCTAGGAGTGACCTGCGCAATCTTCTTGGTCTGGATCTTGATCCGGACCGTTGGTTCGACGAACCCCACAAGCAGCGCTCTGTGGACTCTGAATTTCATCGTCCTTGCTGCTACTTTTGTTGCGGCCGCAACGTCATCTGTGCGTGCCGTTGAGATACTTAGAAAGTGTTGGCTGGCGTTAGCTTTCGCGCTCGCAATCTATGGCTGTGTGGAGCGTGCACTGTCGTATAACTTGCTTTTCCAACCACTATACGATCTGGCTCAGAACCCAGTGTCACAGGGGTGGGAGGTATATCGGATAACGACGTCCTTGGGGCATCCACTCCTGAATGGAACTTTCTTTGCAATGAGCTGCCTGCTCTTCCTTTCGCAGCTCTTCGAGAAGGCCCATCTCTATTCTCTTGCGGGTGCCCTGCTCTGCTCGGCCGCCGTCTATTTCACGGGGTCGCGCGGCTCCCTCATCTCGCTTCTTGTCGGTGTCGCCTGTCTTGTACTGTTAATTTCTATCAGGCGTCGAGGTGCAGGATCCGCTTACCGTACACTTGTCGCAGTCGTTGTTTTATTGGGTGCGCTGACACTGGCGTCTTTCTTCGTCGGTTCTGGTCGGGTGGGTAGTGCGGAGGCAGATTCGTCCGATGCATCTCGGTTGGATTCCTACGAGGTCGGTGTCTTGCTCGCGCAGGAGAATATGCTGGTTGGGGTAGGGCCAGGCGAGGCCGATCAGGCAAAGAGGAAGCAGGTACTCGGCGATTCGCGGCGTGGTGTCGAGAGCTCGTGGCTGCAGCTGACTATATCTACCGGTCTGCCGGGGCTAGCGCTTTTCTCCGCGACGATCGTAGTGGCTTTACTAATCGCGATCAGGAGGCGTAACGATTTCGGTCTTGCCGTACTCCTGGTCTACCTAGTTTCTGCAGCATTTTACAATCTGCTGGAGACCAACCGTCCCGCGCTGGTCCTGCTGGGAGTCGCCCTCATTTTCTGCTTGCGAAGCTCTACGTCGAATCTGGGGGTAGTTGAGTCGGTCCGGCAAATTCCGGCCCGACAAGTAGCTGTCGACTTCGAGCTTCGTGCGGTAAGACAGGAGTGACCTAACTCTTGCTCGCGTCAACGGCACGCTAGGTTGCCTGTCAACGGCGTTCTCCGTCTTTCGCCGGCGGGTAGAGGCCGGATCGGTTCATATCCGAACTATGCCTGGCTGGGGCCGTCCTTCATTGCGGCCGCCATACACGTCGATGACCTGCCCTTTACGACAACGAGATGGGCTTTGGTGCCGAAGACGGTGGCTGCGAAGGAGCTCTTCGAGAAGAAGGAGTGCGAGTAGTCTGCAGCGCAACAGTGCTTGGGCGCGGTGATTTATCGTCGTCGCTCATCCTGGGGCGTTGTGGCGTAGCGCCTTCAGGTGACTGTTGGCCGCTTCGACTAGGGCCGTTGAGATGCGCTGGTCGGAGCGGCAGATCGTGTCAGCCACGGGCTTGTAGGCAAGGTCGTACGCTGTGACGGCGTTCCCGAGCCATTGGAAGCTGGCTGGCGCAGGGTTAGCGATCCTCCGCTTCTCGGGACCCGGCTTTCCCTAGCGACGCGACACCACACCACGCCACACCACCTCCCTGATCGGTGGTGCATTAAGCTGGCTCCGACTCAGCGGCAGATGGCACTCGCCTCAATCGGACCGCAAGGGCAGCGCTAGGTAGTTAAATTTGTCGACGACCTGGAGTGCGATCGTTTTGCTCGGACTTCGGGTTGATTCCTGGCGGAGCAGTAGGCTGGTCGAGCAAGCGCTGATCGTCCCGCAGGTCCTTGCTAGGCGGAGACTTCCATGCAATCGCGGCAGCCGCGAACACCACTGCTGGTGAGGCCAGACCTAGTTGCCACAGGTCCGGTCCGGTGACGCGTAGAGTCTGAATGAAAGCGAGTGCGCCAGGCACTGCAGCGATTCCTGCGAGGAGCCACATAGTTGCGGTTACACCTGGCCGAAACCACCACAGTAGACCGATAGTCGTAACAAGGGCTATTAGTGCGAGGAACACCAAGGCCGGGCTAATCCTTGTGCTGCTCGTGACCTTCGATGCGACGTGAAGAGGTGAGAACCCGGCCCAGTCGACTATAGCGAAGGGTGCAGCAAGGACGAAGATCGTCGCCGTAGAACCGACTGCGACAGTGGACGTCATCCTGAAGCTGTAGGTTTGCTTCCACAAGAGAGCGCATATCGGAAGGAGCATCAGTATGAAGTGAGGACGGCTGCACAACGTCACACCGAGCGCGATGGACGCGGCGACTAGCGGGAGCCAGTACGTTGTTCTCGCGCTCACTCTGAGAACGAGCAATATGGCGGCGAGGACGTAGACCCCTTTCACGAAGAGGTCGTCGCCTACAAGGTGTTCCCGTACGGTCGCGGCGCAACCAAGGACCGCGGTAATCCAAACGACAGTCGGGGCCGCTCGCAGTCGCCCTCCGGCATTCAAAGCCACGAGAAATGCTGGTATCCAGACCACATTTTGGAAGGCTGCGTCTCCGAGGATGAAGAAAGGTGTGGCTAGGAGTAACGACCCGGGAAGTGGGGTTATCTCATTACCCATGTAGGTACGTCCGTAGTAGGGATACTGCCCTTGAAGCAAGCGGTCCAAAGCGACATTTAACGCGTCGGATCGGTCCGCGCCCGCTCCCAGGGAAGACGAGTGCGTAGGGTCAAACGCTGTGAAGAAGGCTATAACTAGAATGACAATGGCGAGGAACGCGATGATATCGATAGATTTCGGGTGTTTCTCGACCCAAGCTACGATATGAAAATATAGAACAACGGCGAGCACGAGAAGTGTCAGAGCGTAACCTGTAGCAATCAGGGGCGATGCATTCTTCGCGATTGTACCAATCGACACTGCGATAATTATTGACGCGAAAGCGAGAAGTCCCGCTCGCTGCTCAACCTGAGCATTCATGTAACCACCCCTACGGTATCGTATCGGAGAGCGATGTAGCGGTCTCAAGAAGGTTCGTCGTGGCGAGCCCCGCGAGGACGACTTCAGAACCTCTCGTCGGCCGCCGGGCGCGAGATGAGCACGAGACGGTCGGCGCCCGCGATCAGCGGGTGCCGCGCGGGGCCTATACCCCCGCGGCGACGAGGGCACCGTCGTGAGCCGGGAGCCCTTCAAGTAGGCGTTACGGACGGCCCTCACAGGCGACTTTCCACGCACCTGGTGCAGAGCCGCCTACGAGTCTGGGTCGGCTGACGGAAGCCGTGTACTGGCCGCAGCCGTGGCCCGAAGAGCGCAGTCCCGGGCCGGACTGGCCGCGCCGGGAGCAGGGGCCGCGCGGCCGGGTAGCGCGCATCGAGGATCGAGAGCTCTCTGAGGCCGACGACCGGGTGGCAGGCCAACAGCTGCGGCGGAGCTGTTCCGGTCTTGCGGGTCGGAATCGACAGCCCGCCGCCGCGACGCGGACCTCGTCGGGGGGCGTCCCCGCCACCAGCATTACGGCTGCTGCAGCGCCGACCCCGCAACCGATCCGTCGGGCCCGTCCACGTCGACGAGCCCGCGCGCGAGGGATGATGGTTCGGCCTTTCTTGCGCTTGGTGGATGCTGACAGGGAGCGCTTCGAGTGCTTGTCTCTCCATCGCCGAGGGAGACGCCGCCAGGAAGAACACTCCGTGCTCGAAGCGCTGGCCTTCGGGTGAAGCAGCTCGCGCCGAGATCGGGAGCGACTCGCACGCCTCAGCGGATCGTGAGCTCGTCGGTGAGGAACAGCTGGCTGAAGTCGAGCTCGCGAACTGGCTTGGCGGGCACCCCAGCGTAGAGGAAGCCCGGCTTGCGGCACTGGCCGTGCACCACCGAGCCGGCGGCCACGATGCTGCGTTCGGCGATCTTGACCCCGGGCAGGAGCGTGCAGCGGGTGGTGATGATGGAGCGCTCGCCGATCGTGATCGGACGCGCGTCCTGCCTTGCCGTGCGGTAGTCGAAGGTGTGGGTCATGACCTGCGTCCAATAGCCGGCGAGCACGCTGCGGCTGACCAGCTCGACCTTCGCGCAGCAGTCGATGAAGTGCATGATCGTGATCGACGTGTTGTAGCCCATGATGAGGGCCAGGTGCCGGTCGACGTCCTCGAAGAAGCCCTTGTCGCGGCGGACCGAGTTGATCCAGTTCAGGTGTGCGATCCGGGAGGCCTCGGCCATCCACAGGTCCTCGAGGCCGCGGATGACGTTGAGGTGCCCGATGGCTGCGCCGGGGCCCATCTCGAAGCGGTCGACGTCGATAAAGGAGCGGCCGATCACGGCGGTCGGGTCGATCCGGTAGCCGAGAAGGCGGGTATGCACGAAGCGGCGCAGGAATCCGGGCGCCACCATGGCGAACAGCGCGAGAGCGGAGCGGAAGCGTCGCGAACGGATGATCATGAGGCGATCCAGGGCTGGTTCCGGGCGAGATCCTTGCGCACGACGAAGCCGAAGATGTTGCCCTGGCGTCTTGCCACGCTGTTGAGACCCCGATTGATGGCGTTGCCGGCCAGAATGCGCGGAGCGGACTGCCGTGAGTCCTTCTCGCCGAGCAGAGCGCGCATCCCGGACGTCAGTGCCCGGTCGGTCCCGATCAGCCAGTGGGCATGGAACTCGATCGGGACGGATCGGCCGGGATCGAAGGTCCGGATCGTCTTGCGCACCTCGTGTCGGGTCCAGCGGTACACGTGATTGGGCACACCGGTGCCGTCCACGCCGCCGGTCGAGCCGCCGCCGTCGGCCACCGCCTCGTGCTCGTAGACCCCGGCCAGGCCGACCGAACAGGCGAGACGCATGAGCGGGGAGTCCTGGTTCTCCACGGACACGACCGTGCGCCGCGCGATGCGGTACATCTCGTAGAGCGCCTGGTGCGGTCGGCTGCAGTGGTGCAGGCCCGCATGCCCGATGACGTGGTCGAACGCGCCGTCGGCGACGTCCATCGTGTGCGCGTCGCCCCGGAGCGCGTCGGCGTCGAGCCGGCTCGAGGGGGAGTCGGGGGCCAGGTTGACGAAGGTCGCGCGGCGCAACCCCAGCCGCTCGGTGACCTGCCGGTCGAACTCGCCCGCGAACTGCACCAGCACGGTGTGGTCGGGAGCGACGACTCTCGCGACCATCAGTTCTCGGAGGATCTTCTCGTACATCCCGGCACCCGCCTCGGGGGTGCCCGACTTCGTCATCGTCTCGCTCACGATGCTCCTCGTGGAAGTGCGGCGACGGTGATTGCCCGTCGAAGCCGCATCGCGGCAGTACTCGAATGTGTTACGCCCGGTACACCCTACCGGTGGATGAGAATGATCTGAGTGGACCTGTAACGCGACGGAAAGCTACGGCGATCTGGCCCGCGTCACGATGTTCACCCCACCGGGTGAAACGTGCCCGGACGGATCTCAGGAAAGAGATCCGTTCGACGGAAGCCGACCGGGGTGGGGATCGTGCGACGACTGGACATTCTTCTCCTGGGGTTGAACTACGCCCCGGAGAGAACCGGAATCGCTCCGTACACGACCGGGATGGCCCGCGCGTGGGCGGACGCGGGTCACCGCGTGCACGTGGTGACGGGGTACCCGCACTACCCGCAGTGGCGGGTCCAGCCGGGTTTCCGAGGCGCGCGGCTCGAGGAGCGCGACGGCGACATCCGCATCACCCGCGTGCGTCACCCGGTGCCCAACCGGCCGACGGGCTGGGGCCGTATCGGCATGGAGGCGGCCTTCGCCGCCGCGTCGCTCGCCGTCCGTACCCGCCGTCCGGACGTGGTGGTCGCCGTCAGCCCGGCCCTGCTCACCGTGGCCGCCGCCCTCTGGCGCCGGCGGTGGGGGAGCGTTCCGCTCGGCGTCGTCGTGCAGGACCTCTACGGAGACGTCGTCGCCGAGACCGGCGTGCTCGGTGGTCGGGGCGGCCGGTCCGTCGCGCGGGTGGAGCGCAGCCTGCTCTCCCGCGCGGACGGGATCGTCGCCGTCCACGACATGTTCCGCGGTGGGCTGGCTCGGGCGGGCGTCCCCGACGGGGCGGTCACCGTCATCGGGAACTGGACCCACACCACGAGCGCCACCGGCGATCCCGCGGCGTTGCGCCACCGGCTCGGCTGGCCGGTCGACCGCACGATCGCCCTGCACGCCGGCAACATGGGGGCGAAGCAGGGCCTCGAGAACGTCGTGGCCGCCGCCCGTCTCGCCGAGCAGCGTGAGCTGCCGGTCCGCTTCGTCCTGCTGGGCGACGGCAACCAGCGCCCGCGCCTGGCCGAGCTCGGAGCCGACTGCACCAGCCTGGAGTTCCTCGACCCGCTTCCCGACGGCGAGTTCGAGACCGCGCTCGCCGCCGCGGACGTCCTCGTGCTCAACGAGCGCGAGACCGTCACGCAGATGTGCGTGCCCAGCAAGCTGACCTCCTACTTCGCGGCCGGGCGCCCGGTCGTCGCCGCGACGTCGGCGACGAGCCCGGCCGGTCGGGAGATGGGCGCGGCGGCGGCGGGCATCGTCGTCGAGCCGGGCCGCCCGGAGCTCCTGCTCGAGGCGGCCGTCGCGCTCGGGATGGGCGACGGCGCCCACCTCGGGCAGCGCGGCCGCGAGTACGCCGCCGCGCACTACTCGGCGGAGGCGTCGCGGGCGGCCTACCTGGCCTGGGTCACGGCACTCGCCGAGGGCCGCCGGAGCAGCGGGGGTGCCGAGGCACTCGAGGTGCCGCGTCAGCGGCGCCGCTTCCTCGCCCGACGCCGGCGGACCGTCGCATGACCAGCCTGCGGAGCTCCGCGGCGGGGATGGCCTCGCAGCTGCTCAACGCGGGCACCAACGTCGTCACGGCGTTCGCGGCCTCCGTCGTCCTGGCGCCCGAGTCCTTCGGCCTGTTCGTGCTCGGCTTCGCGGTGGTGACGATCGCGCTCGCCACCGGCCGCGGCCTCATCGGCCAGACCATGCTCACCCAGCTCCCGGCCACCCCGGAGGGCGACCGCCCGGCTCTCGTGCGGTCCGCCGTGGGATTCGCGGTCCTGGTCGGCGGGCTCGGGACGGTCGCGCTCCTCGTCGTCTCCCAGTGGATCGGGTCCGTCGTCTGGTTCGTGCCCTGGCTCGTCCTGGCGCTCGTGCAGGACGTCGGGCGATACGCCTTCCTGGCTCTCGGGCGGGCGGTCGCCGCGCTCGTGCTCGACGTCGTGTGGGCCGCCGCGCAGGCCGTGCTCGTCGTCGGGTGGTGGCTGATCGGCGGCGCGCTCGGCATCGGCGTGTTCGCCACGGCCTGGGGCGTCGGGGCACTCGCCGGGGCCGTCGCCTTCGCCGCCCTGGCCCGACACTCCGCGGTGCCGGCCGGCCCGGGGCCCTGGTTGCGCTCCACGCGGGACGTCGCCGGGTGGTTCACCGCCATGTCGGTGCTCGGCCAGCTCGAGGTGTACCTCGTCATCCTGCTCGCCGGAGCACTCGCCGGCGCCCGGGACGCGGGCGGTCTGCGAGCGGTGCAGCTGCTGGTCTTCCAACCCCCGATGGTCCTGCTCGGGGCCGTTCTCGCCCTGGCGACGCCGCCGGTCGCGCGGCTCGGCGCCGGCTCGAGCGGGCTGCCGTCGGTGTGGCGGCTCACGGCACTCGCGGTCACGCCGGTCGCCGCGGTCGTCCTCGTGGTCGCGACGCTGGCGGGCCCGGTCATGGGTTTCCTCTTCCCCCAGTACACCGACTACTCCGACCTGGTCCTCCCGGTCGCGCTGCAGTCGGCGCTCGCCGCGTTCGCGGTGCCGACGCTCGCCCTGCTCGCCGGCACCCGCCGCGCGGGGCTCGCCTTCGGGCTGCAGACGGGTCGGTCGATCCTGCTGCTGGTCGGCGTCGTCGTCGGCGCGATCGTGGCCGGGACCCACGGGCTCGCGTGGTCGCTCGCGATCAGCGGCGCCGTCACCCTCGCCGTGGGGACCTACATCGCCTGGTCGGTGCTCACCACCGTGCCCGCGCGCGAGGCGGTGCCGGCATGAGGGTCGCCGTCGTCCACGGCTTCTACCGCTCCGACGTCCCGAGCGGGGAGAACCTCGCGGTGACCGCGCAGGTCGACGCCCTGCGCGATGCCGGCCACGAGGTCGAGCTCGTCGCCCAGCGCTCCGACGAGCGCATGCGCCGCCGCACCTGGCCGATCGAGGGCGCCCTGACCACGGTCACCGGCCTCGGTCCGGACCCGACCCGCGAGCTCCAGGCGTTCGGACCCGACGTCGTCCACGTCCACAACCTCTTCCCGCACTTCTCGACGAGGTGGCTGGCCGCCTGGCGCGGACCCGTCGTCGCGACCCTGCACAACTTCCGACCCCTGTGCGCGGTCGGGACCATGGTGCGCGACGGCCGGCGCTGCACCCGGTGCGTGGACGAGTCGCCGGCCGAGGCCGTCCGCCACGCCTGCTTCAAGGGCTCCCGGCTCGCGACGGCGCCACTGGCCATCGCGCAGGTCGGGGGGCCGGCGCGGCACCCGGTCATCGCGCGGGCCGACCGACTCGTGGTGATCTCGCAGCGGGCGGCCGACGAGTACGAGCGGGCCGGGATCCCCGGTCGGCGCTTCGACGTGGTGCCGAACTTCGTCCCGCCCGCGCCGCCGACGATCCCGTCGCCGCGGGCCGGGGCGGGGGAGCGGTGGCTCTACGCCGGTCGGCTCTCGCGCGAGAAGGGGCTCCCCGAGCTCCTCGACGCGTGGCCGGGCGACCGTGCACTCGACGTGATCGGCGACGGCGAGGACGCGGCCGTCCTGCGCGGCTTCGAGCGGCCGGCCGTGCACTTCCTCGGACGCCGCGACAACGCCGAGATCCGCGCGGCGCTGCCGTCGTACACCGGTCTCGTGGTGCCGAGCCAGTGGCCCGAGGCCGGTCCACCGCTGACCTACCTCGAGGCTCTCGCTGCCGGGACTCCTGTCGTCGCCTTCGCGGGCAACGGCGCCGCTGATGACGTCGCCCGCCGCGGGACCGGCGTCGTGGTCCCGACGAGGCCGGGGACCGAGGACCTGACCGCGGCTCTCGACCGGGTCGTGCGGGAGCGGGCGTCCCTGGCCGCCACCTGCCGGACGGTCGCCGACGAGGTGTTCGCGCCGTCGTCCTGGACGGTTGCGATCACGCGGGTCTACCGCGCCGCCGTGTCCCAGCCGGCCGGGGTGGCGTCGTGAACCGCGTGGCCGCCGTCGTCCTCGGCGCGATCGGCGTGCTCGCGGCCGGCGCGGTGCTCGTGGCGACGCTGACGAGCGTGCCGCCGTGGGCCGTCGTCGCGGCGGTGGGGGGCCTGACGGCGGTCGGGGTGCTCTGGTGGCTGCGGGGACCGGACGACGTCGGGATCGCCCTGCTCGTGCTGGCGGTGTTCAGCTCGCCGTGGAACGCCGTCGGGGTGGGGTCGCTCAAGCCGGGGCCGGTGCTGCTGGCCGCGTCCCTGCTCGTGCTCGGCGTGCAGGCGGTGCGGCTCCGGCGCCCGATCTCGATCTCGGCCTGGTTGTGGCCGCTCGCCGTCGCCGTGCTCGTCGTCGCGGTGATCACCATGTTCGTGCCCCCGAGCCCGTCGTACATGGCCGGCCGCTTCTACGCCGACGAGACGTTCTTCGACCTCTGGGAGCTGCAGCACGTCGCCTGGGGCAGTGCGCTCGACGCGGCCCAGTGGCTCGTGGCGATCCTCGGCCTGGTGTTCGCCGCGACCCTGGCGGTACGGCTCCGCCCCGCCCTGCCCCCGGTCCTCGCGGATGCGTGGGTCGCGGGCGCGGGCGTCAGCGCTCTGGTCGCGCTGACCGACCAGTTCGAGTTCACCGCGGTGAGCGCGAAGCTGCTGCCGTTCGTCGACGTGGGCGGTCGGCAGGCCGGGCTCACCGTCCAGCCCAACCACCTCGCCATGGGTGCGCTGCTCGTCCTGCCCCTCGCGGTGTGGCGGGCGGTCTCCGCCCGCGGGCGCGCCTCGCGCCTGGTGGCGACGGCGGTTGTGCTCCTGCTGCTCGGCGGGATCGTCGTCGCCCAGTCCCGCGGTGCGCTGGCGGTCTCCCTGCTCGTGCTGGTCGTCGCGCTGGTGCTCCACCGGCGCGGTCGGCTCGCGCTCGCCCCGCTGGCGGTGCTCGTCGTCGTCGCCATCTCGACGGTCCTCCTCGCCGTGCCCGGCGCCGCTCGCAAGGTCGGCGAGGCCCTGCGCCTGACCGGGCAGGACAGCGCGGTCGCCAGCAACCTGCTCCGGGACATGCTGACCGAGCAGACCCTGCGGGACATCGGCTCGTCGCCGTGGCACGGCATCGGATTCCAGGTGGCCGTCGCCGGCCACAACATCTGGTTGCAGCTGCTCGCCTGCGGCGGCGTGATCGTCTTCCTGGGCTTCCTCGTGACCCTCGTGGGCTTCGTCGCCGAGGCGTGGGGGATCCGCGACCGCTACGACGGGCTGCCCCTGCTGCTCATGATCTCCGTCGGCGCCTGGCTCGTCGCCGGGATAGTCGAGAACAACCTCACCGACCTCTTCCTCTACGTCCCGTTCGCCATCGTCGCCGCGGTCAAGGCCGCCGACATGCACCGGACGGCGGTGGGAGCCGCCGTCCTCGTCCCCGGGGGAGCCCGATCATGACCTTCCCGTCCCTCCTGCGTGCCCTGCGGGACCGATGGCTCCTCCTCGTCGCGGGAGTGCTCGTCGGACTCCTCGCGGCCACCGTCACCACCCTGTTCATCCCGCGCTCGTACGCCTCGACGACGAGCCTCTACGTGTTCGCGAGCGACGTCTCGCGCAACTCCCAGGACGCCTACCAGGGCAGCCTGCTGTCTCAGCAACGCGTGAAGTCCTACGCGGAGCTGATCGTCTCGGCGCGGGTCCTCCAGCCCGCGATCGACCGGGCCGGGTTGCGGATGTCCGTCGACGACCTCGCGGACGAGGTCACCGTGACCTCCGGGCTGGACTCGACGATCCTCGGAGTCACCGTCGCCGACGCCGACCCGCAGCGGGCCGCGGCGGTGTCGAACGCGATCGCGGGTCGCTTCATCGAGGTCGTGGGGGAGCTCGAGCGACCGCGTGAGGCCGGCGCGGCCCCGTCGGTGGACGTCAACGTCATCGATCCCGCCGTGGCCGACCCCAGCCCGGTCAGCCCGCTGTGGTGGGTCAACCTCCTGGTCGGCGGTGGCTCGGGGCTGCTGCTCGCCGCGGGGGCCGTCCTGGTGTGGGGGTCACTCGACACGCGCCTGCGGACCGCGGCCGAGCTCGCCCAGCGGGCCGGCGCCATGTCGCTCGGCGCCGTGCCGGTGAGCCCGGCCCTGAGCGAGGGTTCCGCTCCGGACGCGGTGGACGACCCCGCCTACGCGGAGGCCATCCGGCGCGTGCGCACGAACCTGTTGTTCGCCTCGGTGGACGAGCCGCCGCGCTCGCTCCTGGTGACCAGTTCGGTGGCGGCCGAGGGCAAGACGACGGTCGTCTCCACCCTCGCAGCCGCCTACGCGCAGACCGGTCGCGTGATCGTCGTCGAGGGCGACCTCCGTCGTCCCGCGCTCGCCGGTCGGCTCGGCCTCGTCGACGCCGTGGGGCTCACCGACGTGCTGACCCGGCGGGTGTCGCTGTCCATGGCCGTCCAGCCCTGGGGTAACACGGGCGTCGACGTGCTGGTCTGCGGCACGGTGCCGCCCAACCCCAGCGAGCTGCTGTCGAGTCGCTCCATGCGGGAGCTGGTCGACGAGCTGGCGGGAACGTACGACCTGGTGATCATCGACGGGCCGCCGCTCCTGCCGGTGACAGACGCCTCGGTCCTCTCCGTGCACGTCGACGGGGTGCTGCTGCTGGCCCGGGCGGGCTCGACGACGGCCGGGCAGGTCGACCAGGCGGTCGAGAGCCTGACCGCGGTCGGTGCCAAGGTCGTCGGTTCGGTGCTGACGTTGAGCGAGCCGGTGGCGGGCGGGACGTACTACGCCGCCGTGCCGTCGTCGTCCTTCTACCCGGCTCCGGTGTCTCCAGCGGTCGGCTTCCCGCAGGCCGAGCATAGTGGCCCGCCCACCGTGCAGTTGTCCCCGCAGCCCGGCCGGGCGCCCGCCCACGCCGCCGCGTCCACGAACGGGCGGAAGCCCGACTCGGACGGACCGGCGTGATCTCCCGCCGGGTGCTGCTCGCGTCGGCGGGAGCCCTCGCTCTCGGCGCGTGCAGTGCCCGCGCGGAGCCCGCGGTCGCCCCGGCTCCGCCGGTCCCGCTGCGGCTCTCCACGCGGTGGAGCGCCCGGCCCGACGGGCCGCTGCCGGCCACGGGCGACGAGGGCGCCCCGCTGCAGTGCGTGCTGTCCGGGAGCACCGAGCGCCCGGCGATCCGCGGGGGTGCGCTCGTCAGCAACCTGCCCGACGCCCACAGCGCGGCGTACCTGAGCCAGCCGCTGGGTCAGCGGCTCCGCCGGATCGGGGCGACGTTCGGCTTCCGGCCTGGCGACGTCGCGGGCTCGGTGGCCCTGCTGGCCTGGACCGGCTCGATGCCCCTGTCCGGACACTGCCACATGGTGTTCACCTCCGACCGCTGGATCGCCGGGGTACTCGTCGACGGCGCTGTGCAGGAGGTCGACACGGCGTACTACGCACGCCCGCTCGTGCAGGACGTGCGTCCGTACCGCGTGGACCTGACGTTCGACGGGGCGACGGTGATCGCGGACCTGCCCGACGGGACGCGGCGCACGATGACCGACCCCCGCTTCGACCGCGGGGACGGCGTGGCGGCGTGCTGGGAGTTCTACAAGAACGACGCCGGCTCGGCCGACTCGATGCTTTACGAGACCTGGGCGGGCTGAGCGCTCACCGGCGGGCGGTCGCGACGTGACGCGGGGGTTTCGTCACGCCAACGGGCCTTCGTGAACGACCGGCCAGCCGACCGTCGGAAGGTGATGGCGTCGCGCCGGTGAAGGTGGCGTACGACAAACGAGCGATCGAGCTTCGATTCATCTTGTCGATACTCGTTCGTCGGCGCATTGTTCTCGTGGGTTCGGGGAAGAGATGCAAGCTCGAATGTGGGGGAAGTTGTGACGGACGTCCGGATACCAGGATCGGCCCACGACGCCAAGGGCTCCGATCTCGCAGAGCCCGCGGCCGCGCTCGCCATACGGTTGCGTCTCCTCGGCGACGAACCACCGCCCGGCGACAAGGAATCGACACCCGACTCGGTGCAAGTGATCCAGGCCGGGGCGCTGTTCTTCTCGAAGTCGTGGGCCAACTGGGTCGCGGGCGGGACGACCCTGACCGCGCTGGTCACGGCAGCGGGGGGCGCCTTCGTCAGCGCTACCACCGATCTCTCGGCAGCAGGTCAGGCAGCGTTCATTGCCGGCGCGCTCTTCGTCCTCTCGGCCGGAGCGGTGGCCGTGGCAATGATCGTCGCTTCGGACGTCCGGAGCCGCGCGGCTGCGACGGTAGCCCAGTACAACGCGCGCGCCGAGATCGCGAGGGCTTTCGTGGCGGCGGTCGTTCCCAGTACGACACGCGGGTCCGCTGCAGACGATCGTGTGTCGGCCACGGTCGACCTGGCGAAGTCACGGAGCCTCTCGCTCGCACTCGCAGTTGCGGCCTTTGGCGAACGAGTCGTGGTGACGCCGGAAACGGGCCCTGCCGCCGGTCCTGTCACAGGAATGCGCAACGACCGGAAGCAAGGTCTCGAAGTGGAGTTGGAAGGCCGCGATTGGGTCGCAGTCGATGATCTCAAGAGTTTCCACACGTCGGACCCGAAGATCGACGCAGATTGAACATGGCACGCCGCGGTCGAGGTTCCAGGGCGACGTCGTTCCGACCCGTGTCGTTGCCCTGGCAGAACCTGAGGGAGCGTGGGCTCACGCCGGGATACGGATCTCGATGGGGGTAACCAGCGGGTGCTCGTAGGAGACCGGAGCGGCGTCGTCCTCGAAGTACAGTTCCAGGGCTTCCCGGAGGTTCGCCAGGGCCTCGTCGACGGATGTTCCCTGGCTCGCGACCTCGACCTCCAGGCGGCGCGCGACGTACCAGTGCCCATCCCGGGTGACGGCCGCAGTCATCGTTCGCGCGGTTTCCATGACCCGAGTCTGACGGGTCCGGTCGTGTCGGACCCGGTCCTCGTCGACGACGAGGCCGTGACCCGGCGGAACCTGTCGAGCGCCTCGTCGTCCTCGCTCCGCGGCGTCGCCGTTGTCCGACGGTGGCCACCCACACGACCCGCGCCGGTGGGTCGTCGTCGAAGAGCAGCAGACCCCGGTGCGCGACGCGCCCGCGAAGTTCGAGGGGTGCCGTGTCGTGCACCAGGAGGTCCGCCGATGGCGGGACGGCGACCTAGAACGACGCGGGCGCCGACTCGCCCCACCTGGTGGAGGCCCGGTAACGATTCGGACACCGGGGACGATCTCTGCACATCCGAGGGGGGCACCTTGCGAAACCGGAATCACGTCGAGCCGGCCGAGTTCGGTCACGTCGTGCGCTTGGCCAGGAGTTGCTCGTGTGCGCTCATCGCGCTGGTATGCGCGGTACTCGTAGCTGCCTGCCAGCCCGGTGGCTCCGCGGGCGGCCCGCCGAAGCCAAGCACGTCGAGCCCCGCTCCCACGACGCCCGCCGTCGGCCCTCCGGTGTCGGCACTTCGTCCGGGCGCCGGAGCGCCCCCGTTCTGCTTCCGACTGGCCGGCGACCCTGCCATCGGGAGCCTGTCGTCGGCGATCCTCGCGACCATCGACCGCCAGGACGCGTCCGCGCCGCAGCGGGTGCGAGGGGCGGCCGCCTCGCTGCGGCAGTACGCGGCCGCCGGCCTGGGCCGCCCGGCGAGCGACATGGCGCAGGCGCTCGATCAGATCAGTGTCGACCCGGGCAACGACCGCGCGTTCGACCAGCTCGAGACGCTGGGCGTGGGACTCGACAGCCGAATGAGGAGCGTATGCCGCACCGCGTCCTGATCCGTACCGCGATCGCGCTCCTGGCCATCGTGATCACCTTCGGCGGGTCGTTCATCGCACTCGGCGACTCGGCCGACGCAGCGCAGGACGACACGCTGTGCGTGCCGGAGCCCGGCCGCGTGACCGTCCCGTCCGACTTCGTGCTAAACGCCTGCTTCGACGGCACCCACCTCGTTCTGCAGAATCGCAAGGAGATCGTCCTGCGGGTCAACCGGACCGGCTCGGCGGGGCAGGGCGAGCTGACCCCGGTCGGAGGTGCCCCGACGGAAGCAGCTGGGCTCATGGAGCTCCTCCACTCGGAGGAGAACCCGGACCTGCTGCCACCGTCGTACCAGCTGAGGATTCCGGTCCTGTCGGGCGAGATCGGGTCCGTGGAGGTCGTCGGCGTTCGGGACTATCAGACCGAGTACGTCCTGGTGAAGGGCATGGTCACGGCGTTCGGGATGCCAGGGCGTCTGGCCGGGATCGCCACGGAGCTCGCCGCACTCAACCAGGACCTCCGATACGTATGGGCTGACTTCCAGGCGTGTGCTTCGGCTCGGGCCGGGTACTGGAGCCGACTCGCGTGCGACGCCAACTACTCCCGCGACGTGGCCGTCGCCCTGACGACGTTCACGCTGGCGTCGGTGGAGAAGGTGGGTGGCATCAGCGTGTCCGGGATCCGCGGGATCATCGAGACCGCGGAGTGGAGCAACGCCGCCGTCGAGGACTTCTCGGCGTTCCTCCGCGGAAGTCGCCGGATGCACGTCCTGGCCGACCCGGACGGCGGAGGCGGGGCGGTCGAGCAGGGCCGGGCGCCCCAGCTGTCGGCGAGCAGCGGTCCCGCGGGATCAGGTCTAGGCGTGGCGTTCGCCGACAGGTGCCCGTCCCCAGCCGGCGACTTCAGCGGCATCGTCGAGGGCGAGGTCATCGGTCCGGACGGTCAGAACTACGGCCTGCTCCAGGGTGCCGTCGAACTAGACGGAACGATCTACAGCGGTTTCCTGGACGTGCAGTCCGAGGTGCCGTCCCGCGGGGAGGTGGATGCTCCACCTGGCCGCTACCGGGTCACGAGCCGCTGCCTGCGCGACGGAGAGGAGTCGCGAAACGTCGTGAAGACCTTCGAGGAGGCGGAGTTCCGGGTGACGGGACCCTCACCGCGTGTGCGTTTCGCTAGCGCGCGGGTCAACACCGGAGAGCGTGTGACCTTCACTCCCAGCGTGCCGTGCTCTGCGGATGGAGCCGAGGCCCTCGTGCAGCTGAACATGCCGACCCAGGGGTACAGCCATTTGGACCCCGGCGTCATCCCGCCCGACGGTCGATGGGTCGTCTCGAGCACGACCCTCGGTCCCGGGACCTACGAGGTCGGCGGATCGTGCACCTGGCCGGACGAGAAGGGCTACGCCGGCCGCCACGTCCAGCGCTACGGCTACTCCCCGCTCGAGGTGGTGCAGCCCGAGTAGTACTCGAACGGGAAGTCCCGACGGCTCCGGGCGTCCACCGTCCCCCGGGCGGCGACGGTGGACGCGGAGGGCTGCCGCCGTCGGGGACCGCGCACGTCGATCGCTCCACCTGGGTGTGGCGGCCACCCGCGGGGACCTGATCCGGCCACCACGGGGGACTTCCCATGATCCCGGACATTCGTCGTACTTGTTCACAGAAGTGAACTTCGCTCTGTTGTATCCGTCAGAGTGGCGTGCAATGTCGATCAGGCTCCTTGTCGAGTCGAGATCCTCTGTTCTCGGACAATTCGTTCTCGGTGACGATTCGTGCGCGATCAGTGACCGGTGTTCGTTTCTTCGGGAGCGTGCTGTTCGTGTCGACTGCCCGTGTGGGCAGGGCCATGTGGAAGTACATGTTTCCGCGTGCTTTTCGGTACATGTTCATCGACGTCGGATTCGAGCACTCGCGAGTACGCTCGTCTGGTCGACGACGTACGGAAGAATCGCTTCTCGACGTTCGTCTCGCTCGCGATCCACCTTCGTACTGAGTATCCACGAGCCTGGTAGGAGTCGGGACTCCCGGAACACTTCGACGGCGTGATCGCCTCCGAGACCGAACGACGACGGCTCATGCGTGATCCCGCTTTCCACGCATGGCTCGGTCTCGTCCTAGACGAGTTGGCTCGTCAGCACAACGGGGCGACGTCGGACGGACTGGGCGCCGATGACACCGAGCTCGAGGACCTTCTCCGCGATTTCGCCTTTATGCGCACGAGAATCGGCGAACGGGAGGCACAGGCCTCTCGCCTTGAGAGCTCGACGGTCGTGGTCCAGGGCGAGGACCTGGACCGCCTCATCCAGGCCGTCACGCCACCGAGCTACACTTTCCGATCGGGCAGCAGGGCGGCTACAAGCCACCCGATCGGCTTCCTCGCCGATGTCGCGAGTGTCGCCCTGCATCGGATCGGCCAGGCCTGGCCCGAGTGTCGCTCGATGGTCGAGGAACTGGTGTCGATCATCGGCTACTTGCCGGACGCGGGTTTCCGGAGCTGCTCAGTCCTCAGGTATTCCGGAGTCATCTACATCGGGGCGGGGGACAACTCCATCCTCGACCTCGAGGAGTCCATCGTCCACGAGGCCGGCCATCAGCTCCTCTACATGATCTCGGAGAGGGATCAACTCGTGGAGCCGGGTCCAGATGCCGAACGCCAGTACTCGCTCCCGTGGTCCGGCCAGCTCAGGAACGTCTACGGCTATCTCCACGCCTTCTACATCTACGTGCTGCTCGCGAAGTACTTCGCGCGGGTGGTGCACGCGACGTCGAGCACGCACCTTTCCCGCGATCACATTCGAGCGGAACGACGTCTCGAGACGATCCTCATCGGGTTGGCTGCAGCGTCGACGACCTCCTCCTGGTACGACAAAGGCCGGGGCGAGCGCCAGGAGGACTCCAAGAGTGGATTCGACAGCGGCAAGAAACACGCGCCCTCGGCGTGCGGTCTGGCGCCGTGCAGTGTCGGCGCCCTGCGTGACGAGATCGTCGAGGAGTAGCTCGGGCTCGATTTTCATTCGGAGCCGATCTTGTTCGCCAACGGGGTCGGTCGACCGATGATTCTGTCCTGACTCCGTCCCCTGCAGCGGGGCGTGCCGACAACCTCTGATCCGCCGAGCTCGGCGGATCCGGGTCCCCGTGACGCGGTCAGCTCAGGTTGCGCACCTGACGAGCGAGCACCTCGAGGTTGCCTACGGCCCGGTGGTCGCCGAGGGCGGCCGAGAGCTCCCATGCCGCTTTGGCCTCAGCGAAGCGTCCAGCGTGATAGTGAACGAGTCCGAGGTCGTGTGCTGACCCGGCATGCCCGGCCGCCGCTCCTCGTTCCCAGGCCTCGGCGGCGCCGGCGAGGTCGCCTTGCTCACGGAGGAGGATGCCGAGATGGAACGACGCCCCGGCATCGCCGAGGCTTTCCGCCCGGAGGAGGACGTTCCGGGCCTGACCGGCATCGCCTTGTTCGAGGAGAGCCCCGGCGAGGACGAGGAGTGCGCTCGTCGCCCCCTTGTCCGCGGCCTGGCTGAGCAGTTGGACAGCACGTTCTGACGTCGGATCGACGGTGAGCAGCATCCGCCCCAGGTTGGTATGACCCTCGACCACGCCCAGATCGATGCTGCGTTGATAGGCGGCTCGGGCGCCCTCGTGGTCGCCGCGTCCTTCGAGGAGGGCCCCGAGGTTGTTTGCCGCTCGACCATCGCCGGCGGCAGCAGCGCGAGCGTGCACCTTCTCGGCCTCGACGGTCTGCCCCGTGGCCGCGAGCAGGCAACCCAGATTGTAGGTGCCCTCGGGCTCCCCGTACTCGTCCGCCAGTTCGAAGGCTCGTAGCGCCTCGCCCGTGCGGCCGCGATCGCGGAGGGCGACGCCGAGATTGTTCTGGGCGACCGCGAGGCCCGCGGCCGGAACGAGATCGTAGAGCGCTCTTTCCGCATCGTCGTTACCCCGCGCCCGTTCGAGCCGCCCAGCGGCGACCGCGGCACGGGGATGTCCGCACCGTGCCCCTCGGACGTAGTCGGCCAGGGCGGCGTCGGTCTCCCCGAGCCGCTCATGGAGCACACCGGCGAGGTGGGCCAGGTCACCGTCATCGGCAGGGGCGGCGCGGAGGCCGTCCAAAGCGGATCGGCACCACGCTACATCGTCCGGGTCCATCGCTCTCTCGTCGCCGACGTCACCGGCGGACTCCGGCGCCACCAGCCAGGGGTGCGCGTCGAGGCGCCCAGGAGAACCGAAGTCGCCGACGCCCGCGAACGGGAGGTCGGGGGCGGTCACGGCGAAGATGCCGACGTCCTTCTTGTCGAGTCCGGCGACTGCGGGACACGTCGTCCGGCCTGCCGCATTGCCCGCCGCGGCGACGATCAGGACTCCGGCATCTGCCACCCGCAGCGCGGTACGGCAGACGCGGCACCGACCGCGACACGGCTGACCGAGGAAGGTCGTGCCGTACACGCCGGCGCTGATGTTCGCCACGATCCGTCGCTCGGGGTACTTCTCCTGCAGACGTTCGAGGTGCTCCAGTCCCGCGATCATCGAGGCCTTGCTGCCTCGACCGTCGGACCCGGCGATCTTGATGTTCACGACGTTGCCCTCGTACCGGACCCGCTCTGCAGCGGAGAATGCACTGAGGAAGATGAGCGCGACGACGGTGCCGTGTCCGGCGAGGTCCTCCAACGTGCCCTCATCGGTGAGGTCGACGCTGTCTTCGTGGTTGAGATAGGGCTTGATCGACGGGTGTCGGGACATGAGGCCCGAGTCGAGGAAGGCAGCGAGGGGTGGAGGCGCCTCGCCGACCGGGAGTTCGGGCGCGTCGTCGGGCTCCGGCAGCACAGCCCGAATCGCGAGACCGAGCCAGGCTCCCTTGGCCGGCTCCGTGTTGTCGCCGAGCACACGGACCGACCGGTCCTGCGTCATGCCCCACCGCTCAGAGCGAGCTGCACGACCAACCCGATGACACCGAGCACGAGGAGCAGCAGCGCCGCGATGCGTGCCGCCGGCCCGCTTGCCCGGTCGGTAGCGGACTTGTGTTCACCACCCAGCACGCGAACATCGGAGGGCTTGTTCACAGCGGCGATCAGGGCGAGGGCACCGCCACCGGCCATGACTGCCAGGCCGATGCTCGACGTGGTGATCTTGATCTTGTCCCATTCGACGACTGTCTCGCTGACGGGTCCGAGGCCGAGGAGCGCGGTGACGGCTCCGGCCACAGCGAGCAGGAAGCCCCCCAGGATGAGGATCGTGTACGTGTAGGACACCTCGGTCTTCGTCATGCAGGACTCCTGATGCAGATCCGGCGGGGCGCGCTTCTTCAGCGGAACGTAATGGGCAGCTTCAGAGCGCTCGCCTGTGCTCACTCCGACGGACTAGCGCAGGTACCTGTTTGCTCGCTCCAAGTGCTCGAAGTTGCGCTCAAACGCAAGATCGTCGTTGCCCAGGGGCGGCTGGCAGGGTCGCCGCTGAAAGGCGGACGAAAGGGACATTCGCTGTCGTGTGCCCAATGGGGGTCCGGGAGCGCGCGGTGGTAAGCCTGACGGCGGGGTTGGCGATCGTCACCTCGGTGGCGTGCGGCGCAGCGAGGCCGGCTGCCGTGCAGGTCGCGCCCGACATCGCGTCGTCGGTTGGGGCGGCGGGTCGTTCCGTCGCGATTCCCGGAAGTTCCGTCGAGGACCTGGCCCGTTCGTCCGGCACCTCGCCGAGGGTCATCGAGGACGTCGCCCGGGGCGGTTCGAACCAGGACGTCCAGGGCTGGCTGTCCGCGCTACGTGATGCGAGCGTGCAGACGCAGGAGCAGTTGCGGGACAGCGTCGTCGACGCGGCGTGCAAGTCGTTGACCGAGGGCTCGGTGCGAGAGACGCTGGCCGACCAGCTCGCTGAGAATCGCTTGACTCTGACGGGGCAACAGCAGCGCGCTCTCCTCCTCGACGCGGGTGCCCTCGCCGAGGAGCTGCGGCGGGCGGCGCGCAGCTCGGACCCCGAGACCCGGGGGCAGGTCGCGGTGTTCTGCTGGTCAGCATTGACGACCGGCTGACCGACAGCCCGAGCTTCGCCGCGCTCGCCCATCTGCCGCCGACGACCCCGGATCGGGCTGCATGCAGGTCGTATCGGGTCACCCGCCCTCGCTCGCTACGGACGTCCCGAACCCGACCAGTGACTCTTAGTGCTACCGATGTGGGTGCAAGGCCGGTGAAAGCCTCGAATGGCTGTATGTCGTGGCACATCACGACGACGTGGAGTGGTGGCGGGGGTCGAGCTCGCCGCTCCGCCAGGGGGAGACCGGTGAAGAAGCTCGTCAAGACCAGGAGCCGAGTCCGAGCTGACGAGGCCGCGCGAGCGCGCAAGATGGCCCGGATCGCCAAGCGCGAGCGGTCGCACCGAAGCGCGGTCGCGACGTACGCCGCCCGGACCACGCTCTTCGCGGCCGTCGGGGCCGGGGTCCTCCTCCATGGTGGGGTGCAGGAGGCGAGCGCGGCTCCGGTGTCGGTGGTGCTGCTGTCGGCGGGGGAGGGGGAGGAGTCGGGGGGCTCCTCTGCCGTCGACAACGAGGATGACGGCGGCGAGGAGAGCCGCGAGCCCGACGACGCCTCCGAGGCGGAGCCGGCGGAGAGCGAGCCTGCGACGGGCGCGGTGGAGTCGACGCCCAGCTCGACCCCGCAGCCGACCGGGACGGCACCGACGACCTCGACGCCGAAGGCGACGACGACGTCGGCCCCCGAGCCCACGACGAAGAAGTCGACTTCCAAGGCAACTCCCGAGCCGACGGTCGCAAAGCCCACTACGACGCCGACGCAGGCGCCGACAACCGCCGCCGCCGACCCGGCACCGGCGGCCGCGACGGCGGCCCCGGCCCTGCGACGGGCGCCGGCCGCGCGACCCGCCGTCGGGAAGAAGCAGGAAGCCGACCGCCGCGTGCTCGCGCCGGCGGGCACCACCCGGGAGCACCGCGCGATCACCGCGGACCGAGTGACCCGTGCCGTGGCGCAGAACGTGCTGACGCGGATCGCGCTCGGGCTGGCCGGCGTCGTCCCGCCGTCGAACCCCACCACCCCGACGAGCCCCGCCGCCCCGGCCGCGCCCGCCAGCGCCCTGCTGCTCGCGCAGTGGGCCCTCTTCCGGCGCGGCGGCACCGTGTTCAACCAGAGCCCGGCGGCGAGCCCGACCCAGGCGCCGAGCACCACCGGCCTGGTCACCGGCAACCTCAACGCGACCGACCCGGACGGCGACCGGCTCACCTACTCGGTGATCGGGCAGCCCGCGCGCGGCACCGTCGTCGTGCAGCCCGACGGCACCTTCGTCTACACCCCGGACGCGGCGCTCGCCCGCACCGGAGGCACAGACACCTTCACCGTGCTCGTCCGCGACAACTCGCCGGGGCAGGGCCGGGCGACCGACGTGCTGCGCGCCCTGCTGGGGCGGCACCACACCGCGCTGGCGAACCGGCTCTTCGGGCCGCACGCGGTCGCCGTGACCGTGCCGGTGGTAGTCGCGGCACCCGCCACCAACACCCCGCCCGTCGTGCCCACCACGCCCCCGGCGCCGACGACGGATCGCGGCACGGGGGTCGTCTCCGGGTCTCTCGGGGTGCGGGACGCGGACGGGGACCCGCTGGAGTTCACGGTCGTGGACCAGCCCGGGGTCGGCACGGTGACCGTCGACCCGGCGACGGGGGTCTACACGTTCACCCCGACCGCGGCGGCCCGGCGCGTGGCCGCCGCGACCCCGGGGACGGACACCGTCACCTTCACCGTGCGGGTGTCCGACAGCCAGGGCGAGGCGGTGTCGGTGCCGGTGACCGTGGTCGTCGACCCCGGCCACGCTGAGGTCGTCGCGGCGATCCCGGTGGCAGGCGCGCAGTCGCTGTACGCGAGCCCGGACGGGCGGCGTGTCTACGCCCTCGGCGCGGGCGGGGCGGGTGCGCCGGGCATCGTGGCGGCGCGGACCTTCGCCGCCCTCGACGCTCCGGCCGCCACCGGCAGCACCATCGCGATCATCGACGCGACCAGCAACACCCTGATCAGCACGGTCACCCTGCCCGGGCAGCCCCAGGAACTGGTCTTCAGCCCCGACGGCCGGTACGCCTTCGTGACCACCCGCGTCGACCCGTACGACACCTACCGCTCGCCGAGCACCGTGACGGTGATCGACACGGCCACCGACTCGGTGGTCGGGACGCTCGAGGCGCAGAGCTCGCACGGCAGCCTGTACTTCGCGCCGGACGGCCGGCACGCCTACCTGAGCGACTACCTCGGCGACACCCTCCTGGTCTTCGACCTGGATGACGCTGCTGTGCTGACGATCCCGGCGACGCGCCCGCAGCAGCTCGACTTCAGCCCCGACGGTCGCCGCGCCTACATGCCGAGCATCACCGACGGCCGGACGGTCGTCATCGACACCACCACCCACACCGTGCTCGGCAGCGTCCCCGGCTACGGCGGGACCGTGTTCGGCCCGGACGGCCGGTACGGATACGTCGTGGACTACCAGCACGTGGACGGGTCGGTCACCGTGATCGACACGCTGGACGACTCGTCGGTGGTGATCCCGCTCGCGGGCACCCGTCGCCGATCGAGTTCGGGGCCGGGGGTCGGTACGCCTTCATCGGCAACTGCTCCGGTGACGGGGACCGGCGGCTGACGGTGATCGACACGTCCGACCACTCCTACGAGACGCTCGACCTCGGCACCGACCCGGGGATCATGCAGCTGTCCGCGGACGGGACCCGGGGCTACATCGTGGACCGCCAGGACGGCACCGAGACGATCGTCGACACGGCCCTGGGGGCCCTCGTCGACACCGTCGACACGACCGACTACGACCACAGCTACGTCCTGAACGCGCAGTTCGCGCCGGACGGCTCGAAGTTCTACGTCCAGGACCTCGACCGGCTGACGATCATCGACGTCAGCGACGACTCGGTGGCGACGGTGGACGGCTACGGCCGGATGGGGTTCACCCCGGACGGGACCCACGCCTACGTGCTGGGGAGCTGGGACCCCGCCGGGACCCCGCTGACGCTCATCAGCGTCGCCGACAACAGCACCCGGACCTTCACGGGCCCGCACAACGTCAACGAGGTGAGCTTCAGCCCGGACGGGAGCCGTGCCTTCCTGACGCGCTACGACGGCACCGTCACCATCATCGACACGTCGAACGGGTCCTCGACGATCGTGCCGGTCGGGTCGAGAGGGTGGAGCACGCCGACCTCCAGCCCGGACGGGCGGCAGGCGTACTTCATCGACCCCGGCCGCACCGGCGGGGTGTTCGGGGACGAGCCGCCCGAGCCGGGCGGCGTCACCGTCGTCGACGTCGCCACCGGGCAGTACCAGCGGGTGCCCCTCGGCATGGACGCCTACCGGGTGACCTTCAGCCCGGACGGCACCCGGGCCTTCCTGGTCAGCCACCGCGGGGAGAACGGGACGACGGTGACGGTGATCGACCGGGCGGACAGCACGGCCACGAGCTTCACCGCCGGCCCCTACGCCGAGGACGTCGCGTTCACCCCGGACGGCCGCTTCGGCTACGTGCTCAGCTACGGCTCCGGGCCCGACGACGGCGAGGTGGTCTTCATCGACCTCGCCGACGGCTCGCGCTCGACCGTGCCGGTGCCGTCGCCGACCGGAATCCGCTTCAGCCCGGACGGCCGCTACGCCTACGTGCTCAACCACCGCGACGGCACCGCGACGGTGATCGAGCTCGACAGCGTCGCCGGTGGTGGGGCCGGTGCTGCCGGCGTGGTCTGAGCGCGACCGTCGGTGGTCCGGATCGCGAGGGGCGGTCAGTCGGAGTCGGGGTTCTGCTGCTCGCGGACGCTCTGCTCGTCCTCGCCGCGCATCCACAGTACGACGTCGAGGACCCGCAGCAGGCTGACGTGGGCGGGGACGTGTCCCTCGGCCTCGAGCGACCGGAGTATCTCGACCCGGCGGTCGTCGGCGAGCCACCGGTGGACGTCCTCCCAGTGGGTCCTCGGCTTGGCGAGCCCGAGTTGGCCTGCCACGACGCCGTCCCAGACCGGAAGGAGCCGTGGCCGCTTACGAGCGAGGAGCTTGGAGGTCGTGACCAGGCCGGTCCCGACACCGTCGTGTCGCTGGCTGCTCGTACGGAGCAACGTCCACAGCTGGTCGGCCGCCGAGCCCGCTGCGACGTGTTCCGCGGCGGACTCCTCGTACAGGTCGAGGTCCGTCGGGATCTGCACTAGGAGCGCTGAGATGGCGCCGGCGGACCGCTCGAGGAAACGCAGGGCAGCCTGTCCGGGCACGCGGACGCTGAGCATCGACACCGCGACGAGGTCGTCGACGACGATCCGGTTCCACGGGTTGTCGCCGAAGCTCTCGAAGCGGGACCCGGAGTACGCCGGGATGCCGTCGGTGCCCGCGAAATACGCACGGAGGTTGCGCACACATTCGTCGCGGCGCGGCCCGCTCACGGCTGCTTCCTCGAACCAGTCGAGGCGATCGATGGGCATGGGCGGACCGTAGGGAGGGCGAGGGCGCCCTCGCGGCCTGCTCACCGAGTCGTGGGCGTGCCTCGGGACTACATCGGTCTGGCGCCAAGGTCCAACTGCGCCGGCTCAAATGCGGCAGCCTCCGCCTCCGCAAGTAGGCGCGGGGCGGCGAAGAGGGTAGACACGACCGCCCCGCGCTATCTCAGCCTCGAACTGTGGACGTGGCGTAGCGGCCACGAGTGGTGAACCGGCCCTTGCCCTTCCCCCAGAGCTTCTTCACCTTGGTCACAGCCTTCTTTACCGCGTGCCCAAGGTGGCCTTTGGGATTGAAGGCGCCCGTGGAGCCGTGATCCGCCGAGCCCGAGGATGAACCACCCGTCGTCGACCCCTTCGAAGGCGACCCATGGTCAGCCGACCCCGAGGACGACCCAGTGGACGACGAACCGCTTCCGGAGGTCGGGCTTCCGCCAGAAGAACTGTTCCCGTCGCCGAAAGAACCGCCGGACCCGGGACCCGTCGAGGACGAGCCGCCCGACGGTGGCGTGGTGGGCAGAGCGGGAAGACCCGCTCCTCCCGGGGTCGCTCCGAAGTCGCATCCCGGCTGCGGGTTCGGGTCCTGATAGTTGCAGGTGCCCTGATGTATCCCCTCGTACGACCGCCACGTTTCCTCATCCGCAGAAGCGGTGGCTGCGCCAGACGCCAGGCCTCCCACCACGAGCGTGCCGGCGAGCGCGACAGCGCTGATGCGGCGGATATACGTCGAGCCATCCCGACCAGTGACCATCGGCTACTTCCCCCCTACCTGCTACGCCCGTTCGGGCGTTACGGCGTCTGAGGGTTCGCGTGGATCACGCAACGTGTTACTCGGGGAGAGACTCGATGAGCCAGCCAGTTGCCGGGCGAGAGGTCAGCGAACAGCGACCGCCGGGGGAGACGTTGAGCATCGACATCGGGACGGCCGAGCTGGGCCCGCTGGGCTCGCCGCTCGGTGTCGGAGGTGAGGCGGTCGTCATCGAGGCGCCCGCGCTGCGGCTGCCCGACGTCGACGGCGAGCGTTCGACGAAGCCACGTTCCAGCTCCGCCGCCTCGAGCGCGGCGGCGTCCACGTCCGCAGCAAGGCCCGAGGGCGTCAGCGGTTCATTCTGGACCGAGGAACCTGGTCGCGGGACGGTACATTTCCCGTGAGGGGCCAAGGAGCAAGAAGAAGCCGGAGAGGACATAGAGGACGGCGGTAAGCAGGAGACCGACGGCCACGCTGGGAGTGACCATGCTGGCCGTGTATCCCATAGTAGCGCCACCGGATGTCAAGGCTCTCAGGTAGGTCACTGCCACGAGGAACGACACAACCACTGTGGCGATCCAGACTTTCCGATGCCCGCGTGACGCGAAGACTGCTAACAGCAGCACGATGAGAGCTATTCCTAAAGAATAGGGAATCAGTATCCCTGAAACCATCAACGAAACGGCGCTCAAGAGGACCCCGACGATCACTGTGTTGGGCCTGCTCTTTTCCTCGATCGGCTTCGGCAGACCCCGCTCGATCGTGCTGAACACGGTCACATCGTCCCCCTGGTGCAATATCTGGCGCGAGCGAGCGAGATTAGGGCCCTCTGCGCGGAGGCGCAAGCAGAATACTGCGCGTATTCGTGCCGCCGAGACAGCCGCGCGTCAACGTGCGTCGACGCAACGGGAGTAGTCCGTCGGCGGGTAGGCGTCGCTCCGTGAATCAAGTCGACGTCCCGCCCACAGAGCTGGCAGGCAAGTCGCTACGGCTCTCGTCGCGGCTATCGACGCGGGCGAGATTCACAGCAGTCCACTCCGACGTGCCTTGCTCGTCTCGGGCGTAGCGAGGTCGAGAGGGTGGAGCACGCCGACCTTCAGCCCGGACGGCACCCGGGCCGTCCTGGTCAGCGACCGACCTCGCCGACGGATCACGGTCGGTGGTGCCGGTCGCGTCGTCGTCCGGCGTCCGCTTCAGCGCCGACGGCCGGTACGCCTACGTGGTCAACCAGCGCGACGGCATCGCGACGGTCGTTGAGCTCGACAGCCTGGCCGGTGGTGGGGCCGGTGCTGCCGGCGTGGTCTGAGGTCGAGGGCTGGACGTGGTCTTCTCAGGACGAGACGGTCTTCTCCGACGCCGCTGCCACGATGCCGGCCTGCTGGCAGAGCTGCTCATAGGGCAGATTGCCTTCGACCTGGACTGCGATGTACTCCGTCGGGCGCAACGCGCTTCCGCTGTAGGACTGGCGGTGTTCGAGCGCGAGCCGGCAGGCGGTCGGGTTGTAGTAACCGGGGAAGGCCCTGCTGAAGGCCGCCTTGCCGTCGATCGTCGTCGGTGCGCCGTAGCTACTCATGCGCCCGCTCGGTTCGAGCCCGAGGGTGATCGCGACGTACGGCGTGCCCCGCCCGCGGAGTCCGATGAAGCACGTCGACCCGTTCAGGTAGCTGGACCGCTGGGTGGTGAGAAGGCCGGGAATCTGCTCGAGCGAGTTGCCGGGCACGGTGCATGCCTCGGCGGATGCCAGTGAGACGTCCCCGATCCACCCGGGCCGGTAGGTGATCCCGTTCTCGGCGAGCCGGTTCACGGCCACCGCGACGACGGCCTCGTTGTAGTCGCACAGGGTGGCGACGTTGCGCCCGGTCCCGGACCTGGAGTTGATGGCGACCACCGTGTTGTCGGCGAGCACGATGTCGCTGCTGCATCCCCGCGGGTTGGTGCCTTCCCGCGTGATCGTCAGGTCCCCGAGACGCTGGACCGGGCCTCGAGCGCCCTCGGCGACCGTGTTGCCGAAGTGGACGTCGTTGTAGACCCGCTGGCCGTTCGGGGCGTCGACGGTGAGCCGACAGTCCCCGACCGTGCCGCCCGGGCCGACGCTGATCCGTCCGAGGACCGTCATGGCCTCCTCGTCGAACAGGGCGCACGGATCGGCGGCCTTCGGGTCGCCCGTCAGCTTGATCGCCGCGACCTGCTCCGGAAGTGCAGGAATGCTCGGAGAGCTGTCGAAAGGGCCGATGAGGATGACGGCCGTGACGAGGACGGCCACCATCACGGCCGCGCCGGCGATCAGCAGGGTGCGGCGCCCGACGTGCCACCAAGGACGTGTGGGCTTCACCTTCTTCCACGGGGGGATGGTCGGGTCGCTGAGGCGGCGGACGAAGTCGTCGAGCTGCCGGTGGGCATCCGCGGCGGTCGGGCGGGTGTTCGGGCTGAGCTCGAGGAGATGCATGAGCAGCCCGCCGAAGGGGCCCGCGCGACGCGGACGTCCGGGCGACTCGTTGGCCACCCGCTGAAGGGTCTGCAGGGTGTTCTCACCTTCACCGAACGGCGGCTGTCCCTCCACGAGCTTGTAGAGGGTGGCCCCGAGGGAGAAGACGTCGGAGGCCGGGGTGGCCGGGTGTCCGCGAGCGACCTCGGGAGCCATGTAGGCCGGCGTCCCGGAGATGACGTCGGCCCTCGTGACCGGTCGCTCGCCCTCGGCGTGGGCGATCCCGAAGTCGGTCAGCTTCACCTCACCCTTGTCCGTACCGAGGAGCACGTTGCCGGGCTTGATGTCGCGGTGCACGATCCCGCGCTCGTGGGCGGCGTCGAGGGCCAGCGCGACCTCGGCTCCGATCCGGGCCGCCTCGGTGACCTCGACGACCCGTCCGTCGGTGGTCACCTGCGCGAGGCTCTCGGAGGGCAGGTACTCCAGCACGAGCCAGATGTCTCCCGCGACCTCCTGCACGTCGTAGATCGTGATGATGTGCGGGTGGTCGCTGACGCGGGCGGCGGTGCGCGCCTCCCGCAAGGTCCGCTTGCGGTCCTCCGCCGCGGTGTCGTCGTCGCCGGGGAAGCGCACGTGTTTGAGGGCGACGACCCGCTCGAGGGTGTGGTCCCTGGCCTCCCACACGATGCCCATACCGCCGGAGTCGATGTAGCGCACGAGTTCGTAGCGGTCGAGCAGTTCGTCGCCGACGCTGTAGCCGCCGATCGTGGTGATCATGCCGGGCTCCGCGGGTCGGGAGAGGCCGAACGATCGAGCAGGCGCAGGTCGGGCGGGACCAGACTCGTCGAGAGGAGGAGTTCGAAGAGGAGATTGTGGTTGATCACGTTGCCGGACGGCTCACCGACCTCGTTGCGGGTCAGTCCCGGCACACCGGAGTCGGTGAGACGGTTCCGGACCCCGAGCACGACGTGCTCGGCCTTCTTGTTCGTCCAGTCGGCGTCGGGTTGGAGCACTTCCAGTTCCTTGGCCGTGTTCGCCCACGACTCGGGCTGCGGATGCGGCTCGTGGCGCAGGTAGCGGTGGCCGAGGGCGGTGAGGACGATGCGTTCGCGGTCCGTGAGCTGCCACGTGGTGGGGCGCCGGGTCGAGTCGTCGACCTTCGCCTTCGCGCCCGCACCCGACCGACCGACGACGCGGACCTCCAGGAGGTGCTCGCGCTTCGGCTCGGTGCGGATGAACAACGGGGTGTAGGTCGAGCTCAGCGGCTCCTCGTGCCCTGAGAGCAGCAGCCGCGATCCGGGGAACCGGATCGGGATGACGCCGGTGTTGCGCAGTGACCATCCCCGGGGGTCCCAGGACAGCAGTCCGTGGCGGCGGCTGATGCCCGGATCGTCCGTGCCGAGACAGACGTGCACGTCCGGCTCGTTGCGGCCGAACACGACCTCGAAGCGGGTCTCGGGCTCGACCCGGATTCCACCGCGGTCCCCGAGGACGAAGAGGGTGCCTTCGGGCGCGTCCGGGATACCGCGAGCGAGGCTGTAGGTACCGGCCGGCAGCAGCTCGACGCCGCTCGTGCGGGCGCGGCCGGACGGTCTGGTGGAGCGGGCCATCGTGATGCTCCTCGGGTCGGAGGGGTCGAGGGTCGGCGCGCTGTTCACGAAGGAGCCGGGAGTCGGGCCTCGGTAGCCGCGGCGACCGGCGTCGCGGTGGCGCACGGGTCGCCGGTCGAGCCGTAGACGGTGAGCTGCACGACCTCCGCGCGGGCGCGTCCGGAGCCACCGACGTAGCTCCGTTGGATCAGGTTGACCTGGCAGGCGGCGGAGCGGCCCCCCGCGGCCGGAGTGGGGGTGAGCACCGCGGAGTGGCGTCCGATCCGCGTGGGGTTCCCGGTGAACGGGGACGTCCTCGTGAAGCTGACGTTCACGTACGGGGCGTTGGTGAGTGCGAGGTTGTAGCCGATCGAGCATCCCCAGCCCTCGAACCACTCGATGCGGCGGGTCGGATCGATCCCCGGCACCTGGGCGAGCGCGGGCGAGTCGAGCACTGCGCAGGCGTTGAGCGAGCTCAGCTGGAGTGACGGGTCGAGAGCGCGCCGGGCGGTGCTGCGCCCGGCCAGGACCGGCACCGCCGTGGAGGTGCCCGCGTCTGCCAGCGCGCAGGGGTCGACGCCGGGAGCCGCCGTGATCGCCCGCGTCTCGACCTCGACCGCCGTCTCGTCGGGCAGGACGAGGAGACGACGGCAGCGGTCCACGGCCGTTGCGGCGAACCGGGTCACCGCGACGTCGCCGACCTGCTCGGTGGGCCTCGTCGTCGTGAACTCGCCCGCGGCGAAGAAGCTCGCGCTGGTCAGGTAGGAGCCGCCCTGCGCGGTACCCGTCAGCACGGCGCAGGAGCCGAACGGGCCGAAGTCGTCGAAGAGGATCGGGCTGCCGAAAGCCGCGAAGGACGATGCGGAGAGCAGGCTGCAGGGGTTCGCCGAGCGCCGGTCGCCGATGGCCGACGCCGCCGTGGTCGCTGTCGGCGCGGGCGCGACCGACGACGTCGGAGTGGTCGGCGCGCCGGCCCCGTCGTTCCGCTGCGGGCCCATCCCGCTCACGCCCGCGACGAACAGCCCGGCGATCACCAGCAGCGCCACCACGATCGCCGTCGCGGTGACCAGGCCCCGATGACGCGTCACCCAGTCCCGCCCGCGGGTCGTCGGCGTGCGCACCGTCCGCTGCCCGCCCGGCGGCGTGCCAGGCACGGGCGGCGGGTGCGGCAGCGACCGCGGGGGAAGTGGGGGCGGAGTGCCGGGCCGCCCGTGGGGTGGCTGCGCCGCCTCGCGGTACGGTCCACCGCTGTGGGGCCCGGGGCCTGCCGCGTTCCACGGCGGAAGGTCGCGAGGTGCACCCGCGGGAGCGGGCGCGACGCGGGTCGTCGGCCGCTCCGCATCACGTGGGATGTCCTCGGCCGGATCGAGGCGGACCGTGCGGGCCGCGCCCGGGCCGGCGGGAGCCGCGGGGGTCGCGGCCGGCATCGACGTGGGCTGGCTCTCCAGGGTCTCGGCGAGCCTGCGGCGGAGGTCGTCGGCGCGCACGTCGCCGTCCGCGGCCCTGCTCAGGAGCGCGGCGAGGGCCTCGACGCGACGATCCTCCGACGCGCCGTCGCTCCGGTCCCGCGTCTCGAGCGTGTCGCCGAGGAGCTTGCCGAGGGCGCGGACGTCGTCGGCCCCGAGAGTGTCTCCGTCGTCGGGATCCCCCGGGCGTGCCCGATCGCCGCCCGCCGCAGCTCCCAGCAGGGATGCCGATCCGTCGTCGTCGATCGCGATCAGGGGCGCGCCCACGGCGCGATGTTCGAGCCCCGCCTCGTGCATGTCGGCGAGGCCGGCGGCCACGTCACGGCCCCAGCGGGCGAGTCGGGCAGGGTCGGGGCTGGGGCCCTCGTCGAACACCTCCTGGAGAGTGCGGCTCCCCGCCCGGGTGCGGGAAGCAACCCAGAGCCCGGAGCCGTCGGAGACGACGTCGAGGACCCGGCGGACGTGCTGACTCCGGAGCCCGGTGGCGACCCGGACCTCGCGTCCCACCACCCGCCGGATCGCTGCCGCCTCCTCCGTCGCTCCGACGGAGCCCGGAACCAGGGCGAGCAGCACCTCCTCGTCATCGTCCGACCACTCGTCCAGGGCGACCCACACAGGTCGGTCGGCGGTACCGTCCAACTGGCGTGCGAGGCGATAGCGGTCGCCGAGGACGTGGCCCGTCCCGTTGGTCATCGTGATCCCCCCAGCCCCGGGACCATTCCCGGATCTCTCGTGGCAATCGTTCGCGCGTTCGCCTGCCGCCGTTACACGATCGAGTGATGCGGAATCCGTGCTGACACGGTGGTATCGGCCGATCACGGGATGCGACATCTCGCCGGCCCTTTCAGGACGGAACGGAGGTGGCGGGCACCGGGAGGACCGTGGTGTTGCCGTTCGCGACCTGGTGGAGCGTGAGTGTGACCCGCGAGTAGCTCGTGCCGCGGGACGTGCGCTTGGTCGTGAATCCGGCCTGACGGTCGAAACGGCCCGTGGAATCGGTCCGATCGAATCGTCCGGCAGCGGAGTTCCAGGCCTGGCCGCGCTCGACGAACACGTCGAAGCGGCCGTCGGGCACCTTCGACGCGGTGGCCTTCTGCCCGGAGCGGACATACATGACCAGGGTGGCCCGGGCGCCGCTGGACAGCGTGACGACGGCGTCGCTGCTGCCGCGGCTGTTGTCCACGGTGAACGACCCGCTACCCGACCCGCGCTTGGTCAGCAGCGCGCCGTTGCGCGGTCGTGCGTCCTCCTGGGTCGGCGCCGCCAGGGCCGTCGCGACGATCGCGGCGGGACCCGGAGCGGGTGCGGCCTCGGCGGTGCCGGGAAGGGTCGCTCCGGCGAGGAGTGCGGCGACGACGGCGCCGGTCGCGAACAACGAGCTGCGACGGCGTCGGGTCGGGATGGAGGGGGTGGAGGAGGTGTCGGTGTCCATGACCGAAGTTCTATTCGTGTGCTGCCGGGAGCCCTCCCGGATGATCATGGACGGTCGGCCGCAGGCTCGACTCGGTACTCGTCGACATCGTCGACGGTGCACCGCCGGGATCGTCAGGCCTTCTCCTCGTCCTCGTTCTTCCGGCCGTAGTGACCACTGATCTGCTCGGCACCCTGCGTACCGATTCCACCGACGGCCTTGCCGGCCTCGTCGGCGACGCCGAGGACGATCTCGGGAAAGCCGTCGGCGTCCTCCCCCGGCTGCTCGATCCGCGGTCCCGGGGCCGCCCGGATCGTCAACTCGGTCGGCTGCAGGCGGGGTTCCGGCGAGTCGTGTTCCTGGATCGGTGCGTCACCTCCGATGCCGCGGAAGCCGGCCAGCAGCGCGGCGCCGCAGAAGGCGACCTTCCTCCAGCCCGACACCGTCTGGACGTCCTGCTCGGGCTGCTCGGCGCGCGGCTCGGTCTGCACGCTGCGGGCGTCGGACGACGGAGGCGGGAGCTCGGTCGACGGTGCGGACGTCTCGGGGCCGGTGTGGTCGGCGGGCATCACGCCTCCGTGGCGATGAGATGGGTGGTGTGCAGGAGGAGCAGTTCGACGCTGCGGGGGTGTGCGACGGCTGCGGCGAGGGCGGTCTCGAGCGCTCGGCGTGAGACACCACCGCCGAGGTCGCGGACCGCATCGCGCAGCGCGCTCGCGTCCAGGTCGCCGACCACCACACGGTCGCCGCCCGGCTCGAACGCGGGGAGGCGCCGGAGCTGTGCGAGTGCCTCCCCGGCGGTCGGGCCGTCGAGGTCGACGCCGAGCGCGAGCCACCCGTCGTCGGGAACGAGGGGGTCGGCCGGCGGACGACGGTGCAGGTCCTCCTCGACCTGCTGGAAGCGTCGTGGCCCGGCGGTCCAGCGCAACCAGTCGGCGTCGTCGAGAGGCTCACCGCCGAGTAGACCGCCGATCTCGCCGAGGAGCCGCTCGGTGAAGCGGTGCGCGTCGACCCATCCGCGCAGCAGGGGACGCCGGGCGTCGACCGCGCGCTCGGCGGCGTGCAGCAACGCGCAGTGCAGGTCCTCGGACGGGACGTCGACGAGCGCCGTCATCGCCCGGCGCGAGGGCGCAGGGGTCCGCAGCCCGAGCAGGAGACACATCGTCACGGCCTCCACCCACACCACGAGCACCGGCGTGCGCGCGTGGTGGTCCGCGTCGTTGAGGCGGCGGGCCGTGCACGGCCCCGTCGTGCACGACGCCGGGCAGAACGGGCTCCGCGTCCGGGCCAGGGGCGGGTCGCGGCGGACCCCGTCATCGGACTCCCGCTCCTCTCCGAGTGGGAAGGCGACCAGGACCGGGCGGTCCATGCCGTCGTTCGCGGCCGCCGCCCGGCCGGGCGGGAGCGCCACGACCAGCTCGGAGTCGGTGGGGGAGAGGTTGATCGTGGCACCGACCGTCTCGCGGTCCTCGGCGGCCGGGAGGCGGTGGACGATCTTGACCGCGGTGTTCTTGACGACGTCGGGGAGGATCTTGGACGGGATCTGCTCGACGACCGCGACCCCCTCGCCGTAGGCCCGGATCTCGGCGATGAGGGACGCGAAGAGCTCGATCGCACCCGCCGCCGGGCCCTCGGTGACGTTCTTGAGCAGCCGGTGGGCCTCCTCGACGACGAGGACGTGCCGGAGCCCCGGCCGGGCCTGCGGGTGGACGCGGAGGTGCTCGACGATGCGGATCAGGACGACGCCGATGACGAACGCCTTGTCCGCGTCGTTGGTGACGCCGTCGAGTTCCAGGACCACGTTGCGGCGCAGCAGGCCGGCGACGTCGAGGGGGTGCCCGCCCTCGAAGAAGCGGCCGGGCGTCCCGGAACGCAGGCTGCCGATCCGGACGTCGACGAAACCGCGGACGTTCGCGGCGACCTCCGGGCCGTAGCCGATCTGCTCGACGACCCGTCGGGCGGTGCCCTGCAGGTCGCGCAGGCCGGGGTAGCGGGGATGGGCGCGCTGCGCTTCCTCGGTGGTACGCAGCCGAGGGGCGAGGGCCGGGCGCGGCTCGCCGGTCACCAGGTCCCACCCGGCCTCCGCGTACACCTCGGTGAGCGCACGCCCGAGGACCTGCGGGAAGGGCTCGGTCACCTCGAAGGCCGCGAGGAACAGCGCACGGACCAGGTCGGCGTGGGCCTGCAGGGGGAACCCCGGCTCCGGCTCGAGGGGGTTGAGGCACGCCGGGACGGCGTCCGGGTCGCCGGGGCGGATGACCGTCACCTCGCCAGGCCCGAGCCGTCCCGCCATCCGGGCGTACTCGCTCTTCGCGGGTTCGACGGCGAGCCAGGGCACGGGATCGGGGTCGGTGGCGAGCGCCTCGAGCAGCGAGCGCACCGTCTGGGACTTGCCGGAGCCGGTCGCGCCACAGACGAACGCGTGCCGGTTGAGGCTCGCCCGCGCGACGCGGTAGCGCCCGGCAGGCTGCTCCGCGCGGTCGAGGACCGTGCCCAACGACCAGCCTGGGCCGGAGTCGCCCTCGACGGTGAGGTCGAAGGTGTGGGTGTCCACGAGCCGGATGCCCGGGAGCTCCTCCGACGGCGTGGGCGCCGCGGCGAGGAGGACCTCCGAGCCGGCGCGGAACGGTGTCGTCGCGCCGCCCCGCAGGGTGCGCGGTGCGGACAGGCACGTGGCGAGGTCGGTGGTGTCGGCGTCGGGGACCAGGACGAACGGCACGTCGTCGAACTCGGACGCCGAGCACAGCACCGCCGCCGTCGAACGCGCCTCGCCCGGCGTCCGGCCGCCCGCCGCGATGCGGATGTCCCACGAGCCGGCGGCCCGGGCACGGACGAGATCCCGGTACCGGCGCTCGGAGCGCTCGAGCTCGACGCGGTCCTTCTCCGAGCTGGTCTTCAGCCGCATGGCGGGGAAGCGGGACTCCAGGGCCGCGATCTCTTGTTCGAGCGCGTCGGGGTCGACAGGAACCGCCTCGACGAGCCAGGCGAACGGGTGCGGCAGGTGGACGGCGTAGTCCTCGAACCCGCCGCGGACCGGGTCCCGGTCGGTGTCGTGACGCAGGCCGGCCGTCCACAGCGCGTCCGCCTGGCCACCGCAGGCGACCCAGTACGGGAACGCCCCGAGTTCCCCGTCGACCTCCTCGGGCCCCAGCGGCTCCACCCGCGCCCCGGGCGGGTAGAGCACGGGCGTTCCCGACCCGTCGTCGGGACCGTCGACGGCGACCAGCGGGAGGACGGGAGCCGCGCCGAGGACGACCCGCACCGGACCGTCGGGTGCGCGCCACCAACCCAGGCCTAGGCGGGCGCCGGTGCTGCCGTCGAGGGTGGCGTGCGCCGCGGTCAGGGCGGCGAACAGCTGCGCGCGGGTGCGGTCCGGTATCGCCGGGTCACGGGGTGGGCGGGGCAGCGAACGGAAGCGGTAGCAGCGCATGGCGCCGAACGGCCCTGACCCACCCACGCGACCCTCCACGGCACCCCCCGCGGAACGCGGAGGCTCGGCGACCTGCTGCTGTCTATCGAGCGCTGGTCGGCGGGCGTGTACGGCTGTTCGAGCGAACGGACTGGGCTGTTGGAGTGATGTGCCACTGGGGCCGGGTAACGACCGGGTCCAGTCGACCCGAACGACTCCCTGGACATCGGTGCCGGGGCGTTCGGAGGACGCCCCTGCTGCGCGTGGGGGGATGGGGACGTGGCGCCTGCCGGAACGGCACGCTCGCTCGACTCGTACTCGGCGGCCCTCGACGTGCGCGAACGGACGTTGGCGCGTCAGCTCGCGGGAGCGCCGGAACGGTGGGGCTGGCAGTTCGTCGAGACCCCGCCGCCGCAGCCCTACGGCGAGGCCGAGCCCCGCTGGTACCAGCCGTGGCCTCCTGACCTCCGCGGCCTCGTCCATCGTCGGCAGCAGGCGGAGCGCCGGCTCACGAAGTTCGTGCTCTTCGGCGCCGGGGTGTTCGTGCTGGGCCTGCTGATCGGCGCGTCCGCGTCCAGCGTCGTCACCTTCCTCGTGTTCCTGCTCGTCGCCGCAGGTCTGACGGCGATCGGCATCGGCGGCTACCGAGGCGCGGCGCACGCGGTGACGAACGCCGAGCAGACCCACGCCGCCCAGGTGGCGGAGGCCGGTGCGGCATTTCGGCAGTACGAGGCCGACTACTACGCGCGGCAGGCCGCCTGGGAGGCGGCCGAGGCGCAGCGTGTCGCGTCCGCCCGGCAGCACTTCCCGTTGCTCCTCTCGCGGTCCGCGACCCGCGTCGACGTGTACGGCGGTGCCGGCCGCGGATGGGAGTGCCTGCTCACGACGATGGGATGCACGGCGCTCGCTGAGGGCAGCACCGTGCTGTGCCTCGACTTCCGGGAGATCGCCGGCTCGCTCGCTCGGTACGCCGGTGCGGCCGGTTCCGCGGTGCGGCTCGGGCATGGGCCGGATGTGGTGGACGGTCTGATCGCCCGGTTGGCACCACAGGAGCTCGCCGAGGTGCTGGCGGAGGCGGTCCTCGCGGTGCGGAGCCGTAGTGAGGCCCAGGCCTCGCGCGCCCTCGACGTCGACCTCCTGCACGCCGTCACCCGCCGTCTCGACGGACAGCCCGACCTGCGCCGCATCGTCGCCGGCCTCGACGTGCTGCGCTCGGCCCACGACGACGACGGGCCGCTCTCGCCGGAGGAGGTCGGGCGCCTCGCCGGCGCGGTGGACGTGGTGGTCGGCCAGAGCGAGCGGGCGCGCGAGGAGCTGCGGCACCTGAGCCTGGAGCTCGGGCTGCTCGTCGACGACGAGCCCGTCGATGCGGGCGCCACGCTGTGGCCGACGGGCGGTCTGTCGGTGCTCACGACCGAGAGCGACTCGGACTGGCGGCGTGCCATCGCCGAACGGCTCCTGGTCCAGCTCGTCATCGACGACCTCGGGCGTTCGGAGCGCCGGCCCCCGCACCCCGTCCTGGTGGTCGTCGGCGCCGACGACATCGGCCGCGACCGGGTGGAGAACCTCGCCCGCCGCGCCGCCCGAGCGGGCGTGCGGCTCGTGCTGCTGTTCGAGAACCTGCGCGACGACGCCCGCGACCTGGTCGGGCGCGCGGACGCCGCCACGATCTTCATGCGGCTCGGCAACCCGCAGGACGCCGAGGCGGCCGCGTCCTTCGTCGGCCGGCAGCACCGGTACGTCCTCGGGCAGATCTCACGCTCGGTCGGCACCACGACCACCCGCGGCACCTCGCACACGAGCACCAACGGAGTCACGGAGGCCCAGAGCTACGGCCAGAACTCCGGCGGCGGATTCGGTGCGGGCGGTGGGCACAGCAACCACGGCACCAGCTACGGCGAGTCGGTGTCGATCTCGAGCTCGGAGTCGGTCGGCAGCTCCTTCAGCACGGCGCGGGCCGAGACGGACGGCACCGTCATCCAGCGGTCCTACGACTTCGCCCTGGAGCCGACCGCCTTCCAGGAGCTCTCTCCGAGCTGCTTCGTCCTGGTCGACGTGGGGCCGACGGGTCGGCGGGCCGTCGCAGGCGACTGCAACCCTGCGCTCGTCCAGGCCCCGCGCCTCAGCGCCCACCCGCTCGCGGGCTCCGAGCGATGAGTGAGCAGCTCCGCGAGGGCGTCGACGCCCCGCGCCCGCCCGAACCTCCGAAGCCGCCGGACCCGCCGTCGCCGTCGGATCGCCTCGAGCGCACGCCGCCGCGCGACTCGTCCGGCGATGGCCCGCCGCCCGGCGACGGCAGTCTGCGCCCGACGGCGGAGTTCGAGGCCGGCCTGCAGGCCTTTCGGGACCGGAAGGCGGGCCTCGAGCCGACGGGCCCGGGCGAGGGGTCGCTGCGTCCGACCGAGCCGGTGGAGCAGGAACCGCGCGACGTCCGGGTGCGGGACACAACTCCTCCGACGGTCTCGGATGTTCCTCCGTCTCCGGAGACCGAGCGCGTGTCCGACGACCGTTCTCCGCTCTCCGAGCCGGACGAGACGGCGCTGACCGAGCCGGACGAGACGGCGCTGACCGAGCCGGACGAGACGGCGCTGATCGAACCGGACTCGAAGGCGTTGGCCGAGCCGGACGAGCGGGTTCTGACGGAGCCGGACGAGACGGCCCTGCCGGAGCCGGACCGTGTGCAGCTCGCCGACTCCGACGTGGAGCGATCACCCGAGGTCGTCGAGAGTTCAACTTCGCCGGACGTGTCGACCGACCCCGATGCTGAGGTCGAGGTTCCGGCGGCGTCCAGGGAGGCCTCCGTAGAGAAGAACGACGAGGCGGCGCAGGAGGGGGCGGAGACCTCATCCGCACCCGCTGACAGCGACCCGCCGCCGCCCACTGGGGAACCGGAAACCGGTGGGGAGAAGGACGACCGCACGCGGTGGCAGAAGGTGGCGGACACCGCCGAGGCCTTCGGTAAGGCCGGGCTCGGGACGGCCTTCGACATCGTCGTCCCCGGCGGCGACGGCTACACGGTCGACCGCATGGTCGACGCATGGGACGGCGGTCTCGGGCAGTACGCGCGGACTCGGGTCGAACACGTCGCCCGCGCCTTGATGTCGCATGTCCGTCACGACGATGAGAAGGGCACCTGAGATGACCGACGCCTGGGGTTGGACCGAGCACGACTCGGCGCTCTGGCTGACGTGCGAGATCGCCGCACAGCTGGCACGTGGCGGTCCGGTCGACCCTCCTCAGCGCTTCGCCGCGCCGTTCCCCCCGGCCTACGACCCGACCGAGGAGTTCTGGGCCGGTGGGACGTACGAGATCGCGCGGTTCTTCGCGGCAGGCGACGGCAGCTACATGCACCACAGCGGCGCGGTCTTCGGCGGCGGGCTGCTCGGGTTGGCGTTCGGAGCAACTATGGCCGCGGGGCGGGCGGTCGGGAACTCCTCGCGGCGGAAGGCGGCCGAGGCTGCGGCGACCCCGCGTTGGTACAAGGTCGAGGCCGGGAACCTGTTCATCACCGGCGCCGGGGTCTATCTGCGCAACGACCGCGGAATCTCCAGCTGGAGCTGGTTCGACATCCTCATGGGGGAGATGGTCGGTCCCCGCGACCTGATGTTCCAGCCGCAGAACTCCGAGCAGCTGATCGTCAGCTCGGACTGGTCGGAGCTGATCTTCGTCCTCTGGGCGATGCGCCGGTTCCCCACTCACCACCAGCTGCTCACCGGGGGCTGGCTGCCGCCGGACTGGCTCTCGAAGGCCGCCGCCTACTACCCGTCCTCCCTGCGCACACCCCAGCTGCAGCTCGGAGCGTAGTGCGGGGCAGCGGACGGTAGACCACACCTCGAGAACCGAGTCCGACGGACCCGGTTCCGGGCGGGACGCTCTCATCCCTGCGGCCGGTGACGGTGCCGGAGCTACTCAGCCGACACGAGCGCGCCACGCCGCCGCGGCCTCGTCGAAGGTCGCCGCGAGTTCTTCCTTGACCCCGCGGTGGTTGATGCGGGGCGGACCCGGGCTGGGGCCGATGATCACGCGGTACCGGCTCGTCGTCGGGAAGGCGAGGGGCCAGGCGTCGCGGGCCGGCGCGCCGAGCAGGCAGACGATGTCGAGGTCCGGCAGCAGGTCGACGAGGCGGCGCAGCCACGGCGCGCCCTGCCGTTTCTCGGAGTCGCTCGGCGTCTTCCCGCGGATCGGGAAGGGCACGGCGTTCCAGTGCGTGATCGCGTCGAGCGGGAGCCCGGTGCGCAGACAGTGCTGGAGGCAGAGCCACGCGCTGCTGTCGGGGTTGCCGAGGGAGAGGAATCGCGTGTCGGGCGCGGCCGCCCCGGGGTGGGAGAGCACGAACAGCACCCGGGCACGGGTGCCGGCGTGGTCCGGATCGGGGTAGGGCACCGCTCCCGGACCGAGCCTGCGTTCCGCGGCGATCCGATCGGCGAGGGCGACGACGGGGGCGACGTGCGGCTCGTGCAGGCGAGCGCGCTTGCGGTCGAGCACCCAGGACTTGTCGTTCTCGTAGGACTCCACCGGGGTCAGCTCCGCGGCCACATCTCGACGACGGCGGACGCGAGGTCGTGGCTGCGCGCAACGATGTCGTCGTCGGTCCAGTCGTCGGCGTGGCCGTCGAGCAGGGCCTTGTTCAGCACGAAGAGGTTGAAGCGCTGTAACAAGGAGTACTTGCCGGGGCGCGCCTCGGTGCCGTGCCAGGCACGGTTGGACAGCGAGGCGTTGAGCCGCCGCGTGACCAGGGTGAGGTTCCCGAGGGTGTCGACGAGCCGGTCGCGCCGGGCGGCCCGATCGGGGTCGGACGCGACGTCCTGCGCCCAGTGGTTGCGCCACCGGCGGGGCATCACGTGCTCGATGTCGAGCCGGTCGGGGAGCGAGACGTCACCGTGCCAGGCCGTGCGCCAATGCCGCTCGATCGCGCCGAGCACGAGCCGAAGCCGGCGCTGGTTGATGTTGCCGTAGGCCCGGATCGTCGGGAGCTCGTCGAGGACCTCCCGGTCGGAGGGCCACACCCGGGCGTCGGCGGTCTGCCGCGCCAGGAAGGTGACCGTCTCGTCGCCGGCACGGTCCGGTCCCGCCGTCTCGAGCGCCTCGAGGAGCGCGACGACCATGTTGTTGACGTCCTTCATGACGCGCCGCAGCAGGGTACGGCGGACGGCCCAGCTCTCCACCGCGCCCAGGGCGCGGTCGATCTGCTCCGCGGGCACCTGCCGGTTGCGGCTGATCAACCAGAGCAACAGGGGAGTGGTGGCACCGAGCTCGAGGTTCTCGACGACGACCGCGTAGTAGCGACCGCGCGGGGAGTCCTGATCCATCTGGGCGAAGTCGCGGAACGTGTCGGCGTCGCGGCGGAACTCGCGCAGGAAGGTCTCCGCACGGGCCCGATCGGAGAAGTGCTCGCGGGCGTGCTCGCGGAACTCGGTGGCGATCTGCTCGGCGTAGCTCACCCGTCGCGTGCGCATCGTCAGCCAGTACTGGACGAACAGGTCGATCCGCGAGCGGTACAGGCGCCCCTGGCTGACCAGCTCGCGCCACCAGCCGTCGTCGAGATCGCGCCAGTACTCCTCGTTCCAGCGGTCGACGTCGGCGACGAGCCGCTCGCCGGTGGCGAAGACGTGGTTCTTGATGAGGTCGGCGCCCAGCAGCGGGGTGCCGCGGTCGTTGAGGGTCTCGAAGATGAGCTGCTCGTCGTCGTTCTCGCCGAGCAGGATCGAGACGACGGCAAGCTTGCTGCGCAGGGCGTGGGTCAGGGCGGTGAGCCGCCGTGCCGGGTCGGGTGCCTCGGTCGCCCAGTCAGTGATCGCGCCGAGGAAGAAATCGTGGGCCTCGACGATCCGGGCGCGACGCAGCTCCTCGCCGGGCTCGATCCCGTCGTCCATCGCGGCCTCGAACGCCGGCCGGTCGACCCGCGACGGCCGCAGCTTGAAGCGCTCCGGGGTGCCGGCGAAGCGGCGGGCGCCGTTGACGATCAGCTCCTCGATGCTCTCGGCGTCCCCGTCGTGGCCGTGCTTCCCGACGACGAGGGCGGCGGCGTCGAGCAGGACCTGCATCGTCGTCAGGCGCTGCTGCCCGTCGATCACCGAGTACCGCTGCAGGTCACCGGGCAGCGCCGGCGCCTGCTTGATGACCACCGCGCCGAGGAAGTGCGCCGGCAGCCGGCGGAGCGCCTCGTCGTCGGCGTGCTCGACGGCCTCGGCGACCCGCGTGACGTCGTCCCACAGCGGCTGCCACTGGTTCTCCTCGGTCCACACGTAGGGCCGCTGAAAGGTCGGGATCTCGTAGATCAGCCGGCTGTCGAACAGCTCTCGCGGCGTGCGTGCGCTGGCGTCCACGTGCCCCCCTGGTGTCGTGACCAGTTCGTGACCTTACGGGGCCGATCGAGGTGGTCACTCGGAGGCGCCGCGCCGGGATGCGCTGTGGGATGCTGGTCGCATGTCGGAGCAGATGACCCTGCGCCTCGACGATCGACTCGCTGCCGGGGCGCGGGAGGCAGCCGCCGAGGACGGGACGTCGGTGTCGGACTGGGTGCGGGCTGCGATCCGCCACCAACTCGCGCTGAAGACCGCCCTACGGGCGCGAGCCGAGGAGGACCGGCGTGGGGCGCTGTATTCCGCGGAGCAGGAGGACGCCCTGCTCGACGCGCGAGCTCGCGACGCCGCGTCCGCGTTCGACGGGGACCGCTGAGCGTGGCGCTTCCCGCGATCCGGTTCGGTCAGGTCTGGGAGTCCCGACGCGAAGCCATCGGACCGATGCGGTACCTGGTGGTGTCCTCGGACGCCTACAACGCGGCCTTCGCGGACCGCCGGGTGATCGCGGTCGAGGTGGACTCGGCCGGCGTCTACGAGGGCGTCTACCGGGAACCGATCGTCGACGCCGGGACGGCGCACCTGGACCGACTGACGTGGGTGTCGACGCGCCGGCTCGAGGAACTCGTCGCGGAGCTGCACCCGACGCGTCACGCCAACGTCGCGCAGCGGGTGCGTGATCTCATCGGAGACCTCTGACCGGCGTTCGCCGGCGCCGCCGAGTCGGCCCTTGGGGCCGCAGCTATGGCGTCTCGATGCGCGACGCAACGAGGGGCCGGGTCGACGACAGCAGCGGAGGATCCGAGTCGCGGTGACTCGGACCCGAACGCGCTCGGCCGCCGACTGCAGTCGCACAGGCTCGTAGGCCGACACCTGGCCGAACGGCCGCGAGGCGCCGGAGCTGGCCGCAATCTCCGTCCTGGCCCACGCCGGTGACGGGGACGTTCACGAGTCGGTCGTGGCCTTCGTCGAAGGTCTGTCGACCGTCGAGGTGGAGGATGCGGCCGAGTACGTCCTGGCCGCCCTGCCACCCGGGCGGGTTCGTGAGCAGTTGGAGGACCTGATAGCTCGATGTCCCGGAAGCGGCCAGGACCAGAATCTCGACGTGCACCGATCCTGAGCAGCTCGAGGACTGGATCGAGCGTGCAGCGGTCGCCTCCTCGATCGGCGAGGTGCTGGGGGCCTGAGGGTGCCCCGATGCCTCTACGGCTGATCAGCGGGACAGTCGTCCCCGAAAGTCTGGTCAGCGCGCTCCCGCTCGACGCTCCAGCGCTCGGCGTCGACCGGGGGCAACTGCCGGAAGAGTGCCTGCAGTTCGCCGATGGTGCGCTGACCTCGCTCCCGGGGCAGCCAGTGCGGGACGAGGTCGGCCACGGGACGTCCGTTGCGGGTGATGACGAAACTCTCGCCCTGCTCGACGCGACGCATGATGCTGGCGCTGTCGTTCCGTAGTTCTTGCTGCCCGATGGCATCGGCCACGACGTGAAAGTAGCGCCTCGCCGTCGAGGTGACACGTGGGCTCGCGTGGGGCCGTCCTCGATCCAGGCGCGGCCGGAGGTGCCTGGCGCGACGGTACGTTGCCTCCGTGAGCGGGACGTTCGCGGTGCGGATGGGCGATCGAGGGCGCCTCGTCGTGCCCGCTGAGCTTCGGGAGCGCCTGGGCGTCATGGCGGGTTCGCGGCTGCTCCTCGTCGAGACCGAGGCCGGGATCGTGGTGACGACGCGCGAGCGCGCCCGCGACCTGGTGCGCCGGCAGCTCGAGGGAATCGACCTCGTGGTGGAGCTGGTCGACGAGCGGCGCGCGGCCGCCGTCGAAAACGAGTAGGACAGGTCGGCGAAGGACCCGGCCGTGTCCGCGTCGTGATGACCCGGACAGACTGGCGCCGTGCGCACAGTGAGACTGCGGGTCCGGTTGCGCGACGTCGAGCCGCTCGTCGAGCGCATCGTCGACGTCCCGGCGGCGCTGACCCTGCCGGAACTGCACCAAGTGCTGCAGGCCGCGATGGGGTGGGTGAACGTCCACCTGCACGCGTTCGACGGGCCGGGCGGGCGCTACGCGATGCCCGACGACGACATGCCCGACGACGAGCTCGACGAGACCGGCGTCCCGATGCGGAGCCTCGGCGACACGTACTCCTACGAGTACGACTACGGCGACGGCTGGACCCACGACGTCGAGGTGCTCGGCGTCGGAGGCGAGGAACCGGGTTGCGTGGACGGCCGGGGGAGCTGCCCGCTCGAGGACTGCGGTGGCCCACCGGGTTACGAGCGCCTCCGTGAAGCCCTCGCCGACCCGGACCACCCCGACCATCGTGAGACGCTCAGCTGGACCGACGGAGGCGTCCCGGAGTTCGACCTGGTCGCCACCGACCAGCTCGTCCGCCAGGTGATCGGCGCCGTCCCACCGAGCGTCCGGCTGCTCCTGGAGGTTCTCGACGGCGGGGTGGAACTCACGAAGGGCGGGCGGCTGCCCCGCAAGGTGGTCCGCGCGGTCCAGGAGCACCGCCCGGAGTGGGCGTTCTGGGACAAGCCGGCGAGCCTGGAGGAGGACCTCGTCCCGCTCGCCGTCCTGCACGACGTGCTGCGGCAGGCGAAGGTCCTGCGCATCCGTCAGGGCGTGCTGGCGCCGATCAAGGCGGCCTCGGACGACCTCGAGGTCGTGCGGCGACTGCGGTCGTGGTTCGGTCCGGACGGCGAGTTCCTCGACCGGCTGGCATCGACGGTGGTGGCGGTCGTGCTCGCCGAGGACACGGTCGAGCGGGGCGAGCTGGAGCGCCGCGTCACCGAGGTGATCGGAGACCGCTGGATGATCGGCGGCCACCCGATGACCTCCGCGGACCTCCGATACGAGATCGGCCGACTGGTCCCGGTCCTGGAGGGCCTCGACCAGATCGTCGTCGACGGCGAGCGTTGGAGCGCGGGGACGGCCGCGGCGCACCTGCTGCCGACCGCCGTCGCGATGGCCGCCGCCTGGGGTGAGGGGACGACCCAGCCGCACTACCGCTGAGAGGCGGGCCCGAGCTCGGCCTCGGCGCGGTCGGCCATCGCCGCCTCGCCCAGGGCGTTCGGGTGCACGACGACCGGGTTCGTCCCGAGCAGGCCCGGCTCCACCCAGCGCGTCCCGATCGGCTGGCAGGCGTCGTGTCCCTGCGAGGCATCCGTGACGTCGATGTAGGTGACGTCGGTGGCCTCGGCCGCGCGGCGGACCGCGTCGTTCAGGGTGGCCTGGATGCGGTTGACGTAGGGCACGTCGCCGACCGCGACTGGCATGACCGGGAAGCACCCCCGCTCCTCGGGAAGGATCTGCAGGTAGCCCGCGATCCCGATGCGGGCGTTCGGGGCCGCGGCCTTGACCGTCTCGAGGGTGTCGACGAGGTCGGGGTAGGTGACGTTCTCGATCGTGTCGGTGAACCGGTCGCCGTTCTGCTGCTCGCACGGGTTGCCGGTGCCGGCGGTCAGGGCCGCGGCGGTGGAGCAGGCGACGATCGTGCCGATGAACACGCCGCTGTCGTTGCCGCCGATGGTCAGGGTGATGACGTCGGTGTGCTCGGACAGCGCCTCCACCTGTGGTGCGACCCCGGGGTACTGCGGCTCGGTGAAGTGCCGGGTCTCGGCGGCGCCGCAGGAGACGTCGGTCAGCGCGTAGTCCCACCGGTCCGCGAGCAGGTGGCCCCAGTTACGCAGGGACTGCAGGCACTGCGGCGGCGCGCCGGGCGCCGGGGGCAGGACGCCGCTGGCCGCGCTGTAACTGTCGCCCATGTTGACGTACTGGACGATTCCGTCCCCGTCGCCGGGGGCGCCGGTGCCCGGTCCGTGGTGGCCGTCATTGGCCAGAGCGGTCGGCGTGCCGAGGGCGAGGAGCCCCACCACCGCGATCGCGGCGACGAGCAGCCGCCGTCCGGGCCCGACCGAGTTCATACTTTCTCCCCACGACGCCACGCTGTGATCCGGACAACGACGAGGTTGCGACGAGGTCACGCAATCGGGTGAGGAGGGCGAGCAGGGATGAGCACTGCACGGGGGCTCTGGGCGTGGCGGCTGCCGAGCGCGCTGGCGCTGCTGGCGGTCGGCGCCATCCACCTCTACCTCGTCGCGACCAGTACCGGCGGGCTGCTGGGCGTGCTGTTCACGCTGCAGGGGATCGGGGCGCTGGTGCTCGCGGGCGCGATGCTGGCGCTGCGTGGCCGGCTGTTCCCGCTCGCGACGGTGCTGAGCCTGCTGTTCATGGCCGGCTCGTGGCTGGCGCTGGTGCTGGCCCTGACGGTCGGCCTCTTCGGGCTCCGTTCGAGCCTGTCCTACGACCTGGCCCCGACCTCGCTGGTGGTGGAGACGCTGGGCACGGTGCTCCTCGCCGTCACGGCGGTGAAGGCCGTTCGAGGCCGCCGAGGGTGACCGCTCAGCCGGCGGGTCGGCCCAGCGCGTCCGCGAGTCGGACGACCGCGCCGACGACGCCCGGCCCGTGGCCGAGGACGGCGTCGTTGTGGTCGGCGTCGGGAACGGCGACGACCTCGGCGCCGGCGGCCTCGGCGACCGCCTTGCTCTGCGCGGGCGGGATGATCCGGTCGCCCTCGCCGAACACCACCGTCGTCGGGACCCCGGCGCGGGCGACGAGCTCGGCGACCGGGAAGCGGTCGGCCAGCAGCCACCGCACCGGCACGACGGGGTAGAGGCGCTCGGCGACGGCGGCCAGGTCGGTGAAGGGCGAGCGCAGCACCATCCCGGCGACCGGGGCCTCGGTGGCGAGGCGCGCGGCGACCGCCGCCCCGAGGCTCTCCCCGAGCAGGATCAGGCGCTGCGGCGGGACGGCCTGCTCCGTGACGAGGTGGTGGTGGGCCGCCCGGGCGTCCGCGGCCAGGCCCTCCTCGCTCGGCGACCCCGGGTTGTCGCCGTAGCCGCGGTAGTCGAACAGCAGGACGTCGAACCCCTCGGCGCGCAGCGCGGCGGCGAGTGGTGCGCGCAGGGACCGGTCGCCGGCGTTGCCGTTGGCGACCAGCACCGTCACCTCCCGGCGCGGGCCCTCGGCGGGCACGAACCACGCGCCGAGCGCCGGCCCGTCCGCGGTCTCGAGCACGACGTCGCGTGCTCCGGGCAGCACGGTTCCAGCCGCGGGGACGGGGCCGGTGTCGGGCAGGTAGATCAGGCGACGCTGACCGAGCCAGAGCCCGGCGACGAGCAGCAGGACGACACCGCCGAGTGTCCCCGCGAGGACGAGCACGCGGCGCAGCGCACCACGTCGGGCCCGCAGTTCAGGCCCTCTGCATCCACGCCGCGACCGCGACGAGGAACTCGTCCAGGTCGGAGAGATCGGTGAGCCGGGACCGCACGATGCGGTCGTCCACGGCGACGTACTCGTGCACGAGCACGTTGCGGAATCCGACGGCGAGGACCATTCGTTCGGCCGGCGCACCGTCGAGAACACCGTGACGGGCCAGGACGCGGATGGCATCCCCGTTGTCCGACGGTGGCCCCCAGCCCTCGGACGAGCACAGGTGCTGCGCCATGTCGACGCATCCCTCGATGGCGGTGATCATGGTGTACTTGACGCCCGGGAGCCACATCGGGTGCGCCCGGGACTCGACGTCCGAGGTCGCCTCGGTCGTCAGGGCCTCGAGGTCGTCCCGGACCGAGCGCATGAGGCGGAGGAGCCTCGTCTCATCGACCACGGAGAACGCTCTCGAGGAACTCCCGGTGGGCCCGCTCGAACCGCGGCCGTTCGTCAAAGTAGATCTTGCGAGTGGTGGCCACCCACTCGACCCGTGCCGGTGGGTCGTCGTCGAAGAGCAGAAGGCCCCGGTGCGCGACGCGGCCGCGCAGTTCGAGGGGCGCCGTGTCGAGCACGAGGAGGTCCACCGGCGACGGGAGGGCGACCTCGAACGACGCCGGCGCCACCGCTCCCCACCACGCCGCCACGTCGATGTCGGAGTCGATCCGGTGGGTGCCCAGTGCGCGACTCCCGTGCAGGAACCCGAACCGGGCTCCCGCGTCCCGCAGGATCGCGATCACCCGTTCCCGCAGCTCGTCCGGTACGTCTCCGATCACGACGACGAGTCTGGCACGCCTCCGCCGATCACGGACCGACGCTCGAGACGTGCTGCGCGTCGACGTGGCTCGCGGCGATGACTCTCCGCGGCTCCAGCCAGGTGAGCGCGCTCAGCACGGGCGACGCGCAGACAGCGTCGAGGCGTCGCTGTCCGAGGAGCTCGGCGACCGGGGAACGAACAGCACGGCTCCGGCGTCTGTCGTGATGTGGAATTCTCGGTGCGCCGCGTGCTGCTCGCGGTCCTCCTCGTCGTCGCGGCCGTGATCTGGGTGCGGATCAACGGGCCGGTCGAGGGGCGGGTCCTGCTCGAGCTCGCCGAGGAGCGGGGGATCACCACCGCCGACCTGCTCTCGCTGGTCGCGGTCGCCATGGCACTGGTACTCGTCTGGCCCTCCCGCCGGCGTGCCGACCCCGAGCCGTATCGCGGTCACCATGCACAGCGGCCGCCGAGCCCGGCCCGGCCCGCGCCGCCGCAGCAGCCGTACCAGCCGCCGGCGCGGGCCGCACGGCGGCCCGGGCCTCCGCCCGGACCGGCGCTCTGACGGCGCGTGAGTCAGCGGGCGTCGTAGTCGATCGCCGGGCTCTCGCTGGTCGGGCGGGCCTGACAGGTCAGGACGCGGCCTTCGGCCACTTCGGCGTCGGCGAGGGCGTGGCGGACGGACATGTGGACCTCGCCGCGGGTCAGGGTGGCGATGCAGGTGCCGCACGCCCCGCCCGCGCACGAGTACGGCGCGTCGAGGCCTGCGCGCAGGGCGGCCTCGAGCACGGACTCGTCGGGCCCGCAGTCGACCTCGGTGGTGGCGCCGCGCAGCGTCACCGCGACCGTCGCCGCCGTCGTCCCCGCGACCGGCCCGGCCGGGACCGCCGCGGTGAACAGCTCACGGTGGACGCGCTCGCCATCGACCCCGCGCTCGGTGAGGCCCTCGACGAGGTGGTCGGTGAGCGCCTCCGGTCCGCAGAGGAACCAGCCGTCGACGTCGTCGGGCCGCGGCACGTGCGCCCACACTCGGTCGAGGTCGAGCCGGCCGCCCTCGACGGTCTCCCAGCGCGCGGCATCGTCGGGAACGGGCAGGGGAGCAGGCCCGCGGGAGTGCACGTGCACCAGTCGCAGCCGGCCCTCGGCCCGCGCGACCAGCATCGACAGTTCGTCGGCGAACATCGTGGAGGCGCGGTCGCGGTTGCCGAGCAGCAGTGTGATCCGGGTCGTCGGCTCGGCCTCGAGCACGCTCGCGACAATCGACAGGACCGGCGTGACTCCGCTGCCCGCGGCCACGGCGACGAGGTGGCGGCCCGTGGCCAGACCGGCGGGCGGGTCCGGGGTGAAGCGCCCGGCGGGCGCCGCGACCTCGAGGGTGCTTCCGACGACGAGGCCGCGGGCGGCCCAGGAGGAGAAGCGGCCGCGGTCGACGGTCCGGATGCCGACGCGCAGCACCCCGGACCCGGCGGCGGAGCACACCGAGTAGCTGCGGCGGACCTCCTCGCGGCCCTCGCCGTCGGCCCGGTCGAGCCAGGCGCGCAGCGTGACGTGCTGCCCGGGGCGGTGGGCGAACGTCGCGGCCAGCTCGTCGGGGACCTCGAACGTGACGGAGACGGCCTCCGGCGTCAGCTGCCGCACCTCGGCCACCCTCAGTCGGTGGAACCCCGGTCGCACCTCACCGGCCGGCAGCGCGGTGTCGTCGATGATGCCGCGCCAGGCGCGGTACTCGGCGGGGGTGAGCTCGGTGCCCCAGGCGGTGGCGATGGGGACGTCGCGGGCGAGGTAGTCGTCGCGCGTGTTCTCCCAGGCCCGGACGTAGCGGTAGAACGGGATCGTCGGATGGATGTGATGCACCAGGTGGTAGTTCTGGTACAGCATCACCGGCGTCATGAGCCGCTCGCGTCCCACGCGTACCCGGGTCGCGCGGAAGCGGTCGGTGCGGGCGGTGACGCCGAGGTCGTGGTGGGGGAGCCAGTCGAACCACCACGCCAGCACGCCGACCCCGAGTCGCTGGGGCAGCAGGTAGACGACGACGAGCGCGAGCCCGTTTCCGGTGATCACGAGCGTGGCGGCGAGCGCGATCACGACGGCGAGGGTGGCCACCTCCCCGGCGACCTCGCGGCGGGGACGCCGGCGCATGCGAGGCCCGTAGAAGCGGAAGTACCAGAGGTCGATCGCGAGCCAGCGCAGCGGCCGCTGCCAGGCCGGGCCGCCCTCGACCCAGGCGTCGGGGTCGAGCAGCACGTCCTCGTTGGTGTGCCGGTGGTGCTCGATGTGGATGTAGCGCACGAGCGGGAACGTCGCCCACGCCGCGACGAACGGGACCGACACCCGCCCGAGCACCTCGTTGACCCACCGCAGCCGGCCGGCCGCGTGGTGGGTGGCCTCGTGCAGCACCGTGAACATGGTGAAGGTAACCAGCGCGTGCGCCGGCACGGTCACGAGGAGCCACCAGGGGGAGACCGACCCGCCGAGCGCGGCCAGCGCCAGGAGAGTCGCCCCGACCCATACTGCGAGCGAGACGACCCACAGCGCCACGGTCGGCCCCGCGACGGCCGGCAGCGGGATGCCGGGGTCGGGGACCCCGCGCCGGACCGCGGCGGCCTCGTCCTCGGACAGCACCCGGCGAAGAGGCGCGGAGTCGGCGGACTCGGTGGTGGTCATGCGGCCTCCGGCGCTCGTCGACGGTCGTACTGGACGGTAGGCCGGGCCAGGTACAGAGACAAGAGCGGAAAAGTGTCTCAGCTCGCGGACGCCGGTTCAGCGCGCCGAGAAGGGTCGGTCAACCGTGTCCTGCGGACCGGGTTGCGCGACGGTCCTCCGCTCGCCGGCCGACCAGCGTGCTGTCGCCATCGCTGCGCGCGAGTTCTCCGGAACGGCCCCACGGGCGGTCGGCCTCCGGCTACCGTCCGATCCGGGAGGTCGCGTGAACTCGTTGCCGGGTTTCGAGGACGTCGGTGCTGGATCGCGGGAGGACGAGGTGGTGTTCGTCCCGGTCGCGGCGGTGCCCGCGGCCGGGGACGTGGACGTGTCGCTCGAGCTGCGCACGCTCGTCGACGGGCGCCTGGCCCTGCCCGTCTACTCGTCCGCCGCCGACCTGACTCGATGCTGTGGTGATCGGCAGCCGGGCGCGGCGATCCCGGCCGACCGGGTCGACGAGCTGCTCGAGCAGAGCGGTGCCGCCGTCGTCGTGCAGGACCTCCCGCTCCCCGACGACCAGCGGCGGACGGCCTCGTGAGCCAGGGCTACGACGTCGACGTCCCCGGGATGCGCGCCGTCGCGTCCCAGGTCGAGGCGTCGACCGCCCCGCTGGAGGGAGCGGCCGCGGGCGGGGGCACGGCGCCTCGGGCCGGGGCGGCGACGGGGGCGGTTGCCGGGTACCTGGCGGCGCTCGCCGACGCGGTTGCGCACTACAGCGAGGGCGCCCAGCGGCTCGGGCAGGTCACCGGCCGCACCGCCGACGCCTACACCCGCGGCGACGACGAGGCCGCCGCCGGGCTGGCGCGGGCGATGGGCGGGTGAGACGCGGATGCCGATCGACACGCACGTGGAGGCCGACGAGGCGGCGTGCTCCGAGACGTCGCGGCGGCTCGACGCGGTCGCGACCGCCGGAGAGCAGTCGGCCACGCAGGTCGCCGCCGCCCGCAACGCCTCGAACGACTGCTGGACCGGCGAGGCGGGAGAGGCGTTCCGCGACCGGATGACGGCGCTCGGGCAGGGCGGCGACACCGTGGCCGAACAGGCCCGCGCCGGGTCGCGCGCGCTCGCCGACTTCTCGGCCGCCGTCTCCGCGGTGCGGGCGACGATGACGCAGGCACGCGCCGACGCCGCGGCCGCCGGCCTACCGGTGACCGGGGACGTGATCGGCGACCCGGTCCCCGCGCCCCTCGGCCCGCCAGTACCCGGACGGGAGGCCGCGCAGCTCCAGGCCGAGGCGGCGGCCGCCGACCAGCGGGCCGCGTTCGAGCGTGCACAGGTGACCGTCCGCGACGCGCGCACCCGCCTCGAGGAGGCCGAGGACCGCCTGGACGCCGCGCTCATCGCGCCCACGGCCGCCGTCCGGACCTTCAAGGAGGTCGTGCTGGTCGCCTCCAGCGTCACCGCGTCGCTCGGCGGGCTCCATGGCGCCGCCCTGGCGTGGCGGGAGGTCGCGGAGCGGCAGGCCCGGGTCGCCGCCACCTGGCAGACGCTCACGCTGTTCCCCGACCAGGTCCCGCTGCGCACTAGCGTCGGCGGCTTCCTCGACGCCACCCGCGCGCAGCAGCGTGCGGCCGGGATCGCGGGCTCGAACGACGCCTGGCTGCGGGGGCTGACCGGCGGGCTCAGCGAGACCCGGCCGGGCCAGGCCGCGCTGGGCGGCGTCGTCCGGCACGCCGCGGACGACGTGGGCTTCCTCAGCCGCGCGCAGCCGGTCCTGTCCCGGGTGCCCTACCTCAGCGGGGCCTTCGTCGGGGTGGGCATCGGCGCCGACGTCGCGACGGGCCGCTCGGTCGAGTCGTCGGTGGCGAAGAACGTGACGTCCTTCGCCGCCGGAGCCGGCACCACGGCCCTCGTCGGCCTGGCCATCGCCGGCGGCCCCGCCACTCTCCTCGCGATCGGGGCCGGGATCGCGGTGTCGTACGCGATCGGCGCGAACTGGGACTGGATCGAGGACACGGCCGAGGACGCCGCCGACGCGGTGACCGGTTCGTGACGACGGAGCTGCCTCCTCGCCCCGATCCCTCCACCGGGCTGCCCACACCGCCGCCCGCGCCGGGACCGCGTCGTCGTCCTCCCCGACGGCGGATGCCCGCCCGACCGGTGGAGCCGCCGCCGGGACGGGGACCGGTGCTGGCGGGGGAGTCGGGCAGCGTCGGCGCGGCGGTGCTCGTCGTCGGGGGGATCGCGCTCGCGGTCGTCCTGTTCTGGATGTACTCCTTCGGCGAGGCCGCGCTCGTCCCGTCGACGCCGCGCGGGTGGGTGTTCCTCGCCCTGATGGTGGCCCTGTTCATGGCGTGGTTCGTCGCGTCGGTGCGCTCGCGGGTCGCGGTGGGTGCGGACTGGCTGATGGTCGGTCGGCAGTGGGTGGACCTGTACGACCTGACGGCGGTGCGTACCGCCCGCCGCGGGCTCGGGCTGCCGGTGCTGCGCCTCGAGGACGGTTCCGGACGACGGGTCGCGGTGCCGGTCGCGACGCTGCGCGCTGACCCGCTGCGGTGGGACCTGGTGCACCTGGGGGTGCGCTGGTCGGAGGTGACCAACGAGGTCCGGTTCAGCGTGCTGGGGGAGACCTGGCTCGGCCCGGACCCCCTCCCGGAGGGCGCGACCCGGACGCGGCGCCGCCGGCGTCCGGTGTCGGTGGTGCGCCGTGCTCAGCCCGACCACTCGGGGCTCCCGCCGCGCCCCGACCCGTTCGACCCGGTCCTCGGCGCCGAACTGCCGAGGCGGCCCCAGTCACCGCCGACGGGGATGGGACCGGTGCTCTCGGGTCGGTCGGGGCGGTTCTGGCCGGGGGTGGTCGTGCCGCTGGTGCTGGTGGGCGCGGTGGTCGTCGTGCTGGAGCCCGGGTGGCCGGGGACGGTGTCGGGGTGGCTGGTGCTGGCGATCGCCGTCGTCTCGTTCGGCGGACTCCTGCTCCTGGCGACGCAGACCTACCTGGCCGCCGGAGCCGGCTGGCTCGCCGACGAGCGGGCGTGGGTGGACCTGGAGGACCTGGCGGAGGTCGTGGTCGTGCGGAGCAGGCTGCGGCTCACCGACGCGTCCGGACGGCGGGTGTTCGTCCCGGTCCGCCGGCTGCGGGACCTCCCGGTGGCGCTCGAACTCGTCCGGGTCGGCCTGGCGTGGTCGCGGGGCGCGAACGTCGTCGTGGTCGACGAGCGGGCGGAGCGGATTCTGCGTGCCGAGACCTCGTGAGCGTGTCGCAGCAGGCGTTGCGCGTGTCGCTCACGACGTCGGTCCGGGCGGTGGACACGTCGAGATCTCGCGTCCACGGCCGGCGTCGCGAAAGCTGTCCGGCGTGACGTCGGACGCGGCCGGGTGGACCGAGTGGCGCATCGAGCACGGTCGCGAGATCGCCGGGGAGCTCGACGGCGCCGTCCTCGTGAGCAGCGACGAGCCGTGGAGCGGGGACGGCGACCACGACGAACCGTGCCTCCTGCCCGCGGACCACGACGCCGAGTCGTGCGGGTGCGGGATCCGCGCGGAACGCGGCTGCGGTCGGATCCAGTATGCGTCCGCCGGGACGCACCGCGCTCTCGGCGTCGTCGTGCTCCGGGACGCGGAGGCGCTCGACGCGGGGACCGGGCCGTTCGAGGCCTGGCGGGGACGGCGCGGCCGGCCCGGGCTCCTCGTCGTGTCGCGGGGGCTGGGGGCGCGGGCGCGGCAGGACCTGGCCGACCGCTACGACATCCCGGTGGTGCGCCCGACCGTGCCGCTCGAGCGGTTCGCGGAGGTCCTCGACCAGATGTGGCCGCTGCGCGACCACCTCGCCGACGCGGTGACGACGGCAGACCTCGACGCGGCTCTGGGCCGGCTCCGGGGAGCTCGCCGTAACGGCCTGCACACCCTGCCGGGCGGGGCGCGGCCGCCGGGATGGCAGGCCGCCCCGCTGGTGGACCGTCCCCGGGGGCTCCTCGCCGCGCTCGTTCTGCGGGTGGTGCTGGGACTGGCGGGCTGTGCGGCACCGGGGGTCGCGCTGGGGTGGCTGGTCGACCGGGGCGTCGTCGTCGGGGGCTGGGCGATCACCGGCCTCGTGCTCGTCGCGGGCGCCCTCACCGTTGCGGCCTACGTCCCGACCGTATCCGCCGTCGCGCGGCTCGTCGCCCACCGTCGCGACCAGACGGACCAGGCCATGACCATCGGCCTCACGACGATGACGGCGCTCGCGTCCCCCGTCCTCGCGGGGCTCGCCGCCTTCGGGTCGGGGGAGGTGGCGTCGACGTGCACGCTGGCGCTCGTCGGGCTCCAGGGCATCGTGCTGGTCATCGCGGTCCTCGGGGCATTGACGGGAGCCCGGCGGCTGGTGGGGCGGCGGGGCCTGACCCGCCCGTCGCCGCCGTCGCACCGACGGTCCGCCCGGGCCTCGCCGTCGTGGGCCGGTCGCTCCGACAGCGCCGGGTGGGTGGTGTGGCAGGCCTCGCGTGACGGGGACGGCTTCGCCCTGGTCCAGCGCGACCGCCGCGAGCCGTGGAGTTCGGGCACGACCGTCGCAGGCTGCCTGGTCGGTGATCACGAGGACGACGAGGTGCCGGCCGCCGGGTGCCGCTGCGGGCTGCGGGCCCGCTCGGTGCCGTTCCGCGAGCGCCGGACCTTCGCGCCGGTGCTCGGGGTGGCGCTGCTCGGAGGCACGGTCCGACGGCGGGTGCGCGGCCTGCGCGCCGCGGCCGCGACCCCACGGCTGCTGATCGCCCCGAGCCGGTGGGACCCGGAGGACGTGGCCGACCTGGAGCGCTCGACCGGGGCGACCGTCCTCAGCTACGACGGAGACGTGCAGGCCCTGCCACGCCTGCTCGCCCGCCGACGGGCCCGGGCCGACGCGGTGCTCGCCGCCGTCGTGGCGGAGCAGAGCTACGTGCCGGAGGGCGAACCCACTCCGGAGGCCCTGCTCGCCGACCTCCTCGACGACGTCGCCTCCGGTCGCGCCGACCGCCCCGACTCCGTGCCCCGGCACCTGAGCCGGTTCCTGCCCGTCCCCGTGGTCGACCACGAGGCGGGGATGTTCCGGTGGGGCACGCGCGTCGCGGTGGCGGTCGGCGTCGTGGTCGGCGCCGCCCTCGGGACCCTCGCGGGCGGCTGGCCCGCGGGCCTCGCCGGCGCCTGGGTCGGCATGACGGCGGGTCTCTCGCTCGGCCGCGGGGTGACGGGCATCGTCGCGAGCCACCGCCTGGAGCCGCGGGAGCGTCGGGAGGCCGGGGGCGCGATCCTGTTCGGGGTCGGCGCGGTGCTCGGGGCCGGGCTCGCGACGCTCGTGGGCGGGAGCGCCTGGCTGATGATCCTCGTGGGCTGCGGTGTCGGGGGAGCGCTCGTGGGCGGCGTCGGCAACCTGGTGCTGCGGAGTCCCGCGCTCGTCGCGGTCGTCGCCGCGCTGGTCCCGACGGCGGGTGTCGGGGTCGGGTTGTGGCTCGGAGTGCTGCTCGCGTCGGTGATCGAGCCGACCGTGGGCGTGGTGGTGTGCGCGGTCGCCGCCGCCGGCCTGGCCCTCGGGGGATGGCTGGCGGCGATCCACCTCGCGACGGCCTGGACCGGCGACCGCCTCTGACGAGATCCGCCTCGCCTGCGACCGAGCGGATGACAAAGCTGGCAAGGCCTCGTCACCGGGTGCCGGCAGATGGGTGAGATCACTCGTTCGTGGTCAGTGGATCGGTACCGTCTCCACCTCGAGGACGTGGAAGGGGTGCGTGCGGGTTGATCAACGCCGAGCCGGCAGCCGCGGACAACATCATCGCGTTCGGCGGGAGCGGTCCGGATCCCCACGCCGCGAAACTCGACTACAGCGTCCCGCTACCCGGTCAGCTGACCAATCGTCGGGTGGTCGAGCTCCGCGGGCTGGCCCGCCTCGACGAGTACCAGACACCGGACACCTCGGACATCCCGCTGCAGATCGGCGGATCGTGGTCCGACGGGCGCTACATCTTCCGTCCGGCGGCGGCGGTGAAGGTGTGGCTCGACACCGCCGCGGCCAACGGGGTCCGGGGTGACCTCACCGCGGAACTGAGTCGGTTCCTCCTGTCCGGTGCTCGGGACGTGACTCCCGCCGGTGGGTCGGCCCCCGTGCGAGTGCCCCCGCAGGTCGCACGAACCGTGCTCGACGTCGCCCGCTCGAACGTGGCGACCCACGGCGGCGAGGGAGGGCTGCCGTTCGGGGCCGTGGTCGACCTGAGCGGCGATCCCGACAACGGATCGATCACCGTGCCGGAACTGTTCCCGCTCGTCGCCTCGTTCCTCTCGACGCTGTTCTCGACCGGAGTCTTCGAGATTCCCTCCGCCGAGATCGGCGGCGGCGTCGTCGTGGCGCCGATGCTGCTCGAGCGCGACCCCGCGGAGCCGGTCGCCGACCCGGACCCGCCGCAGCCCCGCATCTTCCTCGTCGAGGAGTGGATGCTGTCCTCCTTCCTGGGCGACTACGGGCTGGGGCGAACCGTCAAGACGATGACGTTGCTGCCCGGGGAGCAGTTGACGATGCGGCTGCGGACGTGGCGGTCATCGGAGCGTTCGGAACGGGAGTCCGCGTCCATCTTCGACTCGAACAGCCGGGAGGCGCAGCAGCGGTTCAGCACGGAGGTCGAACGCGAGACGACGGACAAGCGCTCGAAGACGAAGACCGAGGAGTGGCACGCCGAGGCCAAGGTCGGCGCCAGTTGGGGCTTCGGCTCGGCGGAGGTCTCCGGAGGCGGGTCGGGCAAGTACCACTCGGCACGCGACCAGTTCGCGAAGCAGGTCAATTCGGCCGCCCAGGAACACGCACGCTCCGAGTCGAGCAAGCGCGAGAACACCATCACGTCGTCCACCGAGGTCACCGAGAAGCGGGAGGACGAGGAGAGCACTGAGCGCGTCATCCGCAACGTCAACCTGCGCCACACGCTCAATTTCGTGTTCCGCGAGCTCAATCAGCAGTACCTGACGTACCTCCACCTGACGAACGTCAAGATCGGGTTCACCAACGGGACCGTGAACTCGTGGCGAGAGGTCCCCGTGGCGCAACTCCGCGACCTGCTCGACGAGGTGCTGCTCCCCGAGGCGGTCGAACGGGTGGCCAACGCGATCCTGAAGGTCGCCTATCGGACCTTCGATGTGGACGGCAACCCGGTCACGGTGCTCGAGCGAAGGGACTGGGACCCGGAGAACGACTCGTGGTCCGAGCCCGTCCTCGCGACGTCGGTCGGTGGCGTCGTGACGGCTCCGTCCGACGTCGTGCACTACCGGTTCCGGAAGGGATTCCTCGGCGCGGTGGACGGTGAGCCGAACACCCGCGTCCCCGGGGTGGTTCTCGTGCACGACTCCGTTACGATGACGACGGACAGCGTCGTCGGCGAGGCACTGCTCGGTCAGGCGGATGCGCTCGACGTGTACGCGATGGCCACGCAGGCGGCCGACGCCAGCGCCAAGACTCTCGCGAACGAGCGGGACGAGCTGGTCAATGAGGCGCTGAGGAAGCTTCCGGACGCCGAGAAGGTGGACGCCTACATCCGGATGCTGGCCGCGCGCCGTCCGTCCGCTCCCGGAGCCACGACGCCGGGCGTGGAACGGTGAGCGTTCGCGGCGCCGAGGCCTACGACGGGGTGCTGGCTGTTCCGAGGGCGGCAGCCACGTCGACGGCCGACGAATGGAGCCCGTCCCGGCCCTACGCCGGCGTGGCCGCGCCTCCGCTGCTCGATGACGACGTCCTCGTCCGGCGTCCCTCCACGCCGGTGGCGCCCGAGGAGGGGCGGCCCGCGTACGACGGGGTGGTCGCCAGTCCGTTGGTGGGGGCGACGAGACCTGAGGTCGGCACTGGGACGGCGCCCGCGGTCCGCCCACTGCCGCCACTCTCTCCATCGAGCGGGGGCCGTTCGGTTCCGCCCAGTGTGCTGAGGACGGGAGACATCATCCTGTCGACCACCGGGACGAGCTCGAGCATGGCCGTCCGCCTCGCCACGTCGGCGCCGGTCAGTCACGCGTCGATCTACGTCGGGAACCCCGACTCCGTGGTCGAGGCACTCCCCGAAGGGGTCGTCCTGCAGTCGCTGGCGGACGCTCTCGCGGACGATGTCCTGGCCGTGGCGTTCCGCCTTCCGGGCCTGGGTGAGGACGAGGCCCAGCTCTCGGCGAACTACGCCGTCAGCCAGGTCGGGAAGACGTACGACTTCTGGAATGCCTTCACCGCAGCAGCACAGCGCAGGGGCCTGGCGGGGCTCCGGCTGGTCGATCTGGGGAAGGCCGACAGCACCTTCTTCTGCTCCGAGCTGGTCGCCGAGTCCTACCGATCGGCCGGACGCCCGCTCACCGCGGCGCCGTCCGACGGAGTGCTCCCAGGGGTGCTCCCGACGCTGGGGCTCGAGTACGTGGGACACCTGAAGGCCATGGCACCCGGGACGGGGCGATGAGCGCGACAACGGGCCGTCGATCGTCCTCCGGACGGCTGCAGCGGATGGTCGCCCGGGCGTGATCGAGGACGTTCCGCGCGACCTGCGGCAGCGGATCGTGGCGGTTGTGTCGAGAGCTGTGCGGGCACGGTCTTCGTGAAAGGTCCACGGAGCGAGAGGAGCGACCGCATGAGCGACCCGAGCGTGCCCCGGGGCGGGGACTCGACCGAGCCGACCCCCGACCCGGCCGAGCGCGACGCCTACTTCCCGTCCCCCTACTCACTCGGCCAGTACGTCCCGCCACGCAGCGACTTCGACGGCGTGCAGCACGAGGGCGCCTACACCGGCGGACGCTGGCGAATCCTCGTGATCGGCACCGACGAGCGGTACCTGCCGATGGCGAACGGGTGGCTGTTCTCGACCGGCAACCACCCGGTCGAGACGCTCCTCCCGCTGATGCACCTGCAGGCGGCCGGGTTCGCCGTCGACGTGGCGACGGTGTCGGGCAACCCCGTCAAGCTGGAGCACTGGGCAACCCCGCCCGACGACGAGGCCGTTCACCGCGCCCTCGACGACCTGCTGCCGCAGTTCCGCGAGCCGCGCAAGCTCGCCGACGTGATCGCTGACGGTCTCGACGACCACCTCGCGGTCTTCATCCCGGGCGGGCACGGGGCGATGCAGGGCTTGCACGACGCACCCGACGTGCGGACCGTCCTCGACCACGCGCTGGCGAACGACCGGTTCGTCATCACCCTGTGCCACGGGCCGGCCGCGCTGATCGCGGCCGGGCTGCACCGCGACCCGTCGCCGCTGGAGGGCTACGAGGTCTGCGCGTTCCCCGACGCCCTCGACGCCGGGGCGAACGTCGACATCGGCTACATCCCCGGGGACATGCCCTGGTTCCTCGCCGAGGGGCTGAGGGCGCAGGGCCTCGTCGTGGTCAACGAGGACATGGCGGGCCACGTCCACCACGACCGTCACCTGATCACCGGCGACAGCCCGCTCGCGGCGCACGCGCTCGGCAAGCTGGCCGCCGACGTCCTCGTGGAGCGGGTCGGGGCCGGCTGACGGCGCGGGAGCACCGAGCGCGAACCGGGTCCTACGGGATCCCGCGGAGCAGCTCTGTCACTGCATGCCGCAGTGCGGCGACGTGCTCCCGCTCCACGGCCGCGCTCCAGCGCGCCTCCGGAGCGGCCACGCTGAGGCCGCCGAGGAGGCCGCGGTCCGGATGCACGAGGGCCACCCCGACCGAGCAGACGCCCGCCTCCACCTCACCCCGGTTGCGGCCGTGGCCCCGTGACCGCACGCGTCGGAGCTCGGCGAGGAGCGCGTCGAGCTCGGTCGTGGTGCGCGAGGTCCGCGCAGCCGGCACGCCGTCGGGATAGGCCGTGCGCAGGGCGTCGTCGTCCAGCGTCGCGAGCATGGCCTTGCCGATGCTGGTGGCGTGCGCGGGGCGGGTCTGCCCGGACCGGCTCGCGACGCGCAGGGTCGCCGCGCTCTCGATGACGTCGAGGTACCGGACGTCGGTCCCGACCAGCTCGCCGAGGTGCACGGTCTCGCCCGTCTCCGCTGCGAGCCGGACGAGGACGGGGCGCACCACGCCGACGAGGTCGAGGGTCGCCCCGGCCGCCCGGCCGAGGTCGGCGAACGCAGGCCCGGGGCGGTAGCGACGCGAGACGGGGTCCTGCACCGCGAAGCCGCGGTAGACCAGCATCGCGAGCAGCCGGTGGGCCGTCGACTGCCCGACCCCGAGGTGCACGCGGACGTCGGCGAGGGCGACCTCGCGCTGGTCGGCGAGCTGGCGCAGCAGCGTCAGCGTGCGGTCCACCGACTCCAGCGGGTAGCGCGGGACGGCCCCGTCGTCGGCGCCGGTCTGCACGGTCACAGGCTACCGACCCGCTCATGGGCCCGACGGTCGTCGGCGATCCGTCCCGCGGTGAGGGCGAGCTCCCGGGCCCACTCCGCGAGCCGCCGCCGGTCGTAGCGGACCGTGGGCATCGCGAGCGAGATCGCCGAGACCGGTGCTCCCGGTGGGCCGTCGACCACACGGCCGATGGCCGTCACCCCGGTCTCGGTCCGCTGGTCGTTGACCGCGAACCCCTGACGGCGGACGCGGTGCAGATCGCGCAGCAGCGCCTCGACGTCCACCTCGGTGTCGGTGTAGAGCGCGCGGACCTCGTCGGGATCGCGGGCCGCCAGGGCCGCCCGCCCGCCCGACGCCAGGTGGGCCGGCAGCGTCCGGCCCTCCCGGTCCCCGACGCGCAGCGTGTGCTCGCACTCCACCGTGGCCACGAACCGGGCCTCGTCCGCGACCAGGAGGACCAGGTTGCTGGTCTCGCCGGTCCGGGCGGCGAGCCCCTCGAGGTGGGGGAGGGCGATGCCGCGCAGCACGGCGGCGGGCTCGGACGCCCTGGACCGTCGCAGGGCCGGGCCGGCCGCGTAGCGCCGGTCCGGCTGCTGCTCGGCGAAGTCCCGGTAGACGAGCATCGCGAGCAGCCGGTGCGCCGTGGACCGTGCGACGTCGAGCCGCTGGGCCGCGTCCGTCAGCCGTAGCGGCCCCTCCTGCTGCAGGAGCAGCGCGAGGCGGAGCGCGTGGTCGACCGACTCGATCCCGTAGCCCGGCTTGTTCTTCACGACAGAACTGTATCCGGCCAGGAGCAGAAACGGTCGTACCGTCGTCCCGGCTTCCACCGACGACGCAGGAGACCCGTGATGACGAGTTCACCGGCCGTGCACCCTCCCTCGACCTCCGACGCCGCGGCCGGCAGGACGCGCTCGACCGTCCTCGGCACGCTCGGCAACGTCATGGAGTGGTACGACTTCACCGTCTACGGCTTCCTCGCCGCCGCGATCGGGGCCGCCTTCTTCCCGGGCGACGACCCGGTCGCCGCGCTGCTGGCCTCGTTCGCGGTCTTCGCGGTCGGGTTCGTCGCCCGCCCGATCGGAGCGCTCGTCCTCGGCCCGGTCTCGGACCGGCGCGGACGGCGTTTCGTCATGCTGCTCTCGATGCTGCTGATGGCGGCCGGCTCGCTGGTGATCGGGCTCGCCCCGACCTACGCGAGCATCGGCGCGCTCGCCCCCGCCCTGATCCTCGTCGGGCGGCTGCTGCAGGGCTTCTCCGCCGGCGGCGAGTTCGGCAGCGCCGCGGTCTTCCTCACGGAGTGGGCGAGCCGGGGGCGCCGCGGCTTCTTCGGCAGCTTCCACCAGGTCGGCACCTACGGCGGGCTGCTGCTGGGCATCCTCGTGGTGTCCGTGCTGACCTCGGTCGTCGGCACCGCCGCGGTCCAGGCGTGGGCGTGGCGGATCCCGTTCCTGCTCGGCGCGCTGCTCGCGGTCGTCGTGCTGGTGCTCCGCCGCACGGTGGGGGAGACGCCGGAGTTCGTCGACCTCGAGCGGGCCCGCGAGACCGAGACCGAGGCCGACGTGTCGACCGCCTCGCCGGTCGGCGCCGGCCGCGGCTTCGTCCTGGCGCTCGGCGTCGTGGCGCTCTGGGCGGTCACCTCCTTCGTCACGATCAACTACATGCCGACCTTCGCGACGACGTTCGCGAAGGTCCCCGCGACCTCCGCCCTGTGGGCCACCGCGATCGGGTGCCTGCTCGCCGTGGCGCTCATCCCGGTCTTCGGGCACCTCTCCGACCGCATCGGGCGGCGCCCGCTGGTCGTCGGGGCGGCCGTGGCCTTCATCGTGGTCCCGGTCCCGCTGTTCGCGTTCCTGGTCGCCGTTCCGTCGTTCGGCACGCTCGTGCTGGTCCAGGTCGTCTTCGCGATCCCGACGAGCATGATCGCGGGCGCGGGCACCGCCACGATCAGCGAGCTGTTCGACACCCGCCGTCGCGGGGCCCTCGTCTCGATCGCCTCGGCGATCTCGGTCGCGGCCTTCGGCGGCGCGGGTGGTTACGTCGCCACCCTCCTGGTGCGGTCCACCGGACTGCCGGTCTCGCCGGCGTTCTACGTCATGGCCGCCGCGGTGATCACGCTGGTCGCGGGCCTCGCCCTGCCGCGGGCGGCGCACCGGTGAGCGACGGCTCCGTGCTCGTCACGGGCGGCACCGGGTCCCTCGGTGCCGCCCTGTGCGCGCGTTTCCGGCAGGACGGTCATGCCGTCGTCGCGGCCGACCGATCCGGCGCCACCTCGGTGCCCGACGGCGTGCACCACGCGCCCCTCGACGTGACGGACTCCGCGAGCGTCGAGGCGTGCCTGGACGCGGTCGAGGCGCTGGGCCGCCTGACGACGGTGGTCCTCGCCCACGGGGTGATGGTGCCCGTGCCGGGTCGCGAGGCGGCCGGGGAGGGGATGGAGCGGACGCTCGAGGTGAACCTGGCGGGCGCTGCGCGGGTCGCCGCGCTGGCCGCCGACCGGATGACCTCGGGCAGCATCGTGCTGCTGAGCAGCCACGCGTCGCGCTTCGGGCGCATGCCCGGCGCCGCGGTGTACTCGGCGAGCAAGGCCGGGGTGGAGGCCCTGGCCCGCGGTCTGGCGTGCGAGTACGCCCCGCGGCTGCGGGCCAACGCGGTCGGTGTCGGGTTCGTGGAGACACCTATGCGCGGGGCGGGCCGCGACGCCCGACGGGCCGCCGGGGACCTCCTCGCGCAGGTACCGCTGGGCCGGCTCGCGACCCACGACGACGTCGTGGAGGCCGTGTCCTTCCTGGCCTCCGACCGGGCTGCCTACATCACGGGGACCACGCTGATGGTCGACGGCGGGGTCACGGCCCGCTGACCCCGGAGGACACACGGGAGCGGGGCCACCGGAATCCGGCGGCCCCGCTCCGTCGTGCCGTCACCAGGGGCGGTCGCCGGGTTCGGGGTGCGACCGCACCCCGGCGTCGTCGAGCAGGTCGAGCACCCTGCGGAACCCGCGGAGCTCCTCGGGGCTCCACAGCGGAAAGTTGACCAGGATGTTCCGGACGTCCTGCCCGGTCAGCCGGACGAGTCGCTCCGCGACCTGCTCCGGGGTGCCGACCAGCTGCAGCATCGCTTCGCCGCTGCCGAGGGCGCGGACGGCCTTGTCCTCGCCCAGCTTGTCGAACATCGTCCGCGCGGACTCGATCGACCCGAGGATGTCGCCCGCGATCTCCCAGGCCGCCTCGTGGTTGAGCGACTCGAGGAGGCGGGCGTACTCCTCCTCGGCCTCGCCCTCGTGCTCGCGCACCAGGGCGATCGCGAACGGGGTCACCGAGACGTCCCGGCCGGTGTCGGCCGTCAGCCCGGCCAGCCGCTCCCCGACGCCGCGCAGGGCGTCGTCGTCCTTCGCGAGGGTGACCAACTCGTCGCACCAGCGGGCCGCGAAGGCCGTGCCCGCGGCCGAGGCGCCCGCGCTGACCAGGTGCGGGCGCGGGTCGCTCGCCGGCCGTGGGGCCTTGATCCGGCCCTGGGTCCGGTAGTACCGGCCGTCGTGGTCGATCGGCTCGTGCTCGGTCCACAGCCGCTGGACGACGTCGACGAACTCGGCCGCCATGGCGTAGCGCTCGTCGTGCTCGACGAACTCCTCGCCGAACAGGGCGGCCTCGGCGTCGGAGAACCCGGTGACGACGTTCCAGCCCCAGCGGCCCGAGCTGAACGCGTCCAGCGTCGCGCCCATCCGCGCCACGTGGGCGGGCTTGTGGTGGGTGGTGTGGAAGGTGGAGGTCACCCCGATTCGCTCGGTCACCGCGAAGATCCCCATCGCGAGCAGTGGGGCGTGGTAGGCGGGCGACTGGTGGCCGGCGAGCTCGGCGGCACGCTGGTGGCCCGACCAGTTGTCCGCGATGAACAGGGAGTCGAAGCCCACCTGCTCGGCGGTCCGGGCGAGCTCGAGGAGGTTCTCCCGGTTGAGTCGGGGCGTGCGCCGGGCGGCCTCGTCGGACCAGACGTGGTTCGTCTGCCCGGCGGGGAAGAAGTAGCCGACCGAGAGCCGGTCGGCGTCGGTGCGTCCCATGGGCGGTGGTTCCTCTCGGGGGTGCGGCGGTCAGCCGTCGGCCTGGGTGAAGACGCGGGAGAACTCGTGGGCGTCCTCGGGGGAGTTCATGACCTCGATCAACGTGGCGCAACGGTCGGCGAACGCCTTGTCCAGCGCGGCCCGCAGCTCGCCCGGGGTGGCCACGCGGCGGCTGTCGAGCCCGAGGCTCGCGGCGTACGCGGCGTGGTCGATGGGCGGGTCGCCGAACGTCCAGCCCATGACGTCCTCGGCGTCCACCAGCGGGCTCCGCGCGACGGTGGCCAGGGCCCCGATGTCCCGCCAGCCGCCGTTGTTCAGGATGACGAACACGACGGGCAGGTCCTGCTGCGCGGCGGCGTAGATCGCGGACGAGGAGAACATGAACCCGCCGTCCCCGAGCAGCGCCACGACGCGCCGGTCCGGGCGGGCGAGCTGGATGCCGATGGACGCGGGCCCGCCCCAGCCCTGCGCGCTGGCCTTGCTGGAGATGCCGAAGAACGCGTCGGTATCGGGGTGGGGGAGGAGGTCCTCGACGAACGGCTCCCCGGACGCGCAGTGGTTCACCACAATCGTCCCCGTGGGCATCGCGGCCTCGAGCTCGGTGAGGATGCGGCCGATCGCCAGCTCCTCGGCGTCGAACCGGATCGCCCGGATCCGCTCGTTGCGGGCGTCCCGCGCGTCGTGGAGCTCCCGGGCCGCGGCGGCCCGGGCGCCCCGGACCTCGTCGGGAAGGGTCCCGACGGCGGCCGCCACCGCCTCCAGGGTGGGTCGCGGCGCTCCGAGGACGGCGAGGTCCGGCCGGAGCTGCCGCGTCAGCAGCAACGGGTCCGGGCTGAGGACGACCGTCGTCGCGGACCCGAACTCGACCGGCCGGGTCAGCCCCGACTCGGTCAGCTCGACGCCGAGCAGCAGCACCACGTCCGCCTGCCCGACGACGGCGCGGTGCGCGCCGAGGCGACCGGCGAATTGCGGGTGGGTCGTGGGGAAGCCGAGGTCGGCGACCTTGTCCTCGTGCAGGACGGTCGCCCCGAGCTGCTCGGCGAGCGCGACGGTGGCGTCCACGGCGCCGTAGCGGGCGACCTCGGCGCCGGTGACGATCACCGGCCGCTCGCTCGTGCGCAGCAGCCCCGCCACCCGCCCGACGGCGGCGGGAGCGGCCGCGAAGTCCGCGAGGACCTCGGTGGGCTGGCGGTGCTCGGTGTCCTCGGTGTCCTCGGTCTGCTCCAGCCACACGTCCATCGGGAAGGCCAGGTGGACCGGCCCGTACGGCGGGGTGTTCGCGATCTGGAACGCCCGCTCCACCAGCTCCGGGATCCGGTCCGCGGACGGGATCTCGGCGCTCCACTTGGTGTACTGGCCGCTCATCTCGGTGACCGCGCGCGGCACGGCGGCGTACTGGTCGCGCCCGGCGAGGGCACGGCTCGACGTCGTCGTGGTGAAGACCATCGGGACCCCGTCCGCCCAGGCCGTCGTCAGCGCCATCATCCCGAGCCCGGTGCCGGACGCGTGGTAGACGTTGACGAACGCGGCCGACCGGTTCGCGCGGGCGTAGCCCGCGGCCATGAGGCCGAGGTTGGTCTCGTTGAGCGCGGAGACGTAGCGGACCTCGTCGCGGTGCGCGTAGAACGCCTCGGCCAGCGGGAAGAGCCCGAGCCCGACGATGTTGAACGCGTCCTGCACGCCGAGCCGCACGAGCGTGCGGACCAGCGACTCCGCGCCGGTGATCGGTGCCATGTCCGGTTCCCTCCCGTTCATCGGCCGAGGACGTCGGCCACGCCGTGGTAGCGGTCCCAGAAGGCCATGCGCGCCGGGTCCGGCGGCTCGCCCGGACCGGGCTCGAGATCGAGCGCGAGCACACCGTCGCCGAGCGTCGGCCATGTCAGCGCGCCGGAGGACGTCGGATCGCCCGTGCGGGCGAAGTCGACCCAGGCCTGCTGCACGCGGGCCGACAGGGCCCGGTCGGCGTCGGTCCAGTCCCACGGCCAGGCGTCGAGCGTCCCGAAGACGTACGGGACGTCGACGCCGTGGAAGGCGCCCGCGTAGTCCCGCTCGACGAGGTCGGCGTCCGCGGGGATCGGGGGGCGGCGCAGGAAGCGGTAGTAGCGGACCGGCGAGGTGAGGCGGCGCCGGTGGAGTCTGGCGGCGGTCCAGGTCGACCAGACGAAGACCTGGTCGCCGAGCAGCGCCCAGCTGGCCTGCTGCGCCTCCTCGTCGGTGGTGGCCGGGTAGAGGTCGAGGACCTCGGCCGCGTGCTCCCCGAAGGCCTCCTCGACCTCGGCGCGGTAGGCCTCGAGGGTCCCGAGGTAGGGCAGGCCGGACGCCTCGTTGCCCGCGTTCCCCGCGAGCATCGGCACGTCGGCGACCTCGCCGGCGACGAAGGCGGCCAGCGGGTCCTGCGGCAGGACGTGACCGTCGATCACCGGGTAGCCGGTGTCGAACAGCGCGAGCCCGACCTGCGCGCCCGGGACCAGGTCGAACGACCACCGTCCCGCGGCCCGGGGGAGCTGGGCCGCCATGAGCTGCTCGACCGGGAGCGCCCGCAGCCCGGCCAGGGTCGGCGCGCCGAGCGCCTCCGCGAGCTCGACGCCCGCCTGCTCCCCGGCCCGCAGCGTGGACGGGTTCGCGGGGTGGCCGGGCCCGTCCAGGGCAGGTGCCACGCCGGGGGCGCTCTGCGCGACGACCTTGTGGAAGAGCCCCGCGGCCAGGGGCGAGCTACGGAGGTTGTGGACACTGTTGCCACCCGCCGAGACGCCGAACAGCGTCACGTTGCCCGGGTCGCCGCCGAACGCCGCGATGTTGTCGCGCACCCACCCGAGGGCCGCGATCTGGTCCATCAGGCCATAGTTGCCCGAGCCGCCGTAGCCCGACTCGGCGGTGAGCTCGGGGTGCGCGAGGAACCCGAGCCGACCGAGGCGGTGGTTCACCGAGACGACCGTGACCCCGGCCGCGGCGAGCGAGGCACCGTCGTACATCGGGTTCTCCGCCGACCCGAACTGGTAGGCGCCGAAGTGCAGCCAGACCATGACGGGGCGGCCGGCGTCGCCGTCGGGGCCGGTCCAGACGTTGAGGTGCAGGCAGTCCTCCGAGAACCGCTGCTCCCCGCCGGAGTACAGCGAGTTCGGCGGTGGCGGGAACTGCGTTGCCGCCGGTCCGTGCTCCGTCGCTTCCCGGATGCCGGTCCAGCGGGCCACGGGCTGCGGCGGGCGCCAGCGCAGGTCACCGACCGGCGGGGCCGCGTAGGGGACGCCGAGGAAGGCGCGGACGCCGTCGGCGAGGGTCAGTCCGGACAGCTCGCCGCCGTCGACGGTGACCGACGGGGTGGTTGAGGTGGGGGTCACCACGAGAAGCTCCGCTCGCTCGGCGGGAGCCAGATCCCGGCGTCCCGGCAGTGGTCGAGGACGCTCCGGAAGGCCCGGACCTCGCCGGGGCTCCACAGCGGGAAGTTGACGAGCAGGTTCTGGGTCGAGGTCTCCTTCTTCAGCTCGACGAGCTGCTCGGTGACCTGCTCCGCGGTGCCGAGGAACTTGAGGATCCCCCGACCGCTGCCCCACGCCCGGGCGGCCTCCTGCGGGTCCTGCCCCGCGAACGCGTCCCGGATCGACTCGACACCGCCGAGGATGTCGGCGGCGAGTTCCTTGGTCGCCTCGACGTTCAGGGTCCCGGCCAGGCGCTCGTACTCCTCCTCGGCCTCCCCGTCCCCCTCGCGGACGATCACGATCGAGAAGGGCGCGGTGCTCACGGAGCGGGCCGGCGTGCGCGCCTCGAGCAGGTCCTCGAGCCGCCGGTCGACCGCCTGGACCTTCTCCACCGTGTTGCCTGCGACCACCAGTTGGTCGCAGTGCTCGGCGGCGAAGGCCATCCCCGCGGGGGAGGCGCCGGCGCTCACCAGGAGCGGGGTCGGGTGCTGGACGGGTCGCGGTGCCTTCATCCGGCCCTGTGCCGTGTGGAAACGGCCCCGGTGGTCGATCGGCTCGTCCTCGGTCCAGAACCGCTTCACGACCTCGACGAACTCGGCGGCCGCCGCGTACCGGTCGTCGTGACCGGCCATCCCGCTCTCGCCGAACAGCCGCGCCTCGGCGTCCCCGAACCCGGTGACGACGTTCCAGCCCCACCGGCCGCCGCTGAAGGCGTCGAGCGTCGCGCCGGCCCGGGCGACGTGGGCGGGGCGGTGGTGGCTGGTGTGCATCGTCGTGATCACCCCGAGGTGCTCCGTCACGGCGAAGAGCGCCATGGCGAGCATCGGGGCCTGGTACTTCGGGGACTGGTGGCCCGCGCGCTCGGCCTCCCGTTGGTGCCCGGACCAGGTGTCGGCGATGAACAGCGAGTCGAAGCCGGTCTCCTCGGCGGCCCGGGCCATCTCCAGGAAGACGTCGCGGCCCAGCGGCGGGGTCGCGGCGGCCGCCTCGTCGGACCAGACGTGGTCGGTCTGCCCGGTCGGGAAGAAGTAGGAGAAGCTCAGCAGGTCGGGGTCGTGTGCGCGGGGCTTGGCCATGGGCGTCGTCCTCGTCCGTCGGGTCAGCCGCCGAGCCTGCGGACCAGGTGGTCCCAGGCCGAGTGCACGGCGGCGGGGTGGTAGATGTGCTCGCGCTTGACCAGCGACTCCTCGTCGTCGGTCCAGGTGGGGTGGCCGCCGAAGGAGAGCGTGCGCAGCATCTGCTCGGCGGCGGTCTCGAGGAGCAGCGCGGCGAAGGCGGCGGTCGGCAGGTCGGGCCCGACGGTGACGATGCCGTGGTTGACCAGGAAGGCCCCGGAGGAGTCCCCGAGGGTCTTCGCCAGCGATCGGCCCAGGTCCCGCGTCAGGATCAGGTCGGTGGTCTCGGTGAAGCGGGGCACGGACGGCGGCACGAAGAACGTCGCGGCGTGGCTCACCGGGCGCAGCTCCACCCCGGCCGCGGCGAGCGCGACGGCGTGCGGCGAGTGCGCGTGCACGACCCCGCCGACGTCCGGGCGGGCCAGGAGGATCTCGGTGTGGATCGGGAACTCGAGGTGGCGGGTCCCGTCGCCGGAGAGCACGTCGCCGTCGGGGGAGACGAGGTGGACGTCCTCCGGCCCGACCTCGGCGAGCCCGATGCCGCTGCGCTTGATCCACGCGCCGCGACCCTCGGGGTCGCGGGCCGACGCGTGGCCCCAGATGAAATCGCCCTGGTCGGCCGCGCCGAGGACCCGGGATGCGAGCGAGACGAGCTCGTGGATGTCGTCGGTCATGCCGTCCCTCGGTAGGAGATGTTGATCGACTTGAGTTCGGTGTAGCCCAGCAGCTCCTCGAGGCTCTCCTCGCGACCGAGCCCGGAGGCCTTGACGCCGCCGTAGGGCACGTTCGGGAAGTGCTTCGCGGAGTCGTTGATCCAGGTGAAGCCGGCCTCGAGCTCGTGGGCCATCCGCAGAGCGCGGCCGATGTCGCGGGTCCAGACGGCCGCGGTCAGGCCGTAGGGGGAGTCGTTGGCGATCCGGACGGCGTCGTCCTCGTCGTCGAACCCGAGGACCGACAGCACGGGCCCGAAGATCTCCTCGCGGGCGACCGTGTGGTCCTCCCGCACCCCGGTGAGCACGGTCGGGGCGATGAACAGCCCGTGCTCCAGGCCCTCCGGACGGCCGCCGCCCGTCACGACCGTGGCGCCCTCGCGCCGCGCCGTGTCGAGGTAGCCGAGGACCTTGTCGTACTGGCGCTGGTCGATCATCGTGCCCTGCACGGACGCCGGGTCGAGCGGGTCGCCGATGCGGTGGTCGCGGAGCTTCGCGGTGATCCGGTCCACCAGCTCGTCGTGCACGGAGCGCTCCACCAGGAGCCGCGAATTGGAGCCGCAGGACTGGCCGGACCAGGTGAAGTTCATCCCGCGGATCGCGGCGTCGGCGGCGGCGTCGAGGTCCGCGTCGGCGAACACCACCATGGCGTTCTTGCCGCCGAGCTCGAGGCTGACCTCCTTGATCCCGGAGGCGGCCGCGGCCTGCTGGATCGCGCGCCCCGTGCGCTCGGACCCGATGAAGCCGATCCGCCGGACGTCGGGGTGCCGGACCAGTCGGTCGGGGACCGTCGGCCCGTTCCCGACGACGATGTTCAGCACACCGGGCGGGAAGACGTCGCGGAGCAGTTCGCCGAGGCGCAGTGCCGACAGCGGCGCGGTCTCCGGCGGCTTCAGGATCGTCGGGTTGCCGGCCACCAGCGGCGCGAAGACCTTGCCGGCGAACATCAGCGGGTGGTTGAACGGCACGATCCGCACGACGACGCCCACCGGCTGGCGCACCGTGAGGTGCAGGCCGGCGCTGGCCGGGATGGTGTCGCCCTTCATCTCCAGCGCGAGCCCGGCGAACAGCCGGGCCTGGGCGAGGGTGATCTGGACGTCGACCCGCGAGTTGGCCAGTGGCGAGCCCGCGTCGATGGTGTCGAGGAGGGCGAGCTCCTCGCCGTGCTCGGCGATGATGCGCGCGGCCTCGGTGACCATGGCCGCCCGCTGCGGCGCCGGGGTGAGCCGCCAGCCGCGGCGCGCCGACGCGGCCGCTGCCACGGCCGCGTCGGCGTCCTCGACCCCGGCGTCCGGGACGGTGGCGATCGCCTCGCCGAGGAAGGGGCTGATGCGCTGGTAGGTGCGCCCGCCGGTGGCGGGGCGGAGCTGACCGCCGATCAGGAGCGTCCACTCCCGGCCGCGCACGGCCCGGTGGCCGTCGGCCGGCTCCACCCGTGCCGGCGTGTCCAGCGTCGTCATCCGGATCACTCCTCGCCTCGTCGCTGCGCCGACACTCACCGCCCCGTGCCGGTGCCGCCAGACAATTCTCCACACCAGAACTGTGCATCCGCTGAACGGACGTTCCTCAGGGCAGAAAAGTCCGCCCTCCCGGACGGCCACGACCGCAGGATGCGGGGGCAGGCCCGAGACGAGGAGTCGACCGCATGCAGTTCCACCTCGACGGCTACGAGCCAGGGGACCCCAGGATCCGCCCTCCGCACCCGGCGGTGGCCGAGCGTGGGCCCGGGCTGCCGGACACCGCGGACGTGGTGATCGTCGGCAGCGGCCCGGCCGGGCTCGTGCTCGCCGCGCAGCTCGCCGAGTTCCCCGAGGTGCGCACCGTCGTCGTCGACCGTCGGGATGGGCCCCTGACCGTCGGGCAGGCGGACGGGGTCGCCTGCCGCACCGTCGAGATGTTCGAGGCGTTCGGCCTCGCGGACCGGGTGATCGGCGAGGGCTACCAGGTCAACGAGGTCACCTTCTGGCGCAGCGACCCGCAGGACCCGACGTCGATCGTGCGCACCGGCCGCGTCGACGACGTGGAGGAGGGCATCTCCGAGATGCCGCACATGATCGTCAACCAGGCCCGGATGCTCGCCTGGCTCCGCGGACACATGGCGCGCTCGGCCACCCGGACGGAGCCGTACTACGGACTGCAGGTCACGGACGTCCGGGTCGGGCCCGATCCGTCGTCGGAGTACCCCGTCACCGTCGCACTGCAGGAGGTCGACGGCGGGGAGAGCCGCACGATCCGCGCCCGCTACGTCGTCGGGTGCGACGGGGCGCGCAGCGCCGTCCGGCAGGCCATCGGTCGGCGCCTGCACGGGGACGCGACCCACCAGTCGTGGGGGGTGCTCGACGTGCTCGCCGTGACCGACTTCCCCGACATCCGGCTGAAGTCCGCGATCAGCTCCGCCGCGGGCAGCGTCCTCGTCATCCCGCGTGAGGGTGGCTACCTGGTGCGGTTGTACATCGAGCTGGACAACGACCGGGACGGGGCGATGCTGCGCGACCGCAGCACCACCCCGGAGAACCTCGCCGAGGTCGCCAACCGGATCCTGCACCCGTACCGCATCGACGTCCGCGACGTCGGCTGGTGGGCGGTGTACGAGATCGCCCAGCGCGTCTGCGACCGCTTCGACGACCTCCCCGACGACGGGGCACCCGGGTCACCCCGGGTGTTCATCGCCGGCGACGCCTGCCACACCCACAGCGCGAAGGCCGGTCAGGGCATGAACGTGTCCATGGCCGACGCCTGGAACCTCGGCTGGAAGCTGGGGACGGTCCTGCGCGGCACGTCCCGGCCCGAGGTCCTGCGCACCTACTCCGCCGAACGGCAGGCGGTCGCGCAGCAACTGATCGACTTCGACCGCGAGTTCGCCGCCCTCTTCAGCGACCGCGACGCCGAGCCGGAGAAGTTCCAGCACTACTTCCGGGAGCAGGGGCGCTACACCGCCGGCGTCGCGGTGCGCTACGGACCGTCCGTGCTCACCGGCGACCCGGTCCACCAGCAGCTCGCCGCGGGGTTCCCGGTCGGGATGCGCTTCCACTCGGCACCCGTCGTGCGGCTCGCGGACGCCAAGCCGATGCACCTCGGGCACGCCGCCCGCGCGGACGGCGCCTGGCGGCTCTACGCGTTCGCGGACCGCGCCCACCCGGCCGCGCCGGACTCCCGCCTGCGAACGCTCGGCGAGGTGCTGCCCGACCTCGTCGCCCGCTTCACCCCGCCCGGTGCGGAGCCCGACTCCGTGCTCGACGTCCGCGCCGTCCTGCAGCAGGGCCACCGGGACGTCGAGGTCGCCGACCTGCCCCCGGTCCTGCTGCCGCGCAAGGGGCGCTTCGGGCTCGTCGACCACGAGAAGGTGTTCTGCCCCGACGCCCGCGAGGACCTGTTCGACCTGCGCGAGGTGGACCGCGAGCGCGGCTGCCTCGTCGTCGTGCGGCCGGACCAGTACGTGGCGCAGGTGCTGCCGCTGGACGCAGTCGTCGAACTCGCCGATCTCCTCGACGCCGTGCTCGTCCGCGCGCGATGAGCGAGCCGGACCTGGTGGTCGTGGACGCCCACCACCACCTCTTCGAGCGGGCGGACGACCGGCTGGCCGCGCTCTGGGGTCGGCGGAACCTGCTCGCGGCCGAGTACGCCGACCTGGTCGGCGGGGACCACCACCTGGTCGCGACGGTCGCGGTCGAGGGGCACACGAGGTACCGCACCTCGGGACCCGAGCACCTGCGTCCGGTCGGCGAGACCGAGTTCCTCGCCGGGCAGTCCGACGGACGGATCGCGGCCGCCATCGTCGGAGCCGCGGACCTGCGTCGCGGTCGGGAGGTACGCGAGGTGCTCGAGGCGCACCTCGCGGCCGCTCCCGGCCGACTGGGGGGCATCCGCCAGGCAGCCCTGTGGGACGAGGACCCGGCCGTGCTCGGCGGCCTGCTCGAGGTGCCCCGGCACCTGTACGCCGACCAGGCGTTCCGGGCCGGGTTCGCGGAGCTGGAGCCGCTCGGCCTGAGCTTCGACGCGTTCGTCCTCGCACCCCAGCTCGACGACGTGGTCGGCCTCGCGCGGGCCTTCCCCGACACCCGGATCGTGCTCGACCACCTCGGCAACCCGGTCGGCATCGGTCGGCACGCCGGTCGGATGGCCGCGGAGTTCCCCGCCTGGCGCGCGTCCATGGCCGAGCTCGCCCGGTGTCCCGCGGTGTCGGTGAAGATGAGCGGCCTGGGGACGTTCCTGTCGGGGTCACCGTCCTACCGCGCCGATCCACCGGTGGGGCCGGAGGTCCTCGCCGAGGAGTGGCGGCCCTACGTCGAGGAGACCGTCGAGCTCTTCGCGGCCGACCGGGTGATGTTCGGGAGCAACCTCCCGACCGACGCCGTCGGGTCCTTCGACTCGATCTGCCGGGCCCATCAGCTGATCACGCGGGGGTGCTCGCCCGCAGAGCGCCGTGCGCTCTTCTCCGGCACGGCGGCCGCCGTGTACGGGCTCGACCTCGACCTGGTCGAGCCCTGATCGAGTCCGGTGAGCGGTGGTGCAGGCCGCACCCGGGCGGGCGGTGGGCGAAGTGCGCGTGCGGATCCGAGTCGCCGTGACGCGGACCGCCGCCGACCGGATCGCTGACGGGCGCCCCTATGCGCCACGCACCGTCGGCTGCCTCCTCCGCTCGCGCCGCGTCCGCCGTCGGGAGCGCGCACACTCGGAGGCGATGACCGCCGAAGCGCCGCCGGCCCGTGACCGCTACACCCCGGTGCCCGACGAGATCGACGCCGTCGACCTGCCGGTCGAGGGTGCGCTCCCGCCGGAGCTCGACGGGCGCTACATCCGCAACGGCCCCAACCCGTTGCCCGGCGACGATCCCGGCCACTGGTTCCGCGGTCACGGGATGCTGCACGGGCTGCGGCTGCGCAACGGTCGTGCGGAGTGGTACCGCAACCGGTGGGTGCGCACCCGGGCGCTCGAGGGCCGGCCCTTCCTCGGACTGCGCGGACCGGATCTCACCGCCGTCCCCGCCAACACCCACCTCGTGCCGCAGGCCGGCAGGCTGCTGGCGCTGGTCGAGCAGGGCCTGCCGTACGAGGTCGACGCCGAGCTGAACACGCTCGGCCCGCAAGACTTCGACGGTCGCCTCACCACGGCCATGTGCGCGCACCCGAAGACCGACCCGGTCACCGGCGAGATGCACTTCCACGGCTACTCGCCGTTCCCGCCCTACCTGACCTACCACCGGCTCTCGGCCACCGGCGAGCTCGTCGAGAGCCGTCCGATCGACGTGGACCGGCCGACGATGATGCACGACCTCGCCGTCACCGACCGCCACGCGATCTTCCTCGACCTGCCGATGACGTTCGCGTGGCGCCGCATGGTCGTCTCCGGCATGCCGTTCGGGTGGGAGGAGCGCTACGGCGCGCGGCTCGGCGTGATGTCGTTGGAAGACCCGACGGCGCCGGTCCGGTGGTTCGAGATCGACCCCTGCTACGTCTTCCACGTCGGTACGGCGAGCTTCCTTCCTGACGACGGGGCGGGGCGGATCGTGCTCGACGGTGCCCGCTACTCCGCGGTGGATGCCGCCGCGCTGTTCCCGTCGAAGCGTCGGAAGCGGCCGCAGCGGGACCCGGCGTCCGAGGCCGTCGCCCTCGGCGTCGCGCGCTTCCACCGCTGGACGCTCGACCTGACGACCGGCGCCGTCACCGAGACCCCGCTCGACGACCGCGCCCTCGAGATGCCGACGCTCGACGACGACCGCGTGGGCCGCCCGGCGCGCTACCGCTACGCGGTGGCCTCCGGCCGGCACAGCGACGCCGTCGTCAAGCTCGACCTCGACACCGGGGTCACCACCACCCACGACCCCGGCCGCGACGTCTCCGCCGGCGAGGCCGTGTTCGTCCCGTCCGCCGACCCCGGGCGCGCCGAGGACGACGGCTGGCTGCTGACGATCACGACCCGGCGCGACGGGTCCGCATCACGCCTGCTCGTCCTCGACGCCACCGACGTCACCCGCACCGTCGCCGCGGTCACCCTGCCCCGCGGCGTCCCGGCCGGGTTCCACGGGAGCTGGATCCCGGCCGTCGAGTGACGTCGAGGCCTGGTCCCCTCGTCGGACGGCTCGCTCAGTTCTCGTCAGGGGGAGGCTCCGGGTCCCACTCCGGGAGGGCGAGCGGACCGTCGTGTGGGCGTGGCGGTACGGGCAGTGCGTGGTCCTCGAGGTGGTCCAGGTCGATCGGCTCCGCGGGAGGCTCGGTCACAGCTGAAGGTCCGCGAGCCGCTGTCGGAGCGCGGTTGCCTCCTGCATGGATGCCTCGAAGTTATCGAGCCACGTCCGCGTGTCGGCGACCGCCGCGGTGATGTCGTCCTCGGCCTGGGCTCTCGCACCGTCGCCCTCGTCGCGCGCCCGTTCCTTGCGACGCGGGATCGCGCGAATCTCCGTGGCCAGAAAGATGAGGGCGACGAGCGCGACGGCCAAGACGATTCCGCCGGAGCGCGGGTGACCGTCCGCCAGCAGGACGACCCCCGCAACCGCACCCACCGCGCCGAGCGCACATGCGGCCCAGGCCCGCGGGAGCAGCCGCACGTCGGTGACCGCCGCATCGGTGAGGCCCTGGTAGTGGACGCCGACGCTCGCGACGAGGCTCTCCGCAGAGGTGGTCCGGTGAACCGTGCCCGACCACTCCCCGTGGACGAGCTGGACGCCCTCGGGACAGGCCTCGTCGAGTTCGTCCGCGAGGCGCTCGACCGCCTCGACGGCCCAGGAGCGGGAGAGTACGACCGCCAGACGTCGGGTGTGGGCCGGCACGTCGACCGCGTTCTCGGCCCCGAGGGCGGCGTCGGACAGCAGGCGCCCGAAGTCGACGGTAGGCGGGGTCACCCTCGACCGAGCCGTCGCCGCCTCGGCGGCGGCCCGGTCCCCGTCGTGCTCGACGATGGCCGCGAGCCTGGCGGCCCGGTGCCGGAGCGGGGCCTCCTCCTGGTCGAAGTCGCTCGTCAGCCGCTTCAGGATCTCGTCCACCCGAGCCTCGAGTGCCTGGTCGGGATCACCGGGGGCGGCACTCACATCGTCGAGGAACTGCTGGCCGCGTCCGAAGGCACCCGCCCGCGCGGCGATCCGGGCGAGCGTGGTCCAGCTTGGCGCGCACCGGCTGAGGGCGGGCATGTCCGGCGGCGTCCCACGGTGTGACGCGAGGAAGTCGGTCCACCGGTCGACCTGCGACTCGACGAGGTGGGGGAGGGCCGCGAGATCGTCCGCCCAGCGGGTCGCCTTCTGGATCACCATGGTGCGCGGGGCGTCCCCGAACAGGCCCGTCGTCGCCGCGTCGAGCACGATCCGGAACTCGGGTGCGAGGCGGAGCGGGTCCTGGGCCTGCAGGTACCGCCGGACCCACTGTGCGACCCCCTGCTCCCGCCGGTGGCGCTGCAGCACGAGGATGAAGAACAGTGCCGTCTTGTCCTCGTTGCGTTGGACGGCCTCGGCGACCGCTCGGGTCATGAGCGCGGGATCGTCGCGTAGCCACGCCCCGATGCCGACGAGGGCCGGCGCGAGCCAGTAGCCCGGCGTCGTCATCATGATCTCTTCGGTCAGATCGCGGACCGCCGCAGTGGACACCAGGCGGGCGTCCATCGCCTGGAGGATGCCGAGAGCGCTGTGGCGGACGCGGACGTGGTGCCCGAACTGCTCGTCGAGGAGCTGGCGGACCTCGATGAGCTCGGTCTGCGCGAACTGCTTGTGCTGGGCGAGCTCGCTGCGCTCGAAGTGTCCCAGGACCTCGCTGCGCAGGTCGGCGACCTCGGAGCGGGTGGCCTCCTGCGTCTGCTCCACCGCCGAGATCGTCGACTGGACATCGGCGACGGCGTCGACCACGGACTTGACCTGTGTCCCGAGCGTGGACACCTGTCCCTGCACGAAGCGGACGCCGTCGCCGACCCGGTCGACGTCGCGCTCGACACCGCTGAGGCTCGACCTCACCTCGTTGACCTTGCGCAGCACCGGCTTGATGTCCGCGTCGGTCACCCGCCCACCCCCTCGTCAGACCGCAGGGATCCTTTCGTGACGGCGGGTCGATCACGCTGAGCTGTCGGGGTGACGAGGCTGGGCCGAAGGCGTGAAGGTCGTGGAGTGTGCGGTGCTAACGCTCGACCCGCAGGAGGTGCAGGCCCACCTCGCGGAGCTGGTCGGGCATGGCGCGGACGGAGTCGCGGTCCTTCTGTTTGGACTCCGGCGACAGTTTGGCCCACGGGACGAGGTCGGGGTGGATCTTCGCGACGTCGTCGCGGGGGCCCTCGCGCCAGCCGGCCTTCCGCTTGTCGGTGCACCAGCGGTCGTGCTCGAGGACGGCGAGGCGGTCGAGTTCTGCGCCCTCGAAGGCGAAGTCGCCATCGGTCGGGCCCGCGGGGACCACGGCGAGGTGCTCGGCGCGGAGTTTCGCACTGATGCCGCGGGCCTGGGCGATGTTGGCGCGCCGGAGGTCCTCGGGGAGCTGCTCCCACGGCTTCATGGACGGGTTGTCGGCGACGGACTCGCCGCGCCCGCGCGCGGCGCGGACGTAGGCGGCGTGCGCGACCCGCGCCATGTCCCGGTGGACGCCGTCGCGCAGGGAAGCCAGGTCGTAGACGTGGTCGGTGGTGTTGAACAGGTGCAGCCGGGCGCGGCCGAGGCTCGACGCGGCGACGTGGTCCCCGGTGATCGTGGAGCCCAGCGCCGTGCTGGAGCGGGTCGCCACGACGATGTTCACGGCGGCAGCGGGCATCGAGTGCATCAGGCGCAGCCCGAGCTGGACGGCGTGAACGTCCTCGTCGACGGCCACGACCACGAGGAGCAGGTCGGCGGCACGCTCGAGGTCCCCGAACCGGTCCGGTGAGGTGCTGGTCCACCGCACCGACGGCGGGTGGGCGTCGCGGCGACGGAGCTCGTCCTCGAGGGCCTCGAACGTCTCCCCGCGGCCCACCAGCAGCACCGACCCGTCGTCGGGATCGGGGAGGTGGGCGTCGAGGAGTCGGCGTGCTGCGCGGGACACGGGGTCGAAGAACTCGACGTGGACGGGCGACCCGGAGTTCAGCTCGTAGGCGGCCAGCGCGGAGGCGAGCTCGGGGGAGGCCATCTCGAGGAAGCAGGGCGGTGGGGTCTCGACCTCGCTCAGCGCCGTCCGGACCGCCGCGGCGACGTCGGTGTTCCGGGCACTGTCGCCGGTGACGACGACGACCTCGCGGGCATGGTCGATCCGGGCCTCGCGCAGCACGTCGACGTCGCGGGGGTCGCCGCCGACGCGCAGGACCGCGTCGTCCCGCAGGTCGGGGGCCGGGTCGCTGCTTGCGGACGAGGGGCTGATCACGACGCAGGTGCGGCCCTCCCGGGCGACCCCGCGGGCCACCAGCAGCGCGGGAGCGCCGTCGCCGCAGACGACGGTGTGATCATCGAGCCGACGGGTGCGGACGGCGTCGTAGGTGGAGTCGTAGACCGCCTTCACCGAGTAGCCGAGGGTCAGCAGCGTCGTCGCGGGCGCGAGGAAGCGGGCGATCTCGAGGACCGGCGGCAGGTTCGTGGCGGTCTGCAGCGGGGCCGCGTCGAGAACGAACAGCTGCAGCGTGAAGTACAGGCTGTCCGTGACGTCCTTGCCGCCCGGACCCTGCTCGAACTCGCGATGCAGCAGGTCCCAGAACCCGATGTACCCGAGGACGGCAGCGAGGACCGCCGCGACGCCGAGGCCGATGCGGAGGTAGGTCTCGGTCCGGCTCGGTCGGCTCGTCGTCATCGGGGCACCTGCTCGCACACCGGGGACTGCTCGCGGCCCTCGACGTAGGACGACCACTCGTCAGGGCTCAGGTCCCCGCCCGCGATCGCGCACAGCCGGGCGCGGAGGGCGTCGGGCGTGAGGTCGTAGGTCTGGCCACCGGTCCGGTCGGTGATCAGCAAGGTGCTCCCGTCCAGGAAGAACGGCTCGGTGTATCCGGTGTCCGGACGCAGCACGGCATCGCGGGTGCCGGTGCGCACGTTCCAGATGGTGACACCTCCGCCCTGGTCCGACCCGGCGGCGAGGCGGTCGTCCGCCCCGAAGGACATCCCGGTGACGGCGTAGCGCTGCCCGGTGAGCACGCCGGTCGGCGCCTCGGGGCGTGCCGGATCCCAGAGCACGATCTTGCCGTCCATGCCGCCTTGTGCGAGGCGTCCGCCGGGCCCGAACGCGAGGCTCGACGTCCCGATCGGGCTGGGCCCTTCGAGGGTCGCCCCGGCGGTGCGGGACGGCACGTCCCAGAGCCGGAGTCCGCCGCCCAGCGAGCTGTGGGCGAGGGTCCGACCGTCCGGGCTGAACGCGACCTGGGTGTAGATGTCGACCGGGGTGTCGGACGGGTTCGGCGTGGGGAGTTGCGCGTACTGCGTGCCGTCGGCGGCGGACCAGACCGCGACGTCTCCGGCGCGGTCGCCGGCCGCGAGCAGGCGCCCGTCGGGGGAGAGGTCCACGGCGTCGACCGGTCGGGGCTGCGGCATCCGGAAGGCTCGCAGTGGGACGCCGTTCGTGCTGGAGAAGATCGCCACCGAGCCGTCGTCGAACCCGATCGCCAGCTGCTCACTGCGCAGCGACACCGAGGAGGCACGGCCGGGCAGCGGGACGCGGAACGACCGGCCGGCGTCCACGACCTCCACCGTGGTCCCGTCCGCGGACGTGATCGCAGAGCGACCGGTCGCGGGGTCGACGGCCCCGGGTCCGGTCGGTGCGGGCGTGCCGCGGGGGCGCGCCCACGTCTGTCCCATGCGCCAGACGACCGCGTTGCCGGTGAAGTCTCCGGCCAGCACGGTGCGCCCGTCCGGCCCGATCGCCACGCCCGCCACAGGACTCACGGGCCCCTCGACGTACTCCTCCCAGGAATTGGAGGTCGGGATCGACCAGCGACCGACCGAGCCGTCGCGTGCGGCCGTGACCAGCGTGTCGGCGTCGAGGTAGACGACGTTGGTCACCGTCTGCTCGTGCGCGAAGACCTGCTGCCAGGTCAGGGTGGCGAGATCGAGCAAGAGGACGTCGCCCCGGTTGCGGGACGCGGCGAAGGTCCGGTTGTCGGGGCCGAAGGCGGCGTCGCCCTTCGTCCTCACCGGGTAATCGCGCGTGCGTGTGATCTCCGCGCCGGAGGCGAGGTCCCAGAGGAGCAGGGTCCCGGACCAGTCGCCCGCACTCACGAACCGACCGTCGGGGGAGAACCCGGCCCCCGACGTCGGTGCGGTCAGGCCCGGGAGGCGGCGTACCTCGGCACCGGAGGCGGCGTCGACGACGACGACCTCGCCGCGGAAGCTCCCGAGCAGGAGCCGCATACCGTCGGCACTGAACGCCAGCGAGCTCGCGTTGACATCGATCCGGCTGCGGACGATGCGTGCGTCGACGTCCCACACCGTCACGCCGCCGCCGTCGCTCACCGCGACGCTGCGGCCGTCAGGGCTGAACTCCGCCGCCGCCACGACGTTCGCCGGCAGCTCGGCTCGAACCTCCCGGGAGTCGGCGTCCCACAGACGCACCGGGTCGGCCGGACCCGCCGTCAGGAAGGTCCTCCCGTCCGGGCTGATGGCCGCGGCCTCGACCTGGGCGCGATGCCCGGGGAGGTAGCCGACGACGGAGCTGTCCTGCTCGGCCATCGTCAGCATGGCTCCGGTGGCCTCGGGTGTCGGGCTGACCTCGGAGGCGGCGAGGGCGAGCAGGGTGGCGAGCTGGGGATCGCGATCGGCCCGGGTCGAGGACTGCATGGACAGCAGGCGCGAGGTGGCGACGTCCCGCTGCCTGGCGGCCTCCGTCGCGTTGATCGTGGCGAACAGCGCCGCGATCAACGCGCAGACCAGCAGGATCGCGAGGGTGACCGCGGCCGCCCGTGCCGTGCGGACGGTCCGGCGGTGCTCCCGGAGGTCGTCGCCCTCGATCTCGGCCTTCGACCGCCCGCTGATCGGGGCGGCGAGGGCGGCGATGTCGTTGCGGAAGGCGGCGTTGCGCAGCGTCGCGGTCGTGTCGTCGCGGGCCCACGTCAGGTCGAGGTAGCGCGGGGGCTCGGTGAACGCGTCGCTCAGGGCCGGTGGCACGGAGGTGCTCTTCTCGACGTCGAGCCGGCCCGTCTCGTCGTCCCACACCCAGGTTCCGTCGGTGAGGACGACGAGGACGGTCTCGGATCCGTGGTGCTCGAGCCAGAAGCGGATCTCCTGGTCGACGTAGTCCGACTTCGCGGCCCCGGGCGAGCAGAGCAGTACCAGGAAGCGCGCCCGCGCGAGGACGCCGGAGATGGTCCCCCAGAGCTTGTCGGTGACCTCGAGGCCCGTAGCGTCGAGGTAGATCGTCCGGGCCCGCCGTCGGTACCAGGGCTTGCCGATCCGTTCCAGGGCACGGTGGATCGCGGGGGCGAACTCGCGATCGCTCGCATGGCTGTAGGAGATGAAGGCGTCGACCGCCGGCGAGTTCGTCGACGGCGGTCGGGAGCGCGCCGGGTCCGGCGCAGACGGGTCGAGCAGCACCACGGCGTGGCCCCCCACAGTCGCTGGTCTCGATGAGCGCTCCAGTCACCTTATGGAGTCGATCACTGGGCCAAATGCGCTGTTGGAGTGAACTGTCCGGTCCTGATCCCCGAGAACTCTCATGTAGATGTAGCGGATCCGAGGCGTGGGCGTCCAGTTCCGCTACATCTGGGGCCCACCGTCCGGGAGGCTGGGGGCCATGGACCGCGTCGTGTCGTCCGAGGTCGTGACCGATGTCCCCGCCGAGCGGTTGTTCGCGCTGGTGGCGGACCCGGCCCGCCAGCCCGAGTGGGACGGCAACGACAACCTCGCCCGCGCCGCGGAGGGCCAGCGGGTCCACGGGGTCGGGGACGTCTTCACGACGACCCTGACGATGGGCGCCGACCGCGAGAACCACGTCGTCGAGTTCGAGGAGGGCCGGCGGATCGCGTGGCGGCCGAGCGAGCCGGGCGGGCCGCTGCCCGGTCACCTCTGGCGGTGGGAGTTCGAGCCGCTCGACGACGGCCGGACGCGGGTCCGCCACACCTACGACTGGTTGCAGCTCACCGACGAGTCCCGGCACGAACGGGCGCGGAACACGACGCCCGAGAAGCTGCGCGCCTCAGTGGACCGACTGGTCGCGCTGGGCCGATCGGGCTAAGAACGCATCTCGCCCGGGTGAGAGCGGGGCAGTCGGCTTAACGCCGGACGGCCCGTCACGGACACATCGAGCATGGATGACGACGCGGTCACGCAGATCGACGCGGCGCTCGCGGAGCACGGGCGGGTGCTGGTGACGGGTCCGTCAGTGGTCGCGGTCCGCGCAGCACTCGCCGACCGGGACGCCGACGACCTCACCGTGCTCCCCGATGCGACACCCGCCGAGCTCGAGCGGCTGCCGGAGGGACGCTTCGTGATCGGCGCCCGGCCGGCCGTGCTCGACGCGGTGCTCGGCCCGGTCCCCGACCTCCCGCTCGTGCTGATCGACACCCTTCCCGACGCCGGGTCGGGTCTGGACGAGCTGTCGGCGCCCGGTCGCGCGGTGGTCCGCGCCGTGACCGACCGGCACCGGCTCGCCGTCGGGAATGCCCTGGACGAGACCGAACTGGCAGCGCTCACCGAGCACGCCGGAGCCCTCGGTGAGGCGCTCGCGGCCGGGCTCGTGCACCGGGTCGGGGACCACCTCGCGCCCGCCCCCGCCGTCGTCGACCACGCGGAGAGCACGGCCGGCTGGCCGATCACCACGGAGTTCGCGCGCCGCCTCCGCGATGCCGGGCCGCCCGAGTGGCTCGTCCTCCCCGGCCGGGTCGCCGTCGCCCGGGGTGACGTGGGTGTCGGCGCCGTGCTGCTGGGGCGGTGCGATCCGGACGAGGTGCCGGTGGAGACGGCGTGGGCGGTCGCGACCGCCGCCGAGCAGCACGGGGACGACGAGGCGGCGGCGCGCTGGCACCGGTCGGTCGCGGCGCGGGGCGACGCCGAGGACGCGCGCGCCTCCCGGCGGGCCGCCGGGTTCGCCGAGCTGCGCTGCGGCCGTCGCCGGGCCGCCCGGGACCTCCTCGCCGGCCTCGACGGTGACCGCTCCATCCAGGACCTGCTCGCCCGGCTCGCCCTCGCCGACGGCGACCACCCCGAGGCCCGACGCCTGTTCACCCTCGCCGCCGACGGCGACGACGAGCTGGCTGCCTCCGCCGCGCTCGCCCTCGTGGCGATGGCCCGCCGGGGCGCCGACGACGAGGCCGCGGTGCGGTGGCTGCAGGTCGCGGCCCGGACGACCACCGACCGGGAGCGCGGGGCGCGGGCGCGCATCGTCGTGATCCCGGTGCTGGCCCGGCTCGGCCGGATGCCGGAGGCCGAGGAAGCGGCGGACGACCTCGACGACTTTCTCGCCGACTCCGATCCGGCCGGTTGGCGCGAGGCCCTGGTGCTGGCGCGTGCCGCGCTGGCCCGGCGGCGGGGCGACCTGGACCTGACGCGGATCGTCCTCGACGGCGCCTCGCCCGACGTGCGGGGAGCCGCGTGGGCGGCCGCGTCGGTCGAGCTCGACGTGGAGCGCGGGCTCGTCGACGAGGTCCTCGACGCCGGTCGCCCGGAGTGGAGGTACCTGCGGGCGGTCCGGTCCGATCGTCCGGAGCTCTCGACGGGTCTCGACCCGCAGCGCCGTCTCCGCACCGCCCGCCAGGCCGCCCTGCGCCTGCGCGACGACCGGTGGGCGGCCGTCCCGGCACCGCGTCCGGCAGCCGACGCGGCGGTCGAGGAGCGCGTCCGGCACTGATCGGCGGTCAGCAGCACAGGCACAAGGCGGACGTGAGTACGTCCATCACGATCGACGATGTTCCCGACGAGGTCCGGGACGAGCTGGCTGCGCGAGCAGCTCGGGCGGGGCCGCTCGCTGCAGGAGCACCTGCTCCGGGACACGGTGGCAGCGGGGGTGCGGTCGGGGGAGTTCACGGTCGACGACCCGGGGCTGGCGGCGCTGGCGCTGCTCGACGCGATCAACGGGACCGCCCGGTGGCTGCGCCCGGACGGCCGCACTCGCCGGACGCCGTCGCCGACGTCTACGTGCGCCTGCTCGTCGACGGCCTGCTGGGATGGCAGGGTCCCGCGGCGGCGGACTCAAGATCATCAGAACGAGGAGGATTCGAGGCCTGAGCGTCCGGATCCTCGTTGTTGCGGTGATCTTGGTCCGACCGTCGCCCTCGGGTCGCCGTCGTCCTGCGGCGCCGGGAGGGAGGTGCGGCCCGCACACGGCCGGCAGGAATCGTGCTGCGGCGCAGACGCGTTGCGCGGCGCAACGGATGGCCGGGACGAGATGACCCTCCCTGGCCGTTTGCGCGGCGCAACGCCCGGCCGAGGTGGAGCGACTCGGCCCGGCCGTGTGCGGGGCGCAACAACGTCCGGGTCGCCGTCACGCGGCCGGAGTCGAGCCGGTCGTTGTCGGTCCCCGCCACGGTGCCGCAGATGTAGCGGAACCGAGGTCTGGGCGTCCGGAATCACTACGTCTGCGCGGTGACGAGGCCCCGCGAGACGGTGGGCCAGAAGGCGTCCGCGCCACCGGCCGCTACGAGGTGCCCCAGCTCGGTGGCCCAGGCCGCGCCGCCGCCCCACTCGTCCCGCCAGGACCACAGGCGGCGGGTGAGGACGCCGAGGCCGAACTCGCGGGTCATACCCATGGCGCCGGTCGCCTGGTGGGCCGCGGTGGCGATTAGCCCGGCGGCGTCGGCGGCGACCGAGAAGGCGGCGGCCACGTCGAGCGCCGCCGGTTCGCCTTCCTCGCCGGCACCGGCGGCGGCGGAGCGGGCGGCCATGGTCGCGAGCTCCGTCTGCTCGGCGATCTGCACCAGGTGCGCGGCGACGGCGGGGAACTTCGAGACCGGCCGGCCGAACTGCTCGCGCTCGCCCGTGTAGCGCACCGTCAGGTCCAGCACCGCCCGGGCGGCGCCCGCGATCAGCGCGGCCCGCGACAACGCTCCGCGGCGCCGCAACTCCTCCACCGCGTCCGGCGACACCGGAGCCGCGGCCGTAGGACGCACGCCCGTCAGGTCCACGTGGTCGCGGGGCTCTCCGGCGAGGTTGCGGCCCGGCGTCACCACACCGGAACCGGGCGACACCACCACGGCCGACCCGTCCACGACCACGGCCAGTGAGGCGGACACCGCCCACGGCACGCCTGAGACGGCGCCGCTCAAGACCTCGCCGTCGAAGGAGAGCCCGGGCGCCGCCACCGTCGTCACCGGCCCGTCCGGCACCGACAACCCGGCCGCGGCAAGCAGACGTCCCGCGAGCAGCCCCGTCTCCGCCACCGGCACCGGCGCGGCGGCGGCACCACACGCCTCGAGCACCGCGCACGCCTGCGCCACCGACCCGCCGGAGCCGCCCGCGGACTCGGGCACGGCCACCGTCGCGAACCCGCCGTCGTGCAGCGCCGACCACACCGCAGGCGCCCACCCGTCGCGCTCGGCCTCCTCCAGCGCGGCCGGCGTGCACGGCCCGCGGAGCACGTCGGTGACCGCGTCGCGCAGTTCGGTCGTCTCGCTCATCGGGCCGCTCCCCGGGTCAGGGCCTTGGCGGCGATCCCGCGCAGGACCTCGGTCGTGCCGCCGCGCAACGTCCAGCTCGGTGCGTTCATGATGCACTCGGCGAGCAGCCGGCCGAACATCGAGCCCTCCGGGTCGACCTCCAGCGCGGCGATCTCGCGGATGGTCTCCACGGTCTGCTGCTCGAAGATCGTGCCGACGTCCTTGACCAGCGCTGCCTCGGTCGCCGGGGCCTCGCCCTCGTCGAGCGACCGGGCCACCGCGAGCGAGAGCTGCCGGATCGACCACAGCCGCGCCGCGATGCGCCCGAAGGCCGCGGCCGACCCGTCGTCGGGAACGCCGTGCTCGTCGAGGTAGGCGCGCAGCAGGCCGATCACCGAGCAGTACCGGTCGGGCCCGGAACGCTCGTGGGCGAGCTCGGCCGTGACCTGCGTCCAGCCCTCGCCGATCTCGCCGAGGACGCGCTCGTCGGGGACGTACACGCCGTCGAGGACCACCTCGTTGACGTGCAGCTCGCCGTCGATCAGCGGGATCGGCGAGACGGTGACGCCGGGGGAGGACAGGTCGACGATGAGCTGGGAGAGGCCGGCGTGGCGGTCGTCGGCGGTGGAGGTCCGGCACAGGACGACGAAGAAGTGGTTGAGGTGGGCGTTCGTCGTCCAGACCTTGGTGCCGCTGACCCGCCAGCCGTCGCCGTCACGGACCGCGGTGGTGCGCACGGACGCGAGGTCCGACCCGGCGTCGGGCTCGCTCATGCCCAGGGAGAAGTAGCACTCGCCGGCGGCGATGCGGGGGAGGAACCAGCGCCGCTGCTCCTCGGTGCCGAACCGCAGCAGCGCGGGCGCCGTCTGGCGCTCGGCGATCCAGTGGGCCGTGATCGGGGCGCCCGCGGCGAGGAGCTCCTCGACGACGACGAAGCGTTCGACGGTGGTCGCACTCGCCCCGCCGTACTCCTCGGGGATCGACATCCCCACCCAGCCCTGAGCGGCGAGGGCGCGGCTGAACTCGGGGTCGTGCCGACCGCCGAGGCCCAGGCCGGGACGGAAGTCGGTCGGCAGGGTCTTCGCGAGCCACGCGCGGACCTCGTGGCGCAGCGCGTCCTCGGCCGCGGACAGCGGGGTGGGGGAGAAGATCACGGGCGGTCCTCCGGGTGGGCGAGCAGGACGTCGACCGCGACGGCTCCGGCGGTCCCGACGACGAGCGGGTTGACCTCGAGCAGCGTCGACGCGCGGCTGATCCGCACGATCGCGTCGACGGCCGCCTCGACGTCGGCGGGTGGCGCGCCCCGGTGGCCGTCGAGCAGCGGGCGGCAGCGCAGGGCGGCGAGCATTCCCCGGGCAGTGGCGGGGGACACGGGCGCGAGGGCGTGCGCGAGGTCGCGGTGCAGCTCGGTCTCGGTGCCGCCGCGCCCGACCGTCAGCACCGGCGGCCAGCCGTCCCGCCCGCCGTCGACCGAGACCAGCAGCTCCACGCCGGGCCGCACCATCTCCTGCACCAGGACAGCCTGCACCCCGGAGACGGTCCTGAGCAGGTCGGCGGCCTCGCGCTCGGCGTCCGCGGCGAGCACGCCGAGCCGAACGGCCCCCGCCTCGGTCTTGTGCTCCAGGCCGGGCGCGACCGCCTTCAAGACGGCGGTACCTCCGACGGCGTCGACGGCGGCCGGAGCGTCGGCGGCCCGGGCGACCCGCACCGACCGCGGCACCGGGACCCCGAGCGCCTCGAGTGCGGCCCACCCGTCGTCAGCCGGCAGCCGTGGGCCACCGCTGACACTCGACGTGCGCCGTGTGCCACCGCTGACATCCGGCGGAGCGGGCTCGGCGGGTGCGGCCGGTCGGGGTGCGACGGCCGCGAGGACCCGGGTGGCGACCGCGAGCGAGGAGAACACCGGGATGCCTGCGTCGCGGAGCACCCCGCGGCCCGCGACGGTCGCGTCCTCGCCGGCCATCCACACGACGGCGAGCGGGGGAGCGCCGGGCGGGGCGGCGGCGACGGTCTCGGCGAGGTCGACGGCGAGCGCGTGCGCGGTGTCGCCCACGAGCATCGTCAGGATGACCAGCACGGCGTCGACGGACGGGTCGGAGCGCACCAGCGCGCACACCTCGCCGAACGCGCCGCCCCCCTCGTTGAACAGCTGCGCCGTGACGTCGACCGGGTTCGCCACCGCCCCGAACGCCGGGATCCGCAGCGCCAGCTTCTCGCGGGTCTCCTCGGCGAGCTCGTCGACGGCGAGGTCGAGGTCGGCGCAGCGGTCGGCGGCGAGGATCCCGGCGCCGCCGGAGCTGGTGACCGCCGCGACCCGCCGTCCCGACGGCCGGGCCTGGCTCCGCAGCAGCGTGGCCGCCGCCAGCAGTTCCTCGACGTCGTCGACGAGCACCACGCCGTGCTCGCGGGAGACGAGGTCGAAGGCGGCGGTGTCGGGCAGCATCGCGCCGGTGTGCGAGAGCGCGGCGCGGCGCCCGCCGTCGGTGCGGCCGCTGCGCAGCACGACGAGCGCGATCCCGGCGGTGCGGGCCTCGGTGGCGAGCCGGACATAGTCGTCGGGGCGGGGGAGGGCCTCGAGGTAGACCGCGAGCACGAGGACGTCCGGGTCATCCAGAAGGACCCGGCCGACCTCGGTGACGTCGACGTCGGCCTGGTTGCCGGTGCTGACCCAGGCGGAGAGGTCGAGCCCGCGGGAGGCCGCGACGTCGAGCACGGCCCCGCCGATGGCGCCGCTCTGCCCGACGTAGGCGATCCCGCTGCTGCCCTCCAACGGCCGCTCGCCGGCGGCGGTGAAGGTGGCGAAGAGCCGGCTCGCCGCGACGTAGAGCCCCTGACAGTTGGGGCCGAGGACGCGCACGCCGACCCGGCGGGCGGCTGCCGCGAGCTCGGTCTGGAGCTGAACGCCCTCCTCGCCGACCTCCGCGAACCCCGAGGCGAACACGACGACGGCGGCCGCCCCGATTGCGCCCGCCTCCTCCACCGTGGCCACCGCGCGCTCGGCGGGGACGAGGGCGAGGACGAGGTCGACCGGCCCGGGAACGTCGGCCAGGGTGCGGTAGCAGGGCAGCCCGCCGAGCTCGTCGTACCGCGGGTTGACCGGGAGCACGCGCCCGGTGAACCCGCGGTCGCGCAGCCAGTGCAGTGGGCGGGCCATCGGGTTGCCCTCGCGGCCGCTCGCTCCGACCAGGGCCACGGACCCCGGGTGCAGGACCCGCTGCCAGTCGCTCGGCGCTCGCTCCACCCCGGCACCGTAGGCAGACGACGGGTCACTGGACAACGTTTCGTATCCGATCCGGATCGCTACGCTGGAGCGATGTCCGAGGTCGCCGCGGAGCCGGCACGACGGGTCACGAGCGTCGCCCGCGTGGTGGACGAGATCCGGGCGATGCTGCGGAGCCGGGAGCTGGTGCCGGGCCAGCAGGTCCGCCAGGAGTCGCTCGCGGCGCGCCTCGGGGTCAGCCGCATCCCCGTCCGTGAGGCGCTGAAGTCCCTCGAGACCGAGGGCGTCATGCGCCACGAGCCGCACGTCGGCTACACCGTCGCCCGGCTGTCGGCCGACGAGCTCGCGCAGGTCTACCTGATGCGCCGGGCCCTGGAGACCGAGGTGCTGCGAGCGCTCCCGAAACTCACATCCGCCCAGCTCGGCGAGCTGACCACGCTCAACGAGGCCATCGTCGCCGACGTCGAGGCCACCGACGTCGCCGCGATCGTCGCCGGCAACCGGGCGTTCCACTTCGCGATGTTCGGCTACTCCGGGCTCGACCTCGTGGTCGCCGAGATCGGCCGCCTCTGGATGCGCAGCGAGCCGTACCGGACGGTCCACCTCTACGACGCGCAGGGGCGGAAGCGGGTGGTCCGCGAGCACCGCCGGATGATCACCGCGCTGCGTCGGGGCGACAACGAGGCGGTCGTCGAGCTGATGAACGCCCACCGCGACGTCACGGTCAGCGACCTGCACGCCGCCCTGGGGCTGCCGACTCTCCGGCCGACGTAAGACGGGATTGCATCCAATGCTGTGACCCACCTAACCTCGCCTCCCGGGTGAGGACGCCGTGCCGACGCGGCGCCCCGCTCTCCCGACGGGAGGCGGAGCATGACCACGGAGCAGCCACTGGGGACGGCCGACCCCACCGCCGCCCCGCCCGAGTACACCCCCGGCGAACGTCGGCGGATCCTCGGCGCGGCCTGCCTGGGCTGGGGCATGGAGTACTTCGACTTCATGCTCCCGACGCTGCTCGCGCCGCTGATCATGGCCCACTTCGGCGTCTCGGCCGGGGTGTTCAGCGTGGCGATCGTCGGGCAGCTGATCGGTTCCGCGGTCGGCGGGCTGGTCTTCGGCTGGCTCGGTGACCGCTACGGGCGCCGCCGCACGCTGATCTGGTCGATCCTCATCTACTCGATCGCCACCGGCCTGGTGTTCTTCGCGCCGAACTTCGCGGTGTTCGTCGTCCTGCGCATCCTCACCGGCGTCGGAACCGGCGGCGAGTGGGCGGTCGGGTTCGCCTGGCTGAACGAGGCCTGGTCGCCGAAGCGGCGCGGGCTCGGTGGCGGGCTGGTGCAGTCGTCGCTGTGGCCGGCCTACGCGCTGGCGATCCTGGTGTCGCAGCTCGTCCCGGACTGGCGCTACGCCTTCCTCATCGGCGTGCTCCCCGCGCTGGGCTGCGTGTGGATCCGGTACGCGTGCCGGGAGTCGCGGCAGTGGGAGGAGCTGCAGCATCGCAAGGCCACGGGGCAGCTCTCCGCCGACCTCGCCCGCACCGCCGGACGCTCGCCGTGGCGTCAGCTCGTCGCCCGCGACGCCCTGCCGTTCGTCGGGCTCGGCCTGCTGGTCGCGTTCGGCGGCCAGTGGGTGCCCTACACGGCGACCACCTGGATGCCGTCGTTCCTCAAGGCCGACCTCGGGTTCTCGACGAACGCCGCGAGCACCGTCCTCTACGTCGCCTCCGCGATCTCCTTCGTCGGCTTCATCCTCGCCGGCTGGTTGTCCGACCTCCTCGGACGACGCCGGGTCTTCGTCGCCTTCGCAGGGCTGCAGACGGTCGTGTTCGCGGTGATGCTGTTCCTCGCCGTCGAGGGCAGCGGCCTGTCGAACTTCGTGTGGCTCTACCTGCTCTCCAGCCTGTTCCTCGGCTACTTCGGCATCTTCGGGGTCTGGTTCGGCGAGCTGTTCCCCACGCGCATCCGGTCGCTCGGCTCGGCGGCGGCCTACAACATCGGCCGCGGTTTCTCCGGGATCGGCACGCTCATCGGTGGCATCGTCGCCACCACGTCCGGCTACGGCATCGCGGTCGGGATCGCGGTGGTCGGCGCCGCGATCGTCACGGTTGCGGCCGTCTTCCTGCGCGACCGGTCCGGTCGCGTCATCACGGCGGAGGAGTAGACGTGGAACCGACCTACGAGGCGATGTGGCCGCTCGGGCCGAAGGTGGCCGACGACGTCGCGGAGCAGGAGCGCCCCGACCGCCTCGCCGGCGTGCGGGTGGCCTACCTGTGGGACGAGCTCTTCCGCGGCCCGGAGATGTTCGAGGTCATCTCGGACGTCGCCCGCGAGCGCCACGGCGACGTCGAGTTCGTCGGCTGGGAGGAGTTCGGCAACTTCCACGCCTCCGCCGCCGAGGAACGCAAGGTCCTGGACGCCCTGCCGGAGCTGCTGCGCTCCCACCGCGTCGACCTCGTCGTCGCCGCGGTGGGTGCTTGAGGCTCGTGCATGCCTGCCGTGATGCGGGCAGCGGCCACCGCCGAGCGCGCCGGGGTCCCGGCCGTCGCCATCGGCGGCGCGGGGTTCGAGGGCATGGGACGCGCGATCGGGCGGTCCCTGGGCGTGCCCCACGTCCCGATCGTCAGCTACCCCGGCGTGATCCTCGCCGACGACACCCCCACGTTCCGGACGAAGATGCGGGACCAGGTGGCCCCGGCGGTGGTCGACGCGCTCGTGGCCGGGTCGGCATCGACGGCCGAGACCCTTCCCGACGCTCTTCCCGATGGCCTGCCGTCCCCGACCGACGTCGTCGTCCGCGGCGACCTCGACGCGGTCACCGAGCACTTCGAGGCCCGCGGCTGGACCGACGGCCTGCCGATCGTCCCGCCCACCCCGGAGCGCGTGGCCGCCTTCCTCGCCCACACCCGCCGCGACCCCGACGAGGTCCTCGGCGTCCTCGCCCCCGACCAGCGGCAGGCCACCGTGCGCAGCGTCGCCGTCAACGGGGTCCTGGCCGGGTGCCGCCCGGAGCACCTGCCGGTGCTGCTCGCGATCGCGGAGTGCCTGGCCGACCCGGTCTTCCGGGTCCAGGACGCCGGGTCCACGCCGGGGTGGGAGCCGTTGGTGGTGCTCTCCGGACCCGTCGTCGGGACCCTGGACTTCAACAGCGGCACCGGCGCGCTGCGCGTGGGACGGCGGGCGAACACCGCCGTCGGGCGCTTCACCCGGCTCTACCTGCGCAACGTCGCGGGGCTGCGCATCCCGCCGGAGCACACCGACCAGGGCGCGATCGCGGGGTCGTTCCACGTCGCGCTGGCCGAGAACGACGAGGCGGTGGCGCGGCTGGGCTGGCCGCCGTTCCGGGAGGACCGGGGGTTCGGCGCCGCCGACTCCGTCGTCACCGTCCAGAGCGTCGTCACCGTGAGCGCGCCGATCTACTCCGGCGGCGAGACCGCCCGCGACCACCTCGACGCGCTGACCCGCGGCATGGCCGACGCGATCGGGCCGTGGGCCTACACCGGGCTGGAGTTCGGGGCGTTCCACCCGCTGCTCGTCGTCGGGCCAGCCGTCGCCGCGGCGCTGGCCCGGGGCGGCGTCGACAAGGACGCGATCCGCGCCCACCTCGGCGAGCACCTGCTGGTGACGGCGTCGGCGCTGCAGACCTGCGCGTGGAACGTCGGCTCGACCAGCTTCGATCTGGACGCGAAGGCGGCGAGCGGCGAGCTCGACGAGCGGTACGCCGGCACCGACCCCGACCGGCTCGTCCCGATGCTGCAGCGGCCCGGCGACCTCGGGATCGTGCTGGCCGGCAACGAGAGCCGCAACCAGTCCCGCGGCTTCGTCCAGAACCACGTCCAGGGCGTGCCCGTCAGCCGCCGGATCGAGGAGCAGACATGACCGAGTCGTGGGACGTCGTCGTGGTCGGCGCCGGGATCGCCGGGCTGACCGCGGCGCGCGTGTGCGCCGAGCAGGGCCTGCGGGTCGTCGCGCACGACATGCTCGCCCCGGGCGGCCGGCTGATCAACCTCGGCGCGGTGCAGGCCTGGCCGGGCGGGACGCCGCAGGGGCCGGAGTTCGCGGGTGCCCTGCTCGAGGAGGTCATGACGGCGGGCGTGGAGATCGCGTACGGCGAGGTCACGGGCCTGACGCCGGGGCGGCCGATCACGGTGGAGACGGGGGAGGGGCCGGTGACCGCGCGGGCGGTGGTCGTCGCGACCGGGCTCGCCGCCGACGAGGGTGCGCTGACGGACACCCGGGACTGGGCCGGTCGCGGACTGTCGGAGTGCGCCTCGTGCGACGGGCCGCTCTACGCGGGGAAGAAGGTCGTCGTGCTCGGCGGCGACGAGTGGTCCGCGGCCGAGGCGCTGGAGCTGGCGGAGGTCGCGGCACACGTGACGGTGGTGGCGGCCCGGACGTCTTGGTCCGCGGCGGCCGAGCGCGCGGTGGGCGCGGCGCCGTCGATCGAGGTCCGCCGCGGTGCGACCGCCACCGGGCTGGAGGGCCCGTCCGCCCTCGCCGCCGTCCACCTCGACGACGGCACCACGATCGAGGCCGCGGGCGTGTTCCTCGCGGCCGCCACCCGCCCCCGCCGGGCCCTCCTCGACGCGGCCGGCGGCGACCCGCACGTGCTGGCCGCGGGCGACGTCGGGCTCCCCGCTCACACCCCCACCCTGCTCGCGGCCGCCGCCGACGGCCGCCGGGCCGGGCTCGCCGTCGTGGACCTGCTGTCTCCGAAGGACTGACCCATGCGCATCGTCAACCCCACCGCGGGCCTCGCGCCCGCCGAGCCGACCGAGCCGAGCGACCCGTCGTCGGGAACGGGGGCGCTGTGCGGGCTCTCGAACTCCAAGCCCGGCGCCACCGTGCTGCTGGAGACGATCGGGCGCCGCCTCATGGACGCCCACGGGCTCGGCCCGATGACGGTCGCGTCCAAGCCGAGCGCCGCGTCCGGTGCCGACCCCGAGCTCCTCGACCACCTCGGCGCGCAGTACCGGCTCGCGGTCGTGGCCATCGGCGATTGAGGCTCGTGCTCGTCGTGGAGTCTCCACGACTCGCTGGAGCTGGAGCGCCGCGGCGTCCGCTCCGTCCTCGTCGTCACCCGCTCGTTCCTGCCGCTGGTGCAGGCGCAGGCGAAGGCGCGCCGGGCCGATCCGCGCCTCGTCGTGATCGACCATCCGATCGGCGGGCTCTCCGAGACCGAGCTCGCGGGCCGGATCGACGCGGCGTTCGACGGCGTCCTCGAGACGTTCCGGGCGATGGAGGTGCTGCCGTGACCGACGTGCTCGACGTGCCCGACGACGTCGACTGGCACGACTGGACCGAGGAGCGCGGCTGGGGCGACGGCCTGCCGACCGTCCCGCCGACCGAGGACCGCGTCGACGCGATGCTCGCCGGCCTCCCCGACGACGCCGCCGACGGCCTGGCGCCGCTGCCCCCGAGCGGGCTGACGCCGACGCTGCGCTCGGTCGCGGCGAACGCGGTGATGGCCGGGTGCGTCCCGGGGATGCTGCCGCTGCTGCTCGCGGCGCTGGAGGGCGTGACGACCGCCGACTACAACCTGCACGGCAGCCTCGCCACGACCCACCCCTGCGCGCCGATGGTCCTCGTCTCCGGGGCCGCGCGGGCGGGGTTCCACGGCGGCGGGAACTGCTTCGGACCGGCGAACCGCCGCAACGCGACCCTCGGACGCGCGCTCTCGCTCGTGCTCCTGCACGTCGGCGGCGCGCAGCCCGGGGTGCTGGACCGCTCCACGCAGGGCTCGCCCGCGAAGTACACGTTCTGCTTCGCGGAGTCCGACGAGAGCCCGTGGCCGGACCTCGCGGCCCGGCGCGATTTCGGTCCCGACGACGGGGTCGTGTCCGTCATGGCCGCCGAGCCCCCGCACAACGTCAACGACCACGGCAGCACCACCGGGCTCGAGCTCCTGACGACGATCGCCGGGACCATGGCCGAGTCCGGCTCCAACAACGTCTACGTCCGCGGCCCGCACCTGCTGGTCCTCGGGCCGGAGCACGCCGCGACGCTGCACCGCGACGGGTGGGACGTCGGGTCGATCCGCGAGCACCTGTGGGCGACGGCCCGCATCCCGGTGGAGCGGATCTCGCCGGGGAACCGGGAGCAGTTCGTCGAGTGGGGCGTGAAGCCCGAGGGCGACGCCTACACCGTGAGCACCGGGCCGGAGCAGCTGCACGTCGTGGTGGCCGGGGGAGCGGGGAAGCACTCGGCGTGGATCCCGTCGTTCGGGGCGACGGAGCTGGTGTCGGTGCGGGTGCGGCGGTGACGTTCTCGCCTTCGCGGGAGGGCACGTCGGTGGAGACGGCGACGGCGGACCTGCTGGCGGACGGCGTCGGCGACGGGCTGCCGGTGGTCCCGCCGACGGTCGAGCGGTGGGAGCGGATGCTCGACGGCGTCGCGGACCCGGACGCCGTCGTCGGGCTGGTGCCGCCGTTGTTCGGTGAGCTCACGGCGCGGGCGGTCGCCGGGTGCTGCGTGCTGGCGGGGTGCCGGCCGGGCGTCGTGCCGCTGGTGCTGACGGCGGCCGTGGCCGCGCTGGAGCCGGAGTTCAACCTGCTCGGGGTGCAGACGACGACCGGGACCGCGGCGGTCGGGATGATCGTCGCCGGACCCGTCGTCGGGACCCTGGGGCTGTCGGACGCCACCGGGATGCTCGGACCGGGCCCGCACGCCAACGGTGTCGTCGGGCGGTCGCTGGCGCTGACCCTGGCGACCGTCGGCGGGGTGCGGGTGGGCGAGACGAGCATGGCGACCACCTCGCAGCCGGCCCGCTACGGGTTCTGCGTGGCGGCGGCCGGCGAGGTCCCCACGGTCACGGTCCTCGCGATCAGCGGGACGGCGGAGGTGGTCCCGCGGGACGACCTCGCGGCCCCCGACGACGTCCTGGCCCCCCTCGCCGAGGCCCTCGGACGGTCGGCGGGCGAGCAGACGCTGGTGATCCCGCCGGAGATCGCCCGCCGGGTCGACGTGGCGCGCGAGCTGGACGCGCGGGTCGTGGTCGCCGGCGGGCCCGGCGTGAAGATGCTGCACCTGCCGGGATGGATGGGCGGTTCGCGCGGGGTGACCCGGACACTGGGGTGAGGCGCGGACGACGGAGGTGACGGGGGTGCTGTCACCGGTCTCGGTCGTCGCGCTGGTCGGCGGGCTCGTGCTGCTCGGCGTCGGGGGCCTGGCGTGGAGCGGGTTCTGGCGGGGCTGGGCGTCGCCGGTGTCGGCGCGGTCGGCGCGGCCGGCGCGGTCGGCGCCGATCACGGTCGTGCCGGGGGTCGGGGTGTTCCTCGTGACCCTCGGCGTCCTGCCCCTGCTCGTCCACCTGCTCGGCAACGTCCTGGTGCTGGTCGGGTTCCTCGCGGCGATCGGGTCGTGGCTGGTCCTGCTGTCCGAGCCGCCGTGGTGGGGCCCGCGGTGGTGGCGGGAGCGGTCGGGTCCGTCGGCGACCTCCGACGTCGAGGAGGTGCTGTGGGCGCGCCGGGTCCCGCCCGAGCGCGACAGCGAGTACCTGGTGCTGAGCGAACGGGCGCCGGCCACCCCGCGGGTGCGGCGCGAGGTGGTGCTGCTCGACCCCGCCCTCGGTCGGCCGACCCTCCACCACGACGACGGCGCCGCCCGCGGGTGGCTGTGCCTCTTCGACGACGAGGTGGTCTTCGCCGCCGACCGCAGTGACGACGCGACCCGGCCCGGCCCGACGATCCGCGTGGTCCCGGCCTCCCGGGGCCTCGAGGTGCGGCGGGAACCGAGCCCGCGGGACGCCCGGCGCTGGACGGTCGTGGTGGCGGGTGCGGACGGGACCCGGTGCCGGTTCGAGGTGGCGCGGGCCCGGGCGCTGGTGGCGATCCTGCAGCGGGCCTACCCGTCGGCGTAGTGCGGGCCGCGCACGGTCGGGGGAGGTCGCCGGTCCCGCGCTGCGCGTTGCGTGCCGCGCACGGCCGGGGGAGGTCGCCCGGCGTCGGCTGCCCGTTGCGTCGCGCAACGCGCGGTCCGGCTCGGCGGCGCCCGTGTGCCGGTCGGCCGGCGCCAGGTCGAGCGGGCGCTCAGCGTCGTGGCGGTGGCCCGCGGACGGCACTGGGCACCCGGTCGCGTCGCAGACCGTTCCAAGATCACCGGAACAACGAGGATCCGGACGCTCACGCCTCGGATCCTCCTCGTTCCGGTGATCTTGGTGAACGTTGACGGAGTACGACGTCGAGCACACGGACGAGCTCGCCGACCCGTCCACCGCCTGCCGGCGCGCGGGGATAGCGGCACAGCACCTCGACGACGACCGGCGTCGCGCGATCCGCCAGCGCGCGCACGTGCGCGTCGCCCACCCCGGGATCGTCGGCGACCAGCTCGAGGGCCCGCGCCGCGTGCGCCGCCGCCCCGAGGATGTGCCTGACCTGCTTCGCCCGCGCCAATGGGTGGAGGTAGGCGGCGCCCGCTGCCGCCACGGCCGCCCGCGCTGCTTCGGAGGCCGCCGGGCGGCCGTCGTCGCGGGCCTCCGTGGCCGCTCGCTGGGCGGCCCACGCCCCGTCGCGGATGGCCTTCGTCCGTCGCCCGCCCTCGGCGAACGCCCGGGCGGCGTCGACCGCCTCCCCGGGGCGGGCCTCGTCGTGGGGGACGATCGGCAGCGCCGTCCGGGCGCAGACGACGGCGAACGCCGTCACCGCCCGGAGCTCGTCCAGGGCGAGTTCCACGGTCGGCACCGTACGGCGAGTGCGACACGGCGCAGGGTTCGCGACACCCGATCCCGCGTGACGTCGCACTCGCGACACCGTCGGATGCGATCCCTACCCTGACCGGTGTGCCGACCGTCCTGCTCGTCTCCGGCAGCACCCGGGCCGGCTCCACGAACACCGCGCTGATCCGCACCGCCGCCGCGATCCGCCCGCTCGAGACCCGCGTCTTCGACCAGCTCGCCGCCCTGCCCGCCTTCAACCCGGACGACGACGTCGAGCCGCTGCCGGCCGCCGTCGCCACCCTGCGGGCCGCCCTGGACCAGGCCGACGCGCTGCTGATTTGCACCCCGGAGTACGCCGGCGCGCTGCCGGGGGCGTTCAAGAACCTGCTGGACTGGACGGTGGGCGGCGCGGAGATGCCGGCGCTGCCGGTCGGGTGGATCAACGCGGCCGGGGTCGCCGCACCGACCGGCGGCGAGGGCGCGCACTCCGAGCTCGCGACCGTGCTCGGGTACGTGCAGGCCCGCGTCGTGGACGAGGCGTGCCGGCGGGTCCCGCTGTCGCGCTCCCAGGTCGGCGAGGACGGGCTGATCGACGACCCGGAGGTCCGCGCGGAGCTCGACCGGGCGATCGACGCGCTGCTGGGTTGACCATGACGCGGCGGCACGGTGTCCGATGGCCCCATGAGCGGCTACGAGTACAAGGTGCTGACCTACAAGCTCGGGTGGAAGGGCTTCAAGTACGACCAGATCGAGCAGGACCTCAACGAGCTCGGCCGGCAGGGGTGGGACACCGTGAGCACCCTCGCGCCGACCTACGGGCAGGGGCAGACGCTCGACGTCGGGATCATCCTCAAGCGCCCCACGGGCTGAGTGTCGATCCCGCGGGGGGTCGTTCGTGGAGATCACGACACCCGCTCCGGAGGAGGACACGATGACCGAGTACCTGCCGACCCCGACGACGCTGCTCGACGGCCTCGCGATGGTCGAGTCCGGCCGCTGGCACGACGACCGGCTGTGGTTCGCCCACTGGGTCGCCGGCGAGGTGATCGCCGCCGACCCGTCGTCGGGAAGGACCGAGGTGGTCGCCCGCGGGCCGGAGCGGATGGGCTGGGCGATCGACTGGCTGCCCGACGGGCGGCTGCTCGTGTCCGGCGACGAGACCACGGTGCACGGTCCCGACGGCTCCTCGGCGCGGTTCTCCGAGCAGGGCGGCAACGAGATCGTCGTCGACCCCCGCGGGCACGTGTACGTCAACGGCGCCGACTTCGACTTCCTCGGCGGGGGCGCCCCCGAGCCCGGCTGGATCCGGCTGCTCGGGCCGGACGGGTCGGTGCGGCAGGTCGCCACCGACATCGACTTCCCGAACGGGATGCTCGTGACGCCGGACGGGTCCACGCTCGTCGTCGCCGAGTCGTTCGCCGGGCGGCTGAGCGCGTTCGACATCGACGACGACGGGTCCCTGTCCCGACGCCGGGTGTGGGCCGAGGGGCTCGGCCCGGACGGGATCTGCGTCGACGCCGAGGGCGGCATCTGGTGCCAGACCGCGGACACGTTCGCCCACGGCGGCAGCGGCCCGGCGGGGGCGGTCGTCCGGGTGCTCGAGGGCGGCGAGATCACGCACCGGGTGGAGACCGACCAGCCGTGCTTTGCGTGCGCCCTCGGCGGACCGGACGGCCGCGACCTCTACCTGCTCTGCAACGACTGGGAGGGCATCGAGGCGGCCTACGCGGTCACCGAGCAGCGCACGGCGCGGGTCCTGGTCACCCGCGCACCGGTGGGCCGCTGACCCTCAGGCCGTCTGCTGGCGCGCCAGCTCGTCGACCAGCACGTCCGCCGTCGCCTGCAGCTGCGGGACGGCGGAGCGCAGCAGCTCGTCGGTCATGCGCGTGGTGGGCCCGGAGATCGACACGGCGGCGGGCAGCGAGCCCCGGAGCGCGACCGCGACACAGCGCACCCCGAGCTCCTGCTCGCCCTCGTCGACCGCGTACCCGTCCTCGCGGACCCGGTCGAGCTCGCGCTCGAAGCTCGGCAGGTCGGTGATCGTGTTGTCGGTGTGCGCGACCAGGTCGGTGTGCCGCAGGATCTCGCGGGTCCGCTCGGCGGGCATCTGGGCCAGCAGCGCCTTCCCGACCGCCGTGCAGTGCGGTGACACCCGCCGCCCGACCTCGGTGAACATCCGCATCGAGTGCCGGCCCGGCGCCTGCGCGACGTAGACGACCTGCGCGCCCTCCATGAGCGCCAGGTTCGCGGTCTCGCCGATCGCGTCGACCAGCTCGGTCAGCCGCGGCATCGCCCACACCCCGACGAGCCGCCCCGCGGTGTCGCCGAGTCGCACCAGCCGCGGCCCGAGGGCGTACTCCCGCGACGACTCCTGGCGCACGTACCCGCGCCCCACCAGCGTGCGCATCAGCCGGTAGATCGTCGGCAGCGGCAGGCCGGAGGTGGCGGCGAGCTGGGAGAGACCGACCGTGCCCCCGGCGTCCGTCATGGCCTCGAGCAGGTCGATGGCGCGCTCCACCGACTGCACGGTGCCGGACCGCGCCGGAGCCGCCTCGCCGCCGTCTTCGGTATCGGCCTTCCGCATGGTGAAAAGGTTACCGGGCGGCACCGACCTCCACCGCCCCGCGCCGCAGCAGTCGCCCGCGGGGCGTCGACTGGTCGATCTCGGTGCCGGCGAGGAACGTCCGGCGGACCGCGCCGGACAGCGCGCGCCCCGCGTACGCCGTCACCGGGTTGCGGTGGTGCAGCCGCGCCGCGTCCACGACGAAGGCCTCGTCGGGGGCGAAGACCGCGAAGTCGGCGTCGTAGCCCAGCGCGATCCGACCCTTGCCCGTGAGCCGCACCAGTTCTGCCGGCCGGGTCGCCATCCAGTCCACGACCTGCGCGAGCGCGATCCCGCGGTGCCGGGCCTCGGTCCAGACCAGCGACAGCCCCAGCTGCAGGGAGGAGATGCCGCCCCACGCCTGCCCGAAGTCGCCGGAGTCGAGGAGCTTGAGCTCGACGGTGCTGGGGGAGTGGTCGGAGACGATGCAGTCGATCGTGCCGTCGACGAGCCCCTGCCACAGCAGCTCGCGGTTGCCGGCCTCGCGGATCGGCGGGCAGCACTTGTGCGTGGTCGCGCCGTCGGGGATCTCCTCCGCGATCAGCGTCAGGTAGTGCGGGCAGGTCTCCGCGGTGATCCGGACGCCGTCGCGGCGCGCGCTCGCGAGCATCGGCAGCACGTCCGACGACGAGACGTGCAGGACGTGTGCCCGCGCCCCGGTCCAGCGGGCCCGCTCGATCACCTCGGCGACCGCCAGGTTCTCCGCGCCCCGCGGGCGGGAGGCCAGGAACGAGGCGTACCGCGCCCCGGACGGCGTCGGCGCGTGGTCGATCGCCCGGGAGTCCTCCGCGTGCACGATCATGACGGCGTCGAGCGTCGCCAGCTCGGCCATGTCGCGTTCCATCTCGTCCGCGTCCAGCGGCGGGAACTCGTCGACCCCGGAGTGCAGCAGGAAGCACTTGAAGCCGAACACGCCCTCGTCGTGCAGGGGGCGCAGGTCGTCGTGGTTGCCCGGGACCGCGCCGCCCCAGAACCCGACGTCGACGAAGGCCTGGTCGGCGGCGACCGCCTGCTTGGTGTGCAGGGCCTCGACGTCCACCGTCGGCGGGATGCTGTTGAGCGGCATGTCGACGATCGTCGTGACCCCGCCGGCCGCGGCGGCCCGGGTCGCGGACGCGAAGCCCTCCCACTCGGTGCGGCCGGGCTCGTTGACGTGCACGTGGGTGTCGACGAGGCCCGGCAGCAGCACCTCGTCGTCGGCGAGCTCCACGACCCGCTCGCCGGCCAGGCCGTTGCCGAGCGGCTCGATGGCGACGACGCGGCCGTCGGTGACGCCGACCTCCCGGGCCGCCTCGCCCGCCGTCGTCAGGATGCGCCGTCCGCGGACGACGAGATCGAAGGTCATGACCGACTCCCTCCCAGGGGCCACCCGGTGATGTGCTTGCGGCGCGGCGACGCGTACGTCCGCACCTTGGACGTGCGCAGCCCGAGGCGCACGAGGGACTCCGTGACCGTGACCGCGGCCGCGACGCCGTCCACCACGGGGACGCCGGTGGCCTCGCGGACGGCGTCGTCGAGCCCGGCCATCCCGCCGCAGCCCAGGCAGATCACCTCGGCGTGGTCGTCGCGCACGGCCGCCTCGGCCTGTTCGACGACGGCGGCGACGGCTCGGTCGGGATCCTCCTCCAGCTCCAGGACGGCGAGCCCGCTGGCGCGGACCGAGGCGCACCGGCGGTCCAGGCCGGCGAGCAGGAGGCGGTCGGCGATCAGCGGGACGGTGCGGTCGAGGGTGGTGACGACGGAGTAGCGGTGCCCCAGGTACATCGCGGTGGCCGCCGCGGCCTCGGTGATGTCGACGACGGGGACCTCGAGCAGCTCCTGCAGGCCCTCCCGGCCGTGCTCGCCGTAGCCCGCCTGGATCACCGCGTCGAACGGCTCGCGGTAGGCGAGGACGCGGTCCATGACGCCGACCGCGGCCAGGTAGCTCTCGACGTTGCCCTCCACCGACTCGGCGCCGAAGGTCGGGGTGAGCCCGACGATCTCGGTGCCGGGGGCGGCGACCGCGCGGGCGGACGCCTCGATGGCGGCGGTGACCGACTCCGTGGTGTTGACGTTGACCACGAGGATCCGCACGGTTCAGTGCTCCCCGGGGGCGACGGCGATGGCCTCGCCGGAGACGTCGTCGTGGGAGCCGCGGCGGCCGGTGGCGACGACGTGGATCGCGGCGGCGATCAGCGCGCCGACGAACCACGAGAACGGGGCGACGGCGTCGAGCGCGGGCACGAACCCGACGGCGACCGCCAGCGCGGCCGCCGGCACGAACGCGCCGACGGCGCGCGGGTTGACGCCGCGGCGGTAGTGGTACGGCCCGGCCGGGTCCTCGGAGTAGAGGGCGGGCACGTCGACGCGGCCCCGGCGCACCAGCCAGTAGTCGGCGACGACGATGCCGAACAGCGGGCCGAGCAGCGCGCCGAGCACGCCCAGGAAGTAGACGATCACGACGGGATTGTCGTAGAGGTTCCAGGGCAGGATGACCAGCCCGATCACCGCGCTCACCACGCCCGCGCTGCGGAAGGTCAGGACCTTCGGCACGAGGTTGGCCAGCGCGTAGGACGGCGCGACGAAGTTCGCCATCAGGTTCACCGCGATCGTCAGGACCAGCAGCGCCGCGGAGGCGAGCACCAGCAGGAGCGTGTCGGGGATCGTGTGCACCACGTCGACCGGACTCTCGATGACCCGCCCGTCGATGCGGAACTGCCCGCCGGCGAGGACCACGGCGATGAGCCCGAAGAACACGATGTTGAGCGGGATGCCCCAGAAGTTGCCGCGCACGATCGCGGAGCGGGTGGGCGCAGAGCGGGTGAAGTCGCAGAAGTTGAGCAGGAACGTGCCGTAGATGGCGACCCACAGGGAGGCGCCGCCGAGGATCTGCACCCACATGGCGCCGCCGGTCAGCGGCTGCGGGACCGACCACGCGATGTCGCCGCCGACGCGTACGAGCATCCAGATCGCCAGCGCGAGCAGCGTGACCAGCACGATCGGCCCCGCGACCGCCTCGTAGCGCCGGATGCCGTCCATGCCGCGGAGCAGGATGCCGACCTGCAGCAACCACAGGGCCACGAAGCAGATCCAGCCCAGCGCCGAGAGCCCCAGGAACGACACCGCCTCCAGCCCCTCGGCCGCGGGCACCAGGGCGATCACCATGACCGACAGGACCTTCGTCGCCAGGTAGGTCTGGATGCCGAACCACGCGATCGCGACGACGCCGCGCACGAGGGCCGGGATCTGGGCGCCGCGGGTGCCGAAACTGATCCGGCTCATGACGGGGAACGGCACGCCGGTGCGGCGGCCCATCTCGCCGGACACGTTGAGCATGACGAACAGCAGCGCGGCGCCGATCGCGAGGGCGAGGACGATCTGCCAGGCCCCCAGCCCGAGCGCGAACAGCCCGAGCACGAAGCCGTAGTTGCCGAGGCTGTGCACGTCGCTGGCCCAGAGCGTGAAGATGTTGTAGCCGCCCCAGCGTCGGCCCTCCGTGCTGGTCGGCGCGAGATCGGCGTTGTACAGCCGGGCGCTGGGCGTCGCCGGAGCGGGCGGGGCTGGGGTCTCGGGCGTCTTTTCGGGCGGGGAGTGGAGCGTCATCGGTCCCTCGATCCACGATGCGGAATAGCAATGTTGCTTCGTGGAACGACCGTATGAGCGCGCTCACAACGGAGTCAAGGGGTCGCGCCGAGTGCTCCATGGCGCAGGTTCTCGAGGCCCGGGACCTGCCTCCTGTGACACTCGGCGCCGGGTGGGTGGCCGCGACATCCGCGCGGCCCGCCCCGGCCGACTTGTCGCGGGCTCCCGCCCTCGTCGGCGCGTCCTGTCGCTGTGAATCCCCACGACAAGGCGGCGGGGAGCCCGCAACTCGCCGCGACAAGGCGGCCGCGGCACTCGACCTCTTGACACCGAGCGCACCCGGCTCTCACTCTGTCTCTCGCAAGGCGAAACAAACTTTTCGCATCGTGGATCACGGAGGTGTTCGTGCCCGCTCTGTTCTGCTCCGGCGACGCGATGCGCGGGGGTCGACTGCACCACAACGTCGAGAAGCACCCGTTCCTCGGGGCCGTCCGCACGGCGCCGAGCTACCGGCTGTTCTCGGTGCGCGACGCGTTCCCCGCGCTGCTGCTGACCGACCGGGGCGACGGCGCCTCCGTCGCCGGCGAGCTCTACGACGTCTCGCTGGAGAGCGTGCGCACCGAGTTCCTCCCCGACGAGCCGCCGGAGCTGGAGCTGACCGTCATCGAGCTCGACGACGGGCGCTCCGTCCTCGCGGTGGGGCTGCGGCCCGGCGTGCTCGAGGGCGCCCCGGCCGGCGAGCTCACCGAGATCACCGCCCACGGCGGGTGGCGCGCCTACCGCGGCCTGCCCGACCCCGACGACGCCTAGGAGACGGACATGGACCTCACGACACCGGCGTCGTGGACCGTCAACTGCTCGATCGTGTTCCCCGACGTGCCCCTGCTCGAGCGCCCCCGCGCCGCGGCCGATGCCGGGTTCGACGCGGTCGAGTTCTGGTGGCCGTTCCCGACCGCCGTCCCCGCCGACCGCGACGTCGACGCCTTCGTCACCGCGATCAAGGACGCCGGCGTGACGTTGTCCGGCCTGAACTTCTTCGCCGGCGACATGCCCGCCGGGGAGCGCGGCGTGCTCTCCGACCCGAAACGCGCGAGCCAGTTCGTCGACAACGTGGACGTCACGGTCGGCATCGGCGCCCAGCTCGGCGCCACCGGCTTCAACGCCCTCTACGGCAACCGCCTCGACGGGGTCGACCCGGCCGAGCAGGACGTGCTCGCCGCCGAGAACCTCGCGATCGCCGGACGGGCGGCGGCAGCCCAGAACGCGGTCGTCCTCGTCGAGCCGGTCAGCGGCACCCCGACCTACCCGCTGCTCACCGCTGCCGACGCCGTCGCCGTCCTGGACCGCGTGCGCGACGACCACGGTGTCGAGGGCCTCCGTCTGCTCCTCGACGTCTACCACCTCGCGGTCAACGGCGACGACGTCGAGGCCGCTATCGACACCCACGCCGGCCGCATCGGCCACGTCCAGATCGCCGACGCCCCTGGCCGCGGCGAACCCGGCACCGGCGAGCTGCCGATCGGCCCCTGGATCGACCGCATCCACGCCACCGGCTACCGCGGACGGATCGGCCTCGAGTACAAGCCCACCGCCGCCGACCCGTTCGCCTGGCTGCCCACCTCCGAGAGGACCCCCGCATGACCACCATCGCGTTCGTCGGCCTCGGGATCATGGGGAGCCCGATGGCCCAGCACCTCGCCCGGGCCGGCCACGACGTCGTCGGGTTCAACCGCACGCCGGAGAAGGCGAAGCCGCTCGTCGACGCGGGCGGGCGCGCGGCCGACTCGGTCGCCGAGGCGGTGCGGGGCGCGGACGTCGTCGCCCTCATGCTGCCGGACTCGCCCGACGTCACCGAGGTGCTCACCGGCGACGACGGCGTCCTCGCCCACGCCGCACCCGGCACGTTGGTCATCGACTTCTCGACGATCCGCCCGGACACGGCCGCCGAGCTGGCCGCACGGGCCGGCGAGCAGAAGATGCGGATGATCGACGCCCCCGTCTCCGGTGGGCAGGCGGGCGCCGAGAACGCCGCGCTGTCGATCATGGTCGGGGGCGCCGACGAGGACGTCGAGCGGGCCAGGCCGCTGCTCGACGTCGTCGGGAAGACCGTCGTGCACGTCGGCCCGAGCGGCGCCGGCCAGACCGTGAAGGCCGCGAACCAGCTGATCGTCGCCGGCAACATCGCCCTGCTCGCCGAGGCCCTGGTGTTCCTGGACGCGCACGGCGCCGACCTGCCGGCCGCGGTCGAGGTGCTCGGCGGCGGTCTCGCCGGGTCCGCGGTGCTGAACCAGAAGGCACCGAAGATGCTCGACGGCGAGTTCGCGCCCGGCTTCCGGATCGACCTGCACCACAAGGACCTCGGGATCGTCACCGCCGCCGCCCGCGAGGCCGGCGTCTCCACCCCGGTCGGCGCGCTCGTCGCCCAGCTCGTGGCCGCCACGCGCGCCGCCGGCGACGGCGGGCTCGACCACTCCGCCCTGTACCGCACGATCGCGCGCCTGTCCGGCCGCGGGAAGTAGAGGAAGCCATGCCCAGGATGCGCGCCGTCGAGGCGGCGGTGAAGATCCTCGAGCTCGAGGGCGCGACCCAGCTCTTCGGCGTGCCGGGCGCCGCGATCAACCCGTTCTACGCCGCGCTGCGCGCGCACGGCGGCCTGTCGCACGTGCTCGCCCGCCACGTCGAGGGCGCCGCGCACATGGCCGAGGGCTACACCCGCGCCACGCCCGGCGGTATCGGCGTCTGCGTCGGCACCTCCGGGCCCGCCGGCACGGACATGATCACCGGCCTCTACTCCGCGACCGCGGACTCCGTGCCGATCCTCGCGATCACCGGCCAGGCCCCGGTCGCGCGGCTGCACAAGGAGGACTTCCAGGCGGTCGACATCGCCGCCATCGCGCGACCCGTCGTCAAGATGGCGATGACGGTCCTGGAGCCGGCGCAGGTGCCGGGCGCGTTCGCGCAGGCGTTCCACCTGATGCGCTCCGGGCGGCCGGGGCCGGTGCTGATCGACCTGCCGGTCGACGTCCAGCTCGCCGAGATCGATTTCGACCCGGACACCTACCAGCCGCTGCCGGTGCACCGCCCCGCCGCGAGCGCCGCACAGGCCGCGAAGATCCTGGACATGCTGACCGCCGCCGAGCGGCCGCTGATCGTCGCGGGCGGCGGGATCGTCAACGCCGACGCCTCCGCCGACCTGGTCGAGCTCGCGGAGCTGCTGGACGTGCCGGTCGTCCCGACCCTCATGGGCTGGGGCACGATCCCGGACGACCACCGGCTCACCGCCGGCATGGTCGGGCTGCAGACCGCGCACCGCTACGGCAACGCCACGTTCCTGGCCTCGGACTTCGTGCTCGGGATCGGCAACCGCTGGGCCAACCGCCACACCGGCGGCCTGGACACCTACCGGCGCGGGCGCACCTTCGTCCACGTCGACATCGAGCCCACCCAGATCGGCCGCGTGTTCGCGCCGGACTACGGCGTGGTCTCCGACGCCGGGGCCGCGCTGCGCGCGCTGGTGGCCGAGGCCCGCCGTCGTCGGGACGCGGGCACGCTGCCGGACCGGGCGGGATGGGTCGCGGAGTGCGCCGACCGCCGCGCGACCATGCTGCGCCGCACCCACTTCACCGAGACCCCGATCAAGCCGCAGCGGGTGTACGAGGAGATGAACCGGGTGTTCGGCCCGGAGACCCGCTACGTCACCACGATCGGCCTCTCGCAGATCGCCGCGGGCCAGTTCCTGCACGTCTACCGGCCGCGGCACTGGGTCAACGCCGGCCAGGCGGGCCCGCTGGGCTGGACGATCCCCGCCGCGCTCGGCGCCGCCGTGGCCGACCCGACGACGCCCGTCGTCGCCCTCTCCGGGGACTACGACTTCCAGTTCATGCTCGAGGAGCTCGCGGTCGGGGCGCAGTTCAACATCGGCTACGTCCACGTCGTCGTGAACAACTCCTACCTCGGCCTGATCCGCCAGGCGCAGCGCGCGTTCGACATGGACTACTCGGTGCAGCTCGGCTTCGACAACATCAACGCCGACCACTTCGACGAGGCCACGCCCAAGGGCTTCGGCGTCGACCACGTGGTCGTCGCCGAGGGCCTGGGCTGCGTCGGGCTGCGGGTCACCGACCCGGAGGAGATCGCCTCCACCCTGCGGCGCGCGACGACCCTCGCGGGCGAGCACAAGGTGCCCGTCGTCGTCGAGGTCGTGCTCGAGCGCGTCACGAACATCGCGATGAGCGGCGGAGACATCGACGCCGTCACCGAGTTCGAGGACCTGGCGACCGTCGAGGCGGACGCCCCCACCGCCGTGGCCCTCCAGCGCGCATGACCCGCGTCGTCCTCGCCCCCGACAAGTTCAAGGGCTCCCTCGACGCGCCGGGGGTCGCGGACGCGCTGGCCGCCGGGATCGCGGAGGTCGCCCCGCACTGGGACGTCCGCCGCGCCCCCGTCGCCGACGGCGGGGAGGGCACGGTGGACGCGGTCCTCGCCGCGGGCTGGGAGCCGGTCCGGGTCCCGACGACCGGTCCGCTCGGCGACCCGCTCGAGGTCACCTACGCCCGCCGCGGCTCCTCGGCCGTGACCGAACTGGCGACGACGGCGGGTCTCGGCGTCCTGCCCGGCGGGGCCCTCGCCCCGCTCGACGCCGGCACGACCGGCCTCGGCACCGTCCTGGCGCACGCGCTGGAGGCCGGAGCGACGCACCTCGTCGTCGGGCTCGGCGGGAGTGCGAGCACCGACGGCGGGGCGGGGCTGCTGGTGGGACTCGGCGCGCGGGTGCTGGACGCGGACGGCCGACCGGTCGCCCCCGGTGGCCGCGGGCTGGAGCACGCGGCGAGCCTGGATCTCTCCGGCCTCCACCCACTGGTGAGCCGGGCCCGCGTGACGCTCGCCTGCGACGTCGACAACCCGCTGCTCGGTCCGCACGGCGCCGCCGCGATCTACGGCCCGCAGAAGGGCGCCGACCCCGCCGACGTCGAGTTCCTGGACGCGGCGCTGGCCCGCTGGGCCGAGGTCCTGCGGCAGGTGACCGGGCGGGACGTCGCCGGAGTCCCCGGTGCCGGGGCGGCCGGCGGCACGGCCGCCGCGGCACTCGCCGTCCTGGACGCCGAGCAGGCGTCCGGGGTGCGCACCGTCCTGGAGCTGATCGGCTTCGACGCGGTCGTCGCCGGCGCGGACCTCGTCGTCACGGGGGAGGGCCGGCTGGACGGGCAGTCGCTGCACGGGAAGGCTCCCACCGGCGTCGCCGAGGCCGCTCGCGCCGCGGGGGCCGCCGTCGTCGCGGTCGCCGGCGACAGCGACCTGGACCCGGAGGAGCTCCGGGGCGCAGGCTTCTCGGGCGTGCACACCCTCGTCGCGCTCGCCCCGGACCGGGCGACCGCGATCGCCGACCCCGCCCCGCTGCTGCGGCGCATCGGCCGAACCCTGGCGAGCACCCCATCCCGGAGAGAGGACCTCATGGACGGCACCACCCCCGACCTCCCCGACCTGGCGTCGCGCGCCCTCGGCGGCAGCGTCGTGGTCGCGAACGACGAGCTCTTCGCCGAGCGCGAGAACCTCATCCGTCCGGAGGCCCCGCGCTTCGACCCGACCGAGTTCGGCCACAAGGGCAAGGTCTACGACGGCTGGGAGACCCGCCGTCGTCGCGAACCCGGCCACGACTGGGCCATCGTGCGTCTCGGCGCGGCCGGCGTGCTCGACCACGTCGTCGTCGACACCGCGTTCTTCAAGGGCAACTACCCGCCGGAGATCTCGGTCGAGGCGGCGTCCGTGGAGGGCTACCCGGCCGACCTGACGCAGGCCACCTGGTACCCCGTCGTCGAGCGGTCGGCCGCGCAGGGCGACACGGCGAACGTCTACAAGGTCGACGACGACCGCCGCTTCACCCACGTCCGCCTCTCCATCTTCCCCGACGGCGGGGTCGCGCGGCTGCGGGTGCACGGCACCGTCGTCGCGGACCCGCGGTTCCTCGCCGGCACGATCGACCTGCTCGCCGCCGAGCACGGCGGGCGCCTCGTCGAGTGCTCGGACGCCTTCTACGCCTCGCCCGCGAACCTGACGCTGCCCGGCCTGGCCCGGCACATGGGCGAGGGCTGGGAGAACGCCCGGCGCCGCGGCGGTGGCAACGACTACGCGGTCTTCGCGCTCGCGGCGGGCGGCGTCCCGCGGCACGTCGAGGTCGACACCACCTGGTTCGTCGGGAACGCGCCGGGCTGGGTCTCGGTGTCGGTCCGCGACTCCCGCGCGGGCACCGACTGGACGACCCTGCTCGACCGCGTCGAGGTCCGCCCGGACACCCGCCACCGCTTCCTGCTGCCCGACGCCCCGGCGGCCGACCACCTGCGCCTCGACGTCTTCCCCGACGGCGGGTTGTCCCGGCTGCGGCTGTGGGGCGACCTGGACGCCGACGCCACCCGCGCCGCGCGGCAACGGTGGTGGGCCCTGCTGCCCGAGGACCACCGCGCGCTCGTCGCCGACCAGGCCCCGGTGTGATCACGGTGGACGAGCTCGCGGCCTGCAACGCGTCCCCGGCGTGGTTGGAGGCCGTGCGCTCGGTCCCGGCGCAGGACCTGCCGGCGGCGGGGGAGCGGGCGGTGCTCGACCTGCCGTGGTCGGAGGTGCTGCTCGCGCTCGAGGCGCACCCGCGCATCGGCGACCGCGTCGTGGGCGCGTCGGCGGAGTCGGAGGCCTCCCGGCGGGAGCAGTCGGGCGTCGGCGGGGCCTCCGACGACACCCGGGCTGCCCTGGTCGAGGCGAACGCCGCCTACGAGCAGCGGTTCGGCCACGTGTTCCTGATCCGCGCCGCGGGCCGCTCCGGCGAGGAGATGCTCGCCGAGGCCCGACGGCGGCTGGACGCGGACCCCATGGCCGAGCAGGACGAGGTCCGCGAGCAGCTCGCCGCGATCACCCGACTGCGCCTGGAACGGCTGGTGTCCCCGTGAGCCTCTCGACCCACGTCCTCGACGCCGTGACCGGCCGTCCCGCCCCGGACCTCGCATTGACCGTCGAGCAGCGTGACGGGTCCGGCGCCTGGCAGCTGGTCGGCCACGCCCGGACCGACGCCGACGGGCGCGCCCGCGACCTGCTCGACGCGGACCGCCCGGCCGCGGTCTACCGCCTGACCTTCGACACCGGCGCGTTCTTCGCCGCCGCCGGCCGCGACACCTTCTATCCCGAGGTGTCGGTCGTCTTCACCGTGAGCTCCCCGGGCGACCACCACCACGTCCCGCTCCTGCTGTCCCCCTTCGCCTACTCCACCTACCGAGGGAGCTGATCATGAACATCGTCCTGGGGCACACCCAGTACGGGAAGGCCGAGACCCACGTCGTCCGCGTCTTCCGCGACCACGAGCCGCACGAGATCGTCGACTACGTCGTCTCCGTCGCGGTCACCGGCGACTTCTCCGACGTCCACCTCACCGGCGACAACGCGCGCTGCCTCACCACCGACGCCATGAAGAACACGGTGAACGCCTACGCGAAGGAGGCGGGCGACGCCGTCCGGCAGCCCGAGTCGTTCGCGGCGGCGCTGGCGCGGCACTTCGTCGCGGACGTGCCGCAGGTCGAGCGGGCGCGCATCCAGATCGACGCCACGCCGTGGGACCGGCTGCCGTCCGGCGGCCAGCCGCACCCGCACGCGTTCTCGAAGCGCGGCTCGTACGTCCGCACGGTCACCGTCACCGACGACGGCACCACCGCGCACGTCGTCTCCGGTGTCCGCGACCTCGTCGTCCTGAAGACCACCGACTCGGAGTTCCACGGGTTCTACACCGAGCGCTACACGACCCTGGCGCCGACGACGGACCGGATCATGGCCACGTCGGTGACCGCGCAGTGGCTGCACACCGACGCCGACGTGGACTGGGGGAAGTCCCACGACCGCGTGCTCGCCACCCTGTCCGGCACGTTCGCCGGCCACCACAGCTACGCGCTCCAGCAGACCCTGCACGCCATGGGCGAGGCGATCATCGGCGAGCAGCCCGAGATCGCCGAGGTGCGGTTCTCGCTGCCGAACAAGCACCACTTCCTGGTCGACCTCTCGCCGTTCGGCGTCGAGAACCACCAGGAGGTCTTCCACGCCGACGACCGCCCCTACGGCTACATCGAGGGCACCGTCCGCCGCGACGACGCCCCGGACCCCGGGCCGGACGCGTTCGACCCCGGTCAGGGGTGGTGAGCCGTGCTCGGCCTGAAGAGGCGGACCCCGGAGGGCGAGCGCCACCCGGTGGACCAGATGCTGCCCACCGGCTCGCTGCTGGTGTACGGGCTGCAGCACGTCATGAGCATGTACGCGGGCGTCGTCGCCGTCCCGCTGGTCGTCGGTGAGGCGCTGGGCCTCTCGTTCGCCGACCTCGCGACCCTCCTGACGGCGGCCCTGCTCGTCTCCGGGCTCGCCACCCTGTTGCAGACGCTCGGGGTGTGGAAGATCGGGGCGCGGCTGCCGCTGGTGCAGGGCGCGTCGTTCGCGGCGGTCGCCTCGATGCTCGCGATCGGCAAGGGCGCCGGCGGCGGGACCTACGCGCTGCAGGTGATCTTCGGGGCGGTGCTCGTGGCCGGCGTCGTCGGCTTCCTGCTCTCCGGGGTGTTCCACCGGCTGCTCGACCTGTTCCCGCCCGTCGTCACCGGCTCGATCATCACCGTCATCGGCATCTCGCTGCTGCCGGTCGCGGTGAAGTGGGCCGGCGGTGGGTCGGACGTCGAGGCGCCCGGCTTCGCGTCGCCGTCGTCGGTCGGACTCGCCGCGTTCACGCTCGTCGTCATCATCGCGATCTACCGCTTCCTGCCCACGTTCTTCAGTCGGATCGCGATCCTGCTCGGCCTCGTCGTCGGGACCGCCGCGGCCGCGGTCTTCGGCATGACCGACTTCTCGCGGATCGGGGAGGCGCGCTGGTTCGCGATCTCCACGCCGTTCCAGTTCGGGCCGCCGGTGTTCGACGTGGCCGCGATCGTCTCGATGACGATCGTGATGCTGGTGATCATGACGGAGACGACCGCGGACATCCTCGCGGTCGGGGAGGTCGTCGGGCGGCCCGCGGACGGTCGCACCGTCGTGGGTGGCCTCCGCGCGGACTGTCTCTCGACGGCGGCCTCCGGCGGACTGCTGAACTCGTTCTCGGCCAGTGCCTTTGCGCAGAACGTCGGGATGGTCGCGATCACCGGGGTGAAGAGCCGGTTCGTCGTCGCGACCGGGGGCCTGATCCTCGTGGTGCTGGGCCTGTTCCCGAAGATCGGCGCGGTCGTCGCCTCGATCCCGCAGCCCGTGCTCGGCGGCGCCGGCATCGTCCTGTTCGCGACGGTGGCCGCGAGCGGCATCCGGGCGTTGTCGCGGGTGGACTACGAGGGCAACAACAACCTGGTGATCGTGGCGGTGTCGGTGGGCGTGGGCGTCATCCCCATCGCGGTGCCGACGTTCTACGAGCACTTCCCGATGTGGTTCCAGACCGTCTTCGACTCCGGCATCAGCTCGGCGGCCATCACCGCGGTGCTGCTGAACCTGCTCTTCACGGTGGGTCGGTCGGGTCGTTCCGGACGACGGCGGGAGGCGGCGATCTTCGCGGAGGGTCCGACCGTCGGCGTGACGCCGTCGCACGACCGGCCGCCGCAGAACGTGTCCTCCTGACACAGTGGGGGAGTGCTGCGACTCGGCTTCCCCGTCCTCGGAGTGACCGACCTCGACCGGGCCGCCGCCTTCTGGCGCGCGGCCCTGTCGTTGCGCAACACCCCGGAGTGGTCGGACGCGGGGTGGCAGACGCTCGTGGACGCGGACGGCGAGCGGACGCTCGCGCTGATGGTGAGCGAATCACCGGTCGAACCACGGCCCCGGCTGCACCTGGACCTGTTCGTCGACTCCGCGGAGGAGCAGCAGGCCGAGGTGCGTCGCCTGCTCGACCTCGGCGCCTCCGACCCGGGGTGGACGGACTACCCGGAGCACCCCGACTTCGTCGTCCTCGCCGACCCCGACGGCAACGTCTTCTGCGTCGTCGACCTCAGCCACGCCCCGTCGTCGTGAACGCTCCGTAGAGGTCGCGCAACGTGCCGATCTCCCCGCCGTGGTGGCACAGCTCGCGGGTCAGGTGCAGGACGAGGGTCGCGAACGGCTCGTCGGCGAACGGGCCCTCGGCCGGTCCGGTGGGCTCGGTGAACCGCTCCGGGTGGGCGCGCAGGGCGTCGTGCCAGCGACGGTAGCCCTCGTCGAGGAACTCCAGGCCGCCGGCGGCGGTGAGCGGCCACTCGACCGTCGTGACGTCGAAGGACCCGTCGTCGAAGTGGTTGCTCCAGCGCAGCCAGAAGCAGAGCCCGGCGACGTGGCAGAGCCGCCACGCGATCGTCGTGACCGGCGGCGGCTCGAGCGGGGTCGGCGAGAAGTCGATCGTCGTGCCGCCCCCGGGCGTGGCCCGGACGGTCCACGCTGGCTGCGCGGGCTCCCAGAGGTACTCCTCGTCGGTCAACCCCTCGAGACGGGGCCGGAGCGTGGTGTCCCAGTAGAACTCCAGCTGGGCGAGGAGTTCGTGGTGCCAGTCGACGTCCATGGCCGCACTGCCTACTCCGCGCGGGTCAGGATCTCCATCGCGTGTCCGTCCACGGAGTCCCAGTAGACCCCGCGGCCACCGTTCATGCGGTTCGTCTGCTGCGGGCCGGAGTGCCCCGGGCCGGCCCAGTAGGCGAGGCCGCGCTCGCGGATACGCCCGAAGATCGCGTCGAACTCGTCCTCGCCGACCAGGAACGCGTAGTGCAGCGGCTGGGCGGGCAGGGCGCTGACGTCCATGAAGTCCAGGCTCACGCCCCCGACCGACACGACGTTGAAGTGGTACATCCGGGTCGCCTCGACGCCGAGCAGCTCCGCGAGCTCCCGGGCGGCGGCGCGCTGGTCGCGGCTGAGAACGATGGTGTGGTTCAGCTCGATGGTCATGTCCCGACGCTAGGAACTGAACCGCACTCGAGGTCAAGGCCGGGTGGTTGCGTCACGCACACGGCTCGGGGTGGTCGCTGTGCTCCGGGCCGCCGTTGCGTCGCGCACACGGCCGGGGGTGGTTGTCTGTCTGCGCGGCGCCGTTGCGTCGCGCAAGGCGGGCCCACGACGGCGAGGTCGACGTGACGCAGGTTCTGGTGCCGCGGACCCTGCGTGGTGTCGCTCTCGTGAGGGGCGTGACGAGGACGGGTGCGGCGCGGCGGCGCGAGGTCGACGTGACGCAGGTTGCGACGCCGCCGAACCTGCCACGTGTCGCACTCGCGACCCGGACCGGCGAGCGCCCGGCCCATGATCACGACTTCGGGAGCGACATGCCCAAGATCTGCTGCGACTCGCCGCCGAAGTCCCGATCACGGTGTCCGACTCCGTGCGACGCAACTCCCGGGGTGGGGGAGTGCGAAGGGTGCGGACGGTGTGCGTGCCGCAACGCCGGGGTGGGGGAGCGCGAAGCGTGCGGACCGTGTGCATGCCGCAACGCCGGCCCGCCGTCGGAACGAGGACGACGGGCCGGGTGGATCAGCCGACGCGGGCGATCCGGAAGGCGACCTGGGTCCCGGAGACCTCGGTGACGGTGACGCCGAGCTGGGCCTGCTCGCCGTCGACCGTGCCGCTGCACACCGTGGTGGCGCCGACCTGGCCGGGCAGCATCTCCGGGCAGACGACGTCCTCGGCGCCGAGCTGGGCCGAGACCTCCGGCGCGAGCTGCTCCGGCGTCACGGCCGGAACGTCGGACGACGAGGACGACGCGGGCGGGACGTCCGGCAGCTGGGAGACCTGCTGAGCGATCGACGCGGCCATGACGCTCACGATCACGGCGGTCACGACGCCGAGGACCACGAACACGATGCTCAGCCACATCCCCGCCGTCGCGAGGCCACGACCGTTCTCGTTCCGCTCGCGCGCCTGCTTGCGGCCGATGACGCCGAAGACGATGCCCAGCGGGGAGAACACGAACGCGAAGACGATCGACAGGATCGCCATCGTGTTCGTGCGCTCCGGTGCAGGAGGAGCCGGGGCGTACCCGGGAGTGGGCTGCTCGGGGGAGGCGTACGGGGGGAGCTGCTGCGTCATGTGACCGCCATCGAGTGGATCTCACGCTCCGCGACACGAACGGACCTGCTTGATCGTTTCTTCACCCCAATGTCGCAAGGACGAGAGTCACCAGGATTCGGGACGGCGACCCCGGGACACTCCCCGGCCGTGCCGCGCTCCCTCACCGCCACCCCGCTCGACGAGGCCTTCCTCGACCTCCGCGCGGTCTCCGTCCTCTCAGTGCACCTCGACGTCCGGGTGACGGGGCACGTCGACACCGTCCGGCTCGCGGACGCCCTGGCCACCGCCGCAGGGCGCCACCCGATGGCGCGCGCCCGACCGGCCCCCGAGGCACCGTGGTCGTTCCGGGCGGGGTGGGTCCTGGACGGGGTGCTGGGGGTGGCGGTCACGGACTCGGTCGACGACGCCCGGGAGCGCCTCCAGTCGGAGCTGCCGGACGACCGGGCGGTGTCCGTCGTGGTGGCCCGCGACGACGGCGGCGACTGGATCCTGTTCCGCTTCCACCACGCCGCGATCGACGGTCGGGGCGCCGTCCGCTTCGTCGCGACCGTGATCGACGCCTACGCGGGCCGCGAGCTCCCGGACGACGGGCCGCACCTCGACCGGGGCCGTGACCTGCGGCGCCTCGCGGGCGCCCGCGGCCTGCGCGACGTGTCCGCCCGCGCCGCCAAGATCGCCTCCGACGCCGTCGGGCGCGCCGGCATCACGCGGATCGCGGGCGACGGGGGAGAGGACGGTCCCCACCACGCGTTCGCGACCCGTCGTCTGGAACCCGGGGTCGTGGCCGCCCTGCGGGAGCGGAAGCCGGAGGGCTCGACCCTCAACGACGTGCTGCTCGCGGCGCACCTGCGCACGGTGCTGCGGTGGAACCGCCGGCACGGCGGGTGCGTCGGGCGCAGCGTCTCGGTGATGATGCCGGTGGACCTGCGGGGCCGGGACGACGACGTCGTCGCGAACCTCGCGAGCTACGTGGCCGTCGTGGTGCCGGTGGGCGAGCTCGACGATCCCGCGGCGGCGCTGGCGGCGGTGAGCGCCCAGACGCGCGCGGTGAAGGAGCAGGGCAGCGCGGGCTGGATCGTCGACGTCCTCGGTGCGCTGCCGGTGCCGCGCGGGCTGAAGCGGGTGTCGCCGCGGCTGTTGCCGCTGGTGGAGGGGCTGTTCGTGGAGTCGACGATCCTGTCGAACCTCGGGCCGGTGTCGTTCGGCGACCTGGGCGACGCGGGTCCGGTGCGCGAGGTCCGGTTCAGCCCGCCGAACCTCTCGCCACGGATGGCGGTCACGCTCGGGGTGGCCGGTCACGACGACGGGTTGACCCTGACCTGGCGCTCGCTGCGCCGGCAGGTCGGCGCGCGGGGGGTGGACGCGTTCGCCGAGGAGTTCCTCGCGGCCCTGCACGAGAGATAGGCGGCCGGGGCCCACGCTGCTGGAGCCCCGCCGGACGCACAACGTAGCGCGCAGCCGAATTGCGCAACACTACCGACCAGGACAGGAGCGCCGTGCCCACCGACGACCGGACCATCCTGGCGACCTCCGGGGGATTGCGCCGCGCCGACCGGCTCGACTGGCAGGTCGCCCCGCTGACCCTCCACGCCGTCGAGCTCGCGGGGGTCACGGGCCGGGCGCCGCGGGTGTGCCTGGTGCCGACGGCGGTCGGGGACGACCCGCGCCTCGTCATGACCTTCTACGACAACGCGTGGCGCCAGGGCTGGTCGGCGAGCCACGTGTCGCTGCTGCCGATGCCGAACGTCGACGACCTGCGCGAGCACCTGCTCGGCCAGGACGTGATCTGGGTCTGGGGCGGCAGCGTCGCTGGCCTGCTCGCCCTGTGGCGGCTGCACGGTCTCGACGCGATCCTGCGCGAGGCGTGGGAGGCCGGCGTCGTGCTGACCGGCGTGTCGGCGGGGTCGATCTGCTGGCACGTCGGCGGCACGACCGACTCGTTCGGCCCGGAGCTGCGGCCGATCACGAACGGCCTCGGGTTCCTGCCGTACGCCAACGGGGTGCACCACGACAGCGAGCCGTCCCGTCGTCCGACCCTCCGGCGCCTCGTCGGCGACGGGGCGCTGCCCACCGCGCACGCCACCGACGACGGTGCCGGGCTGCTCTACCGCGGCACGGACCTCGTGGAGGCGCTCACCGAGCGGGACGGTGCGGGGGCCTACCGCGTGGAGCGGGCGGTCGACGGGTCGGTCACGGAGGAGGAGCTGCCGGTGCGCCGGCTGCGGTGAGAGGACCGAACGGTACGAACGGGCCGTTCGTCACGGTAGAAGGTGACGAACGACCCGTTCGTCCGGAACGGGGCGCGGCTCAGGCGTCCGCCGGGCCGTCGGTCCAGAGGCCGTCGCGCTCGTAGAGGGAGCGCAGCGCGATGAGGTGGTCGCGCATGGCCTCCTCGGCCGCGGCGCCCTCGCCGTGCGCGATGTGGTCGGCGATGGTGCGGTGCCACTCGTCGACCCGGTCCCACTCCCCGGCCTCGACGCCGACCCGGCGCAGGCGGGTGCGCAGCACGTCGTTCACCGGCTGACCCATCATCGTGATCATCAGGTTGCCGGTGGCCATGAGCACGGTCGTGTGGAAGTCGAGGTGGCCGACGAAGCCACTCGGATCCCGCAGGTCGCGCGGCGCGCCGGCGGCCTGTCGGATCGCCTCGACGGTGTCGGCGTCGGCCCGCTGCGCCGCGAGCCGGGCGGCGGACGGCTCGAGCATGAGGCGCGCCTCGAGGAGGTCGTGCAGGCGCAGCTGCGGGGTCATGACGAGCACGCCGAGCGCGCCGCCGACGTCCTCGACGACCCGTGCCGGGTCGGGCGCGGCGACGAACGAGCCGCCCTGCACCCCGCGGGTGGTCTCGATCAGGTGCTGGCTCGCGAGCACCCGCAGCGCCTCGCGGACGGTGCTGCGGCTGACGCCGAACGCACCGCTGAGCTCGGCCTCGCTCGGCAGGCGCTCGCCCGCGCCGAGGGAGCCACCGACGATCTGGGCGCGCAGCTCGTCGGCGACCTGCCGGTAGGCCGGGCGCACCCGCTGCACCTTCAGCCGGGCGGCCGGCACGGCGCGCGAGGTGCCCTGGTCCCCCGGCGAGGTCGCGGGGGAGGAGGGCCGGGTGGGAGCCACGGGACGATCACGCTCCGGGAGGGTCGCCGACGGCGGATCGGTCGGGCGCGGGTCAGCCTACCTGCCGTCGAGCCGTCCTTGACGCGAAATGTCAGACGATCGAGGGTCACGCCATGCCGGACCCCGCGAGCGCGACCACCTTCCTCTTCGTCCCCGCCACCCGTCCGGAACGGTTCGACAAGGCCGTGGCCGCCGGGCCGGACGTCGTGCTGGATCTCGAGGACGCCGTGGCCCCCGGGGACAAGGAGACCGCCCGGTCGGCGGTCGCGGCGTGGCTGGACGCGGGTGGGGACGCGATGGTGCGCATCAACGGCTCGGACACGGCCTGGTTCGCCGACGACGTCGCGATGGCGCGGGCGCGGGGGGTCGCCGTCATGCTCCCGAAGGCCGCCGCACCGTGGCCGGAGGAGCTCCGCGGGCTCGCCGTCGTCGCCCTGGTGGAGACCGCGGCGGGCCTGCTCGACGCGGCGGCGACCGCCCGCCGGCCCGAGGTGGTGCGGCTGGCGTTCGGCAGCGTCGACTTCGCCACCGAGCTCGGCCTCGACCACGCCGACCGCGACGCCCTGACCCACGCCCGCTCCGTCCTCGCCGTCGCGTCCCGGGCCGCCGGGCTGCCCGGGCCGGTCGACGGGGTCACCACCGCCGTGCGCGACGAGGCGCTCCTGGCCGGCGACTGCGCGCACGGCCTCGCCCGCGGCTTCACCGCCAAGCTGTGCATCCACCCGTCCCAGGTGGCCCCGGCGGCCGCCGCGATGCGTCCCGACGACGAGGCGGTGCGGTGGGCGCACGCGGTGCTCGAGGCGGCCGCCGGGAGTGCGGTCGCGGTCGTCGACGGCGCGATGGTCGACCGGCCGGTGGTGGAGCGCGCCCGCGCGATCCTCGCCCGCGCCTGCGGGCTTGTCCCGGAATGATGCTTGTGCTCAATACATCGGACATTTACGGTCGGCTGTGATCCGGACAACAGCGGGGCCGCCGTCTCGACGGGCCCGGAGAGGACTCGCCGATGACTCCGAGGGATCACGCCCCCCACGTCCCGCCGTCGACGACCGGGACCGGTGACCTCGCCGCCCGCATCGACCGGCTGCCCGTCATCACCCGCACGCACCGCCGCTGGGTGGCCGTGCTCGGGGCGCTGTTCGTGTTCGACCTGGTCGACCTGAACTCCTTCGCCTACGCCGCCCCGGCGCTGCGCACGGAGTGGGGCCTGTCGATCGGCAGCGTCGGGGTGGTGACCTCGGCCGGCTTCGTCGGGATGTTCGTCGGCGCGATCGTCGGCGGGCGGCTCTCCGACCGCATCGGCCGCCGGCCGGTGCTCGTCGGCTCGGTGTTCTTCTACTCGGCCTTCTCGCTGCTCTCCGCCTTCTCCTGGGACGCGGCGAGCCTCGGGGCGCTGCGCGTGCTCACCGGGTTCGGCCTGCAGGCGATGACCGGGGTGCTGCTGGTCTACGTCAGCGAGATGTTCCCGCGGGCGCTGCGGGGCCGGTACCAGGCGATCCTGCTCGCCGTCGGGCTCGCCGGGGTGCCGATCGCGGCGTGGCTGGCCCGCATCGTCGTCCCGCTCGGCGCCGGGACCTGGCGCTGGATCTTCGTGTTCGGCGCGCTCGGCGCGGTGTTCGGCCTCGTCGCACTGCGCGTCCTGCCCGAGTCCGCGCGCTGGCAGGCCGCCCGCGGCCGCGACACCGAGGCGACGGAGCAGCTCGTCGCGCGGATGGAGGACGAGGCCCGCGCGGCGACCGGCCGCGACCTCCCGGCGCCGCAGCCCGCCCCCGCCGTCCCGAGCGCCTCGGTGCGCGACCTGTTCCGGGGCGCGGCCCGACGGCGGGTCCTGGTCGCGTCGGCCGCCTGCGTGTTCCTGATCCTGTCCTTCTACGGGTTCAACTCCTGGGTGCCGACGCTGCTGGTCGAGCGCGGCTACACCACGGCCGAGTCGCTGACCTACGCCTCGGTGCTCGCCATCGCCGCCGTCCCGGGCGCCCTGCTCGCCTTCCCGGTGATCGACCGGTTCGAGCGCAAGACGCTGATCTTCGGCCTGCAGTGCGTGGTGGCGGTGCTGCTGCTGGTGTTCGGGATGGTCACCGACCCGCTCTGGATCGTCGTCAGCGGCTTCCTGGCCTCCATGCTCATGCAGACCGGCGTCGCCGTGCTCTACACCTACATCGCCGAGGTCTTCCCGCTCGAGCTGCGCGGGCTCGGCTCCGGCATCGCGAACGGCTCCGGTCGGCTGGCCGGCGTGCTCGGCGGCGTGCTGGTCGCCGCCATCTTCAGCGGGGCGGGCCTCGTCGCGGTCTACGTCTACCTCGCGGTGGCGGCCCTGCTCATGGGCCTCGTCCTGCTCCTGCTCGGCGAGCGGACCACCGACCGCGCCCTGGAGGACATCTCCGCGGACGCTCTTGCCACTCAAAAGTCTGACGTTTAGCGTTGCTCACCGACGGAAGGGAGCACGATGACGGTGCGGGACGGATGGCGCGGGCGGTTCCTCGAGGACTTCGAGGTCGGGGACGTCTACCAGCACCCGCTGGGGCGCACGATCAACGAGGCCGACAACACCTGGTTCACGCTGCTGACGATGAACACCAACCAGGCGCACTTCAACGCCCAGGTGGGGGCGTCCTCGGAGTTCGGCCGGATGCTGGTGGCCTCGCCGCTGACGATCGCCATCGCCATGGGCCAGTCGGTCACCGACACGACCCAGAACGCGTTCGCGAACCTCGGGCTCGACGACCTCAAGCTCACCGCACCCGTGTTCGTCGGGGACACCATCTGGTCGGAGTCGATCGTCCTGGAGAAGCGGGAGTCGAAGAGCCGGCCGCACGCCGGCATCGTCACGATCCGCACCCGCACCCTGAACCAGGACGCCATCGAGGTGCTCTCCTTCGAGCGCACCTTCTACGTGCACCGTCGGGACTCCGCGGGCTCGGCGTCGCTGTTCCCGCAGGCGGCGCAGCCGCTCACCCTGGAGGGCAGCTCGTGAGGCCGCTCGAGGACGTCCGGATCGTCTCGCTGGAGCAGTACGGCGCCGGCCCGTTCGGCTCGATGCACCTGGCCGACCTGGGCGCCGAGATCATCAAGATCGAGGACCCGGGGTCGGGCGGCGACGTCGGGCGCTACGTCCCGCCCTACGCCGGCGGCGAGGACTCGCTGTTCTTCGAGTCGTTCAACAAGAACAAGTCCTCCATGGTCCTCGACATCCGCACCCCCGAGGGCCGCGAGGTCTTCCACGACCTGGTGCGCTCCGCCGACGCCGTCTACTCCAACCTGCGTGGCGACGTGCCGGCGAAGCTGGGGATCCGCTACGAGGACCTGCGCCACGTCAACCCCCGCATCGTCTGCTGTTCGCTGACCGGGTTCGGGATGACCGGGCCGCGCTCGAACGAGGGCGGCTACGACTACGTGCTGCAGGCGCTGGCCGGCTGGATGTCGGTCACCGGGGAGCCCGGCGGCGCCCCGCAGAAGACCGGCCTCTCGCTGGTCGACTACTCCGGCGGCTTCGTCGCGGCGATCGCGCTGCTGGCGGGCATCCACGCCGCCCGCCGCGACGGCGTGGGCACCGACTGCGACCTGTCCCTGTACGACACCGCGGTCAGCCTGCTCACCTACCCGGCCACGTGGCACCTGACCGAGGGCTACACCCCGGCGCGCACTCACCACTCCGCCCACCCGTCGCTGGTGCCGTTCCAGGCGTTCGAGGCGGCCGACGGCTGGCTCGTCGTCGGGTGCGCGAAGGAGAAGTTCTGGGTCCGGCTCACCGAGGTGATGGGCCGCCCCGACCTCGCGGCCGACCCGCGCTTCGCGACGTTCGCCGACCGCGACCGGAACCGCGACGTGATCGTCCCGCTGCTCGAGGCCGCCTTCCGCGAGCGCACCGTGGACGAGTGGCTCGAGCCGCTGTACGCCGCCCGCGTCCCGTGCGCGCCGATCCACGAGGTCGCGGGCGCCCTGGACGACCCGCACACGCTGGCCCGTGCACTCGTCGTCGAGACCGAGCACCCGCGGTTCGGGACGGTGCGCTCGCTGCGCTCCCCGGTCCGGGTCGGCCCGCCCGGGGACGACGTCGTCCCGGCCCGTGGCGGACCGCCCATGGGCCGCGACACCGACGCCGTCCTGGCCGGGCTCGGGTACGACGACGAGCGCGTCGCGGCCCTGCGCGCGGCCGGTGCGTTCGGCCCGCCGTCGTCCGAACTCCCCGTCCCCGAGGCGCCCTCGGCGCCCGCCCGCTAGGAGAGAGACCGCCGTGGATTTCACCCTGTCCGACGAGCAGCGGCTCTACCGCGAGACGCTGCGCGACTTCGTCGACCGCGAGATCGTCCCGGTCGCCCGCGACTGGGAACGCTCGGGCCGCTACCCGACGGAGATCGTCGAGAGCATGAGGAAACTGGGCCTGTTCGGCCTGGCCATCCCGGAGCAGTACGGCGGCATCGACGTCGACACCGTCTCCTTCGCGCTGACCTTCGAGGAGATCTCGCGCGGCTGGATGGGCATCGCCGGCATCCTCGGCAGCCACTCGGTGTCGAGCTGGATGATCGCCCACCACGGCACCCAGGAGCAGCGCGACGCCTACCTGCCCGAGCTCGCCACGGGGGAGCGCCGTACCGGCATCGCCCTGACCGAGCCGGGCGCCGGCACCGACCTGCAGGGGATCACGACGACGGCGCGGCGCGACGGCGACGACTACGTCATCACCGGCACCAAGACCTGGATCACCAACGCCCGGCACGCCGACCCGCTGCCGGTGCTGGTCAAGACCGACCCGAGGGCCGAGCCCGCCCACCGCGGGATGAGCATCCTGCTCGTGCCGGCCGACTCGGCGGGCTTCGAGGTCACCCAGGACATCGGCAAGCTCGGCTACAAGGGCACGGAGTCGTGCGAGGTCGTGCTCGACGGGGTGCGCGTCCCGTCGTCGCAGCTGCTCGGCGGCGTCGAGGGCAGGGGGCTGCAGCAGGCGCTGTCGTCGCTGGAGACCGGCCGGATCAACATCGCCGCCCGCTCGGTCGGCATCGCCCAGCGCGCCTACGACGAGGCCCTCGCCTACGCCCGCGACCGCACCGCGTTCAAGCAGCCCATCGGTGACTTCCAGGCCGTGCAGCTGCGCCTGGCGGAGATCGCGGTGCAGCTGCAGGCGGCGCGCCTGATGACGTACTGGGCGGCCTCGCGGATGGACGACGGCGTGCGGATGGACACCGAGTCCGGCATGGCCAAGATCTTCGCGTCGGAGACCGCGCTGCAGTGCGCCACGGACGCGATGCGCATCCACGGCGGCTACGGCTACTCCACGGAGTTCGAGGTCGAGCGGCTCTACCGCGACGCCCCGCTGATGAGCATCGGCGAGGGCACGAACGACGTCCTGCGCACGGTCGTCGCGAAGTCCCTGCTGGCGGGCAAGGCGACGGTGGGATGAGCCCGACGTCGGAGGAGCTGCGGGCCCAGGCCTCCCGGCTCGGGTACGTGCTCGACGACGAGGTCGCGGAGGCCATGCACACGGCGGTCACGGCGGCCGAACCGCGGATCGCCGCGCTCCGGGACCGGCCGGCGCCGTTCGACCTCGGGGCCGACCCGGCGCACGGCGACGCGTGGCTGCGCCGGCGCGACCGGGTCCCGCTCGACGAGCCGGTGGCCGACGGGCCCGGCGACGACGTCCCCGGCGTCGGTGATCTGCTCGCCGCCTACGCCGCGGGCACGACGACGCCGGAGCGGGTCGTCGCGGACTCGCTGGCCGCGTTGCGGGCCGCGCACGAGACGCTGAACTGCACGATCGCGTTCCTCGACGACCGGGCCGCGGCCGCCGCCGCGGAATCCGCCCGCCGGTGGGCGAACGGCACGCCCCGGGCGCTGGAGGGCGTGCCGTTCGGCGTCAAGGACGTCATCGACGTCGCGGGGGTCCCGACGACGGCGGGCTCGTTCTGCCACGGCGACACCCCCGCCACGGAGTCCGCGGAGGTCGTGCGGCGCCTCGAGGCGGCGGGTGCGATCCCGGTCAGCAAGGACGCGACGACCGAGTTCGCCGTCGGGGGCCCGCACCCGCCCCGGTTCGGCCCGGTGGCCAACCCGTGGCGGCTCGACCGGTGGGCCGGCGGCTCGTCGACCGGCTCCGCCGCGGCCGTGGCCGCGCGGGCGGTGCCGTTCGCGCTGGGCACCGACGTCGGCGGGTCGACCCGCCTGCCGTCGGCGTGGTGCGGGCTGACCGGGCTCAAGCCCACCGCGGGGGCGGTGTCGCGGGCCGGGGTGGTGCCGCTGTCGTGGACCGCGGAGACCGTGGGGCCGATCGCGCGCAGCGCCGCCGACCTCACCCGGGTGTTCGCCGTGCTCGCCGGGGCGGACCCGCGCGACCCGCGGCAGGAGCCCCGGCCGGACGCGCCCCGGGACCTGCGGGGACTGCGGATCGCGGTGCCGGGCGGCGCGTTCACCGAGCTGTGCGACGCCGACGTGCGCGCCGGCGTCGACGGGCTGGTCGCCGAGCTGGTGGCGGCGGGCGCGGAGGTGGTCGAGGCCGAGATCCCGGGTGCCGCGGAGGCGCTGCCGATCGGGTACGGGCTGGTGTTCACCGAGGCCGCGGCGCTGCACCGGATCGACCGGGACCGCTGGGACCGCTACGACCCCGTCGTCGTGCGCCGGATCAGCCAGGGCATCACGACCCCCGCCGTGGACTACCTGCGGGCGCTCCAGTTCCGGGTGGAGCTGCAGCGCGAACTGGACGCGGTGTTCGCCCGCGCCGACCTCGTCGTCGTCCCGACCTGCCCCTCCACCGCCCCGCGGCTGGACGGGACCGTCGTCGTGGACGGCGTCGAGTACCCGCTCTACGCGGCGCAGTCGCGCTCGACGATGCTCGGCAACCTCACCGGGGTGCCGGGGCTCGCGGTGCCGACCGGAGTGGCCGCCGACGGCTGCCCGGTCTCGGCCCAGCTGATCGCGCCGCCGCACGCCGAGGCGGTCGCGCTGCGGGCGGCACAGACCTTCCAGTCACGGACCGGTCACCATCGGCGACGACCCACGGTCGTCACCGGGAAGACTTCCGGGCGATAAACGTCTGATGTATTTTCGTGCTTCAGCTCACAGGGAGCCCGGACGGAAGGTGTGGTCGACATGGACTTCGGGGTCTTCATCCCGATCGGCAACAACGGCTGGCTGATCTCGGAGAACGCTCCGCAGTACAAGCCCTCGTTCGACCTGAACCGCCGCGTGGTGCAGGAGGCCGAGGCCCAGGGCTTCGCGTTCGCCCTGTCGATGATCAAGCTGCGCGGCTTCGGCGGGAAGACGGAGTTCTGGGACCACAACCTGGAGTCCTTCACGCTGATGGCTGGGCTGGCCGCGGTCACCGAGCGGATCAAGCTCTACGCCTCGACCGCGGTGCTCACCCTGCCGCCGGCGCTGGTGGCCCGGATGGCCTCGACGATCGACTCGATCGCCCCGGGCCGCTTCGGGGTCAACATCGTCTCCGGCTGGGCCAAGGGCGAGTACGAGCAGATGGGCCTGTGGCCGGGTGACGACTACTTCGGCTACCGCTACGACTACTCGACCGAGTACGTGAAGGTGCTGCGCGACCTCTGGGAGACCGGGCGCTGCGACCTCGACGGCCAGTACTTCCAGATGCAGGACTGCGTCCTCTCGCCGCAGCCGACCGGCAAGGTCGACATCGTCTGCGCCGGGCAGTCCGACCGCGGCATGCAGTTCTGCGCCGAGTACGGCGACTACAACTTCATCCTCGCCCCGGGCGTCAACGACCCGGAGGTCTACCGCGAGCCCACCGAGCGGCTCGCCAAGGCCGCGTCGGCGAGCGGGCGCGACGTCCGGTCCCTGCCGCTGTTCATGGCGATCATGGCCGACACCGACGAGGAGGCCCGCGCGAAGTGGGACTCCTACCGCGCGGGCGCCGACCTCGCCGCCCTGGGCTACATGTCCGACGAGGGCAGCAACGACAAGACCGCCGACGCGTCCGGCACCGCGCGCACGATCAACATCCCCGAGGGCGCGGTCAACTTCAACATGGCGACGCTCGTGGGGTCCTACGAGACCGTCGCCCGCCAGATCGACCAGGTGGCGACCATGCCGGGCGTCGAGGGGATGATGTTCACCTTCGACGACTTCGAGCAGGGCGTCCACGACTTCGGGACCAAGGTCAAGCCCCTCCTGGGGTAGGCCGTACCAGCTCGTCGTTCGAAGGAGAACCCATGACGATCGCCAGCCCGCCGCGGACCTCGCTCGCCGCCGCCGTCGGGGACTTCGCGGCCGGTCTGCGGCCCGAGGACGTCCCCGCCGAGGTGCTCGAGCGCGCGCGGTACCTCGTGCTCGACGCGGTCGGGCTGGCGTTCGCCTCCACCGTCTACGACTTCCCGACGAAGGCCCGGGCCGCGTTCGGGCGGCTGGGCTCCGGGGAGCACCCGGTGCTCGGCATGCCCGACCGGCTCGCGCCGCGGGACGCCGCCACCCTCAACGGCGTCCTCGTGCACGGCATGGACTTCGACGACACGCACATCCCCGCCGTCACGCACGTGTCGGCGGCGGCGCTGCCCGCGGCGATCTCGGCGGCCACGACGGCCGGCGCGACCACCCGCGACCTCCTGCTCGCCTACGTGCTCGGCGTCGAGGTGTCGGCGCGCGTCGGGCTCGGGGGCGCGGGCGGGTTCCACGACGTCGGGTACCACCCGACCGCCGTCGCGGGTGCTTTCGGGGCCGCGGTGACGGCGTCGAGGCTGTGGGGCCTCGACGCCCGAGGGATCACGGCCGCACAGGGGATCGTCGGCTCGATGTCGGCGGGGCTGCTGGAGTTCCTCGAGGACGGGTCGTGGACCAAGCGGCTGCACCCGGGGTGGGCGGCCAGCTCGGGCATGACGGCGGCCGCGTTCGCCGAGCAGGACTGGCGCGGCCCGGCCGCGGTCTACGAAGGTCGCTTCGGGCTCTACGCCACGCACCTGCAGGGGCGCGAGTCCGACCCGTCGGCCGTCGCGGACGGGCTGGGGGAGCGGTGGGAGCTGATGCGCACCGCGGTGAAGCCCTACCCGATCTGCCACTTCATCCACGCCTTCGCCGACGCCACGCTCGCCCTGCGCGCCGAGCACGGCGTGCGCGCCGAGGACGTGCGCTCGATCCGGTGCGCGATCCACCCGGTGCCGGGGAAGGTCGTGTGCGAGCCGCCGGCGAACAAGTGGGCGCCGCGCGACGAGTACGACGCCAAGTTCTCCCTGCCCTACGTGGTCGCGACGGCCCTGCGCCGCGGGACCTTCGGGCTCGCCGAGCTCGACGACGAGGCCCTGCACGACCCGGCGACGCTGGAGCTCACGCGACGGGTCGAGGTCGTCGAGGACACCGAGGGCGCCTTTCCGCGGGCCTACTCCGGGTACGTCGAGCTGGAGCTGACGGACGGCACCCGTCTGACCCGCCGCGAGCAGGTCAACCGTGGGCACGACGAGCGCCCGCTGACGAACGCCGACATCGACGCGAAGTTCGCGGAGACGATCGGGACGGCGGCCGACGCGGCGACGGCGGACCGTGTCCGCGCGGCCGTGCTCGGGCTGGGCGACGACACCCCGGCGATCGACTTCGCCGAGGCCTGCCGTGGCTGACGTGCGGGTCGGGGTGTTCCTGACCCACCAACGTCGTCCGGACCAGGATCCCCGCACCGTGCTCGACGAGCAGCTGGCGCTCGTACGGACGGCCCGCGACGAGGGCCTGGACTCGGTCTTCGCCGGCCAGCACCACCTCGCGGCGTCGTTCGCGCACATCCAGCCGCTGCCGTGGCTCGCGCGGGTGGCCGCGGAGGCGGGGGAGATGACGCTCGGCACCGGCATCCACCTGCTCGCGCTGCACCACCCGGTGGACACCGCCGAGGCGTACGCGAGCCTCGACGTGGTCTGCGGCGGGCGCACCGTGTTCGGGGTGGGCCTGGGCTACCGGGCCGAGGAGTACGCCGCGTTCGGGGTGCCGCCCGAGGAGAAGGTGCGGCGGTTCACCGAGAACCTGGCGATCGTGCGGGCGCTGTGGCGGGGCGAGTCGGTGACCCGCGACCTGCCGTGGACCCGGCTCGACGGCGCCGAGGCCCTGATGCGGCCGGTGGGGCAGCCGCCGGTATGGATGGCCGCGAACTCCGACAACGCCGTCCGCCGCGCCGCCCGGCTGGCGGACGCGTGGATGATCAACCCGCACGCGACCGCGGCGACGGTCCGCCGGCAGCTCGAGCTCTACGACGCGGAGCGGTCCGCGCACGGCCTCCCGCCCGGCGGGGAGCGGCCGATCATGCGCGAGGTGTTCTGTGCGGACACCCGCGAGGAGGCCCTGGAGCGGGCACGTCCGTACCTGGCGGGCAAGTACGAGGTCTACGCCGACTGGGGCCAGGACCGGGTGATGCCCGACCGCGAGTCGTTCCGCATGGAGTTCTCCGCGCTCGCCGACGACCGCTTCGTCATCGGCGACCCGGACGACTGCCGCCGCGCCCTGCTCGCCTGGCGCGACCTCGGGATCGACCACTTCGTCCTGCGCACCGACTGGGCCGGCATGCCGCTGGAGTCCAGCCGCCGCTCGGTCGAGCTGCTCGCCCGGGAGGTCGCGCCGGCGCTGCGGGAGTCGTCGCTGACGACGACGAGGTGAGGTCGCGTCGAGTGCGACGTGGGGCAGGCCCGGTGGACGCGGGACCTGCGTGGTGCCGCACTCGGCGGGCGCCGGCGCCGGGCTCGGCGCCCGAGTGCGACGTGGGGCAGGCCCGGTGGCCGCGGCTCCTCCGTGGTGTCGCACTCGGGAGCGGGACGATGATCAGGTGATGCGCGTGGTGTGCCTGCCCGGGACGGTGTGCTCGCTGATGGTGTTCGCGCCGCCGGCCGAGCTGGTCCCCGGGGTGGAGGCGGTGTCGTGCGGACACACCCCGGTGTACGAGGCCCCCGAGGTCGTGGCGGAGGCGATCGCATCGGTGCGGGAGCGCGGCTCGTAGGCTCCGCCGATGGGGCGTCGACGGGTCGTGGCGCTCGTCCTCGTGGGGCTGGCCCTGCTGTGGCTCCCGCTCAACCATCCCGTCGAGGGCCCCCAGCTGCTCGTCCTGTCGGAGACGCACGCCGTGACGGCCGCCGACCTGCTGTCCGTGGCGCTCGTGCTGGTCGCCGCCTGGTTGTGGTGGACCGGCCGTCCACGCCGCTAGACAGATGATCGTGCCGGGTGCGACGTCGCTTCGACATGATCATCTGCCTGCCGCGGGACAGCGTCAGCGGACCCCGACGCGGCTGTGGCGGGGCGCGGAGTCGGCCGGCACGGGACGGGGCGGCGGTGCGACCCGGGTCGGTGCCGGGGCCGGCGGGACGGGAGCGTGGGCCGGGACGGTCTCCTCGGCGCGGCGTGTCGGCCCGACCGGCGGCATCGGCGGGCGGGGCGGCATCGGACCGCCGGCAGGCGTGACGACCGGGGTGGCGGCCGGCGCGGCGACCGGGACGCCCACCGGTCCGTCGGGCGTCGGGGGTGCGACGGGCGCGTCCGGCGTCGCGAGCGGCCCCGACCCGCCGTCGGGACGGGCCTGAGACTGCATCTCGGCCTGGGCCTCGAGGAGGTCGCGGATCTGGGTGAGCAGCTCGACGTCCGTCGCCTGCACGGGCCCGTCCTCCTCGCCGCGCAGTCGGCGGTTCTGGATCGCCTTCATCGGCGCGACGATCAGGAAGTAGACGACCGCGGCGGTGATGAAGAAGGTGATCGCCTGGTTGATGAAGCTGGCGTAGTCGAACGTCACGCCGCTGACGCGCACCGTGCCGCGGAACTGGTCGCCGCCCGGGGAGAGCAGCTGGATCAGCGGCTTGAGGAACGACTCGGTGAAGGCCGTGACCACGGCGGTGAACGCGGCGCCGATGACGACGGCCACCGACAGGTCGATGACGTTCCCGCGGAGCAGGAAGTCCTTGAATCCTCTGAACACGATTCGTCCTCGGGCAGGGAGCTGGGGAGCTGGGTACCGAGGCTAAGGAGATCGACGCCGCGTGGCGCGGTGCGCACGGTCGGTCGCGGTGGGCCGGGGGATGAGTGCGACGGGCGGGAACCGGACTTCGGATGACCTGCGGTGAGCGACGCGTGTCGTGGGGCGAGTGGATCGTCAGTCGTCGGTGCGGGTGGTGCTCGTCGTGGACCGGGTCCCGGTCGGTCGCGACGACGTCGGTGGGCTGCTAGCGACGGCGCTCGTCGGGACGATCGGCGCCACCGCGACGGGAGGCGGCGGCACCGGGACCGTGCTGGTCGTCGTCGTGCGGGCGGTGACGACGGCGAGCCCGACGACCACCCCGAGCACGACCGCGGCCGCCGCCACCACGAGGACGAGGCGCAGGCCGGGCCGCCGTCGACGGTGGCGGGTGGGTGTGACCGCCTCGAACGGCCGGGTCGACGGGCGCGGTGGGACGTCGTTCGTCGTCGGGGTCTCGTCGATCTCCGGCGCGGAGTGTCGGCCGGTGGTCGAGGCGATGTCCGGCCGGGCGTGTCGTCCGGTCGTGGCCGCCGTGTCCTGCTCGGTCATCGCCGCCTCCCCGGGCCAGCACCGAGTGTTCTCACCCGGTGCAACGCGCGAGTGGCGCCGAGGTCACTCGACCGGGGGAAGGAGCGCGACGAGCCCGTAGATGCCGCTGCGCGGGCGGCGGCCCGGAGCGGGCCAGTCGGCGACGTCGACGAGGCCCGGCGCGACCGGGTCGAGATCGTGCAGGACGTCCCGGATCTCAACGCGGCTGCGGGGTGTCAGCGGGCTCGCGGAGCCGGCCATCGCGTCGCGGATGTCGCGGATCCGGGCGGCGACGACGGGGTCGTCCTGGTCGTCGCTGCCGTGGCTGATGACGATCGCGCTGCCCGGGGCGAGGTGGGCGCGGTAGGCGTCCACGACACGGCGCGGGTCTTCGGGGACGGAGTGCAGGACGGCGACCGCGAGCACCGCGATCGGCTCGGCCAGGTCGAGCAGCGTCCGGACGCCGGGCGCGGCCAGGACGGCGTCGACGTCGCACAGGTCGGCGTGGGTGACCGTGGCGTGCCCGACGTCGACCAGGATGTCGCGGGCGTACGCGACCGCGACCGGCTCCGCGTCGACGTAGGCCACGCGGCAGTCGGGTCCGACGATCTCGTGGACGTTGCCCACGGTGGGGATGCCGGAGCCGAGGTCGAGGAACTGCCGGATGCCGTGCGCCAGGCACCACCGCACGGTCTCGCCGAGGAAGTCACGGTTGGCGCGCGCGATCTCGGCGACGTCGGGGTGGCGTTCGAGCAGGACCGCGGCGACCGCGCGGTCGGCGGCGAAGTTGTGCGCGCCGCCGAGGAAGTGGTCGTAGATCCGGGCGGCGTTCGCCTCGCTGACGTCGGTGATGTCGCCGGTGTCGTTCATCGACTCGCGACCCGCTCCGCGACGGCCGTCAACGTACGCATGAGGTCATTCGACCACGCGCGGGGTCCCGGTCGAGTGGGCATCCATCCGGCTCCGAGGCCGCCGTGAGCCCGATGACGGCCCACTCGACGAGCGACCGGAGATTCTCGGAACCGCTCCGGCGCGGCGTGGCTCCAAGGTGGTGTGGAGACCCCGACGCGACGCACCTGCGTGCCCTTCCGTGGATCCCTGGCGGTGGAGCTCGGCCTGATCACCTGGGACCGGCTGCTCGGCCCGGACTTCGTACGTCTGCATCCCGACGTGTACGTCGGTGCGGGCGCAGAGATCGACACACGGGTCCGGGTCGGTGCCCTGAGCACCTGGAGCCGTGGTCTCGGGGTCGTCGCCGGTCCGCTGGCCGCGCTCGCGTGGGGCGCGGACTGCCCGTGGGAGGACGCCGAGATCGTGGTCGACCGACGTCTCCGCCTCGCCGGCGCGCGCGTGCGTCGGGACCGACTCCCCGCCGACGAGGTGGCGGCCCGGTTCGGTCACCGCCTCACGACGCCGGTCCGGACGGCCTTCGACCTCGCACGGCGCGAGCCGTTCGTCGACGCCGTCGCGGCCGCCGAGTCGATCGCGCACGTGACCCGTTTCCCGGCGTCCCTGCTGGCCCGGTTCGCGGACCGCCATCCGAACGCGCGCGGGATCGTCCAGGTCAGGCGCGTGTGCGAGGCGATGGACCCGCGGGCGGAGTCACTTCCGGAGACGCGGCTCCGCCTGGGTCTCCTCGAGCGCGGGGTACCGCCCGCCGTCCCGCAGCTGTGGGTCACGCTGCTGACCGGTGAGCGCCGACGACTGGACCTCGCGTGGCCGGGCAGCATGTTCGCGCTCGAGTACAACGGGTCGGCGGACCACGGCTCGAGCACGCAGCAGAACAGCGACGCGTTCCGGACGGGACGGCTGTACGACATCGGGTGGGACGTCCTCCCCGTCACCTCCGCGATGATCATGGACGTGGCGGCCTTCGACGAACTGGCCCGACGGGTGCTCCGGAAGGTCGCGTGACGAGTGGGCATCCATCCGGCTCCGAGGCCCCCGTGAGCCGGATGACGGCCCACTCGACGAGCGGCCGGGCTACCGCGCCAACGACCGCAGCAGCATCGACTCCGCCAGCACGCACCGGCGGAACATCCCGAGGTCCAGGCTCTCGTCGATCCCGTGCCAGCGCGACGCCGGGTCGCCGACCCCCGTGACCAGGACCGTCGCGCCCGGGAAGGTGCGGGCGAACTCGGCGATGAACGGGATCGTGCCGCCCATCCCCATCTCGACCGCGTCCGCGCCGAAGGCCGACGACAACGCCTCCCGCGCCAGGTCGTAGACCGACCCCGAGGGTGACAGCGCGAACGGCTCACCCGAGGCGTGCAGCGACACGTCCAGGCCCACGCCCCACGGCGCCTGGCGTTCCAGGTGCTCGCGCACCGCCGCGAACGCCGACTCCGTGGAGTCGCCCGGTGCCAACCGCGTACTGATCATCGCCCGCGCGCGGTGCACCAGGATGTTCGCCGCACCCTCGACCGCGGGCGCGTCGATGCCGAGCACCGCGATCGCGGGCTGGTGGGCCAGGCGCTCCGGGATCGTGCCGGTCCCGAGGAGGTCGACGCCGTCGAGCACGCCCGCGTCGCCGCGGAACTGCTCCTCGGACATGTCCGGCGCGTCCGACGAGCCGCGGACCAGCCCGGGCACCGCGACCGAACCCTTGTCGTCGTGCAGCGTCGCGAGCAGGCGGCACAGTGCGGTGAGGGCGTCGCCGGCCGGCCCGCCGAACATGCCCGAGTGCACGGCCCGCTCGAGCATCGACACCTCGACGACGATGTTCGCGAGGCCCCGCAACGACGTCGTCAGGGCCGGCACGTCGACCGCCGGGTTCGCGGCGTCCGCGATCACGATGACGTCGGCCGCCAGCTGCTCGTGGTGCTCGGCCAGCAGCGCGGACAGCGTCGGCGACCCGGACTCCTCCTCGCCCTCGACGAACAGCGTGACGCCCACCGGCGGCCGGCCCTCGTAGGCGCGCAGGGTGGCGAGGTGGGTCATGACGCCGGCCTTGTCGTCGGCCGCCCCGCGCCCGTAGAGGCGGCCGTCGCGCTCGGTCGGGGAGAACGGCGCGGTCGTCCAGAGGGCGTCGCCGCCGGTCGGCTGGACGTCGTGGTGGGCGTAGAGCATCACCGTCGGCTGCCCCTCCGGCGCGGGCCAGTGCGCGACGACGGCGGGTGCGCCGCCCGCGGCGGCCAGGATCGACACCGACGCCGCCCCGGCCTCGCGGGCCAGCGTGGCCACGGCGTCGGCGGAGCGTCGCGTGTCCTCCCGGTGGTCCGGGTCCGCCCAGATCGACGGGATGCGCACGAGTCCCTCGAGGTCGCGCCGCGCGTCGGGGAGCACCGCGTCGACGGCGGCCTGCAGGTCGGCGGGAACGTCTGCCATGGGCCGACCCTAGGGTGCGCGCGGCGAACGGACGAACTTTCCCGACGGCGGGTGGGAGGGCGGCCCGCAGGCACGGCCGGGGGAGGGACGTCGACCCGCCGTCGCGGAGGAGTGGTCATCCGGTCGCGGGCCGAGAAGCGCAAGCAGTACGCCCGGAAGGTCGCCCGCTGAACGGTCCCATCCGGTCGGCCCGGTTCGCCCGAAGGATCCCGTCGGGTACCACCACGGCCATGACGATCGCCGCGATCCACCGCTACCCGGTCAAGTCCATGCAGGGCGAGGCGCTGCAACGCGCCACCCTCGACGAGCGCGGGGTCGTGGGCGACCGCGCGTACGCCCTGCTCGACGCCGAGACCGGGATCGTCGCGAGCGCGAAGGTCCCGAAGCGGTGGGACCAGCTGCTGCGCTTCTCCGCGGCCTTCGTCGAGGAGCCCGTGCTCGGGCAGCCCGCCCCGCCCGTCGTCATCACCTTCCCCGACGGCTCGACCCGGCGCAGCGACGACCCGAGCGTCAACCAGGCGATCTCCGCGGTGCTCGGGCGCGACGTCTCGCTGATCACCACCCCGCCCGACGGCGCCGGCTTCGAGGAGATCTGGCCCGAGATCGACGACCTCGCGCCGCAGCACATCATCGACGCCACGACCGCCCGCCAGGAGGACACCGGCGAGGCGATCAGCCGCTTCGACGTCGCCGCGTTCGCTCCGCGGGGCCGGTTCTACGACCTCGCCGCGCTGCACGTGATCACGGGGTCCACCCTCGCGCGCCTCGGCGAGCTCGCCCCCGACAGCCGCTTCGACCCGCGGCGCTACCGGCCGAACGTGGTGCTCGCCGACACCGACCCGGGCTTCGTCGAGAACGACTGGGTCGGCCGCGAGATGGGTCTCGGCGACGACGTGCGGGTGTCGTACACGTTCCAGACGATGCGCTGCGTCATGACGACGCTGGCCCAGGAGGACCTGCCCGAGGACCGGGACACGCTGCGCACCGTCGCGAAGCACAACCGGGTGCAGATCGAGAAGCCGGAGGTCGCGGGCCGCTGGGCGTGTGCCGGTGTCTACGCCGACGTGACCGCGGGCGGGGAGCTCGCGGTCGGCGACGCGCATTCCTGACGGCCGGTCCTACAGCTCCTGCTGTCCCTGCACCACGGCCAGCAGCTGGGTGACCTGCTCCTCGACGCGGGCCTTGTCGAGGCCGAGCCCGGTGAGGACCCCCTCGCCGTCCTCGGCCTCGAGCAGGGCCAGCAGCAGGTGCTCAGTGCCGACGTAGTTGTGCCCGAGACGCAGGGCCTCGCGGAACGTCAGCTCCAGGACCTTCTTCGCGGCGGCGTCGAACGGGATCAGGGCGGGCACGTCCTCGGACGGCGCGGGCAGCGCGGCGGTGACCTTGCGGCGCAGCGCGTCGGTCGTGACGCCCTGGGCGGTGACGATCCGGACGCCCAGGCCCTCCGGCTGGGACAGCATCCCGAGGGCGAGGTGGGCCGGCGTGATCTCCGCGCTCCGGGCGTTCCGCGCCTCCTCCTGCGCGGCCACGACGACGGCGCGGGCGCGCGGGGTGTAGCGCTTGAAGCCCTCCTCGGGGTCGAGGTCCCCGCCGCCGCCCCGGGGCACGAACCGCTTCTGCGCGGCCTGCTTGGTGACGCCCATGCTCTTCCCGATGTCGGTCCACGAGGCCCCGGAACGGCGGGCCCGGTCGACGAAGTGGCCGATGAGGTGGTCGGCCACCTCGCCGAGGTGCTCCCCGGCCAGCACGGCGTCGGAGAGCTGTTCGAGGGGTTCCTCGTGGACCGAGGTGATGGCGGAGATGAGGTCGTCCAGGCGGACGTTGACCGGCGGCGTCATGCGTCCACCGTAGGTTGACGACAGGAGGTGCGTCAACCTCGGGTGGACGGCACGTGCACGTACGGCTCCGTCCGGTCGAAGTGCTTGCCGCCGATCGGTCGCTTCGCGGTCGCCGGGCTCCCGGCGTACAGGTACCCGGCGTGCGGGAGATCGCCCTTGATCACCGAGCCCATCGCGACGAGGCAGCGGTCCGGGACCGTGCACCCGGGTACGACGACGACGTTGCTGCTGAGCAGGGCCCGGACCCCGATCGCGACCGGGCGGGGCAACTGCTCGTTCGCCTCGACGTCGACCCCGTGTGTGATCACCGTGGAGCGCACGCCGGCGAACGAGCTGTACTCGCCCATGGACAGGCCCCCGCTGACGTCCAGGTAGTGCCGACTCATGATCGCCGCGTGCCGGCCCATGACGAAGGTCCCGGGGCGGTCGTCGTCGGGGTCGTAGCGCTGGTAGGCCGGCGCCGCGCTGATCCAGTTCCACTGCAGCACCCCGGCTCCCTCGGCGAAGCGCAGCAACCGCACGGAACGGACCACCGTGCCGACGCCGATCCGTGCCTCCGGCGCCAGGTCGAGCAGCCCGACGCGCATCAGCAGGCACGGCGAGACGCGCGCGGTCGGGGCGACGCGGTGGCCGAGGCGGCGCAGGAGGAAGTTCTTGACGCGGTGGGCCGGCAGGAGGCCGACGGCGAGCACCAGGACGGTGCGCAGCGCGCCCGGAGGCGGCGGCAGGGGTCCCCTCACCGGGTGAGTCGGCCGCGCTGTACCCCCGTTCGGAGCAGCGCTCGGGGATGCTGAGGTCTCGGACGAGAGGGTCATCGGAAGCGCTCCCCGATCACGGAGGCCCGCGGGGCGCCGTAGATGGCCCCGGGAGGGACGTCGCGGTCGATGACGGTGTTCGGGGTGACGATGCACGAGCGCCCGATCCGCACCCCCCGCAGCACGATGCAGCGGGTGGTCACCCACGCGCCGTCCTCGACGACCACCGGCGCGGTCACGACGCCCATGTGCCGACGGTCGTGCGACCCCGTCGTCACGAAGGTCTCCTGGGACAGGACGACGTCGGAGCGCAGGATCACCAGGTCCCGGTTGGAGATCCAGACGCCCTCGCCGATCCAGCACCGGTCGCCGACGTGCAGGTTCCACGGGAACCGCACGCGCACCCGCGGCTGGATCACCACGTCGGCGCCGATCTCCGCGCCGAACAGTCGCAGCACCCGGGCCCGCAGCCGCGACGAGGGCTGCAGCGAGTTCGTCACCAGCAGCCGTTGCACGACCCACCACAGGAACACCAGCCAGCTCGGCCGGGCGCGGGGGTCGTCGAGCGGCGGGACCTCGTTGAGGTCGACGACGGGGACCTCGCGCGTCGGCGTCGTTGCGTCCTTCGTGACGTCGGACGTCAGCATGGCCGCAGTGCTGGCGCCCAGGGCAGCAGCAGCGGCAGCTGCCGCCCGGGCGATGCGGGTCCGGCGGTCCAGGCCGCCCTGCTGCGTCGGCATCTCCGGGACCAGTTCGGTGCCCGGCCGGATGTCGGGGCTGGTCATGGGCGCTCCAGGTCGATGAGGGGGGACACGGGGTGAACCGGTACGTGTGGCAGGTGAGGCAGTTCTGGCGTCGGCTGCGCCCGGGCACGCGCCGCGGCGTGACGCTCGGCGCGGCCGGGCTCGCCGTCGTGCTGGTCGTGGCGGTGGTGGCGGGCGTCGTGGTGCGCTGGAACGACGTCGGGACCACCGACGAGGCCGCCGACCGGGGCACGTCCGTGGCCGTCATCGGGGACTCGATCTCGCAGGGCACGCGGCTGGGCGGGCTCGGGCGCGCGAACTGGACGAGCATCGTGGGGGCGGCACGGGGCTGGAAGGTCACCGACGTGGCGGTCGGCGGGACCGGCTACGTGCACGCCTCGCCCGGCACGCAGAACTTCGCGGCGGGCCAGCTGGAGCGCGCGGTCGCGGCCGCGCCGGGCACCGTCGTCGTGCAGGGCTCGCGCAACGACGGCCTCACCCCGCTGCCGCAGGTCTCGGCCGCGGCCGCCGACCTGTACCGGCAGCTGCAGCAGCGCCTGCCGGGGGTGCGGCTGGTCGTGATCGGGCCGGTGTGGTCGGACGGGACGATCACGCCGAGCCTAGAGGCGCTGCGCGACGCGGTCCGCACCCCCGCGCTCGCCGCCGGGGCGACGTTCATCGACCCGATCGGCGAGAACTGGTTCGCGGCGGCGGACACCGCGCAACCGCCGGTGATCGCCGCCGACGGCGTGCACCCGAGCGACGCCGGCCACCGGTTGATCGCGGAGCGGGTGCTGCGTGGCCTGGAGCGGTCGTGACACGGCTCAGCGCTTCCGCAGGAAGACCATGAGCGTGGCGCCGGCCGCCGACGGCAGCACCTTGTTCACCCCGAGCAGGGCCCGCATCGCCAGCGTGGACGCGCCGACGTAGGCCGGCTCCGCGCTCATCGCGTACACGTGGTGCTCGAACCGGTCCGCGGGGAACCAGCGCCGGATCGCCTCGCGCGAGTTGAGCGCGTAGGCCACCGGGAATGTGTCCCGCTCCTGCTTCGCCGGCTGGAGGCGCCGCAGGGCCCGGTGGTGCAGCACGTTCGGCACCAGCCGCGCGCTCATCCCGACGACGCCCCACTTGCGCGGGGTCCGCGCGCACAGCCAGCCGCCCGGGCGCAGCACCCGGTCGACCTCGGCGGCCAGCACCGCGGGGTTCGCGACGTGCTCGAAGGTCCAGTTCGACACGATCAGGTCCACCGAGGCGTCCGCCAGCGGGAACGCGCCGTCGGGGTCGTAGACGTGCGCCCGGGTCAGCGCCGGGTTCTGTGCCACGGCCGGGTCGACGTCGAGCCCGACGAGCTCCGCGCACCGCGGTCGCAGGCGCTGCAGCTCGCGGCGGGCCGCGACCGGGTCCTCCAGGAACTTGCCGCGGCCGGCCCCGAGGTCGACGACGACGTCGTCCGGACGCATCAGCGCGTTGACGCGGAAGTAGAACTCGACGGTGCCGTCGAGGCGGGTGAACCCGCCCGCGCCGAACTCCGGGAAGACGTGCGCCATCGGCGCCTCGTTCCCGACGACGGGTCGGTGCGACAAGGTGGTCATGTGGACGCTCCTTCGAGCGCGGGAGCCGGGGACGGCTCGTCGTCGGGAAGAGGGTTCTCGCGCCGTGAGAGCAGCCAGAGCAGGCCGACCATCACGACGATCCGGGCCATGGCCTGCAGCAGCGAGCCGCGCAGGAGGATGAACTCGTAGCCCGCGATCGCGGGGACCCCGACGGCCGCGAGCGGGGTCCGCCCGTCGAGGGCCAGGAGACGGGCGCGCAGCAGCGAGTCGTCGAGGCGCCGCGCGACGATGCCGGCCCCGCCGAGGAACGCGACCACGCCGACCCAGCCGAAGTCGATCCAGCCCTCGGCCCACAGCGGGGAGTCGAGGTTGGTGAACTCGTAGCCGATCTGGTGGGCGATGAGGACCGTCGTGTTGACGGGCTTGTCCGGCCAGAGCGCGCGGGGGAACCAGAAGAGCACGTCGCCCAGCAGCTGTTCGCCGTAGGAGAAGCCGTGCTGGTCGGTGACCCGCAGGGCGATCCCGACGTCGGTGACCGAGCCGTAGTCGGTCTTGGCGAGGACGTAGTCGACGGGGTTCGAGAAGTCGTTGAGCCGGACGTTGTACTGGCGCGCGGTGGACTCGCTGACCCGGTAGGCGTCGAGGTAGGGGAAGACGACGAGGGTGGCCATCGCGAACCCGGTGACGAACGCGGCGAGCATGAGCGGCCGGGCCGTGCGGCGCCAGAGGTAGAGCACGCCGAGGATGACGGTGAACGCCCAGAACCGGGAGTTCGAGATCGGGTTGTTGATCAGCAGGTTGAGCCCGACGAGCAGGGCGAACAGCAGCTGGTTCGACACCACGCGCCGCAGCACGCGGTCGTCGACGAGCAGCTTCCCGAGCGTCAGCATGGCGATGTAGGTCAGGACGTTCGCGACCGTCGCGAGCGTCCCGCCGATCGCGTCACCGCTGGCGGCGGAGAGCAGGCCCTGGTCGGACAGGCTGTCGGTGACCGCCTCCCGGCTCGAGAGCAGGGCGGCCGGCCCCCCGAGGACCAGCACGAACAGCGGCGACAGGACCACCGAGGTCCAGCCGAGCAGGACCACGCGGCGGGGGTCGAGGAACCGGCGCGGCGGGCGCGGCTGCGCCGGGCGCACCCGCGACCCGACGTCGAAACAGATCATCCCGACGAGCACCACGAGGCCCTGGAGCAGCTGGTCGTCGCGGGTCAGCGTGACTCCGAGCGGGTTGGCGTCTGCGAGCGCCTGGGTCAGCCCCGCGACCGCGATCCAGCAGTAGGTGAAGATCCAGAACCCGATCGTCAGCCACTGCGGGCGGGCCTGCCACATCAGGCCGAGCAGGCGGGTCGCGCTGTAGACGACGGCGACGGCGAACAGGAGCGCCGGGACCCCGAGCGTCGGCTGTGCCTCGAGGACGGGGACGAAGAACAACGTCGTCGGGACCGCGAGCAGGACGACGTACCCCAGCAGCGGCACCAGGAACTGCATCCCGGTGAGCCGGGTCGGCGTGTCGAGGTCGGTCACGACGCCCAGCTCTCGACGAGGGTGACGACCGGCCCGCCCGGGCGCAGCGAGAAGAACTCCCAGCCCGGGATGGTGCCGCGCACGTCGGCGACGGCCGGGTCGGTGACGGTGGCCGTGGTGCCGTCGGGGAGGTGGATGACGACCGAGGGCCCGCCGTCGAGGTCGATGGAGACCTGGTGCGGTGAGCCGTCCTGGGGGAGGTCGAGCGGGCCGTTGCGCAGCGGGGTCAGGGTGGTGCCGCGGGCGACCCCGAAGATCCACCGGGTCGCCCCGATGACGAAGTGGCAGTTCGTGTCCGAGACCGGGCGGGCGGTCCAGGTCGCGAGGCACAGCGACGCGGCCGTGGGGTCGCCCGGGCCGAGCGCGAACCGGGCGCCGATGGTGCGGACGGGCCGGCCGAGCGGCTGGGTCAGGTAGACCGCGCCGGCGCCGTCGAGGTTGCCGACGGCGCCCCCGGTCCGGACGTCGGGGGTGGCCGGGACGCCGAGGTTGGTCACCTCGAGGGGGACGCCCTCGTCGCCGGTGGCGGGCAGGGGACCGACGGGGTGGCGGCTCCAGTCCGTGCGCAGCGCCGGGCCGGTCGGGGCCTGGTCGGTGCGCGCGGCGGTGGGCATGGAGCGGACCTCGGTGGAGCAGGCGGCGGCTCCGGCGGCGACGGCTGCTGCGCTCAGCCCGAGGAAGGTGCGGCGGTTCATCGGACGGCGACCTCCTGGGGCCGGGGGAGCGGGGCGCGTTCGGCGACGACGGCCATGGCGGCGAGCGAGACGGCACCGGCGATCGTCATGCCCCAGGCGAGTCCGTCGACGCCGGCGACGAGCAGGCCGAGGGCGGCGCCGGCGACGACGCCGGTGGTGGTGAGGACCTGCACGCCGAACAGCGCGCGCGGCCGGCGCAGGCCGCGCAGGCGGGCGTGGAACGGGACGGTGAGGCCGGCGAGCACGCTCTGGATCGCCACCGGGACGACGAGCGCGGCGAAGGCCGTGTAGCTCGGGAAGAGCAGGTCGAGCAGGACGTGGCGGAGGGGGATGGCGGCGAGCACGACGAGGCCGAGGACACCCATGGCCGCGAGCGCGGTGGTGCGGAGGCGGTCGAGGGCGGCGGGGTCCGTGGCCTTCCGCGCGAAGGCGGGCGTGAGCAGCAGGAGCAGCGCCGCCATGAAGGTGACCGGCGGCTGGTAGACGAGGAGCTGCACCGCGCGGAGTCCGGCGGCGTCCGTGGTGGACAGCAGCAGGCCGGCGAGGAGCAGCACGACGTAGACCTGGCTCTGGCCGACGACGGCGACGACGGTGAACCAGCCGGAGAGGTACCGGCTCTCGCGGAGCCAGGGGCGGGGTCGGCGGGCCTGCTGGTGGTCAGCAGGAAGGCGGTCGCGCCGAGCGCCCCGATGCCCCACGCGGCGGCGAGGGAGGCGACGGACCACGTGCCCGTCGTCGCGATGCCGACGAGTGCGGCGGCCTGGACCACGGCCCACGTCGCGTCGATGGCGAGCGCCTTCGTCGGGTCGGAGCGGGCGAAGGACACGTACCGCCCGGCGTCGGCGACCAGGGCGGCGGGGAGCCACGGCGCGAACGCGACGAGCCAGGTGAGCGGGCCGCCGACGAGCTCGCCGATGACCAGGAGGGCCGCGGCCCCGAGGAGGCCGAGGACCGCCGCGGCGCCGAGGGCGGAGGCATGGAGACGCTGCTTCGTCGCCTCGTCGTCGACCGACGGGAGGTGCGCGAGCAGGGGTTCGCCGACGAAGGCCCGGACGGCGGCGGAGTAGATCGTCACCACCGCGTACGCGACGACGAAGAAGCCGAACCCGTCGGGCGCGAGGACGACGGAGGCGATGAACGCGGTGAGGTAGTTCGTGCCGGACGACAGGACCTGGTCGGCGACTCCCGTGAGCACCCGACCCGCCCGTGTGTTCCGCTCCGCTGGCACGACGCCTCCCCCCGCAGGCCTCCGACAGGCCGACGCTACGGGGATAGCGCCCGAACGGCGCAGCGTATTACGTCTATCGGACTAAGAGTGAGCGTGGGCTGGACCGATCGGGGCGACGGCTCACCTCGTGGTCGAGGGGTCACGGCGCAACCATGTCCGCGGAACACGGTTCGGCTGTCGCGGTGTGCCGACGTCCCCGCTCCACCGTGTCGTTGGGAATCGCCACGACGAGGTGGGCGACCTGGCGACGGAGCCCGCGACAGGGCAGTCGGTCAGCCCTGCGACGGGTGCGGCCGGGGGACCGGGCACTCCAGGTGGTAGCCGCGTCCGGCGTAGTCGAAGCCCTCGAGGGCGAGCTCACGGCGGGACGGGTCGACCGGCGAGGCGTAGTAGGCGCGGATCTCGCTGATCAGCCCGGACTCCCGGTCGAAGACGTACCACTCGTCCCCGCGCAGGATCGTGTGCTGGGCGGTCTTGTAGTGCGTCCACTCGATGACCGCCTGGGCGCTCGGCGGGTCGGCGAGCAGCCGGTCGATGGTCCAGGCCGACCCGAGCGTCGCCACCCGGTGCGCCCAGTTCTCCGCGATCGTCCGGGCCCCGCGCCACGCCCCGCCGTACATCCCGGGCGGGAAGTAGTGCACGGCGTCCGGCGTGAAGCACGCGATCATGCCCTCGACGTCGGCGTCGTTGCAGCCGTCGAAGTAGCGCCGGATCAGGTCGGACATGTGCTCCACGGTGAGCATGGCGTCGAGTCTCTCCGGGCCGGACGGCCACGCGCCAGCTCTCGGTTCGCCGGCGCGGGACGTCCTACTTGTCCGACATCTTCAGAAGAGGTGCGGTGCCATCGCGGCGAGTGCCGCAGCGGGCTGGACCGGCAGCTGCTGGGTCATCGCCGCCACGGACACCACCACCTTGGCCAGGACGATCGCCAGGATCACCGGGATCGCCACGCGCCAGAAAGCGATGAGCAGGAAGATCACGAAGGCCAGGATCACGACCATTTCGCTCGCAGAGATGCCGTTCATGGTGTTCCCCCGAGGTCGTACTTGTCTGACAGCACTCAGCATGGGGAGCAGTCCGATGTCTGTCAACCGTCTTTGCCTGTCCGACATGTCTTGTGCAGACGTGCTACTTTGAGGTGTCCGTCGTCCGACGACCGTTCGGCGGCATGACGGAACACGCATGCGCGCGAGGTCGATCATGAGTACCGAAGAGCAGGACGAGACGTCCGCGAGTGCGCGCTGGTCGCTCCCGGAGACCCGCAAGCCGATCCCGGACCTCGTCGCCGACCGCATCCTCGAGCTGGTCCGCGACGGTGTGCTCGCGCCGGGGGAGAAGCTCGTCACCGAGCCCGAGCTCGCCCGCCGCTTCGGTGTGGCTCGCAGCTCCGTGCGCTCGGGCCTGCAACGGCTCCAGGCGCAGGGCGTGGTCGAGGTCAACCGGGGTCGTGGGTGGTTCGTGTCCTCCACCCCGGCGCGGACGTCGGCGGAGGTCATGGAGGAGCGCCTCGCCGCTCGCGACTTCGACGTCCGCGACGTCATGGAGGTCCGGATCGCGATCGAGGGCGCCGCGGCCGGTCTCGCCGCGGTCCGGGCGTCCGCCGGCCAGCGTGACGACATCCTGAAGCTGAGCAAGATCGACCAGGCGGCCGACGCGGGCGACACCGCGTCCCTGCTCAAGGCGGACGAGGAGTTCCACGACGCGATCGTCGAGGCCTCGGGCAACGAGTACCTGCGGACGCTGTACGGGATGCTCACCCCGCAGGTGGCCGAGTGGCGTCAGAACAGTTTCACGAGCGCCGACGTGCACGACCGGTCCGCCCTGGACCACGTCCAGGTCGCCGTCCAGATCCGCCGCGGCGACGAGATCGGTGCCCGCCTGGCCATGACCGGCCACCTCCTCGGGCTCTACACGGGGATCCGTCGGCACGTCCAGGCGGCCCCTGACGATCGCGAGCCCGCCACGATCTCGACGTACATCGAGGTCGGCGACAAGCCGATGTTCGAAGAGCCTGCGGAGGGCCGCTGACGTCCTCGGGCGTCCCGATGGTTGTCTTACGCCACTTCCGCCACACAAGATGGTGGTGTGGGTGGGGGGAATTCTCGATACGGCGACTTCGGTCGCGTCCGGCTGAGGGCGTGGGCAGCTGGAGGCGGGGTGCTGGCGGTCGCAGGTCTTGCTCTGCTCGTCCTCGCTCCATCGACTCGGTGGTCGTTGCTGGGCGGGGTACTGGTGCTGATCGGCTCTCTGTCGGTGGCCGCTGTCGTCGTCATCGAGGTCGTACGACGGGAGCTGCTCGGACACGTCGACTATGTGAATCGGGTCGTCGAGCAAGGCGTCATCGAGGTGCTGCCACCCGGCCGGGTCGCGGACCGACTCCTGGAACGAATCTACGGACCCTCGCCGTTCAACCAACCCTTGGCGACCGCGCTCCTGGGCGGGGAGGGGCTGATGGGTGATGCCGCCGATCTGACGATCAGTGAGCACACCGAGATCGACTATCGATTGGTGCGTGTCGACGACGCCAATTATCAACTGGTGATGAGGACCCACTACTCCTTCCGGAACCGCATTCCCTCGCGGCGCCTCGTCATCTTCGCCACCTCCGACGAAACCCTCCGGGACCGGATCGTCGTCGGCTGTCGATTTCCCCTCTTCGAATCGTGGTTCGTGCGGGAAGACGAGACCAAGACCCTGTTCGAGGATTCCGTCGAGAGCATCCTGCAATCGGTGGCAGTCGGCTTGGAATACGAGGACGATCGCGGGCAGATCACCAAGGTTCCTGCTCGACACCCCTCCGCCAACCTCCACGAGGTGAAGGTCCGGGATTGGGGTCGCTACCTGACGTTCTTCGGGACGGACGGCGACAACGGCTGGACGATCGATCGTCAGCAGTACATGGACCGACTACGCATCTTCGAGATCGACCTGCACGATCACGCAGGCGCCGAAGGTCTCATCGGACCCATCCAGCGGCTGACTCTCGAATCGACCACCCTGCAGGCGATCGACGACGGCTTCTGCTGGTGGCAGGCGCCCTACCCTTGCTTCGTAGAACGAATGGGCTTCGACACGGGCTCCTTCGACCTGCCGGGAGGCGAAGACCTGCGCTTCCTGGTCAAGCCATTCGCCACTGCGGTCGGAGGCGCACCGGCTCCATGGCGCACCTCCGACCGGATGGCGGACGTTGCATTGCAGGTATGGATGCTCGCGGGCCACGGAATGGCTCTGATCTGGAGGCCCGCCGAACGATCCGAGTCAGGCGCCGCCACCCGGGGCGCGAACGACCGCTCCGCCACCGGGTAGTTCCACGACGGCTCCGCCGCCGGGCATTCGCGCAGCGTCGCTGCCGGCGATGTGGAGGAACGCCCCGCCACCAGGGACTCGGACGGTCGCGCCTCCGCCGGGCAGGCGAACGAAGTCTGCTCGCTGTGCCCCGGGTGGGAAGCCGCGCCGTGCGGCTCGTCCTGGCAGCATTCTCACGTCTGTTCGTCCCCCTGCTAGGTCGTCATGACGACGAGTCCGGAGGTCGTCGAAGGTTTCGACGACCACAACGCCCACCGCGGCGGGTTCACGTCTGCGAGAACTGGTGCTCGCACTGTTCAACTTGTCGGCAACCTCGTCGCGCGACCACGCCGAGACCGACGAGTCCTGCGCCCAGAGGTTGCTGTCGTGCGCCAAGTGCACATCACGCTTGCATCTCGCCGTGTCAGGAGTCGGCTGAGACCGGCCCTCACGCAGCAAGTTGTTCCAGCTCCTCGAGGAGCTCTGCCGGTCAAGGCCAACTCCACGAGGTTTGCGGGCAACGTACTCCCATCACGTCGCGTAATGGCCCGCGGGATCGGGTGAACGTGCTACTCGCGAGTTGGGAAGTGTTCGTCGACCCCCGCTCGGTCGCGAGTGCTACGTCAGGCAGGTTCTGAGTCGCCGAGACCTGCTACGTGTCGCACTCGGCGGAAGGCTGACAGCGGCTCCCGCGGCGAGTGCTACGTCAAGCAGGTTCGGAGGGCCCGGAACCTGCGTCATGGAGCACTCGGCGGAGGGGCGCCGAGCTCGCGTGGCGAGTGCTACGTCAAGCAGGTTCCGAGGGCCCGGGACCTGCGCTATGGAGCACTCGTCGGAAGAGGGCGCCGAGCTCCCGCGGCGAGTGCTACGTCAAGCAGGTTCGGAGGGCCCGGAACCTGCGCCGTGTAGCACTCGGCGCGCGAGAAGGGCTCACGCGCCCGCCAGGGCCTTCGCCCGCTCCAGGGCGTCCGGGGTGCCCTCGAAGGCTCGGCGCGCGACGGCGCCCTCGAGCAGGAGGAACAGGTACTCGGCCCGGTCGGGGTCGCCGGTGAGTCGCTCCAGCTCGCCGCGCACCGCCTCCTTGTGGGCCCGGATGACGGCGAACCCCGGGTGGTCCGGTGGGAGCTCAGCGGCGGCGTGCTGGAAGGCGCAGCCCCGGGCGGTCGAGAAGTCCGGGTGCGCCAGGTAGGTGTCGAACACCGTCCCGACCCCCGGCGAGACGGCCAGGCGCTCCTGCAGGTACGCCCACCAGCGGTCGTGACGACGCTGCAGGTAGGCGGTCACCAACGCGGCCTTCGAGCCGAACGAGTCGTACAGGGTCTTCTTCGTGACGCCGGCCGCCTCGGCGATGCCCGCGACGCCCACCGCGGTGATGCCGTGGGCGTAGAAGAGCTCCGAGGCGGTGTCGAGGACGCGCCGGCCGGCCGGGGTGGTCACGCCTTGACTGTATACCGATCGGTCAAGCAGGCTCGGGAGAGTAAACCGATCGGGATACAGGAGGACGACCATGATCCGCGCCATGACCTTCGACGTCGTCGGGACGCTCATCGACTTCGAGACCGGCATCCTCCGGGCCGTCGGTAACCCGGGCATCGACGACGACGCGTTCCTCGCCGCCTTCGCCGCCGCCGAGGACGTGCAGCAGCGCGCCACCCCGGAGATGCCGTTCCCCGCCATGCTCGACCCCATCAGCGCGCGGCTCGCCGAGCAGTTCGACCTCCCGGACCTCGACCTCCGCCCGTCGATCCCCGACTGGCCGGCGTACCCGGACGCGGCGCAGACGCTGCAGCGGTGGCGCGGCCGCTTCCGCCTCGTCGCCCTCACCAACGCCGACCGGGCCGCCGTCGGGGCGTGGGGGCCGGCGCTGGGGCATCCGTTCGACGACACCGTCACCGTCGACGAGGTCGGGGTGAACAAGCCCGACCCGCGCATGTTCGAGGCCGCCCTCACCAAGCTCCACGCCCACGGCATCGCCAAGGACGAGGTCCTCCACGTCGCGCAGAGCCAGTACCACGACATCGCGGCCGCCGTGGAGCTCGGACTGTGCACCTGCTGGGTGGAGCGCCGCCACGGGAGGGAGGGTTCCGGCGCCACCCCCGCCACGGCGACCACGGTGACGCCCGACCTCCACGTCCACGACCTGGCCGGGCTAGAGCGCGCGGACCTCCTCCACGGGGCGGCGCGGTAGCGGGATCACCGGCGGCCCGCACTCCGCCCGCAGGAACCGCACCGAGCGCACGCACTGCTGGTCCAGCGTGCCGCGCCGGGCCATCGCGACCCACGGCGCGGCCAGCCATCCCACCCCGACGACGACGGCGGTGCCCAGCACCGCCGTCGCCGCCCGGTGCGGGCGCCGCGACCGCTCGCCCCCTCCCCCCGGCGGGGCGTGGTGTCGGTGCGCGGTACCCACGGTCCCCAGGGGAACCCACGCCCCTTTCGCCGAGCTTTCGCCCCGCGGCCCTCACGGCGCGTCACCGGCGATCCGGCTACTGCTCACCCGTCCGAGGTGTGACGACCCGCTCCCGGACGGTGAAAGTCGGGAAGTTTTCGCGAAACCACGTCATGGAGTCACCGGTCTGCCGTTCCTTCGGCGTCTGACTGCCCCGAACGGGTCAACGCAGGCGTCCGAACGCGGTGCTGTCTGTCGGGGACCAGCCACCGAGCGCACGAGCTTGGTGGGTCTTCTTCGACGGAGGTGAAGGGATGTCCCCGCAGTCGCGGCTCCGGGTCACCATCCTGGGCTTGAACTACGCCCCGGAACCCACGGGGATCGCCCCGTACACGACCGGCCTCGCCCGGTTCCTGGCCGAGGCGGGACACGACGTCCACGTCGTCACCGGCCTCCCGCACTACCCGCGCTGGCAGGTCGACGCGGGCTACAGCGGCCGGCGCATCGAGGAGCGGGACGGCGACGTCCGCGTCACCCGCGTCGCCCACCCGGTCCCGACCAACCCGACCGGCCCCGGCCGTGTCGCGATGGAGGCCGCCTTCGCGGCCCGCGCGGCCCGCGTCGTCACCCACGGCGGCGAGCGGCCCGACGTCGTCGTCGCGGTCAGCCCCGCCCTGCTCTCCGTCGCCGCCGCGGCCCGGCTGCGCAAGGCCGGCCGCACCGCGCTCGGCGTCATCCCGCAGGACCTCTACGGCCACGCCCTGGCCGAGACGGCCGTCGGCTCCGGCCGGGCCGCCGCCGCGGCCGCCGACCTCGAGCGCCGCCTGCTCTCCCGCGCCGACGGGGTCGTCGCGATCCACGAGCGCTTCCGGACCTCGATCGCCGCGATGGGCGTCGACGACACGCGGATCACGACGATCCGCAACTGGACCCACGTCCCGACCGTCACCCGGCGCACCGCCGACATCGCCGCCGTCCGCCGCGAGCTCGGCTGGCGCGACGACGAGATCATCGCCCTGCACGCCGGCAACATGGGCGCGAAGCAGGGCCTGGAGACCGTCGTCGAGGCCGCCCGCCAGGCCGACCTGGACGGCGTGCCGGTCCGCTTCGTCCTCCTCGGCCACGGTGGCCGCCGCGACTTCCTGTACGCCTACGCCCGCGGCATCCGCCGCATCCAGTTCCTCGACCCGCTGCCCACCGAGCGGTTCACCGACGCCCTCGCCGCCGCCGACGTCCTCGTGCTCAACGAGAAGGCCGGCGTGGCCGAGATGTGCGTCCCCAGCAAGCTGACCAGCTACTTCGCCGCCGGGCGCCCCGTCGTCGCCGCCACCAACCCGCTCTCGGCCGCCAGCGCCGAGATCGCCGCCTCCCGCGCGGGCGTCACCGTGCTGCCCGGTTCGCCGCGGGCCCTGCTCGAGGGCGTCGTCGACCTGCGGCTCGACCCCGCCGAGGCCGAGGCCATGGGCCTGCGGGGGCAGCTGTTCGCCCACGACGTGCTGCACGTCGACGCGGCCCGCCACGCCTACGTCGCGTGGGTCGAGGGCCTGGCCGCGGCCCGGAGCCGCCCCGGGCACACCCCGCTGCCGGAGATCGTCTCCGACACCGGCCTTCCCGACGACGGGTCCTGGCCCGTCCGTGATGCCCGGGTGGAGCCGGCGTGACCGGGGGCGAGCGGAGCGACGGGGGCAGGCTGAGGATCGCCCTGGTCCACAGCTACCACCACACCGAGGTCCCGTCCGGCGAGAACGTCGTCGTCGACGCCCAGGCGCAGGCCCTGCAGGACGCGGGCCACGAGGTCGTCGTCGTCGCCCAGCACAACGACCTCCGCCGACGCCGGCGCACCTACCCCCTGGAGGCGGCGGCGACGGTCGCGACCGGGATCGGACCGGACCCGACGGCGATGCTGCGCCGGATCGACCCGGACGTCGTCCACGTCCACAACCTGTTCCCGAACTTCGGCACCCGCTGGCTCGCCCGCTGGGACGGCCCGCTGGTCGCCACGCTGCACAACTTCCGCCCGATCTGCCCGGCCGGCACCCTGCTGCGCGACGGGAAGCGCTGCACCGACTGCATCGTCACCCCGCGCGCCGCGGTCACCCACGGCTGCTTCCAGGACTCCCGGGTCGCGACGCTGCCCCTGGCGATCGCCACGCGGGGCGGGGCGACCGGGCACCCGGTCGTCCGCCGGGCCGACCGGCTGATCACGATCTCGCAGCGCGCCGCCGACGAGTACCTGGCGGCCGGGGTGTCGGCGGACCAGCTCACCGTCGTCCCGAACGCCGTCGCGGACCTCGCGCCGGAGCCCGCCGAGCGCACCGACCACGTGCACGCCCCGCGCTGGCTGTTCGTCGGCCGTCTCTCGGCCGAGAAGGGCGTCGAGGCGCTGCTGGAGCGCTGGCCCGCGCACCTGCCGATCGACCTGGTCGGCACCGGCGAGCTCGCGGACCACCTCGAACGGCGCTTCGCCGACCGCCCGGAGATCCGCTTCCTCGGTGGCCGGGGGAACGAGGAGGTCCGCCGCCTGCTCGGGCGCTACACCGGGCTCGTCGTCCCCAGCCTCTGGGCCGAGGCCGGCCCGCCCCTGACCTACGTCGAGGCGCTCGCCTCGCACGTCCCGGTCGTCGCGTTCGCCGGCAACGGCGCCGCGGACGACATCGCCCGCCACGGCACCGGCGTCGTCGTCGACCGCCTGCCCGACCCGGCCGACCTCGCCGTCGCCCTCAAGGACGTCCAGCGCGACCGCGCCGCCCTCGCCCAGCGGGCCCGCACCACCTACGACCAGCACTTCTCCACCCGCGCCTGGGTGCAGGCGCTCACCGACACCTACCGGGAGACGATCCATGGCTGAAGCGGGGGGCGGCACCTACGCCGCGATCCTCACCGACCTGCTCGCCCACGGCGTCATCGCCGCCGACGACGCGATCCTCGTCCAGTTCGCCGGCGAGTTCGACGAGAAGACCACGGCCGAGGTCGGGCTGACCAACTGCACCTTCTCCAACCTCGCGCCGGACTCGCCGTCCTCGCGGCTCCGGGCCGGGAACCACGGCGACGCCCACGCCATGCCGTACGACGACGGGTCCTTCGACCACGTCATCGGGCACGCGGGCCTGCACCACTGCAGCCGTCCGCACCAGGCGCTGCACGAGATGTACCGGATCGCCCGGCGCACCGTGGTCGCCGTCGAGAACCAGGACTCGCCGCTGATGCGCGTCGCCTGCTCGCTCGGCCTGGCCGGGGTCTACGAGCACGACGCGGTCGCCGACGGCGGCGGCACCACCGGTGGCGTCGACGGCACCGGCACCCCGAACCACGTCTACCGCTGGACCCGCCACGAGGTCCGCAAGACCCTCGCGAGCTTCGACCCGGGCCACGTCGTGCCGGTCGAGTTCCACTCCCGCTGGCTGATCGGCACCGACCGCGCGCTGACGTCGTCGATGCGCTCGGCCATCGGCGGTCGCGAGCGCGTGATCGGCCTGCTCAACCGCGGGCTGAACACCGTCGCCCGCCGCCAGGGCAACATCTTCGGCTTCACGATCCGCAAGGACCTGGCGACGGCGCAGGAATGGATCGAGGTGGCTCCGTGATTCCTGTGATCCGCAACCGCACCCTGCGCACCCTGGCCGCCGCGGCCGCCGTCGGGATGCCCCGCCGGCTGCGTCGCTTCACCCACACCCGGCTGCTCGGCTACGAGCTCGCGGCCACCGCGAGCATCGGGCACTCGTTCGTCGACGTCGACCGCCTCGTCATGGGCGAGGGCGCGCGCATCGGCCACCTGATCCTGATCCGCGGCTGCGAGCAGGTGACGATGGGCGAGCGGGCCCACATCCTCATGCTGGTCTGGGTCAACTCGGTCCGCCGCTCCACCGGCTACTTCTCCGGCCTGGAGTCCCGGCGGCCCGAGCTCGTCATGGGCGACCACACGCTGATCACGTCGCTGCACTTCATCGACGCCTGCGACCTGGTCGAGCTCGGGAACTTCTCCGCGATCGCCGGGTTCGGGTCGATCATCCAGACCCACGCCGTCGACGTGGAGAACATGCGTCAGGACTCCAAGCCGATCCGCATCGGCGAGTACGGCATGGTCGCGACCCACTGCCTGCTGCTGCCCGGCGCCGAGATCCCGGCCAGGTCGATCGTGGCCGCCGGCTCCACCGTGGCGCGGCCGCTCAAGGAGGGCAGCCACGTGTTCGCCGGCGCGCCCGCCCGTGCGGCGAAGGCGCTGGACCCCGACATGCCGTTCTTCCACCGGACGAACTCCGAGATCGCGTGATGACGTCGGGGGGCATCTCACGCGGTCGGGCGGTGGTCGGGGTCGCCGACCAGCTCGTCAGCTCGGCGAGCAACTACCTGACGGCGTTCGTCGCCTCGGCGGTGCTGCTGCCGGGGGAGTTCGGGGCCTTCGTCGCCGCGTACGCGGTGGTGACGGTGCTGTGCGCGGCGGGGCGCGCGGTGATCGGGGAGCCGCTGCTGGCGCACCTCCCGACGGTGGGCGCGGCGCGGCGCCCATCGCTGGGGTCCTCCGCGCTGACGGCGTCCGCGGTGCTCGGGCTCGCCGGCCTCGCGGTCTGCGTCGTCGGCGGGATCGCCTGGTCCGGCGCCGTCGGGGAGGCGCTGCTGGCGCTCGCGGTGTGGGTGCCCGGCGCGCTCGTCGTCGACGCCGGCCGGCACGTCCTGCTCGCCCGCTCCGACACCGGCCGCGCGCTCGCGGTCGACGTCGTCTGGCTCGTCGCGCAGGGGGTCCTGCTCCTCGGGGCCTTCCTGACGACGGGGTTCTCGGTGGCCTCGGTCGCGGCCGCCTGGGGCCTCGGGGCGTTGGCGGCGCTGGTCGTGCTCGTCGCGGTGAGCCCGGAGGCCCGGCGGGTCCTGGACCCGAGGCCGTGGTTCGCCGAGTCCCGCTACCTGTCGGGCTGGTTCACGCTCACCTCGGTGCTCGGGCAGGCCCAGATCTACCTGGTGCTCCTGCTCGCCGGGCTGGTGCTCGTCGCCGACGACGTGGCCGGCCTGCGCGCGGTGCAGCTGCTGGTCTTCCAGCCGCCGGTCACGTTCCTCGCGGCGCTGCTCGTGCTCGCGACCCCGGTGATGGCGCGCCTGTCCGTCGCCGGTGACCGCGCCGGACTGCTGCGGGCCCGGCGCACCGCCCTGGCGGCGACCGGTGTCGTCGCCGCCGTGCTGCTCGCCGCGATCCCGCTGCGGGACGTGCTCATGGGCCTGCTGTTCGGTCAGTACCTCGGCTACTCCGGACTGGTCGCACCGATCGTGCTCCAGACCGCGCTGGCCGCGTTCGCCGTGCCCTTCCTCGCCCAGGTCCGGGGCGAGCGTCGTGGGGGCGCACTGTTCGGGCTCCAGGTGGTCACGGCCGTCGGGATGCTCGTCGGAGCCGGAGCCGGCCTCGTCGTCGGGGGCGAGGCCGGCTCCGCGGTCACCGGGCTGGCGTGGGGGCTCACGGCCTCCTCGCTGGTCGCGCTGGCCGCCGCCGTCGGGGCGTGCCGCCGCGCCGCCCCCGCCGTCGCGACCCCCGAGGAGGTCCCGGCATGAGGGTCCTCGGGGTGGTGACCGCCCTCGTCGTCGCCGGGCTGCTCGTGCTGGACGCGACGCGGCTGGTGGACGTCCGCATCGCGGCGGCGGTGGTCGCCGTCGTCGTCGTGGTGGGGCTCGTGGTGGTCGTGCGCGGGCCGGGCGACCTCGGGGTGGCGCTGCTGGCCCTCGCGGTCGGCACCGCGACGTGGAACGGCATCTCGCTCGGGCTGCCGCTCGGGCACCTGTTCCTCGCCGTCGCGCTCGTCGTGCTCGCCCTGACCGCGGTCGGCCGGGGCCGCCACCTGGCGGTCCCGCGCTGGGTGTGGCCGCTGCCCGCCGCGCTGGTCGCCGTCATGGCCGCGTCCATGGTGCTGCCGATCGACCGGGGCTACCTGACCTCGCGCTTCGGCGTCCCGGTCGACGCCGCGACCGCCGCCGCGATCCCGAGCCCGGGCATCGCGAACCTGCTCAACGGCGTGCGCTGGATCGTCCCGGCGCTGGCCCTGCCGGTGGCGGTCTGCCTGGCGGTGGCCGACCGGGCTCCCGGGTCCCGCACACGGCTGCTCCGTGGGCTCGCCGCGGCCTGGGTGCTGGGCGCTGCCGCCAGCGCGGCCGTCGCGGTCACCGACGGCCTCGGTCTCACCGCGATCAGCGCGCACTTCATCTCGGTCGACGTCGGCGGCCGCCAGGCCGGTCTGACCGCCCAGCCGAACCACCTGGCGCTCTCCGCCGGCCTGGCCGCGCCCGTCGTGGTGTGGTTCCTGCTCTCCACCCGGGGCCGGGAACGCGTCGGCTGGGCGGCCGTCACCGCGCTCGTGCTGGGCGGCATCCTCGAGTCCGGGTCGCGCGGCGGGCTCGCGATCGCGTGCGGGGCCGTCCTGGTGGCCCTGCTCGTCGACCGGGTCGGCCGCCGCCTCCTGGTCCCCCTGGCCGGGGCGGCGATCGGCGCCGCGACCCTGCTCGTGGCGTTCTTCCCGACGATGCTCGACCGCCTCGGGACCGAACTGCGCCTCACCGGGGCGGAGAGCGCCGCGGAATCGGACGCCATCCGGGCGCGCATCCACTCCCAGGCGCTCGCCGACATCGCCGAGTCCCCGCTGCGGGGGATCGGCCTGCACGTGATGACCGAAGGTCACAACATCTGGCTGCAGCTCGCCGCGTCAGGCGGGGCGCTGTTGTTCGTCGCCTTCCTGGTGACCGCGGTCGGGGCGCTCGCCGACGGCGTTGCCGCCGTCCGTATGTCCACCGGCACGACGGCGGGTCTCGCCCGCGCCCTCGTCGTGGCCTTCGGCGCGTGGCTGGCGGTCGGCGTCGTCGAGAACCAGATCGCCGACCTGTACCTCTACGTCCCCCTGGCCCTGCTCGCCGGGCTCGCGAGCAGTGTCGCGCGGCCCATACCGGCGGCGCAGGCCCCTCAGACCCTCGTCCGCTCCTCAGGAGAACCGTCATGACCTTCGTCGCCCTGCTCACCGCGGTCCGTCGCCGCTGGCTGGTGCTCGTCGCCGGCCTCGCGATCGGCCTCGCCGTCGCGGCCGGCGTGACGACGTTCCTGCCGCGCACCTACGCCGCGACCGCGAGCCTCTACGTCTCCGCGGTCGACGACGCCTCGGCGCAGAACGCCTACCAGGGCGTGCTGCTCTCCCAGCAGCGGGTGAAGTCGTACACCGAGATCCTCACCTCCGAGCGGGTGCTGCGCCCGGTGATGGACACCGCCGGGATCACCGGCACCACGGCCGACTTCGCCGACCACGTCGCGGTCACCACCGACACCGACTCGACGGTCATGAAGGTGACCGTCACCGACGACGACGCCGGTCGGGCGGCCGAGCTGGCGAACGCGGTCACGGCGCGCTTCGCGCAGGTGGTCGGCCAGCTCGAGCGCCCGTCGTCGCCCGGGGAGTCCCCGGCGGTGACCGTCGCGACGGTCGACGCGGCCGTCGCCGACCCCCACCCGGTCTCGCCGCGGTGGCCGGTCAACCTCGTCGTCGGGGGCGTGGTCGGGCTGCTGCTGGGCGCGGCCGGCGCGGTGATCGCCGCGGCCACCGACCGCTCGCTGCGCCGCCCCGCCGAGCTCGCCGAGCTCGCGGGCGCGCCCTCGCTGGGCAGCGTGCCCGCGGTCCGCGGTCAGTTCGACCCGGCCGGGGGCGGCGACTACGCCGAGGCCGTCCGCCGGGTGCGCACCAACCTCGCCTACGCCGACGTCGACGCGCCGGTCCGCGTCATCACCGTGGCCAGTCCGGAGGCGGGGGAGGGGCGCACGAGTCTCGTCCAGGCCCTCGCGGGTGCGTTCGCGACGACGAGCCGGGTGGCCGTCGTCGAGGGCGACCTGCGCCGCCCGGTGCTCGCCGAGCGTCTCGGCCTCACCGGCCGCCTCGGGCTCACCGACGTCCTGCGCAGCCGCTGCCCGCTCGGCACCGCCCTGCAGCACCACGGCGGCGTGGACGTCCTCGTCGCCGGTGACGTCCCGACCGACCCGTCCGGCCTGCTCTCCTCCCAGGCCCTCGGCGCCGTGCTGGACCGGCTGCGCGAGACCCACGACCTCGTCCTCGTCGACGCCCCGCCGCTCGGGCCGGTCGCCGACGCGGCCGTGCTCGCCGCCGGCTCGGACGGCGTCGTGCTGGTCTGCCGGGCCGGGCGGACGCCGACGGAGGCGGTCGTCGCCGCCCGCGAGGCCCTGCGGACGGTCGGTGCGCGGCTCCTCGGGACGGTCCTGACGATGGACGGCGAGACCCGCGCCGCCGTACCCACGACCGGCGACGGCGAGGGCGGTTCGCCGGTGACCACGCCCGTGTCCCGGGTCCGGGCCGAGGAGCAGCCGCCGGCGCTCGCCGGGCGCGCGAACCTGGCCGCGGCCCCCTTCGACGCCTGGTTCACCAGCGGGTCGCCCGCGGACGGCTCGGTCCGCCGCGGTGCGCACGCCGCCCCGGAGTTCGGCGGGCTGCGGCCCCACGCGGGCTCGTGACCCGACCGCTCAGCCGCCGCGCCGCCCTCCTGCTGGGCGGCGCGGCGCTCGCCGGCGCGGTGGCGGGGTGCTCGGGCGGGACGACGGTGCCCCCTCCGCCCACCCCGGATGTCCCGCTGTTGCGCCACACGCGCTGGACCGGTCGTCCGGACGGTCCGCTGCCCGCGACCGGCGACGAGGGCGTGCCGTTCACGACGCTGCTGTCGAACACCGCCGCGCAGCCGGAGGTGCGGGGCGGGGCCCTCGTCGGGAACCTCCCCGCGCAGCAGTCCGCGGTCTACCTGACCCAGCCGCTCGGGACCCCGGTGCGGCGGCTCGGGGCACGGGTCGCGTTCGGACCGGGCTCGGCGTCGGGATCGGTGGCGCTGGTCGCGTGGAACGGCGCACCGTCGGCGGACCGGGTGGACGGGCACCTGCACATGGTGTTCACCCCGGACCGCTGGATCGCCGGGGTGCTCGAGGGCGGGGCGGTCCGCGAGGTCGCCCGCGCCGACTACGGGCTGGCGCTGCCGCAGGACGGGACGCCGCGGCCGGTGGAGGTGGTCGTCACCGGGGACACCGCCACGCTGCACCTGCCCGACGGGACCACGACCGCCGTCCGGGACCCGCGGTTCGCCGCCGGCTCCGGGGTCGTCGCGGTGTGGGAGTTCTACAAGGACGCCGCCGACTCCGCCGAGGTCACGTTCGCCGAGACCTGGGCGGGCTGAACCGGACCCGCTACATCTTCCGGTCAAGATCATCGGAACGAGGAGGATCCGAGCGCTGAGCGTCCGGATCCTCGTTGTTCTCGTGATCTTGGTCGGGTCGGCGGGATGTTCGGGCGCTCAGTGCTGTCAGTAGGCCCCCGCTGCGACGCCGAGCACCCGCTCGTCCGGCCGCTCCTCGCCCTGTCGCGGTCTCCCGCTGGCCCGCCCGCACCTTGTCGTGGGGATTCCCAGCGACAGGGTGCCGGCGAGACCGAGGTAGCCCGCGACAGGACGGTCAGATGACCGCGCGGACCGCCTGCTCGAAGCCCAGCACGTGGGCACGGGCCGCCTCGGCGGCGCCGTCCGCGTCGCCCTCAGCGATCGACAGCAGGAGGCCGGCGTGCTCCTCGACGTGGTCGGCGAAGTCGGTCATCCGGTCGAGGAACAGGCAGAAGATGCGGGTCGCCAGGTTGTGGTGGCGGGTCGCGGTGTCGGAGAGGTACGGGTTCCCGGTGGCCGCGTACATCGTCCGGTGCACCCGCATGTCCCAGCGCATCAGCTCCTCGCGGGAGAGCGCCGGGACGTCGAGCGCGGCGGTCGCGCCGGCGAGCTCCGCCAGCTCCTCCGCCCGGCCCGGCGAGCTCTCGCAGACCTCCGCCGCCCGCCGGGCCGCCAGCGGCTCGAGCTGCACCCGGATGTCGGTGATGTAGGCGAGATCGGTGATGTCGACCGCCGTCGCGAACGTGCCGCGGCGGGGGTAGGAGACGACGAGCCGGTCGACCGCGAGGTGCTTGAGCGCTTCCCGGACCGGCGTGCGCCCGACGCCGAGCTCCTCGACCAGGGCGACCTCGTCGACCGGGGCCATCGGTGGGATCTCGAGCAGGATCAGCTTGTCCTGGATCGCCCGGTAGGCCTGCTCCGACAGCGACGTCGGAGGCTGCTGGACGACGGTCACGGCCGTGATCATATCGCGGCCGCCGGTTGATATGTCACGGCGGCGTCGAGCAGCCACGCGGCGACGTAGCCGGCGAACGACGTCCGGACGACCACCTGGTACTCGCCGTCGGGGTGCCCGACCAGTAGCACACCGGCCTGCCCGAGCAGCGTGCGGGCACACGACCGCGGCCCGAACGCCGCGGGGCGCAGGTCCAGCGCGCACCCGAACGACAGCAGCTCGCGGGCGTCGCGACCCCGCAGCCGCAGGAAGGCGTACTGCGCGGAGACGTCCGACACGGCGGTCCCGACGGCGGCCGCGGCCGGCCGGGCGACCGCCTCCCACGCGGCGGCCGAGGTCGCCGCCGTGTCGGTGACCAGCCACTCGTCGGGGCCCAGGTGGAACGCCTGGCCCCGCAGCGTCGGCGCCCACGCGAGCGGGCTCGAGGGCAGGGACACACCGAGCGCCACCTCGGCGAGGGCCGCCCGCTCGGGGGCGACCCGCACGGCCAGGGCGGCGACGGACGGCTCGAGGTCGACGGCGACGTCGTGACCCGCCGTCAGGACGTCCGAGTTCAGCGCCGCGAACCGGTCGCGCCACGCTTCCAGCGGGTGGACGGGGGTCAGGTGCTCAGCCATCGCGGCGGGCTCCCTCGGGGTCGACGAGCACGGTGGGGCCGATCTCGGCGGCGACGAGCCGGTCGCCGACGGGGACGCTCACGACCTCGCCGACCCGCGAGCGCCCGGCCCGCAGCAGGGCCAGGGCGAACGGGCGGCCGAGGGCGGCGCTGCGGTAGCTCGACGTGACGTGGCCGAGCATCGGCACCGGGGGCGGCGGAAGGGTCCCGTCGGCGCGGTGTTCGACGATCTGCGAGCCCTCCGGCAGCGTCGTGGACGCGTCCGTCGGCAGCAGCGAGACGAGCTCCTTGCGCTGCGGGTTCAGGTTCTCGGCCCGGGCGAACGACCGCTTCCCGACGAAGTCGGTCTTCTTCTTCGAGATCACCCAGCTCATCCCGAGGTCCTGCGGGGTGACCGTGCCGTCGGTGTCCTGCCCGACGATCGGATAGCCCTTCTCGGCGCGCAGCACGTGCATCGTCTCGGTGCCGTAGGGCGTGATGTCGAACGGGCGGCCCGCCTCGAGCAGCCGCTCCCACAGCGCCGGGGCGTACCGGGCGTCGACGTGCACCTCGTAGGCGAGCTCGCCGGAGAACGAGATCCGCGCGAGCCGCACCGGCACGCCGTCGAGCACGGTGTCCTGCCACGTCATGAAGCCGAAGGTCTCGTTCGAGACGTCGACGTCGGCGAACACCGCGCCGATCACGTCGCGCGAGCGCGGGCCGACCACCGGGAGCACCGCCCACTGGTCGGTGACGGAGGTGACGTGCACGGCGAGGTCGGGCCACTCGGTCTGCAGCCACTCCTCCATCCACTCCAGGACGAAGGCGGCGTTGCCGGTGGTCGTCGTGACCAGGAAGCGGTCGTCCGCGACCCGCAGGACGGTGCCGTCGTCGATCATCATCCCGTCGTTGCCGCACATCACGCCGTAGCGCACGCGCCCGACCTTCAGGCTGCTCATCAGGTTCGTGTAGAGCCGGTCGAGCAGCACCCCGGCGTCGGCGCCCTGGACGTCGATCTTGCCCAGCGTCGAGCCGTCCATGATCGCGACGCCGCTGCGGGCGGCGGCGCACTCGCGCAGCACCGCGGCCGCCATGTCCTCGCCGGCCCGCGGGTAGTGGCGCGCCCGCTTCCACTGCCCGACGTCCTCGAACACCGCCCCCGCCGCGACGTGGGCGGAGTGCAGCACGGTGGTGCGCACCGGGTCGTAGAGGTCGCCCCGCTCGCGGCCGGCCAGCGCCGCGAAGGCGACCGGCACGAAGGGCGGTCGGAACGTGGTCGTCCCGAGGTCGTCGACCGGACGACCCAGCAGCTCGGCGGTGATGCCGGAGGCGATGACGCCGGAGGTGCGGCCCTGGTCATGGGCGGTGCCGATCGTCGTGTACCGCTTCACGTGCTCCACCGAGCGCATGCCCGCCCCCACGGCCCGCTCGATGTCGCGGACGGTGGCGTCGCGGGCGAGGTCGACGAACTGTCGGGACGGGTCGCCGGGCACGCGCCAGAGGACCGACGTCGAGCCGGCCCACTCCCCGTTCGCGGCGCCCACCACCTGCGTGCCCGGCACCTCCTCGCCCGGCCGGAAGGCCCCGAGCCGGGGGTCGTAGCGCAGGGCGCCGCGCACGTGGCTGAACAGGTGCGCGGTGGGGTTCCAGCCGCCGCTGACGAGCAGCAGGTCGCAGGGGAGGGTCCGCCCGTCACCGAGGACCGCCCCGGTCACCTGCTCCTCGCCCTCGGCGCGCGTGACGACGGCGTCGGCGTGCACGACGATGCCGCGCTCGATGCAGCCCGGAGCCGTCGGCGCGGGCCGGACGTCGACCACCGTGATCCGGGCCCCGGCGTCGTGCAGGTCCACGGCCGCGGCATAGGCGGCGTCGTCGCTGGTGAACACCACGACCTCGGAGCCGGCCCGGACGCCCTGGCGATGCAGCAGGTCGCGGGCCGCGGAGGCGAGCATGACGCCGGGTCGGTCGTTGTCCTCGAAGACGATCGGGCGCTCGGTGGCCCCGGTGGCGATGACGATCCGGGCGGCGCGGATGCGGTGCACGCGCTGCCGGGTCGCCCCGGAGGTCCGCCGCTCCAGGGCGAGCACGAAGCCGTCGTCGTAGTGACCGAAGGCGGTGGTCCGCTGCAGGTGCAGCAACGTCGGGGTGGCGGCGAGCTCCGCGACGACTCCGGCCGCCCACTCCCGCGAGCCCTGCCCGTCGATCGTCTCCGTGCCGGTCAGCGTGCCGCCGGCCTCGGGGCGGTCGTCGACGAGCACGACGTCCTCGCCGACCCGGGCCGCCTGCTGCGCCGCGGCGAGCCCGGCCGGCCCGGCGCCGATGACGAGCACGTCGGTGTGGTGGTGCTGCCGGTCGTAGCGGGCGGTGTCCGCGACCTGCGCGAGGCGCCCGCGACCGGCGATGCTGCGCGCCACGAGACCGTCGGTGAGCTCGACGGTGGCGGCGAGCAGCATCGGCTCCGGGAACGGCTCCTCGATCTGGACGAGGCCGGTGGGGTCCTCGACCCACGCGGCGCCGATCCCGCGGGGCCGCCCGAGCTTCACGCTCGTGCCGGTGCGTCGGACGCCGTGCGCGAGCAGGGCGGAGGCGAGGGTGTCGCCGGGGTGGCCGGTGTAGGCGACGTCGTCGAACACGAAGCGCAGGGTGCGCGAGCGGTCGAGGCGGCCGTACCCGTCGAGGCGCGTCATGCCGGGCTCCCGGGGAGGAAGGCGTAGGTGCGGGTGTCGCGGACCGCGCGGAACCAGGTCCGGCAGCCGGCGGAGTGGAACCAGCGCTCCGCGAACGGACCCTTCGGGTTGTCGCGGAAGAACACGAACTGCGCCCACTGCTCGTCGGTCAGGGCCGCGGGGTCGTCGGGGTAGGCGACGTCGGCCTGGCCGCCGTAGTGGAACTCGCTCTCCTCGCGCGGACCACACCAGGGACAGGGGATGAGCTGCACGGGGGGCTCCTAGTGCGCGACGCCCGCGGCGCCGTGCTCGTCGACGAGCGCGCCGGTGACGAACCGGTCGAGGGAGAAGGGGGCGAGCAGCGGGTGCACGCGCCCGGTGGCGATGGTGTCGGCGAAGGCCTGGCCCAGCCCGGGCGTGACCTTGAAGCCGCCGGTGCCCCACCCGCAGTTGAGCAGGACGTTCTCGTAGGGCGTGCGCCCGACGATCGGGCTGGCGTCCGGGGTGACGTCGACGATGCCGGCCCAGCTGCGCAGCAGGTGCGCGCGGGCGAACACCGGGAACAGCTCGACGGCGGCGGCCATCTGCCGCTCGATCACCCGGAAGGCGCCGCGCTGGCCGTAGCCGTTGTAGGAGTCGATCCCGGCGCCCATCACCAGCTCGCCCTTGTGCGCCTGCGAGACGTAGACGTGCACCTTGTTCGACATGACGATCGTCGGGTGCACGGGCTCGAGCAGCTCGGAGACCAGCGCCTGCAGTGGGTGCGACTGCAGCGGGGTCCGGACGCCGAGCCGGTCCAGCAGCACGGACGTGTGCCCGGCCGCGCACAGCGCGACGGTGCCCGCGCCGATGTCGCCGCGGCTCGTGCGCACGCCGAGGACGCGATCGCCGTCGACCACGAAGTCCGTGACCTCGCAGTCCTGGATGAGGTCGATCCCGGCCGCATCGGCGCGGCGCGCGAAGCCCCAGGCGACGTAGTCGTGCTTCGCGATCCCGGCGCGCGGCTGGTAGGTGGCGCCGTGGACCGGGTAGCGGATGTCGCCGGAGACGTTGACGATCGGGCAGATCTTCGCGACCTCGTCGGGCCGCAGCCACTCCGCGTCGATCCCGTTGAGCCGGTTGGCCTCGACGCGGCGGACCGAGTCGCGGACCTCCTGCTCCGAGTGCGCGAGGTTCAGCACGCCGCGCTGGCTGAACAGGATCGGGTAGTCGAGGTCGGCCTCGAGTCCCTCCCAGAGCTTCAGCGCGTGCTCGTAGATCGCGGCGGACTCGTCCCACAGGTAGTTCGAGCGGATCAGCGTCGTGTTGCGGGCCATGTTGCCGCCGGCGAGCCAGCCCCGTTCCAGCACGGCCACGTTCGTGACGCCCTGCTTCGCGAGGTAGTGCGCCGTGGCCAGGCCGTGCCCGCCACCGCCGACGATGACGACGTCGTAGTTCTTCTTCGGTTCCGGGTTCCGCCAGAGGGCGTCCGGGTGCTCCGGGGTGCTCATGCCTGCCGTCCGACGTAGAGGGGGTGACGGTCGGCCAGCGCCGCGGTGCGGTAGGCCAGGGCGTCCAGCTCGATCTCGGTGACCTCGGGCCGCAGGGCGCGGGCGACGACCTCGGCGACCTCGCGGAAGTCCGCCGCGTCGAAGCCGCGGGTGGCCAGCGCGGCGGTGCCGATGCGCACGCCGGAGCTGACCATCGGCGGCCGCGGGTCGAACGGCACGGCATTGCGGTTGACCGTGATGCCGACGCGGTGCAGCCGGTCCTCGGCCTGCTTCCCGTCGAGCTCGGAGTCGCGCAGGTCGACCAGCACCAGGTGCACGTCGGTGCCGCCGGAGACGACGCCGATCCCGGGCTCGCCGACCAGCCGCTCGGCGAGGATGCGGGCGCCCTCGAGGGTCCGCTCGCAGCGTTCCCGGAACTCCGGTGTCCCCGCGAGCGCGAACGCCACGGCCTTCGCGGCGACCACGTGCTCGAGCGGGCCGCCCTGCTGGCCGGGGAAGACCGCGGAGTTCAGCTTCTTGGCCAGCGTGCGGTCCGCCGCCAGGATCACGCCGCCCCGGGGTCCGCCGAGGGTCTTGTGCGTGGTCGACGTGACGACGTGCGCGTGCGGCACGGGGGAGGGGTGCAGCCCGGCGGCGACCAGGCCGGCGAAGTGCGCCATGTCGACCATGAGGTACGCACCGACCTCGTCCGCGATCGCCCGGAACGCCGCGAAGTCGAGGTGGCGCGGGTAGGCCGACCAGCCGGCGACGATCAGCTGCGGGCGGTGCTCGCGGGCGAGGCGGGCGACCTCGTCCATGTCGAGCCGGTGGTCGTCGGCCCGCACGTGGTACGCCGCGACGTCGTAGAGCTTGCCGGAGAAGTTCAGGCGCATGCCGTGGGTCAGGTGACCGCCGTGAGCCAGGTCGAGCCCGAGGATCGTGTCGCCGGGGGAGAGCAGGGCGGCCATGACGGCGGCGTTGGCCTGCGCCCCGGAGTGCGGCTGGACGTTGGCGTACTCCGCGCCGAACAGGGCGCACAGCCGGTCGATCGCGAGCTGCTCGATCACGTCGACGTGCTCGCAGCCGCCGTAGTAGCGCCGCCCGGGGTAGCCCTCGGCGTACTTGTTCGTCAGCACCGAGCCCTGCGCGGCCATCACCGACGTCGGGGCGAAGTTCTCGCTCGCGATCATCTCCAGCGTCCGGTGCTGGCGCCCGAGCTCGGCCGCGATCGCCGCGTGGACCTCGGGATCGGTCTCGGCCAGCGGACGGTCGAGCACGGCCCTCGAGGTCTCGTGCCCGACGACTGCCATCGTCATCGTCGGTCCTTCCCGTACTGGTCTGCGACAGCTAATATATCAGTCGTTGGACACCGTAGGTCGCCGACGACCACCGGTCAACGCCCGATCGCGAGGAGGGCCATGAGCAGCGTGTTCGACCTGTTCACCGTGGGGATCGGGCCGTCGAGCTCGCACACGGTGGGGCCGATGAAGGCGGCGTTCCGGTTTGTCTCCCGGCTGGTCGACGAGGGTCGGCTGGAGGGGGTCGCGGCCGTGCGCTGCGAGCTCTACGGCTCCCTCGGCGCCACCGGTCACGGCCACGGGACCGTGCCCGCCGTCGTCCTGGGCCTCGCGGGGGAGCAGCCGCACCTGGTCGACCCGGAGGTCACCGGGCCGCTGGTCGCGGGCGTCCGCTCCTCCGGACGGCTGGGCCTGGCCGGCAAGCACGAGATCGCGTTCGACGTCGATCGTGACGTCGTCCTGCACCGTCACGAACGCCTGGAGCGGCACAGCAACGGGATGGTGCTGACGGCGTGGGACCCGGGCGGCTCCGTCGTCGAGCGCCGCACGTACTTCTCCGTCGGCGGCGGGGTGGTGGTCGAGTCCGACGAGCAGACCGTTCACGACGGCGGGGGTGCGCGCTTCGGCAGCGCGGCGGAACTCCTCGAGCTGGCGCGGGGCCGGTCGATCGCCGACGTGGTGCTCGCGGGTGAGTCGCGGTCCGAGGCCGAAGTGCGCGCCGGGCTGCTGCACGTGTGGTCGGTGATGCGGTCCTGCGTCGAGCGGGGGACCGCCGTCGAGGGGGTGCTGCCGGGCGGCCTGCGGGTGCGACGGCGGGCCGCGGCGCTGCGGCGTCGGCTGGAGAGCGAGGGCGACCCGACCGACCCGCTGCACGCCATGGAGTGGGTGACGCTGTGCGCGCTCGCGGTCAACGAGGAGAACGCCGGCGGCGGCCGGGTGGTCACCGCCCCGACCAACGGCGCCGCTGGGATCGTCCCGGCGGTGCTGCACTACGCCTGGCGCTTCCTGCCCGGGTTCGACGACGCCGCCGTCGTGGAGTTCCTGCTGACGGCGGGCGCGGTCGGGATGCTGCTCAAGCGGAACGCGTCGATCTCGGGGGCCGAGGTCGGGTGTCAGGGCGAGGTCGGCTCGGCGTGCTCGATGGCCGCCGCGGGTCTCGCCGCCGTGCTCGGCGGGACCCCGGCGCAGGTGGAGAACGCCGCCGAGATCGGCATCGAGCACCACCTCGGGCTCACCTGCGACCCGATCGGCGGGCTCGTCCAGATCCCGTGCATCGAACGGAATGCGGTCGCGGCGATCACCGCGATCACCGCCGCCCGGATGGCCGTCCGCGGCGACGGCGAGCACCACGTCTCCCTCGACACCGCCATCGCGACCATGCGGGCGACCGGCGCCGACATGCGCGACGAGTACAAGGAGACCGCCCGGGGCGGACTCGCGTTGGCGCTGAGCGTGGTCGAGTGCTGATCAGGCCGGCGTCACCACGGAGCCGGAGACCGTGAACGTCGCGTCGGCCGGGCCGGGGGCGTCGAGGACGATCCGGTCGTAGCCCTCGCGCAGGGGTGCGAGGACGGCCGCGACGTCGGCCTCGGGCAGGGGCGGGCCGCTGCGTCCGGTGGGCAGCACGTCGATCCGGCCGCGCGCCCACGGGCGGATCGCGCGGTCGGTCTCGGCGACCCCCGCGATCACCTCCCGCACCCCCGGCGACGGGTCGGCCACCCGCCGCGTGGCGGCCCCGGACTCCACGAGCAGCACCCGTTCGCCCGCCCGCGCCAGGGCCACGGCGATCTCCACCGCCGCCGACACCGCGCGCGCCCGGTCGTCCACCACCGCCAGCACGCGGGCCGGACCGGCCGCCTCGGCCACGGTGGCCGCCACGGCCGACGCGGCCTCCACCCGTCGGCGGCTCGCCCGCGCATCGATCACCACCGGGTCGCGCGAGGACCGTGGCAGCCTCCCGAGCCCGGTCGGCCGCCGCCGGTGCGCGCCCAGCACGACGAGCCCGGGCAGGAGCCCGCCGGCGAGGACTGCGGCCGGATTCGGCGACGGGCTGGTGACCCGCGCCTCCCCGATCACGACGGCGGGTCGGTCGGCCGGGGCGAGTCGCCGGGCCGCCACCGTGCCGACCGCCTCCGCGACGACGGCGGCCTCCTCGGCGGTCGCCGCCCCGGCGCGGACGGCGAGCACCCCGCCCGAGACCGTCACGGACGCCGACGAGGCGAGTTCACCCGCCGTCGGGACCCCTCCGAGCAGCGTCGAGGCGTCCGCGAGCACGCCCGGTCCGTCCGGCGCGGGAGCGGACCTCGACACCGGGAGGTCGAGCGCGGCGAGGTGACGGGGCGGGTCGACCACCAGCAGCACCCCGGCGACGGCGACCCCCAGGGCCACGACCGCGAGCACGCCGCGCAGCACCACCCGATCGTGGCAGGTGCGCGCGGCCCGCGGAAGATCAGCGGGTCGGGGTGAGCACGCGGACGGTGCGGCCCTCGCGGTCGTCGTGCACGGTCGCGTGGTCGCAGAGCCGGGCGAGCTGGGCGTACCGCGGGTCGGCGGCCGAGGGGTCCCGCGCGGCGCGCGGCCGGCCGCGGCACTCCGCGACGACCGCGCCCGTGGACCGGCGGACGTCCAGGAGGTGCTCGCCGGGCGGGAGGTCGCCGGGCGGGCGTCCGGGCGTCAGGTCCGCCCCGCATGCGAGCAGCATCGCCTCGTGGGCGGCGAGCACCGCGACCTCGGCACGCTCCCCGGCCAGCCCCGCCTCGGCGACGACCGCCGCGAACCGCTCCCGCAGGTCGGCCAGGGCGGAGCCGTCGGGCACGGCGACCTGCGCGACGGACGTCCCGAGCACCGCGGCGGGCACGGGGCTGGAGGAACTCGGCGGGTGGTGGTCGGGGGAGGGGACCGGGCCGTCCGGGGTGAGCAGCCACGGGTGCGAGCGCCGGGCGACGTCGACCAGGGCCGGGGGGTACACGCAGAGCACCGACAGCGAGAGGTCGGCGAGCAGGAGCGTCAGGGCGTCCTCGGCCGGTTCGCGGTCGGTCGCCGCGGCGTCCGCGCAGCTGCGTCCGACCACCACGCCACCGGGTGCAGCGGCCGCGAGCCGGTGGGCGAGCGTCGTCGGGACGACCTCCGCGGGCGACGGCAGCCGCAGCGCGGCATCGGGCAGGACCTCCCGGAAGGCGCGCACCCCGCGGCGGTCGAGCACGATCTCGACGTCCCCACCGGCGTCCAGGGCGGCCCGGACCGCGGGCAGGCAGAGCTGCACCACGTCCTCGGGGTCCTCCCCGACCACGGCGGCGTGCAGCAGCGCGGCCCCACCCGTCGTCATGCCGGGTCCCGCAACACGATCGACTCCGGGCGTTCCAGCGCGTCCAGCAAACGGCGCAGCAGGCGGGGCGGGTCGTGCAGGACGAGGTGCTGGCCCCCGGCCACCGAGCGGCCCGCGAGCACGATCATCTGCGCGCAGGCCACGTCGACGAAGCGGACCCCGGACAGGTCCAGGTGCAGGTCGGGACTCGCGCCGGTGCCCTGTCCGGCCACCTCGACGCCCCGGCGCAGCGCCCCCGTGAGCGCGCCGCCGAAGCGCTGGGCGACGTGGGCGTCGAGGTCCCCGTCGACCCGCCACCGGCAGCCGTCGTCGTGCGCGCCCCACCCGACGTCGAGCACGTCGCGGTGGTGGATACCGAGGGAGTGCACGACGTGGACCTCGTTCTCCACCGCCGTCGTCAGCTGGCACAGCACGTGCAGCGGGAAGCGCGCCGCGAGCTCGTCGTACCCGCCCTCCTGCTGGGCGAAGACGGCCACCTCGTCGTCGTCGACCAGCGGACGGCGCGACGACTCCTGGGTCATCGCCACCGACGTCCAGCCCTCGTCGAGCGCCCGGTGCAGCTCCTCGGCCTGGACCCGGTGCAGACCCTCCGCCGTGCCGCCGACCAGATCGACGAGGCGGGGGAAGTCCATGAACTCCAGCTGCCCGGTCTCCAGGGCGCGCCGGGTGCGCACGCTCGCCCCGGGCCCCGCGAGCCAGTGCTTCTCCAGCCGCCCGTCGTCGCCGAGCCAGCCCTTGTAGAAGACCTTGGCGCCGAAGGCGAGCTCGCGGTCGAGCCAGGCGGCCGTCCCGACCCGCTGCGCGTGGTCGCTCTCGGCGACCTGCAGCAGGTGGGCGCGTGCCGGTCCCGCGGCCACCGTCATCTCGAGTCCCGTGCTCCTGCGTCCGTCCCCCGACGTCCGAGCGCGGCCGGTCCGGTCGCGCTCGCCCCAGCATCACCCCGACCACGGCCGTCCGGGGCGCCGAGCGGAGGATGTTCACCCGTTACGCACGGGTTGTGACGACGGGTGATCGGCCCAGGTGCCTCCGGCTCGTGAGCACTCAGTGGGCCCATGACCCCACTTACTGCTCACGAGCGCGGAGCGCACCTTCGCCCCGGAACCGCTCCCGGTAGGCGTCCCAGTCGAAGTCGGCCAGGAACGCGGCGGCCGCGTCGTACCCGCGGCGGTAGAGCGCGTCCGTGCGTGCCCGGCTGATGCCGAAGTCGATCAGCCCGACGTCGCCCGCGTCCACGTGGATGGTGCGCGCGGCCACCCACGGGCGGTTGAGATACGCCTGGTCGCGCCCGACCACCATCGTCGTCAGGAGCTGCTCGAGCAGGCGCAGCGCCGTCGGCTGGGGCCAGTGGAGGAACGGCAGGCGGAACAGGGCCACGCGGTCGCCGGGGCCGGGCCGCGTCGTGATCGTGACGCCGAAGGTCGGCCAGGCGGGGGCGGCGCCGTCGGTGCGGTCCAGCGAGTCGATCGGGAAGTTCGACAGCAGCCCGCCGTCGACGAGGGTCGAGGTCAGCTGCCCCCCGTCGTGCACGAGCGTGGTCGGCTCGAACAGGAACGGGATCGCCATCGACGCCCGGACCGCCTCGGCGACCGGCTGGGCGTCCGGGTCGAGCCCGTAGACCCCGCGGAAGTCCCACGGCAGGCGCACCAGCTGCCCGAGGGTCAGGTCCGAGCAGGTGACGACGAGGCGGTAGCGCTGCTCGGGCGGCAGGGCCGGGTCGTCGACGCGCAGGTCGCGCCAGGTGTGCACGCCGAGCGCGGCCAGCTCGTCGGTGATCCACTCCAGCAGGTAGTCGCCGCGGTAGAGCCCGGTGCCCGACAGCAGTGCCAGGCCGGACCCGACGAGCGGCACCCGGGCGAGGCCGTGGCGATCGGCGACCGCGCGGAAGTCCAGTCGGCGGGTGATCTCACCCAGCCGGTCGCCCCGCGCGCCGGCCGCCGCGATGGCGCCCACCAGCGCCCCGGCGGAGGTGCCGGAGATGCGCTGCGGCCGGTAGCCGGCGTCGGTGACCGCGGCCACCGCCCCGGCCAGGCCGATGCCCTTGACCCCGCCGCCCTCCAGGACCAGGTCCGCACGCATCGCCCGATCATGCGCCCGGCGCGGTCCCCGCGCTCAGACGCGGGTCCCGCAGTTCCCGCAGAAGGAGGACCCGGGCGGGACCGGGGTGCCGCACAGGGCACAGGCACTTCCCGACGACGACGGCGCCTGCGACCAGGTCTCGTCCGGCTCGGGCGGCCAGTCCAGGGTCGTGTCCCGACCCGCCGGGGGAGCGGTCGCGGCGCCGGACCACGCGGGCGTGCGCGGGGACCCGCCGATCGCGCGCACCCGCTCCAGCAGCCGGGCGACGGCGGGCAGCGGGGCGTCCCCGAAGTGTCGGCGGGCGTCGTCGGGGAGCCACAGCGCCCCGATCAGCACCGCGGCGACCGCCAGCCCGAACGGCGTCCAGCGGTCCCACGTCACGAGCGCGCCGAGGCCCGCCAGGCCGGCGAGCAGGGTCGCGACCACCCGGGCGGAGCGCGGCGAGCGCGGTGCCCGGCGGGCCAGGGCGGAGAACACCCAGAGCTGGACCGCAGCCAGCCCGGCGAGGAACAGGGCGGCGATCAGCGCGAAACCGCCGATGACCCCGAGCAGCCCGCCCAGGGCCGTCCCGAGCTCCGAGTCGCCGCCGCGCGAGGCGGTGACCAGGCCGCCGGCCATCGCGACCAGCCCGACCACCCCGAGCACCACCGTGCCGGCGATCCACGCGATCGCGGCCCCGAGCGAGCACGTCCGCACGAGCAGGACCGACACCGGGCCGCGCAGCGGTCGTGCGTACGGCCCGGTGAACCAGGCGCGGGCGTCCGGCACCACCACCAGCACCACGGCCGCTCCCACGGTGAGCAGGGCGGCCGCGGCCAGCGGGACCACCAGCAGCCCGGACACCAGGGCGCACAGCCCGAGGGCGGCGCCGACCAGCGTGAACGCCCGGGCCGGCCGGCTGCCCAGTGCCACGAAGCAGGCCGCGAACCCGAGCCACACCGCGCCCACGAGCCCGAACGCCGGCGCGGCCGACCCGGCCGCGCTCGCCAGGACCTCCAGCTCGGCGGTCGAGAGGGCGTCCGCACTCGCCGCCGAGCCGACCAGCGTCGTCAGGCACAGCACCGCGGCGAGGGCCAGCGCGCCGACCGCGGCCCACACCAGCACCGGCATGGCGCGGGCGCGGCCGGTCGGCGCCACCATCCCGTGCGCGTGAGGGGAACCCTCGTGCTGCTGGAGCGTGCGGATCCTCCACTCACGATCGGCGGCCGGACCCGGCGCCGGGCCCGTCGGGGCCGACCCGGCCGGCATCCCGCACGTGCGGCACCAGCCGCCCTGCACCGGCCCCCCGCCGCACTGGCGGCACTGCTCCATGTGCCCATGGCACCACAGATCGGTCAGACCCGACGGGAGGTGCAGCCGGTGGGTGCCTCGCCCGGTGGGGTCCACACGGCGACGGTCTGGTCGCCGGTGATGGAGGTGACGTGGACGTCGCGGGCCGTCGCGACCCAGAACGCGCAGGCGGCGGGCGGGCCGTCGACGGTGCGCTGGTCGAGGGCGAGCGTGACCCCGACCGGGTCGGAGGGCCGGTCGGAGGGGTAGCCGACGACGCCGTAGCGCGCGTAGCCCGGCCGGGTCCGCACGACGAGGTCCAGCGCGACGTCCGTGGGTGGGCGGGCCAGGCCGTTCGAGTCCTTCACCGCCCACACCGTCATCTGCTCGCCGACCCCGAGGTGGGTCAGCGTCGCCTGCACGCCGATGCCCGAGCACGCGACCTCGAGGGCGCGGCGCTGGACGGTGTCGGCGGCGGGGATGCTGACCTCGATGTCGGAGAGCGTCATGTCGTAGCACTGCTCGCCGACGTCGATCGCGGTGCTCGGGACGCCCACCGACCCCGACGGCATCGGGACCTGCGTGCCCGAGATCGAGCGCAGCGTCGACGAGTGCCCCGCGTGCTTGAGCTCGATCATCCGCGCGCTCCACGTCCCGGAGACCCGCTCGACGGTCGAGAGCACGAGCGCGTTGATCCCCATCATGTTCTCGCAGCGCAGCGTGAGGTCGTGGAACCACGCCCGCCAGACGCCGTTGCGGGCGGAGAACCCCGCCGAGTCCAGCGCGAAGCGGCCCACCTCGACGTCCTGCGCGATCTCCCACGGGATGCCGAGGAAGTAGTCGCCGCCGGCGTTGACGCACAGCCGCGGACCGGCGAGCACGGTCGGGTCGCTGCCGGCCGCGACGATCGTCCACGGCACCGGCAGCTCGAGCGTGACGGTCCCGCCGGACAGCCCGACGACCCGGTTCCACTGCTCGGCGTCATAGGTCAGGCCCTCGCCGTCGACGACCGGGCTGTTGTCGCAGCGGACGTTGACGATGTCGCCGACCCGCAGTGCCGCGTCCCCCAGCGGTTCGGTCAGCCGCACCGTGCGCGTCCCGGCCGTGATCGGCGCCAGGGTGCGCACCGCCCACCCGACCCCGGCCCGGTCGGCCTCCATCGCGACCGGGTGGATGTCGCCGATCCGGAAGCTGTGCGCGAGGTTCCAGTCCAACCCGGTGCCGCGCGAGCGGGAGTTGACCAGCCTCGTCGTCGGGACCCCGCCGTTGCTCCCGGCCCCGAGGTGCCGCTGACCGGAGTGGACGACGACGGCGCTCGAGTGCCGGTAGGTGCCGGCGGGGTAGAAGACGCCGCGGGCGCCGGAGTCCGCGGCCGCCTGGATCGCGACGCCGTCCAGCTCGTCGGACAGGGCCGTGGCGGCGGGGTAGACGGCCCGAGCCGCCTCGAGCGTCGCGAAGCGGGTGCCCAGGGGCCGGGAGACACCGTCACCGATCGCCCCGAGGTCCGTGACGACCGTCCACCCCGCGGCGCGGGCCTCGTCGACGGTCGCGGGCGTGTCGGCGACGAAGCCGGGCGGCGGGGCCGGGAGGGCGGCGAGCCCGAGGGCGCCCAGGGTCAGCCCGCCCGCGGCGGCGAGGAAGCGGCGCCGGTCCATCTCACCCATACGGCCCAGCATGCGTCGGCATCCGGAGCACGTGGATGCGGGCGCGCCCGATCGTGTCCGGAGCGCGGCGGTGGTGAGACCGCGTCGTCACGGGTCCCGGGCGCGAGGTCGACACCACGCAGGCCGGAGGGCCGCGGAACCTGCGCCACGTCGCACTCGCGGGAGGGCCGCGTCGGGCGGTCTCGCCCTCGGCCCGCGAGGTCGACACCAGGCAGACCTGCGGGCCACGGAACCTGCGCGACGTCGCACTCGCGGGGGCTCTCCCGCAGGGTCAGGCGGGGACGGCCACGTCGTCGTGGACGGGCCGGCGCTGCGCCGGGACCGACACGGAGGCGACGGCGACGAGGGCTTCCCGACGGCGGGCACGCCGGACGGCGTCCGCCCGGTCGGCCTCCGCGCGCATCGCGGCGCGGGACTGGTCGTCCAGCGTGCCGCGGCGGGCCATCGTCACGAACGGCGTGGCGACCCAGGCGCAGGCGGCGGTCCCGGCGGCGATGGCAGCAGCGGTGATCATCATGGTGTCCCCCGACATCAGTAGCTCCGCCCCCCGACGGAGCGTGTCACTGCAGGTGTCGTGCTGCGCCGGGCGGCCGTTAGCAGCATCACCCGATCGGACCAGGAACCGTCACCCGACTCGCGCCGCGGCGGCGAACCCGATGGCCAGGGCCGCGACGAGGAAGGCGACGACCACGACGACGCCGACCACCTGCCCGGCCGTCGTCACCCGCGGTCCCAGCCGCCCGGAGCGCAGGGCCGGCGGCAGGCCGGGGGCGATCACCGCGCCCAGCAGCCCGCCGACCGCGCCCCAGGCCAGCCCGAGGACGACGCCGGTCGCGAGGTCGAGTCGGGCGACGAACGGCCCGACGGCCGCGCCCGTGACCGGGACGGCGAGGGCGAGCAGGGCGGCCAGCGCGGGCCCGAGGAGCCAGCCGCGGCGCACGGCGTCGTCCGGATCGGTCGCCTGGAGGGCCGCCACCATCCCGCCGAGCGTGCACACGACCGCCGCCACGAGCGGGGCGAGCCACCACGAGGGGCCCGCGCCCAGCAGGTGCACCAGCCCGACCTCGCCCTCGAGGAACGGGCCGCGGCCCGTCAGCGGGACCCCCAGGCAGACGGCGAAGGCGGTGAGCAGGGCCGTCGGGACCAGGACCACGACGAGCAGGACGGTGGCGACGGGCGGGGCGCTCGTCGTCGTGGGGACGGCGGGCAGGGTCGCGGACCGCGCCAGCGCACCGGCCACCACGAGGGCCAGCCCGCCGAGCCAGCAGGCGCCCAGCACCGCGCCGAGCCCCGCGACCGGGCCGGCGAGGAGGTCGCGGGCCGGGCGCAGGGCCGGTGGGAGGGCGTCCGGGCGGCGCCAGCCGATCGCGAGGACGAGGGCGCCGCCGAACCACAGGGCGCCCCCGAGCAGGGTGGAGGGGACGTCGACGGTGATCGACCCGCCCTCGGCGCTCGCCCGGCCCAGAGCGGCGACGGCGCCGAGCCCGATGACGAACAGCATGAGGGTGCGGGCGGCCTGGACCCCGACGTCCGGCGCGGGGCGGGCGCGGCTCACCACCAGGCCGGCGCCGGAGGCCACGGCCGCACCCGTGATCAGCAGCGGCGTCACCGCCACCGACCCGCCCAGCGGGCCGAGGAACACGTCGACCGACCCGCCCACGCCGAGGGCCACCGCGACCGGGACGAGCAGCAGCGGGCTGGTCCCGGCGGCCTCGTTCCCCAACGCGACGAGCAGGACCGCGCCCGGCACGGCCAGCACGGCGAGGACCGTCAGCGCGGCGAGGGCCGCCTCCGCCCACTCGCGCAGCGTGCCGACCCGGACGGCGGGCCGCGCGACGGACGCGGGACCGCGGGGTACGCCGGCGCCGGGGGTGTCGTGGAGGGGGACGCGGACGCGGGGCGCGTGCAGCGTCCCGGGGGACACCGCGGGAACGGGCCGCGGCGCCGGGCGGGCCTCGCCCTCCGGTCGCCCAGGTGGCACCCGGAATCCGTGGGCGGGGCTGCCGCCGGTCGACGTCGGGCGTGGCCGGTCGGCGGCACGCACCGGGGCCTCCGGACCCGCGGACACGGCCGCCGGGCGGGGTCGCGACGGGACGGCGTCGTCCGCGGCGTCGGCGGCCCGCCGCTGGGCGGGCACCTCGACCGCCCCGCACGAGCGGCAGAACGCCCAGCCGTCGTCCCGCGGCGCTCCACAGCGTGAGCACGACCCGGCCACCTGGCACCCCCGGCTGATCAGGTTCCTGCCCGCCCCCCGACGGCGCGGACCCCGCCATCCCACGAGGTGGACGCTCCGCGGTGAAGGGACACGAACGAGGGGCCTCGACGGGCGGTACGGCCGGACGAGTGATCACGGCGGGGACGGGTTCGGCCACCTCGCCGTCGAGTGCGACATCTCGCAGCTCCCCCGGCTCCGGAAGCTGCCTGGTGGAGCACTCGGCGGGAGTGCGCTCGTGATCGCGGGCGCCGGCGTCGGCGTCCCGACGACGAGTGCTCCATCAGACAGGTTCGGAGGCGTGCTGACCTGCCGGACGGAGCACTCGGCGCGACCGCGCTACCCGCTGTACGACGCCGCCGGGGACATGCTGTTCTCCGAGGTGCCGGTGTCGTCGTGGCGTCCGGACTGCCCGGCGAGCCGGATGGCGCCCAGGTCGGCGCCGGAGCCGCCGAGGGTCGCGGTGTGCGCCGCCGGGGCGTGGCCGGGCGCGGACGCGATCACGGTGAAGGTCCCACCGGGGAGGCCGGCGAGCTCGAACCGGCCGTCGTCGCGGGCGGTCGCGAGCCCGGACTGGGTGCCGCCGGCGTCGACCACGGTCACGCGCGCACCACCGAGCGGCCGGCCGTCGTGGCCGTGCACCTGGCCGCTCAGGCGCGGGCCGGCACCCGCCGCGGCCGCGCCGGCCACGTCGCGGTCGACCTCATCGTCCGAGGGCTCCTCCTGCGCCGAGGACGACGAGGAGGACGACGACCCCCGGTCCCGCCAAGCGATCGCCGCGCCCAGCAGCACGACCCCGACCACCAGCCAGATGCCCATCGTCAGCAGGTGCCGGCCGAGGCCGACGTCGCCGAAGTAGAGGATCGAGCGCACCGCGCCCACGAGGGCGGAACCCAGGTGCACCTCGGACAGCGCACCGAAGAACGGCGGCACGATCTCGGCGGGGTAGGCGGAGTTCGACGACGGGATGTTGAGGAAGACGAAGATCAGCATGCAGGGGAAGAGCGCCCACTTGCCCAGCACGACCACCCCCGCCGTCGTCACCAGCCCGACCGTGAACGACGCGACCGCGCCGAGGGCGATCACCGCGACGATCTGACCGAACGACCCGACGATGATCTGCAGCCACAGGCCCATGAACAGCCACAGCACGATCGGCGTGAGCACCGCGATGCCGGCTGAGATCGCGACCCGGGTGCGCACAGGCAGGAAGAAGGCGGCGTTGCCGAGGATGTTCGCCGTCATGAACCCGACGATGCAGACGATCAGCATGAAGAACATCAGCCCGATGCCGTTGCCGTCGCCCGGGGCGAGCGGGGCGACGTCGACGGTGGTCAGGGCGCCGCCGGCGACGGGAGCGAAGATCGTCGGGACCAGCTGCGTCATGACCCGACCATCGGCGCCCGCGACCAGCATCTGGCTGCTCTCCGGCACGTACGCGGCCTTGATCGTCTGCTGGAAGATCATCTCCCGGGCCTGGTCGACGGACCCGACCGGCATCAGCTCGACGGCGTTCCCGAGCTGCGGGCCGAGCGACGCGACGAGCGCGGCCGCGCCCGCCCCGACGACGCCCACGGGAATCTGGTTCGGCACCGGCAGGTGCAGGGCGGTGATGTAGCAGAGCGGGAACATCACCATGAAGAACAGCGGCATGGTGAGCGAGAAGCGCAGGTTGCTGCGCTTCATCTCGTCCGACAGGGCGGCGGTCATCAGGTCCTCACGACGACGGGTGGGTGGAGGGCGTGAGCCCGGAGCGGACGAGCGCGACGCTGCGCTCGAACAGGACGTCGGGGCCGGGGCCGGCGGGGTCCTCGCGCCACGCGGCGACGGCGACCCGCTGGGCCGCGAGCACGGCCGCGGCGACGGTGTGGGCGTCGAGGTCGGCCCGGCCGGTGCGGCGGGCGACGGCGGCGGTGCAGGCCCGTTCGAGGGCGCGCTGGGCGTCGTCGAGCCGGGGGAGGACCTCGGGGTGGTCGCGGATCATGGCGAGCTGGTCGTGCCACACGCTCGAACCGGCTGCGTCGGTGAGCAGGTCGCGCAGCACGGCGACGAGCGCGGCGGCCGGGTCCTCCGCGGCGGGGCGGGCGGCGACCCGCGTGACGATGTCGTCGAGGACGGCGGTGTCCACGCCGAACAGGGCGTCGTCCTTGCTGGCGAAGTAGTTGAAGAACGTGCGCGGCGAGACGCCGACCGCGGCGCACACCTGGTCGACCGTGATCGCGTCCGGGCCCTCGCGCAGCGCGAGCGACACCGCGGTCTCCCGCAGCGCGCCGTGGGTCTCCGCCTTCTTGCGCTCCCGCAGCCCGGTCCCGGTCACGACGGCGGGCTCCCCTCGCTTCGTGCGCTGCAAACTTGCAGGCGCTGCAATATCCTCCTCAGGGTATATCGTTAGCCTCAGCAACGAGCAACCGGGGAGGAACCCGCGATGACGGCGACCATCGAGCTCGCGACGCCCGAGGTGCCGCACTACCCGATGGCGCGGCAGTGCCCGTTCGACCCGCCGCGCGAGCTCGGCGCGATCCAGGCCGAGGAGCCGGTCCGGCGGGTGACCATCTGGGACGGCAGCCGCCCGTGGCTGGTCACGCGGCTCTCCGACGTCAAGGCCGTGCTCGCCGACCAGCGGTTCTCCGCCGACAACCTCACGCCCGGCTACCCCGCCACCTCGGCCGCGGTCGGTGCGCGGCGGCGCAACGTCCCGAGCTTCATCGCGATGGACGACCCGGACCACGCCTTCTTCCGCAGGATGCTGATCAGCGAGTTCAGCGTCCGGGCGATCCGCGGGCTGCGTCCGATGATCGAGCGGACGGTCGACGAGCTGCTCGACGGCATGGCCGCGTCCGCGCAGCCGGTCGACCTGGTGGCTGCCTTCGCGCTGCCACTGCCCAGCCTCGTCATCTGCCGGATGCTCGGCGTCCCGTACGCCGACCACGCCTTCTTCCAGTCCCGCTCGCACTCGCTGGTGGACACGCGCTCCAGCGTCGAGGACTCCGTGGCCGCCTCGAACGACCTGCTGGCCTACCTCGAGGGCCTGGTCGCCGAGCGCGAGGCGTCCGGGTCGGAGGACGACCTCCTGGGGCGCCTCGCGGTCCGGCACGTGGCCACCGGCGAGATCACCCGTGAGCAGGCGGCGTCGATGGGCCTGCTCCTGCTGGTCGCCGGCCACGAGACGACCGCGAACATGATCGCGCTGGGCACCCTGCTCCTGCTGCAGGACCCGGAGCAGGCGGCGCGGGTGCGCGACGGTGTCTCGGTGGACGGTGCGGTGGAGGAGCTGCTGCGGCTGCTGACCGTGACCCACTTCGGGCGGCGCCGGGTCGCCACCGAGGACGTCGAGCTCGGCGGAGTGACGGTCCGCGCCGGGGAGGGCGTGGTGGCGGCCGCGGAGATCGCGAACCGCGACCCCGAGGTGTTCGCCGACCCGGACGCGCTCGACGTCGACCGCACGCCCAACCACCACGTCGCCTTCGGCCACGGCGTGCACCAGTGCCTGGGTCAGCAGCTCGCCCGCGTCGAGCTCCAGGTCGCGTACGCGGCCCTGCTGCGCCGCTTCCCGACGCTGCGGGTGGACACGCCGCTCGACGACGTCGCCTTCCGCGACGCGATGGTGGTCTACGGCGTGCACGCGCTGCCGGTCGCCTGGTGAGTCGCTGACACCCGGGGGCGAGCGGAGCGACGGGGGATCACGCAGCCTTTTCCGGCGACGGGTCAGAATGGGTGTCGACGCCGGGAGCACCCGTCGTCGGGAATTGTCCGAATGTGTCTGGTCTGGGGTCGATGACGTCGAAGGTGCGGCTGCTGGCCGTCGCGGTGATTGCCGGGATTCTGGTGGCGGGAGCAGCGTTCCCGCTGGTCGGGGGCCTGGGACTGCTCTCGAACCAGGCGATCGCGGGGGCGCAGGACACCTCGCCCGGGGTGCTCGGCGGGGAGATGCCCTCGATCACCACGGTCACCGACATGAATGGTGCGCCGATCGCGTACCTGTATGACCAGAATCGTCAGATCGTCCGGTCCGAGCAGATTTCGGTCACGATGAAGGCCGCGATCGTCGCGATCGAGGACCGGCGGTTCTTCAGCGAGTCGGGCCTCGACCCCCGCTCGATCGCGCGGGCCCTGGTGAACAACGGCACCGGCGGGTCGACGCAGGGCGCCTCGACGCTCACCGAGCAGTACGTCAAGAACTACGACGAGTACGTCGCGGCGCAGACCCCGGCCGAGCAGCTCAAGGCCACCGAGGCGACCTTCGGCCGCAAGCTGCGCGAGGCCCGCGTCGCGGAGCAGCTCGACCACTCGCTGTCCAAGGACGAGATCCTCACCCGGTACCTCAACGTCGTGTATCTGGGGAACCAGTCGTACGGCGTCGCGGCGGCGGCCCGCACCTACTTCAACACCACGCCGGACCAGCTCACCGTGCCGCAGGCCGCGCTGCTGGCCGGCATGGTGCAGAGCCCCGCGGCCTACGACCCGGTGGCGCACCCGCAGGCCGCGACCGGGCGCCGCAACGTCGTCATCGACCAGATGCGCCAGCAGGGCGAGCTGAGCCCGGAGCAGGCAGCGCAGGCGGCGGCCTCCCCGCTGGGGGTGCAGGCACCGCTGCACGGGATCGCGAACGGGTGCACCGGGGCCGGCGACGACGGGTTCTTCTGCAGCTACGTGCTCGACTACCTGGACCAGGCCGGCATCACGCCCGAGCAGCTGCGCTCCGGGGGCTACACGGTGCGCACGACGCTCGACCCGGCCGCGATGGCCGCGGCCAAGCAGGCCGTCGACGCGCAGGTGCCGCCGACGCAGCCGCACGTCGCCGACACCCTCGCGGTCGTCCAGCCCGGGCCGACGTCGCACCCGGTGCGGGCCCTCGTCGCGAACCGGGGGTACGGCCTGGACGCGGCCGCCGGCCAGACGACCTACGACCTGCCCGCCGAGCCGGAGAACCTCGGCGCCGGGTCGGTCTACAAGATCTTCACCTCGGCGGCCTACCTGGCCCAGGGCGGCGGGATCGGCAACGTCATCCCGGTGCCGCCGAACGGCTACGCCTCGCCCCTGACGCCGGGCTTCGTCGTCTCGAACGACGGCAACTACCCGGGCGCGCTGACGTTGCAGGACGCGCTGGCGCAGTCGCCGAACACCGCCTTCGTCAAGCTGGAGGAGACGACGGGGATCGCGCCGGTGGTCGACATGGCCGTGCGGATGGGCATGACCTCGCTGGCCGATCCGGGCGCCGACGGCGGCGCGTCGGTGGCGGACACCGTGAAGGCCCAGAACCAGGCGTCGTTCACCCTCGGCGTGGCCCCGACCAGCCCGCTGGAGCTCGCGAGCGTCGGCGCCACCCTCGCCTCGCACGGCACGTGGTGCCCGCCCGACCCGATCCAGTCGGTCACCGACGCCTCCGGAGCTCCGGTGACCCTCCCGACGACGGCCTGCCACCAGGCGGTCCCGCCGCAGCTCGCGGACACGCTCATGACGGGGATGTCCAAGGACGACCAGCCGGGCGGCACCTCGGCGGCCGCCGCGACGGCCGCGGGCTGGAACCGGCCGACCGCGGCGAAGACGGGGACGACGCAGGTCTCCGAGTCGGGGGCGTTCGTGGCGGCGACGCCGCAGATGTCCGGGGCGTCGATCGTGTTCGACGACTCGTCCCGCCCCCGCCCGATCTGCAACGGCCGCCCGCCCACGAGCTGTTCCACCGGCAACCTGTTCGGCGGCAACACGCCGGCACAGACCTACTACCAGGCGATGACGACGATCCTCGCCGGCCAGCCGGTGCTGCCGCTGCCCACGACCGACCCCCGTTTCGTCGCGGGCGGCGACCGGATCGCGGTGCCGCAGGAGGTCGGGCAGCCGATCGACCAGGCGGCCGCGGCGCTGCGGGCCGCGGGGTTCGGCGTCACGACCTCGCAGGTCGACCACCGCTCGCCGGCCGGGACCGTGGTCGGCCAGACGCCGGCCGGCGGGAGCGGGCAGGCCGTCGCCGGGCAGACGATCGCTCTCGTCTCCTCCAGCGGGCACGTCCCGGCGCCGCCGCCGGCTCCGGCGGGCTGACTGATGTCGGGCGGTCGACCGTGGTCGGGCCGCCAGATGTCGGGCCGGGGAACGGCGTGCCACGTGTCCCCTCCGGGACGTGACAGGGTCGGTGCCGCTCACCCCTTCAGGTGGAGTGCGCAGCCCGATCGACCGGGCGGATGTCGGCGAGTACGTCAGGACCCCTGATCGTCGTGTCCTGCGATCGAGTGAATGCGCGGTTTCCCGCGACATCTCCACCCCGGTCGGGCGTCGGTCCAGGTCGCGGAGTCCGCGTCGACCTTCTCGGCGGCCTTGCCGTCACTTTCCCCAGGTTCAGTAGCTCTCCGTCACCTCGCCGAAGGATCGCGACAAGAGCTCCGGTCGACGTAGCACGCACGGCCGAACGGCCGATGCCAGCTCGTGAACGCGTCGGAGCGCGTCCGACCAGGAGACGAGGTGATCACGGTGACCAGCATGCGGAGCGGCAACGAGCCCCTGGGAATGGCGCCGGTCCAGGTGCCGACACCCCGGGCCGCCCCCGCTGACGACGTCGCCGTCGCCGTCGCCGACCGTCGGGCGCGGGTGGCCGCGGCTGCCGCGCGCGGCCTGCGCGACGCTACGGTGCGTGCCCGCAGGACCGATCCGCCGACTGCCACGTCGGACCCGCGGCGCGCCGACGCCGACCGCGACCGGCGTCGGCACTGGGCGCGGCGCGTCGCCGTTCTCGACCTGGCCCTCGTCGCGACGACGGGTGGCGTGGCGACCGTCCTGGTGTCGTCCGTGGCGTCGGAGCCCGCGGCGTTCGTGGCCGCCCTGGTCGTCGGGCTCGTCGTGCTGCTCGGCGCGGCCCTCGCCGTCGGCCGCTGCTGGAACCCGCTGCTGGTCTCGTCCGGCGGGCTCGAGTACGGCCGCGTCCTGCGGGCCGGCGGTGGAGCGCTCCTCGTGCTCGCGCTCGCCGGGGTGGCGCTGCGGGAGTGGCGGCTGCAGCCCTACACGCTGATCGTGCTCCCGACCGCCGTGCTCGCGGTCGTGGCCGGACGAGGTGTGGCCCGGGCGGTCCTGCACCGTCGCCGACGGTCGGGCGTGGGACTCACGAACGTGCTCGCGGTGGGCTGCGAGGAGTCCGTGGACGCGCTGGTCCGGCGGACGCGGCGCGCCCCGGAGTTCGGCTGGACCGTCGTCGCGGCGTGCACGCCCGCCGGTCTCGGCGAGTGCTCCGGTGTGCCGGTCGTGGGTGACCTCGACGACGTGGCCGAGCGGGCCGTCCGGGTCGGGGCGGAGGTCGTCGTCGTGACACCGTCTCCGGGGTGGAGCGGACGGCGGCTCCACCGTCTGGCCTGGCAGCTCGAGGGCACCGATCTCGACCTCGTCGTCGACCCGGGCCTGATGGAGATCGCCGGCCCGCGCCTGCACATGACGCCGGTCGACGGCCTGCCGATGATCCGCCTGACCCAACCGGTGTTCCGGGGCGCCGGACGGCTGGTCAAGAGCGTCGGCGACCGCCTGGTCGCGGCGCTCGCCCTCGTACCCCTCACCCCGCTCCTGCTGGCGGTGGCCGTGGCGGTCAAGCTCGAGGACCGCGGTCCGGTCCTCTTCCGCCAGGAGCGGGTCGGCAAGGAGGGTTCGTCCTTCCGGATGATCAAGTTCCGATCCATGGTCACGGACGCCGAGCGGGCCCGGGCGCAGCTGAGTTCCGACGTCGTCGAGGGCCCGTTGTTCAAGATGCGCCGTGACCCGCGGGTCACCCGCACCGGGGCGGTGCTGCGCCGCTACTCGCTGGACGAGCTGCCCCAGCTGTTCAACGTGCTCGGGGGCTCCATGTCGCTGGTCGGGCCGCGGCCCCCGCTGCCGGCAGAGGTCGCCGAGTACGCCGACGACGCCCGCCGCCGCCTGCTGGTCCGCCCGGGCATGACGGGTCTCTGGCAGGTCTCCGGCCGCTCCGACCTGTCCTGGGACGAGACCGTCCGCCTGGACCTGCGCTACGTCGAGAACTGGTCCCCCGGCCTCGACATCCACATCCTCGCCCGCACCGTCCTCGCCGTCATCACCGGCCGCGGCGCGTACTGAGAAGGGAGCACACCGTGCCGCTGCGCATCATGGTCATGGGGCTGAACTACGCCCCGGAGCCGACCGGCATCGCCCCGTACACCACGGGAACCGCCCGCTTCCTCGCCGACGCCGGCCACGACGTCCACGTCGTCACCGGACTCCCGCACTATCCGCGCTGGGAGATCACCCCGGCGTACCGCGGCCTGCGTCGGTCCGTGGTGTGCGAGCGCGACGGCGACATCCGCATCACCCGGGTCGCCCATCCCGTGCCCACCGACCCCACCGGGGTCGGACGCGTCACCATGGAGGCCGCCTTCGCGCTGCGGGCCGCGCGGGTCCGCGTGCCCCGTCCCGACGTCGTCCTCGCCGCGAGCCCGGCCCTGCTCACCGTCGCCGCGGCACTGCGCCGGCGGTCGCCCGGCCGCACCGCAGTCGGTGTGATCCCGCAGGACCTCTACGGCCACGCGATCGTGGAGGCGCAGGCGCTCGGTGGTCGCGCGGCCGGCGCCGCCGCACGGCTCGAGCGGGCGCTGCTGCGCCGGGCCGACGGCGTCGTCGCGATCCACTCCAGCTTCCACCGCTCGCTGGTCGACCTCGGTGTCGACGAGCGCCGCATCACGACGATCCGCAACTGGGCCCACGTCGAGCCGGTGACCGCGGGCGCGGACGAGCTGCTGCGGCTGCGTCGTGAGCTGGGATGGCGCGACGACGAGGTGGTCGCCCTGCACGCGGGCAACATGGGTGCGAAGCAGGGCCTCGAGAACGTCGTGCAGGCCGCACGGATCGCGGATGCGACCGGCGCCGCGGTGCGGTTCGTGCTGCTCGGCACAGGCAACCAACGCGCCCGCCTGGAGCGCCTCGGCGTCGGCGTCGAGCGGCTGCAGTTCCTCGACCCCCTTCCCTCCGGCCGGTTCGAGCGCGCGATGGCTGCGGCGGACGTGCTGGTGCTGAACGAGAAGCCCGGGGTCGAGGAGATGTGCGTGCCGTCGAAGCTGACCTCGTACTTCACCGCGGGGCGCCCGGTCGTCGCGGCGACCGGCAGGCGCAGCCCCGCGGCGTCGGAGATCGCGGTATCCGGAGGAGGGGTACGCGTCGGGCCGGGAGTGCCGGAGGACCTCCTGCGAGCGGTGCTGCGGGTCGGTCTCGATCCCACCGGCGCGGCCGCCACGGGCCGCTGCGGACAGTCATTCGCCCGCGAGGCCCTGTCCGAGACCACGGCGCGCGCCGCCTACCTCGCGTGGGTCGACGGGCTGGCCCGTCGGCGCGGTACGGGTCCCGTCAACATCCCCGCCCCCCGCGAGGCGCCCGAGACGGCACGCCGCGCCGCGGTCGCCGAGGAGGCCTCGTGACGCGCCGTCGGCTGCAGGACTTCACCGGGGCCGGGTACGACAAGGGCCGGTCGGTGCAGTGGCAGGTCGCGTGGTGGGTGGTGTCCCGCACGGTGTTCCAGGCGTGGTGGCTGCCTGCCCGCGTGCGCCCGGTGATCCTCCGGGCCTTCGGCGCGCGGGTGGGGCGGGGCTGCAACATCCGCAACGGGGTGCGGGTGCACTGGCCCTGGAAGCTCGAGATCGGCGACCACTGCTGGATCGGCGAGGGCGCCTGGGTGCTGAACCTGGAACCCGTCGCCCTGGGCGATCAGGTCTGCATCTCCCAGGAGGCGGTGCTGTGCACCGGCTCGCACCGGCGTCGTGATCCGGCCTTCGAGTACGACAACGCACCGATCGTCGTCGGCTCCGGCGCCTGGGTGGCGATGCGGGCGATCGTCCTGCGGGGCGCGATCGTGCCGGCCGACGGGCTCGTGGCGGCCGGTGCCGTGTTCACGGGCGCCGCCGTTGCCGCGGCGACGGCGGGGGTGACCGCAGATGTCACCGAACGTAGTACTTGGCTCGCTATCAGTAGCCATTTGTCGTAGCCTGCTGCTCCGAACGGCGCAGCGATCGACCGAAGTGTGAGAGGCGGTGTGATGACCGAGCGGCGGGGTCGGGCGGTATGAAGCGCGCGTTGATCACGGGGGTCACGGGGCAGGACGGGTCGTACCTGACGGAGCTGCTGCTCTCGAAGGGTTACGAGGTGCACGGGATCATCCGCCGGTCGAGCACGTTCAACACCGGCCGGATCGAGCACCTGTATCAGGACCCGCACGACCCCGACCAGCGCCTGGTGCTGCACTACGGCGATCTGACCGACTCCAGCCGGCTGGTGACGCTGATCGAGAAGGTCCGGCCCGACGAGGTCTACCACCTGGCCGCGCAGTCGCACGTGCGCGTCAGCTTCGACGAGCCGGAGTACACCGGCAACACCACCGGCGTCGGCACCGCCCGGCTGCTCGAGGCGATCCGCATGGTGGGCATCGAGACCCGCTACTACCAGGCGAGCTCGTCGGAGATGTTCGGGGCGACCCCGCCGCCGCAGAACGAGGAGACCCCGTTCTACCCGCGTAGCCCTTATGGGGCGGCGAAGGTCTACGGCTACTGGATGGCCCGGAACTACCGCGAGGCGCACGGCATGTTCGCGGTCAACGGGATCCTGTTCAACCACGAGTCCCCACGCCGCGGGGAGACCTTCGTGACCCGCAAGATCGCCCGCGCGGCGGCGGCGATCGCGCAGGGCAAGGAGCAGTTCGTCTACCTCGGCAACCTGGACGCGATCCGCGACTGGGGCTACGCCGCAGAGTACGTGGAGGGCATGTGGCGGATGCTGCAGGCCGACCAGGGCGACGACTACGTGCTGGCGACCGGCACCGCGACCACGGTGCGGGAGTGGGTGCAGTACTGCTTCGACCACGTCAACCTGGACTGGGAGTCCCACGTCCGGTTCGACCAGACCTACCTGCGGCCCACCGAGGTCGACGCCCTGATCGGCGACGCCACCAAGGCGGAGAAGGTGCTGGGCTGGAAGGCGCAGACCATGCCCGACGAGCTCGCCCGCATCATGGTCGACGCCGAACTGACCAGCATCGGTGGACGATGACGGAGACGATTCGCCGTCCGCCGGACGTCCGACCGTTCCGGGTCCTGCAGGTCATCGAGACCCTCCAGGTCTCCTACGGCGGACCGGCGAGGAACGCGTTCGAGCTCAACCGGTCGTTGAACTCGTTGCCCGACACGGTCGCGACGATCGTGTTCGTGGACGGCTCCTACGAGGGCAGCGTCCTCGCGGAAGCTGATCGGACCGCCACGACCGGGCCGGACTACCGCGCCGCGCCGCGCGGCGAAATCGCGTCGGAGTTGCACCGGTCGGACGTGGTCGTGATCCACGGCTACTACTGGTGGTGGACCGCCCCGCTCGCGGTGCTCAGCGCCCTGCGCGGTCGCCCCTACGTCGTCACCCCCCACGGTGCGCTGGAGCGACGGCAGCGGCAGTACTCCCGGGGGAAGAAGGCCGTGTTCGAGTCCGTCGCGGGCTCGGTGATCCGGCGTCTGAGCGCGGGGTTCATCGTCGGATCGGAACGCGAGCGCGGTGACCTCTGCGAGGTCGTGCGGACGCGCCCGGTCGCGGTCGGCGGGGTCGGGGTCCGCCTGACGGCGGCCGTGCCGTCGCAGGTGCCCGTGCCGTCCCGCGACGACGTGCGGCTCCTGTTCCTGTCCCGGCTGCACCCCAAGAAGCGGCCCGACGTCGCCATCCGCGCAGTGGCCCTGCTCAAGGAGCGGGGATACCGGTGCACCCTCACGATCGCCGGCGACGGCAGGCCCGGCTTCGTCGGCGGCCTCCGTCGCCTCGCCGCCGACCTCGACCTGTCGGAGGAGGTGGCGCTGGTCGGACAGGTCGGCGTCGAGGACAAGGCGACGCTCTTCGGCCGGCACCACTTCTTCGTGCTGCCGAGCGAGAGCGAGAACTTCGGGATCGCGGTGGCCGAGGCCCTGAACCACGGGCTGCCCACGGTGACGACCTCGGACGTGGCCGCCGCCGAGGGGATCGATCCGAGGGCGGGGAGGCTCATCAGCCACCCGGACGAGGAGCACCTGGCGGCGGCCGTCGCCAGCCTCCTCGACGCCGGGGGCTACGACGATCTCCGCAAGGCCGCGATCGAGCACGCACGGAGCCGCTTCGACTGGACGGCGGTCGCGCAGGACTGGAGGGAACTGTTGATCCAGCTGGGGCACACCTCGACGCGAAGTCCCGCGGGCCGCGGTGCGCGACGCGGGAGATCGCCGCTGGACCATTTCTACCCGGAGCACGGCGCGGGCGGATTCACCCGGACCGACGGCACCGTTGAGTTCTACACGCGCGTCAACGCGTTGGTCTCGGACGATTCCACCGTGCTGGACTTCGGGGCCGGCCGCGGGAGGTTCGGTGAGGACCGGAACGCGACGAAGAGGAACCTCCAGCTGTTCCGGGAGCGGGTGGCGTGCACGATCGGGGTGGACGTCGACGACGCCGTGCACCAGAACCCGCACCTGACGCGGGCGTACACGATCGAGCCGGGACGGCCGCTGCCGCTGGCCTCCGACTCGGTCGACCTGGTGGTCAGCGACTGGACCTTCGAACACGTCACCGATCCCGCGTGGGCGGCCGCAGAGCTGGCCCGGGTCGTCCGGCCGGGCGGATGGATCTGCGCGCGGACGCCGAACCGGTGGGGAACGGTGGGCCTGCCCACCCGCCTCGTCCCGAACGCGTGGCACGCCGGCATCCTCGGGCGTCTGCAGCCGTCCAAGAAGGTCGTCGATACCTTCCCGACCGCCTACAGGATGAACTCGAGACGGCAGATCGGCGCCCTGTTCCCGGCCGCGCAGTTCCTCGACTGCACCTACGTCTACGACTCGGAACCGAGCTATGCGGCGAACTCGTTCCTGGCCTGGTCGCTGACCCGTGCGCTCCACCGGACGCTCCCGGGCCCGCTCGGCCAGACCTTGATGATCTTCCTGCGCAAGCACCCCTAGTGCCGGAGTCGACCGTGGCGGGAGGGAGGCACCCATGACGAATTCGATGCGGGAGGCATTCAGGCTCGTCGCCCTGAGCGCTCTCCCGACATGTGCGCTGGTGGCCCTCGGCCTCCGTCTCGGCGGGACGGTGTCCATGGGTGCCGCCGTCCTGGTCGCCTGCCTACCCGTCACGGTCGTGCTGCTGCGCCGGATCGGAGGGCGGGAGACCGCGGTCATCCTGGCGTCGGCCGCGGCCTTCGCCTCCTCGTGGGGCGCGGTCTCCGTGGGGGACCTGCAGGTGGCGGACGGTCTCTGGGCGGCAGCCCTGCTCGCCGCCGCGGCGTACGTGGGGCGGCACGGGACGCGGTGGCGACTGCCGTGGTGGATCGTGGCGCTCGCAGTGACGATCGGGGTGGTCGCGTGCGTGCACGAGCTCATGCCCGTGTCGTCGAGCTATCTGAGCGCCCGGGACGTCCTCGTCACCGCCGAGGTCGAGTACGGCGGGGCGGAGAGTCGTTCCACCTCCAGCCTGCTCACGGCGGGCAAGTGGCTGGTGGCCGTCCTCGGGCTGCCGTTGATCGTCACGATGGCCCAGTCCTTCCAGCCGCGCGCGGTCCTGCGGATCGCGGTGGCCTGGGCGGCCGGGGTCGCCGTGAGTGCCCTGGTCGCCGTGGCCGACGCAGGCGGGCTGACCGGGATCAGCGCGTCGCTCCTCCCGGTGACGAACCTGGGCGGAAGGCAGGCGGGCCTCGCGAGCGGGGTGAACAACCTCGCGATCAGCGCAGCCATGGCGACGCCGGTGTTCCTGTGGATCGGCGCGCGTCCCGGGCGGCTGGTCCGCGTCCTGGGCGCGGTCGGACTGTCGGCCTCGGGGGCCGGGATCTACGTCTCCGGCTCACGCGGGGGAGCGGTCGGATTCGCGTTCGCCATCGCGCTGTACCTGCTCGTGGTGACCGGTGCGGGTGCTCGGCTGCGGGTGGCCGTCGCGTCGGTCGTGCTCGGGGTGGTCGCGCTGGCGTTCCTGCTGGGCGGCGTGGGCGTGGTGGACCTCCTCGACCTCGTCCGTGACCCGTACACCGCGGCCGCGAGCAACGCCGAACGGGCCGTGGTGACCTCGCAGGCCCTGGCCGACGTCGCCTATTCGCCGGCGTTCGGGGTCGGTTACGGCGTGATCACCCAGGGCTTCAATCTCCTGCTCCAGGTGGCCGCGGCCGGCGGGATCCTGGTGGTCCTGGCGTTCGTCCTCGTGCAGGTCAACGTGATCGCCTCGATCCGGGTCGTCGGCACCGTCCGCTCCGAGCCCGTGCGGACGCTCTCGTGGACCCTGTGGTGCTCGCACGTGGTCTGGCTCTTCCTGGGACTGTTCGAGAACCAGATCACGGACCGATACCTCTACGTGCCGCTGGCCTGCCTGGCCGCGGTCCTCACCACGTCCGTCCCGGATTCTGCGGAAGCGGACCGGACGGTCGTACCCGTACAGCCAGAGTCTCGAGCGGAGCGTGCAGCACTGACATGAGTAACCTCACGATTCTCGGCGCTCTGCGGCGCTACTGGATGTGGGTGGCGGTCCCCGTGGTGCTGGGCGCCCTGGTCTCCGCCCTGGCGACCGTGACGACGGTCCCGCAGTACACGGCGACCGCGGTGCTCTACGTGTCGGCGCAGAACTCCAACGACACGACCACCTCCGCGTACCAGGGCTCCCTGCTCTCCGAGCAGAAGGTGGACTCCTACGAGGAGCTACTGCGCAGCAGGACCGTCGCGGAGGACGTGATCCGACGGACCGGGGTGCCCTACACCTCGGACGAACTGCTCGGGAAGCTGACCGTCGGCTCGGAGCTCCGTTCGGTCGTGCTCCAGGCCTCGGTGCGGGACGAGGACCCGGTGCTGGCGGCCAACCTCGCCAACGCGTACGGCGACGCGTTCGCCGCACTGATCGCCAACATCGAGCGCCCAGCGACTCCGGGCCTCCCGGCCTCCGTGGTGGTGCGCACGGTGGACCCGGCCGTCGTCCCGGCCGCGCCGTCGGCCCCGGACTGGGTGCTGAATCTGATCTTCGGAGCCGGGATCGGACTCCTGGTGGGGATCGGCGGTGTCCTGTTCCGGCAGCACACCGACACCTCGGTGCGCTCGAGCCAGGAGCTCTCCGAGCTGCTGGACCTCCCGACGATCGGCTCCATCCCGTTCACCCCGGAGATCGGGACCAGCGCCTTCGAGACGAGCCCCGTGCGCCCGCGCTGGCTCGACAGCTTCCAGGAGGCCCGGACGAACCTGCAGTTCATGAGGCCGGACCACCCCCCGCGGGTCCTGCTGGTCACCAGCTCCGTACCGGGTGAGGGGAAGACCACCACGGTCACGAACCTGGCCGAGTCCATGGCACGGGCCGGTCTGCGGGTGGTCGTGGTGGACGCGGACCTGCGTAAGCCTGCGCTCGCGAAGAGGCTCGGTCTGGAGACCGGGGTGGGGCTGACGCAGGTGCTGACCGGGCTCGTGTCCGCGGACGAGGTGCTCCAACGGACGCACCGGGAGAACTTCTGGGTCATGGCCAGCGGGCCCCTGCCCCCGAACCCCGGCGAGCTGCTGGAGTCGCAGAAGGCCTCCGCCCTCCTGGAGGCCCTGTCCGCGAGGTTCGACCGCGTCCTGATCGACACCGCTCCGCTGCTGGCCGCACCGGACGCGCTGGGGCTGTCGGTGCACTGTGACGGGGTGCTGCTGGTCTGCCGCGCCGACTCGACCGGTCGTGCGAAGATCACGTCCAGCCGGGACTCGTTGGCGAACGTGAACTCCTCGGTCGTCGGCGGGGTGCTGACCATGGTGCGCAAGGTCGACATGCCCTACTACAGCTCCGGCTACTACGGGAGCGAGCGGTCCGAGGAGCACGTGCCCACCCGGCACGGCCGGTCGACCGGCGGGCCGGCGTCCGCCCCGGAGGCGGACAGCGACATGGTGGCCTTCGGGTCCGGCAGCAGCCGGCCGAGCCCGACTCCGCGCTAGGTGAGCCCGAGGCACACCGTGTCCGACACACCGCGACCCGGCGGTCCCACCAGGACCGGGTCGATGATCGGGCTCGCCGATCAGCTCCTGAGCAGCGGCACGAACTTCGTGTTCGTGTTCGTCGTCGCGCGGACCCTCGACGAGCACGAGTTCGGGGTCTTCGTCATCGGGATGTCGCTGACCCTGTTCGTCGCGGGGGTGCAGAGGGCGTTCATCGGCGAGCCCCTCCTGTCCCTGGTCTCGACGATCCGTGACACGGCGCACCGCAACGACATGATCCACGCGGCCGTCGTCCTGGCGTTCCTGGCCGGGGTCGCCGCGCTGGGCGTGATCTCGCTGGTCTCCGTCATCACGCACGACTCGGTCGCAGCGCTGTGGTACACCGCGATCTGCCTGCCGTTCCTGCTGGTGCAGGACGCGTGCCGCTACGCAGCGCTCGCGATCCACCGACAGTCCGCGGCCCTGCTCTCCGACGGCGTCTGGTTCCTCGTCCAGTTCGGGTCGATGGCCGTGCTCGTCACCGCCGGCGTCGACGGACCGCTCGCGCTGGCCGGGACCTGGACGGCGGGGGCCGCCGTCGCGATGCTCGTCCTGCTCCGGAGTCTCGGGGTCGAGCTGGGCCGCCGACCGGTGCTGGGCGCCTGGTGGTCGCTGTCGAGGACGGTGTCGGGGTGGCGGACCGCGACCTCGATCGCCGGCCAGTTCCAGCAGCAGGGGATCGTCGTCCTCGTCGGGGTTCTGCTCACGCCGACCGCGGCGGGAGGACTCCGGATCGCGCAGCTGCTGGTCGCCCAGCCGGTCACGACCGTCGCCGCCGCGGTGGTGACGATCCTGATCCCGCTCACGGCGCGGCTGCACGCCGACGGGGACGGACCCGAGACGGCGAGGATGCTGGTCCGCGTCGAGATCGTCGCGGGCGTGGCCGCCGTCGCGGTGGCGATGCTCGCGTGGGAGCGGACGGACCTGATGCGGCTCGTGTTCCCGGCCTACCTGGACCAGGCGGACCTGTTGATCCCCATCTGCCTGCAGGCGGCGTGCGTCTGTCTCAGCAGCCCGCTCCAGGCCGTCGCGAGGGGGCGGCGGCGGTTGAAGCCGTTGTTCGTCGGCCAGATCGCCTGCGCTCTCGTCGCCATCGCCACCACCGCCCTCGGAGCGAGATCCCACGGCGCCGAGGGGGCGGCGTGGGGCCTGACGGCGGGCGCCTTCGCGTTCCTCGTCACCTCGGTGATCGCGTGCCGAGGAATGTCGTCCCCGATGCGGGTGCCCTCCCACGACAGGAAAGAGGAAGACGGATGTCGGACGTGAACTCGACCTACTCGGCCAGGACCTCCTATGCCGACCGGGGTGTGGTGGACAGCTACGAGGAGCATCGCTTCTCCGGCGCGCTGGGCCGGTACCGGTGGCGTCGTGAGCAGAACGCGGTCTCGGCCATGCTCGCGGGACTGCCCGGCGGACTGTCGGTCCTGGACGTACCGTGCGGGATCGGTCGCTGGTGGCCCCTGCTCGCGACGAAGGCGGCGAGCATCGAGGCGCTCGACGTCTCGCCCGCGATGCTCCAGACCGCCCGGACGCGCGTCGACCGCGTCCCCGTGGACGTAGCGGTGCGGGAGGGGAACGCCGAGTCCCTGGAGTACCCGGACGACGAGTTCGACCTGGTCTTCTCGCACGCGCTGACCAAGCACCTGCCGATCCCGATCCAGTACGCGGTGATGGGCGAGTTCGCGCGGGTCTCGCGCGAGTGGGTGGTCTGTTCCTTCGGCGTCTTCGACCCGGTGAACTACCAGGTCTGGAAGCGTCTCGGGCTCGCGGAGTCCTATCCGCTCCTCCCGGAACAGTTCCGCGACCTGTGCGGGGCGGTCGGGCTGCGGGTCGTCGACTCCGCGAAGTGCACGACCCCGGTCGGGGTCGAGCGCAGCTTCCTCCTCCGCAAGGCGTCCGACGTGCCGCCCGGTGACCGATGAGCGCTCGCCGACCGCGGGTCCTCATCATCTCCCACGCGTACTCGGAACCGATGCTGCGCGAGCAGATACTGCGGCTGAACGAGCACCTGCCCGTCCGGCTCGTGGCGCCGAGGCGGTGGCGCGCCCTCGTCTTCGACGACTTCGAGGTCGTCGGTGACGCGGACGGTGTGACGTGCACGTTCGAGCGCGTCGGGCTGTTCGGGGCGCAGTACGTGCTCCGGAGCGCGACCCTGGACATCCGCAGCTGGAAGCCCGACATCGTGCACGTGGACTACGACCCGTGGTCGGCGATCTTCTGGCAGGCACGCGTCCTGACGTGGCTGCTCGCGCCGCGGTGCACCCTGGCGGTGACCACCAAGAAGAACACCTTCCGCCGCTACCCCGGGCTGCGTGGACGCCTGAAGTACCAGGTGGCCCGGCTCGGTTTCCGGGCCTGCGACTTCATCGTGGCGGCCAGCGAGATGGCCCGCTCGATGGTGTGCGAGACGTTCGCGGTCGATCCGGCGCGGATTGCGGTGACGACCCACGTGGGTGTCGACAGCAGCGTGTTCCGCCCCGTCGAAAGGGCGAACCGGGCGGTGGTGATCGGGTACTGCGGGCGACTCTCCGAGCACAAGGGCGTGCTCGACCTGGTCGACGCGGTCGACCGGGTCGCCGCCACGGGACGCGAGGTCGAGCTGCACCTCCTCGGTGCCGGCCCGCTGTCGCAGACCCTGCAGGAGCTGGCGGCGTCCCGGCCGTGGCTGCGAGTGCTCGACGCCGTGCCCGTCGACGAGGTCGCGGACTTCCTGGGGCAGCTCGACGTGTACGCGCTCCCGGCCCGGATCCTCGAGGACCACCAGGAGCACGACGCGCACGCGATGCTGCAGGCCATGAGCGTCGGCCTGCCCGTCGTCGCGACCCGATCCGGGATCATCCCGGAGATCCTGTCTGACGGCGTCTCGGGCTGGATCATCCCGGCCAACAGCACCGACGAGCTCGTCGCCGGCCTGACGACCGCAGTTGACGACCGGGTCCTGCGCCGGGAGATCGGCCGCGCCGCGCGCGAGGTCGCGATGCGGCGCTTCGACCTGGGGACGGTCGCACGGTCCAGGTCGGAGGTCTACGCCGGGATGGTCGCCGGACCTCGCTGACGTCGGTGTGGCACGGTCCGGCCCGCCCCCCCCGGCGGGCCGGCGGTCCGGGCCGGGACCGGAGGTCGCCGCCCACGTCGACGACGTCGTGGGCGGCGGGCACCGGGAGCGCCGGACGGACGCGGGGTCAGCCCGCGGCCTTCTCCAGGATCGATCCGATCTCCGGCAGGGCGGCGGGGATGTCCTCCGCAGCGCTGGACCGTCCCACCTGGTAGGCGACGCGGGCCCCCGTGGTCCGGGCTGCCTCGGCGTAGCGGTCGCTGACGCCGAGCAGGGTGTCGCTCACCTCGGAGCTCCGGCTCGACAGGTAGTCGCCGAAGCCACCCGCGGCACCGGAGGACTTGTAGGCGTCCCACGAGGGCTGCAGGGCGTTGGCGTAACCGATCAGCTGACGGTCCACCAGCGTGTGCACTGCTCCGGGGCTGCTGCGCTCGATCGCCGAGAGCGCCCACGCGCCGGGTCCGCCCTGGTCGGACGCGGTCTCGCTGATGGCGTCGCTGACCTCGTCGACGACGGCGGCGCGGCGGGAGGGATCGTTCACGGCGTTCCCGAGCGAGCCGGTCGGGCTCACGAGGTCCTGGTCGAGCACGGTCGAGGTCGACGCGGGGAGCAGGACATGGGCCGTGACGGGGGCCGCGACGCCGAGTGCGGCGACGGCGAGCCCGGCGACCAACACGGATCGCAGACGGTGGGAGCGGGGGACAGTGGCGGGGCGTGACGATGTGAGCACACTCCGAAGCGTGCGAATCTCGCCGCGACTACTCCATTCAGCCCAGCAACTCCGCGGTGAGTGGTCGTATTGAAGCGTTGGACGGTCGAAAAGTCACGTTTGGCGACGATGTCCGTCGCTCAGCCGCAATCTGCTCGAGATCGTTGTCGGGGCGGTGGGGCGGGCCCGGGGATGCCGGACGGACGAGGATCCTCGTGGCCGGGCGCGAGCTCATGGCCTCGGTCGCGGCGAGCGAGCCGTCCCGTCACTCGTTCGGGTCTCGCGAGCACGAACGGCGACATCACGACCGCCGGTCGCCGTCGCAGTCCACGTCGGGGCGACACGCGGAGCGCGTGGTGTGAGTATCGGCCGACGGAGAGGACCACCGGATGACGTCCGCCCAACACCCCAGGTCAGCATTCATCACCGGGATCACCGGCCAGGACGGCTCGTACCTGGCGGAACTGCTGCTCTCGAAGGGGTACGAGGTGCACGGCCTGGTTCGACGAGGATCGACGGCCGCCACGCACCGAATCGACCACCTCCGCAGTGATCGGCACGATCCCGAGTCGCGGTTGCAGCTGCACCACGGCGAGCTGGTCGACACGTCTCGCCTGGTCTCGTTGCTCTCCGACATCGTGCCCGACGAGGTCTACCACCTGGCCGCTCAGTCGCACGTGCCCGTCAGTTTCGACGAGCCGGAATCGACCGCGAACGTCACCGGGGTGAGTACCGTCCGGCTCCTCGAGGCGATCCGCATGATCGGGTTGGACGTCCGGTTCTACCAGGCGTCGAGCGCGGAGATGTTCGGGTCGACGCCACCCCCGCATCACGAGGACAGCCCGCTCCGACCCGTGTCGCCCTTCGGCGTCTCCAAGATGTTCGGGTACTGGACCGCGCGGACCTTCCGTGAGGCGTACGGGATGCACACGGTCAATGGGATCCTCTTCAATCACGAGTCCCCGCGTCGCGACGAGGCGTTCGTGACCCGCAAGCTCGCCCGCGCCGCCGCCCGCATCGCGCTCGGGCACGAGCGGCACGTCTACCTCGGCAACCTGGACGCGGTCCGCGACTGGGGCTTCGCGCCGGAGTACGTCGAGGGCATGTGGGCGATGCTGCAGGCCGACGAGCCCGGCGACTACGTCCTCGCGACCGGCACCGCCCACTCCGTCGAGGACTTCGCCCGCCTGTGCTTCGGCCACGTCGGGCTGGACTGGACCCGGCACGTCCGCTTCGACGAGCGCTACCTGCGGCCCACCGAGGTCGACGCGCTCGTCGGCGACCCGTCCAAGGCCGCCCACGAGCTCGGCTGGCGTCCGCGGACGTTCGCGCCGGAGCTGGCCCGGATCATGGTCGACGCCGAGCTGTCGCTCCTGCAGGGTCGGACCGCCGACGTGTCCCCGTTCCCGACCCCGCCGGCCGGCCACCCGGGCCACCCGATCGCGGGCTGACGTGATGTCCCGGTCCACGGAGTGGTCGGCGGCCGCCGACGAGGACGAGGCCCACCGCACCCTGCGCACCCGTCGGCGGCGCACCGCCGCGGAGGTCCTCTCGGCGTTCCTCGCCCGCCGGTCGCGTCCGCACCCGTTCGTCCGCCTCGCCCCGCCCGCCGGGCGGGGCCGGCCGTGACGGACCGGCACTTCTCGCGAGCCTCGCTGATGCGGACCCTCGCCGGCGTCGTGCACGGAGCGTGAGCAGAGGGTCCCGAAGGTCCTGCCCGCGTCACCCACGTCCGACGACAGTCTCCACCCCCCGTCGACCTGCGCCTGCACCACACGAGGTCGCCGTGCTCGTTCGTGCCTCGAAGCGTGACGAAACGTGATCGGAAAGGGACCGATACGTCACACTGCGTACGTGGGAGCGCTCCCGATGACCGACCGACGACCCCGCGAGGGCACCTGGCTCTCGCCCGCGGCCCTCGGCCGTGCGGCGCGCGCCCTCGTCGGCGTCCGCGTCGCCGCGGCCGGCGGGCTGCCCGACTCCGGGCACGGTGAGCTGGACGCGGACTACCTGCCCCGGGCCGCGGACGACCGACTGGCCCAGCTGCTCGCCTCGGAGGTGCACCCCGTCGTCGTCGTGACCGGTCCGCCCTCGGCGGGGGTCACCCGCACCGCCGCGCACGCGGTGCGCACCGAGCGGCCCGGCGACCTGTTCGTCGAGCTGGACGACCCGTACCAGGCCAACCTCGAGGAGGTCGTCGAGCGGGCCCGGCGCCGGGCCTCGCCGTCGCGAGCGGTGTTGATCTGGTGCGACGACGCCCCGCTCACCCTGCTCGACCAGGTCCGCGGCGACGTCCTCGCCGCGTGCTCGCAGCCCGGGGGAGACGGCCGGGGCCGCGTGACCGTGGTGCGGCTCGTGCTGACGGTGCGGTGGGGCCTGCCCGCGCTCTCGCGCGGCGAGCTGGCCGCCACCCGCTTCGCGCCCGTGGTGGTGGCGCCGGTGACGCCGGCGGAGGTCGTCGGCCGGGAGTCGCACGAGACGGTCGCGGCCCTCGGTGCCTCGGCGATGGTGGGGCGGCGGCTCGGGGACCTGGTGGCACCGGTCGCGGCCGCGCGCGAGGCGTTCGCGGGCGCGGCGGGCGACGTCGTGCGGCTGGTCGCGGTCTGGCACCGGCTCGGTGTCCCCACCGCGCTGGACCAGGAGGTCCTCGCGGCGCTGCGACCCGACGACGCGACCGGCGACCTCACCGCGATCGTCGACGGGCTCGTCGAGGAGGGATGGGTGCGGCGCACCGTGCGCGGCGGCTCCCGGCACCTCGCGCCGGCCCGCGTGCTGGTCGACCTGGCCCGGCTGCCCTCCGACGAGCTCGTGCGCTGCATCGCCGGGCACCTCGACCACCACGCCCGCTACGTCGCCGCGCGCACCATGCTGGCCTCGGGCCTGGACAGCCTCGCGGCGGTGATGGTCGCCGACCTCGAGCCCGACCCGCTCGGACCCGTGCCGGCCCTGCGCATCGCCCGCGGCTTCGCCGGGCTCGAGCGCGACCGCGAGGCGGCGCAGTGGTTCGCGTTCGTCATCGCGGTCGGCGACGAGGACCAGGTCCGCGCCGCACACCGCGGACTCGGCCTGGTGTTCTACCGCTACGACCGCCTCGACCGTGCCCGGCGCCACCTCGACCAGGCCGCCGACCAGCTCGGCGTGCAGGTCGTCCTCGCCGACATCGCGCTGCGGCAGGGCCGGGTCTCCGACGCCCGGGATCTGCTGACGCTGCTGCGCCGCTCCCGGGACCCGGCGCTGGCGGTGGAGGCGGCGTGCCAGCTCGGGACGCTGGAGTCGTCGAGCGGCCACCACGAGGCCGCCCGGACCGCGTTCACCGAGGCGCTCGCCGCGACCGACCCGGCCGTCGTGGCCCGGGCGCGGACGGGGCTGTCGGCGTTGCCCTCCCGTGTCAGCGGTGCGGCCATGCTGTCGTCCAGTGACACAGGAGCCGCAACCCCGGAGTCGGCCGCTCCCGACCCGGATGTCAGCGATGGTCCATCGCTGACGTCAGACGTGCGAGAGGCGCCACTCACGCACGACGGCGAGCCCGACGAGCCCGACGAGCCCGACGACGAGGCCGCCGCCCCGACGCGCGTCGTCCCGCTCGCCGCGCGGTCCCGGGGCTGAGTCGACCCGCCGTCGGGAACGGGATGGCAGGCTGACGACCATGGCCGTCACGCACGTCGTCACGTTCACCTGGGTCGAGGGCACCTCGACGGACACGGTCGCGGGGATCCTCGCCGCGCTGCAGGAGTGGATCGACCGCGGGGAGGGACTCGAGGGGCTGGAGTCCTGGCAGGCCGGGAGCGACATCGGGGTGAACGAGGGCAACGCCGCGTTCGCGGTCGCGGCCACGTTCGCCGACCGCGACGCCTACCTGCGCTACCGCGACCACCCGGAGCACAAGCAGATCATCGCCGAGCGGATCGCCCCGCTGATCGCCGCGCGCTCCGCGGTGCAGTTCGACCACTGAGCCGGAGACGCGAAGGCCCGGCGCACGACGGGGTCGTGGGCCGGGCCGGGTGGGTGGGCGCTACTTGGCGCCTGCGGTCGGGGTGGTCTTCGGGCCGTCGGGCAGGCGCGAGCCGCCGCCCCCGCCGGACCCGTCGTCGTCGGGACCCTCCTCGCCGGTGGGCCCGGCGGCCGGGTCGTCGACCCAGATCATGATGGTGTCGCCGGGGGTCGCCGCCGCGCCCGCCTTCGGGCGCTGGTTGGTGATGATGCTGCGGCCCGCGCCGGTGTGCCGGGCGTTCTGCGGGACGGCCAGCAGGCGAGCATCGAGCGCCGTGTCGTGGGCGTCGGCCGCGGCGAGCCCGACGAGCTCGGGGACCGTGGTCGTGTCGGTGAGGCTGTCGGCCATGCCCCCACGGTACCGATCGGACACCGGCCGGGTCCGCAGGGGCGCCCCGAGCGCGCGTCGGTCGTCCAGCGTCTATTCACTCGGAAAGAGTAGGACACCGGTCACAGATTTAGCTTAGAGTGACGGCACTCGCGAACCGCCGCCGTGAGTCCCCGTCGAGATCCACGGATGCGGACGCGAGAACCACCACCAGTGATCCCCGGGGGAACGTGATGCGCGCCGTCTACCGTGTCCTGGCCTACCTGCTCGCCCTCGAGGTCGTCGTCCAGGCGGCCGCCATCGCGTGGGCCCTGTTCGGCCTCACGACCTGGATCGAGAACGGGGGCGTCCTCGACAAGGCCGGCATCGAGAGCGAGTCCGTCGTCTTCGACGGCGTCACCGGCTTCATGGTGCACGGCCTGAACGGCACCCTGATCGTCCCGGCGCTCGGCCTGCTGTTCCTGATCTCCTCGTTCTTCGCCCGGTTCGCCGGGGCGATCGCCTGGGCCGGGGCCGCGTTCGCCCTGGTCGTCGTGCAGGTCGCCCTCGGCATCTTCGCGCACACCGTGCCCGCGCTGGGGATGCTGCACGGCGCCGTCGCGCTCGGACTGCTCGTCGTGGCGCTGGTCGCGGCCCGCAAGTCCGCCGCGCCCGCCGCGCCGGCCACCGAGTCGGCCTCGACGGGCGCCCACGCCGCGCCCCTCGTGTAGAGGCGGTGCTCACCGGGACCCGGCCCGCCGCGCCGGTCGTCACCCGCGACCGGCGGCGGCGTCGTCGCACCGTCGTCGCCCTGCTGGCCACGCTCGCCGTCCTCGCGCCGGTCGCCTGGTTCTGGGCCGCCAGCCTCCCGGCCGGCAGCTGGTCGGTGGCCGAGATGGGCGTTCCCGACGGCGGGGGTGGTCCGGTCGGTCACGCCGCCCACGACATGGCGATGCCGGGCCGGTCGGTGGACACGCTGCGCCTGCCGGCCGACGTGCCCGTCGACGTCCAGGTCACCCTGGTCGCCCGCGCGGACGGGTCCGGCTACACCCTCAACGGGCAACGGCCCGGGCCGGAGATCCGGGCCGTCGCGGGCCAGGTCGTGGCGGTGCGTCTGGTGAACGCCGACGTCGCGCGCGGCATCACGCTGCACTGGCACGGGATGGACGTGCCGAACGGCGACGACGGGGTGGCCGGGGTGACCCAGGACGCCGTCCTGCCGGGCGGGGAGTTCGTCTACCGGTTCCGGGCGGACCAGGTCGGGTCGTACTGGTACCACTCCCACCAGGTCGCCGACGAGCAGGTGCGCGGCGGGCTGTTCGGGTCGCTCGTGGTGGTGCCGCCCGGGGGAGTGGGCGCCGAGGCGACCGCGCTGGTGCACCTCTTCGGGGGCCGGCGCACCGTGAACGGCGTGCCCGGGGACGTGGCCGTGCCCGCGGCGGCGGGGCAGACCATGCGGGTGCGGGTCACCAACACCGACGACGGCCCGATGCGGGCCTGGTCGGGCTCGCCGTACCGGGTCCTCGCGGTCGACGGCACGGACGTGCACGACCCGACCCCGGTGAGCGGCGCCGCCGTGCTCGTCACCGCGGGCGGGCGCGCCGACCTGGAGGTGACCGCGCCGGCGCGGGTCGAGCTCGGGGGAGCAGCGGTCGTCGTCGGGGGAGGTGGCCCGCCGGCCCCGGTCCCGTCGGGCACGGTCGACCTGCTGCGCTACGGGTCACCGGCCCCGCTCGGCTTCGACCCCGGCGCGCCGACCCGGATCTTCGACTACGCCATCGGTCGCCGTCCGGGCTTCATCGGCGGGGTGCCGGGGTTGTACTGGACGATCAACGGCCGGATGTATCCCGACATCCCGATGTTCACGGTCGCCGAGGGCGACGTGGTGCGGATGCGCCTGAGCAACTCCTCGGGCGAGGTGCACCCGATGCACCTGCACGGCCACCACGCGGTGGTCCTGGCCCGGGACGGCGTGCCCGCCACGGGCAGCCCGTGGTGGATCGACTCGCTGGACGTGCCCGACGGCGCCACCTACGACGTCGCGTTCGTCGCCGACAACCCGGGCGTCTGGATGGACCACTGTCACAACCTGACCCACCCGAAGCAGGGCCTGGTCGCCCACCTCATGTACGACGGCGTCACCACGCCCTACCGGGCCGGCCCGGACACGCCGAACGACCCGGAGTAGGGGCCTTCCCGGGGCGTCAGCACTGCGGCCATGCTGACGCTCAACGTCACAAAGGTGGGTGGTACGCGTCCGTCGTCAGGGCCGCAGGTCGCGAGCCACCGCGAGCTGCGGCGCCGCCACGCGGACCCGTTCCGCCATCGGACGGCGCCCCGGCGCGGAGACGATGAGCAGATAGTCGCCGGCCTGCGGGACCTCCAACCCGTAGCGCCCGTCCTCGGTCCGGGAGGTGCCCCACCTGCGCCCCGGTGAGCGCGTCGATCAACGTCACGGTGCCGTCGATCGGCACCTCGCCGTCGAGCACCCGACCGGAGAGGCCCGGCGTCGCGACCTCCGCGGGCCCCGTGCTCTCGGTGCCCTCCGAGGCCACCGTCGCGTGCGGACGCCCCACCGGCACGATCGCCGCGCACACCACGGCCGCCACGACGAAGATGCCGGCGGCCACCAGGAACGCGCGGTCGTACCCGGCTAGGGCCGCGGCCTGCGGCGAGAGCCCGAGCCCCAGCGCCGAGGCGGTCGCCGTGCCCGCGATCGAGGACAGCAACGCCGTCCCCACCGACCCGCCGACCTGCTGCATCGTGTTGACCGTCGCCGACGCCACGCCCGCGTCCTGCCGCTCCACGCCCAGGGTGGCGGTGTTGATCGACGTCGACATCGCGGTGCCCATGCCCAGGCCCATGAGGATCAGCGGCCCGAGCACGCTGCCGACGTAGGTCGACTCCGGCGACAGGTGGGAGAACCAGAACAGCGCCCCGGACGCGAGCAGGAGCCCGGCGAAGATCAGCGGCTTCGGCCCGAGACGCGGCAGCACGATCGCCGGGACGGTGGTCGACGCCGTCATGATCGAGGCGACCATCGGGAGGAACGCGACGCCGGTCAGCACCGGGGAGAGGCCCAGCTGCGCCTGCAGGACGTAGGCCAGGAAGAGCGACAGGCCGAACATCCCCGTCGTCAGGACCAGGACCGTCAGGTACGAGCCGCCGCGGAACCGGTCGAGCAGCACGCGCAGCGGCAGCAGCGGGGCGGCCCGCACCCGCTGGACCGCGACGAACACGCCCAGCAGCACCACTCCCGCCGTCAGGAACGCGTAGACGACCCAGGAGCCCCAGCCGTCGGTCTCGGCGGTCGCGAAGCCGAAGACGACGCCGAAGAGGCCGGCCGACGCGGTGACGGTGCCGACGAGGTCCAGCTTCGGCCGGTCGCCGGTCGGGTGGGACGGCATGAGGACGAGGGCGCCCACGAGTGCGACCACCGCGAACACCACGTTGACGTACATGCACCAGCGCCAGTCGGCGTACTCGGTCAGCGTCCCGCCGAGCAGCAGGCCGATCGCCGCACCCGAGCCGGCGAGGGCGGAGAACACGCCGAAGGCGCGGGCACGATCGCGGCCGGCGGGGAAGGTCGTCGTCAGCAGCGACAGCGCGGCCGGCGCCAGCAGCGCCCCGAAGACGCCCTGCAGCGCGCGGGCCGCGACGAGCAGCTCGAAGCCGGGCGCGAGGCCGCCCAGCACGGACGCCACGGCGAACCCGACCAGCCCGACGACGAACGCGGCCTTGCGACCGAACAGGTCGGAGAGGCGGCCGCCGAGCAGCAGCAGGCTGCCGAAGGCGAGCGCGTACGCCGTCACCACCCACTGGCGCTGGGCGTCCGAGAACCCGAGGTCGGCCTGCGCCGAGGGCAGCGCGATGTTCACGATCGAGTTGTCGAGGATGACCATCAGCTGGGCCACGCCGATGACGGCGAGGATCCACCAGCGGCGGGTCGGGGCGACGGTCATGCCGTCGACGCTAGGACCTGAACCGCGGTCCAGGTCCAGGCTCTTCCCGACGGCGGGTCGTGTGGCGTCCGGCACGCAGCGCGCAACAACGTTGCAACCCTTGCCGGTACCGGGGTCCGCGGGTGACCGTGGTCACCTCACCACTGGACTCCGAGAGAAGAGGTGCCGCGTGACGCAGACCCTGGATCGCTCCACGAGCGAGGTGACCGACCGCGTCGAATCCTGGGTGTCGGCGTTCCAGGACGCCCTGTCCGCACGCGATGTCAGCGCGGCCGTGTCGCTGTTCGCCGACGAGTGCTACTGGCGCGACCTGGTGTCGTTCACCTGGAACATCGCCACCGTCGAGGGGACCGACGAGGTCGCCGACCTGCTGACGACGGTGCTCGACCGGATCGACCCCACGGGGTTCGCCGTCGACGGCGAGCCGACGTCGGCCGACGGCGTCGACGAGGCGTGGCTGACCTTCGATACCGCGGTCGGCCGGGGCACCGGGCACGTGCGCCTCAAGGACGGCAAGGCCTGGACCCTCCTGACCACCCTCGACGAGCTCAAGGGCCACGAGGAGAACCAGCGCGAACGGCGTCCGTTCGGCACCGAGCACGGTGCGAACCCCGACCGCGTCACGTGGAAGGAGTCGCGCGAGGCGGAGGCGGAGGAGCTCGGCTACTCGCGCCAGCCCGAGGTCGTCATCATCGGCGGCGGCCAGGGCGGCATCGCGCTCGCGGCCCGGCTGCGCCAGCTCGGCGTCCCGGCGATCATCGTGGAGCGCAACGAGCGGCCCGGCGACTCCTGGCGCAAGCGGTACAAGAGCCTCGCCCTGCACGACCCGGTCTGGTACGACCACCTGCCCTACATCCCGTTCCCGGACAACTGGCCGGTCTTCGCGCCCAAGGACAAGCTCGGCGACTGGCTCGAGATGTACACGCGGGTCATGGAGATCAACTACTGGGGCTCCACCTTCGCGGAGTCGGCCGAGTTCGACGAGGCCGAGGGCCGCTGGACGGTGAAGGTCACGCGCGACCGCGGCGACGGGCCCGAGGAGGTCGTCCTGCGCCCGCGGCAGCTGGTGTTCGCGATGGGCGTCTCCGGCAAGCCGAACAAGCCCGAGTTCCCGGGCATGGAGCGCTTCCGGGGCGTCATCCAGCACTCGTCCGAGCACCCCGGGCCGGCGGGCTACGAGGACAAGAAGATCGTCGTCATCGGGTCGAACAACTCGGCGTTCGACATCTGCGGGGCCGCCTGGGAGGCGGGCTCCGACATCACGATGGTGCAGCGGTCGTCGACCCACATCATCAAGTCGGACACCCTCATGGAGCTCGCGCTCGGCGGGCTGTACTCCGAGGAGGCCGTGCGCAACGGGGTCACCACCCGGACCGCCGACCTGACGTTCGCCTCGCTGCCGTACCGGATCATGGCCGACTTCCAGCGGCCCGCCTACGACGAGGCGAAGGTCCGCGACAAGGAGTTCTACGACCAGCTCCGTGCGGCCGGCTTCGACCTCGACTTCGGCGACGACGAGTCGGGCCTGTTCATGAAGTACCTGCGCCGCGGCTCGGGCTACTACATCGACGTGGGTGCCGCGCAGCTCGTGGCCGACGGCAAGGTGAAGCTGGTGAACGGGCAGGTGCAGGAGTTCACCGAGACCGGCGTGAAGCTCACCGACGGCACCGAGCTCGAGGCGGACCTCGTCGTGCTGGCCACCGGCTACCGCTCGATGATCACCTCGGTGGCGGACATCATCGGCGAGGACATGGCTTCGCGGGTCGGGAAGGTGTGGGGCCTGGGCTCCGACACCACGAAGGACCCGGGCCCGTGGGAGGGCGAGCAGCGCAACATGTGGAAGCCCACCCAGCAGCAGAACCTGTGGTTCCACGGCGGCAACCTGCACCAGTCGCGGCACTACTCGCTCTACCTGTCGCTGCAGCTCAAGGCCCGCCAGGAGGGCATCGACACGCCCGTCTACAAGCTGGCGGAGTCGCACCACGCGGAGTAGCCCGATCCGGACGAGCGGGTCGTTCATCACCGAAGACCGTGATGAACGGCCCGTTCGTGCGTTTCCGGGAGCCTTCCCGACGGCGGGTGCGTCGGCTCGTGGGCGCGGGTAGACCGGCAGCATGGAGTACACGAAGCTCGGCTCGACCGGCCTGGACGTCTCGCGCATCTGCCTCGGCACCATGAGCTACGGCGTGCCGAACGACCGGTGGCCCTGGGCGCTGCCGCAGGACGAGGCGAAGCCGTTCTTCTCCGCCGCGCTCGAGGCCGGCGTCAACTTCTTCGACACCGCCGACGTCTACTCGCAGGGGACGTCGGAGGAGATCACCGGCCGCTGGCTGAACGAGATGGCCGACCGCGACGCGATCGTCGTCGCGACGAAGGTCTTCAACCGGATGCGCCCCGGGCCCAACGGCGCCGGGCTCTCGCGCAAGGCGATCCTCACCGGGATCGACGCCTCGCTGCGCCGGCTCGGCATGGACTACGTGGACCTCTACCAGATCCACCGGTTCGACCCCGAGACGCCGCTGGAGGAGACCCTCGAGGCGCTCCACGACGTCGTGAAGTCCGGTAAGGCGCGCTACATCGGCGCGTCTTCGATGTTCGCCTGGCAGTTCGCGAAGGCGCTGCACCTGCAGGATGCGAACGGCTGGGCCCGGTTCGTGACGATGCAGAACCACTACAACCTGCTCTACCGCGAGGAGGAGCGGGAGATGAATCCGCTCTGCCTCGACGAGGGCGTCGGCTCGATCCCGTGGAGCCCGCTCGCGCGCGGCAAGCTGACCCGCGACTGGGACGAGACGACGAACCGCGGCGAGACCGACGAGTTCGGCAAGACGCTCTACCGCGACTCCGACCGGCACATCGTCGAGAAGGTCGCCGAGATCGCCGACAAGCGCGGGGTCAGCCGGGCCCAGGTGGCGCTGGCGTGGTTGCTTGCGCAGCCGGTCGTCGACTCGCCGATCATCGGGGCGACGAAGCTGAAGCACCTCGAGGAGGCCGTCGCGGCGATCGACCTGCAGCTCGACGACCACGAGCTCACCGAGCTGTCGGAGACCTACGAGCCGCGCGGGATCGCCGGACACCGCTGATGGGTCGGCCGGTGATGGAGCTGGAGTTCGAGGGTGCCCTCGACGTCCACCGTCTCGCGCACCTCCAGAAACTGCTGGACCTCGAGTCGTACGCCCGGCTCGACGACGCGATGGACCACGAGTTCGGCCATCGACGGCTCCACGACGGCGGGGGCCTGCGTCCCCGCCGCGCGGGCCTGCCGTCGGTCGTCCTGTATGGCGACGAGACCCGCGAGCACTGGCGGATCGTGGTGGACGGCGGCTCCGGGAGCCTGCCGGCGGAGGTCGTCGACCGTGTCCGCCGCGAGGCGGAGGCGGCGGCCCGGGCGGTGGGACTGACCCGCGTCGGCTCCGGCCCCGACGACCCGGCGCCGTCGGCCGCCGCGATGTTGCCGGAGCGGCCGGTGCTCACCGTCCGGCTGTTCCGCGGCGACGGCCTCGAGATGCCCTTCCCGTCCTCCCGCCTCAGCACGATCTCGACCGCCCTGGGACTCCGACCCGAGTCGGGATTCGAGGGCGAGTCGGGCTGGCGGCACGTGCACCGCGACGAGGGACGGAGGACCCTCCTCCAGGCCTGGTCCGAGGACTCCGTCGTCCACACCGTCCGGGTCCTGGTCGATCACACCGGCATGGACCCGCGCGAGATCGAGGGACTCCGGCTGCAGATCCTCGCGGCGGCCCGGCTGGGCCATCAACCGGTGCGGGACATCCTCCCGCCGGTGACCTCTCCGGCGTCGAGGTGGCGGTACGGCACGATCCAGGAGACGGCGTGGGGACCGCCGGTGCGGCCCGACACCGGCGACGAACCCAGCGCCGAGCAGCTCCTCGCCATGGGTGACGCCACGGACCGGCCCCGGACCCTCGCGGGCCTGCTCTGGCGGTTCGACCTGGAGGACGCCCCGTACGAGCTCGTCCGTGGGGTCGTCCTCACGGCGGTGTCAGGTCTCGTCCACGACGCCGTGGACCGCGTGAGCCACGGGATGTACGGCATCCTGCCCCGGGACGGCGTGCTCGACGACGACCTCCGCGAGCAGGTGCTCGACCTGTTGCTGGGTCGGACCTCACAGGCGTAGCACCTGACCGGCGAAGGTCAGGCCGGCGCCGAACCCGACCAGCAGGGCGAGGTCGCCGGGACGCACCTCTCCCGCGGCCAGCAGCGCGTCGATCGCCAGCGGGACCGAGGCGGCCGAGGTGTTGCCGGTGGTCACCACGTCCCGGGCCACGGCGACGTGCTCCGGGAGCTGCAGGGCCTTGACCAGGCCGTCGGTGATCCGTGCGTTCGCCTGGTGCGGGACGAAGGCCGCCAGCTGCTCGGTCTTGCAGCCGGCCTTCTCCAGCGCCTCCCTCGCGAGCGGGACCATCCGCGACGTCGCCCAGCGGAACACGGCCGGGCCCTGCATCCGCAGCGCCGGGCGCTCGGTCGCGGTGCGGGCCTCGACCCACGTCGGGGACTGGACGATGAGGTCGGCCTGCGAGCCGTCCGCGCCCCAGGCGACGGGGCCGATCCCGATCTCCTCCGACGGGCCCACCACGGCCGCCCCGGCGCCGTCGCCGAACAGGAACGCCGTGGACCGGTCGCCCGGGTCGACGATGTCGCTCATCCGCTCGACGCCCACCACCAGCACCGCGCCGTGGCCCGCGTCGACGAGCGCCGCGGCCACCTCCAGGGCGTAGCAGAACCCGGCGCACGCGGCGCCGAGGTCCATCGCGGCTCCGGCGGCCCCCACGGCGTCGGCGACCCGCGTCGCGACCTGCGGGGCCGCGGTGTCCGAGGACATCGTGGCCACCAGCGTCACCCCGACCTCGGCGGGCGTCAGGCCCGCCGAGGCCAGCGCCTCGGTCGCGGCGGCCGACGCCATGGCCACCATGGTCTCGTCCGCGCCCGCGAAACGCCGCGAGGTGATGCCGGAGCGGGCCGTGACCCAGTCCGCGTCCACCTCGAGGTGCTCGCACACCTCCTCGTTGGTGACCACCCGGCGCGGACGGTAGACGCCCAGCCCGACGAGAGCGGCGTGGTGGCCGGTGCTGATCGAGCCCAAGAGGATGCCTCGCGAGACGGTCGGGGGATTCGTCCCCTCCACCGTCACCCGGCCCCTCGGTTACTCGGAAGTCCTACTATCTGGTACGCGGATGCAACCGGTCACACAGGGCCGCGCCCAGCTCCCGGTCCGGGCTCAGCGGCGCGTAGAGCACCTGCTCCGCCCCGGCGTCGGCGTACTCCCGCAACCGTGCGGCCACGTCGTCGGGGGTGCCGTACGGGACGCACGCGTCGACGATCCGGTCCATGTCCTGCCCGTAGATCTCCTGGAGCTTCCCGACGGCGAGGCGGCGCGCCTCCGCGCGCGAGTCCGCCACCGCCGACCAGGCGAGCAGCCCGCCGCCGACCGGTCCGCGGCCCTGCTCGACCGCCACGTCGTCGACCAACCGCAGGCCCCGGGCGACCCGGTCCGGGCTGCACAGGTACGGCATCCACACGTCGCCCGCACGCCCGGCCCGGCGCATCGCGGCCTCGGAGCGGCCGCCGATCCAGATCGGCACCGGCCGCACCGGCGGCGGGTCCATCGCGTGCCCCGCCACCGACCCGCCGTGCAGGTAGGTCCGCACCGTCGGGAGCGCCTCGTCGGTCCGGCGGCCCCGGGCGCTCACCGGCACCCCGACCGCCGCGAACTCCGCCGGGTTCTCGCCACCGACCCCGACCCCGAGCTCGAACCGCCCGCCCGAGACCCGGTCGAGCGTGACCGCCATCTTCGCCGCCAGCGCCGCCGGGTAGAGCGGCAGCAGGGTCACCGCGGAGAGCAGCCGGACCCGGCTCGTCACCGCCGCGGCGGCCGCGAGCGAGACGAACGCGTTCGACGTCGGGCTGCCGAACAGCACGTGCTCGCCGGCGGCCACCAGGTCGAACCCGACGTCCTCCGCCCAGCGGGCCACCTCGGGCACGTCGTCGGCGTCGCCCGCCAGCATCAGGCCGAGCTTCATGCCTTCTCCGCTGCCTGGGTCGAGCTCCGCTCCGCTGCGTCTCCCGCCCGCTCGAGCACCGCCGCCGCCATCCGCAGGTGCACGTCGTCGACCATCTCGCCGTTCACCACGCCGACGCCGGCCCGCCCGGCCTCGACGACGTCCCGCGCGTGCGCCACCTCCTCCTCGGAGGGCGTGAACACCTCGTGGGCGAGCGTCACCTGCGTCGGGTGGATGCAGATCTTGCCGTCGTAGCCCAGGTCGCGGCCCTCGGCGGCGTCGCGGCGGAAGAAGTCGGTGTCGCGGACGGTCACCACGGCCTGGTCGAGCGCGCCGACGCCCGCCAGCCGCGCCGCGAGCAGCACCTCGGAGCGGGCGAACAGCACCTCGTGGCTCGACGGGGTCCGCCGGCCGCCCACCGAGGCGATGTAGTCCTCGGCGCCGAAGTAGGCCGCGGTCACGCCGGCGCCGTCGAGCAGGTCCCGCGCCCGGGCCACCCCGCGCGCGGTCTCGATCCCGACGACGACGGGCCGGTCGCCGATGCGGTCCCGCAGGTCCGCGAGCTGGGCCGGGTCCTCGTACTTGGGCAGGACCACCCCGGCCGCGGTCGCGGCGACGGCCTCGACGTCGTCGTCGTGCCACGGGGTGGCGGGCGGGTTGACGCGCACCAGGACGAGCGCCCCGGCGTCGGGAAGGCCCTCGACCGCCGTGCGCCGGGCGGACTCCTTGTCGCCGGGGGCGACGGCGTCCTCGAGGTCGACCGCGATCGCGTCGGGGCCCGACCGCGGCGCCTTGGCGATCATGTCGGCGCGGCCGCCGGGGACGAAGAGCAGGGACCGCGGCACGGCCATCAGGAACCCTCCCGCGCGACGAGGGTCTTCAGCGTCGCGACGAGGACATCCTCCCCGCGCTGGTTGCGGACGACGAAGGCGGAGGTGACGACCCCGGCGTCGGCCCCGTGCGGGGTCACCTCGAGCACCTCGGTGTCGACGTGCAGCGTGTCCCCGATCCTCGTCGGGGCGACGAACCGCAGCCGGTCGATGCCGTAGAACGCCTTCATCGCGGGCGGCCAGAACTCCACGAGCCCGAGGGCCACCGACAGGACGAGGGCGCCGTGCGCGATCCGCCCGCCGAAACGCTCGTCCGCCGCCGCGTACTCGGTGTCGACGTGGATGGGGTGCCAGTCCCCGGAGAACATCGCGAACGAGACGATGTCGGTCTCGGTGACCGTGCGGGACCGGCTGACGTGGCGGTCGCCGACCCGGACGCCCTCGAGGTAGGTGCTGATCACGCCGCCTCCCCGCCCAGGTCCCGGCTGCCGTGCTCGAGGTCGCTGCGCCGTACCAGGAGCACGCACGCCAGGGACAGCAGCGACAGCGCGGCGACGTACCCCGCCACCGACATCGACGTGCCCGTCCCCGCGACGAGTGCCGTCGCCACGATCGGCGCGATCCCGCCACCGAGCAGGACCCCGAGCTGGAACGACGTGGACGAGGCGCTGAAGCGGACGGAGGCGTCGAAGAGCTCCGTGATGAACGTGGCCTGCGGGCCGTAGGAGACGGCGAAGAGCACCGCGCCGACCACGTAGGCGGCGCAGAGCAGGACCACGCTCCCGCTGTCGATGGCGGCGAAGGTCGGGAAGATCCAGACCGCCATCGCCGCGAGGCCGACGACGATCATCGTCCGCCGTCCGCGGCGCTGCGCGAGGCCGCCGAAAAACGGCAGGGTGGCCACGGACACGAGGGCGGCCAGCAGGACCGCACCGAGCATCGCGCCGCTGGTCTGCGTCCCGGAGCTCTTGGCGTAGGAGAGCGCGTAGGTGTTGACGATGTAGAAGTACGCACCGGTGCTGATCATGGAGCCGGTGGCCAGCAGGATCTGGCGCGGGTAGCGGCGCAGCGCGTCGAGGACGGGGACCTTCGCGCGGCCCTGCTCGCCCAGCCGCGCGAACACCGGCGTGTCCTCGAGGCGGCTGCGGATGAACAGCCCGATGCCGACGAGCACGATGCTGACGACGAAGGGGATGCGCCAGCCCCAGGCCAGCAGGCTCTCCTCGGGCATGAGGGACACCAGGAAGAAGGCGCCGCTGGCGAGGAAGAGTCCCGCCGGGACGCCGACCTGGGGGAGGCTGCCGTAGAAGCCCCGCCGGGCCGGGGACGCGTACTCCACCGCCGTGAGCACCGCGCCGCCCCACTCGCCGCCGACGCCGAAGCCCTGGACCAGGCGCAGGAGCACCAGCAGGACCGGCGCCGCCACGCCGATCGTCTCGTAGGTGGGCAGGAGCCCCATCAGCGCGGTCGCGACGCCCATCATCGACAGGCTGAGCACGAGCATCTTCTTGCGGCCGACGCGGTCGCCGAAGTGGCCGAGGACCACGCCGCCCAGCGGGCGGGCCGCGAAGCCGACCGCGAAGGTCGAGAACGCGAGCAGCGTCGAGGCCACCGGGTCGCCGCCCGGGAAGAACAGCGGCCCCAGCACCAGCGCGGCCGCCGAGCCGTACAGGATGAAGTCGTACCACTCGATCGTCGTCCCGATCAGGACCGACGCCGCCACCCGGCGCATCGTCGCCGGGGAGGTCGTCCTCGCCTGCGTGGTGTCGGTCATGACGTGGGCCTCCGGTGCATCAGGCCGGTCCGGCGGACGCGGCAGACGACCTCGTCGTGCTGGTTGAGCGCGCGGTGGGCGAAGACGACGATGCCCGCGTCCGGGCGGGAGCCGGACGCCCGTGCCTCGACGACCTCGGTCTCCACCCGCACCGTGTCGCCCGGGAACAGCGGCTTCGGGAAGACGGCCTCGTCCAGGCCGAGCTGGGCGACGATCGTGCCCAGCGTCAGCTCCGGCACGGAGATCCCGACGACGAGCGCGAGGGTGAACATGCTGTTGACCAGGGGCCGCCCGAATTCGGTGCGCGCGGCGTAGTCGTGGTCGAGGTGCAGCGGCGCCGGGTTCATCGTCATGGTCGTGAACAGCACGTTGTCGGTCTCGGTCACGGTCCGGCGGACCGCGTGGTGCACGACGGTGCCCACCTCGAGGTCCTCGAACCAGCGGCCGGAGACCGACGTCGGGGGAGCGTGGGTCACGGGGCCTCCTGGGGGTTCCGGGTCCGGCGCGCGAACGCGGCGAGCCCGTCGGTGACGGTGCGGGACGTCGTCAGGTGCTCGAGCAGCGCCGCGCGCTCGGCGGCGAGCAGCCCGGGGTCCGCGGCCGGTGCGGCCGCCCGGTACCGCTGCTTCATGCGCGCCAGGGCGTCCGGGCCGTGGCGGGCGAGGCGGGCGACGAGGGCCGCGAGGACCTCCTCGCTCCCGCCCGGGGCGGCGGTGTGGCTCACGAGGCCCCAGGCCCCGGCGGTCGCGCCGTCGATCATCTCGCCGGTGTAGAGCAGCCGCCGGGCGAGCGGGGCGGGCAGCGCACGGGGCAGCCGGACCGAGCCGCCGGCGCCGGGGAGGAGCCCGTGCTCGAGGTGCCGGTCCCCGACGAGGGCGTCCTCGGTGACCACGGAGAGGTCACACGCGAGGAGCAGCTCGCAGCCCCCGGCGAGGGCGTACCCCTCGACGACCGCGACCGAGACCCACGGGCCGCTCTCCAGCCGGTCGCACACCGCGCCGATGTCCACGAGGTAGGCCCCGAGCTCGTCGCGGGCGCCGTCGGCGAGCATCCGCCGGACGTGGTGCAGGTCCGCGCCGGCCGAGAGGGTGCCGCCGGTCCCGCGGAGCACGACGATCCCCGCGCCGGCCTCCTCGGCGTGGTCGAGGGCGTCCCGCAGGCCGGCGAGGACCGCGGGGGACAGGGCGTTCCGTGCCTCCGGGCGGTCGATGGTCACGTGGACCGCGGGCCCGTCGTCGCGGGTCAGCACCGGGGCCGTCACGGCCGCCCGACCCGGATGCCGGCGGCCTCGCGGTCCCAGAGCTCGCCGAGCCGTTCCCGGGCGGAGACGGCGAGCTTGTACTTCTCGATCTTCTCGCTCGGCGTCTTCGGCAGCGCCTCGAGGCAGGCGAGGTAGCGGGGGACCATGTAGTAGGCCATGTGCTCCACGCAGAAGGCGACGACCTCCGCGAAGTCGATCTCGGAACCCGGCGCGGGGACCAGCCAGGCCATGACGTCGTCCTCGCCGAGGTCGGAGGGGACCGGGACGGCCGCCGCCTCGAGCACCGCGGGGTGGCGGCACAGCACCGTCTCCACCTCGTGGGCCGAGATGTTCTCGCCGCGCCGGCGGATGGCCTCCTTTTTGCGGTCCGAGAAGTACAGGTAGCCGTCGGCGTCCAGCCGTCCCCGGTCGCCGGTGTGGAACCACAGGTCCCGGGTCACCGCGACCGTCGCCTCGGCCATCGCGTGGTAGCCGAGCATCATCGACCCGCGCTCCGACGGCCGGACGCAGATCTCGCCGACCTCACCGGGCGGCAGGACGTGGGCCGGGCCGTGCGAGTCGTCCACGATCTGGACGTCGACCTCGCGGACCCGCCCGGCGGACGCGGCCTTCTCCGGAGGGTCGTCGGGCCCGAACACCGTCACCGCGCAGTTCTCGGTCATGGCGAAGACGGAGGTCACGGTGATGCCGTACCGCTCCCGGAAGCCCTCCACCAGCTCCCGCGACGTCGGCACGACCATCGCGATCCGCACCGCGTGGTCCCGGTCGGCGGGCCCCGCCGGCTGCTGCCAGATGATGTTGGCCATCGCGCCGAGCGCGTTGAACACCGTCGCCCCGCTCGCCCGGACCTCCGACCAGAAGCGTCGCGCCGAGAACCCCGGGGAGAGCGCCACGGTCGCCTCGGCCCACAGCGCGGCGTAGATCGTGAACCAGAGGGCGTTGGCGTGGAAGACGGGCAGGCAGGTGTAGAGGACGTCGTCGCTGCGGTAGCCGGAGTGCAGCGTCATGGCCCGCCCCACCGCGTGACCCTGCGAGTGCGGGGAGACCACGCCCTTGGACGGGCCGGTGGTCCCCGAGGTGTACATGATCAGGTGCGGGTCGGACGAGGCGACCTCGGCGGCCTCCGGGGGGTCGTCGGCGGGGAGGTCCGCGAAGCGCGCGAGGTCGTCCGGCCCGAGGACGGCCCGGACCGCGGGCACCCGGGCCACCGCGGGGTCGACGCGGTCCCGGGCGTCGTCCTCGGCGACGAGCAACGACGATTCGGACTGGTCGAGGAGGTAGACCAGCAGGTCGCCGCGTGCGGCGGTGTTGAGCGGGACGGCGACGGCCCCGAGCTTGCCGAGTCCCCACAGCGCCCAGAGCAGCTCGGGGCGGTTGCCGAGCAGGAGGGCCACGTGGTCTCCGCGGGCGACCCCCGCCCGTCGGAAGCCCTCGGCGTGCGCGTTCGTCAGCCGGTGCGCGTCGGCGTAGGTCCAGCGCCGGTCGCCGGCGGTCAGGAACGTCCGGTCGCCGATCCGGGCGGCCTTGTCCGCGAGGATCGTCCCGATGGTGCGGTCGGCGAGGTCGTAGTCGTGCACGGGAGGCTCACGTCCGGTCCGCGACGGAGACCGCGGCCCGCAGCGTGTCCAGGCTCGACGGGTCCTCCAGCGCGGAGGTGTCGCTGCGCGCCTCGCCGTACAGCAGCACCTCGCGCATCAGCCGGCGCATGATCTTGCCGGTGCGGGTCTTCGGCATGGCGCCGGTGACGATCACCCGGTCCGGGCGCGCGAGCCCGCCGATGGTGTCGCCGACGAGCTGCGTGACCTCCCGCGCGACGTCTCCGCTCTCCCCGGTCGTCGTCACGAACGCGACCGGGACGGTGCCCTTGGTGTCGTCCGGGATCCCGACGACGGCGGCCTCCACCACCAGCGGGTGCGATCCCACGACGGCCTCGATCTCCATCGTCGAGAGCCGGTGGGCGGCGACGTTGATGACGTCGTCGGCCCGGCCCAGGACCCAGAGGTGCCCGTCCGCGTCGACCACGGCCTCGTCGTTCGTGGCGTAGCAGCCGGGGAAGCGGGAGAAGTAGGTCGCGAGGTAGCGGTCGTGGTCGTCCCACACCGTGCGCGCGAGGGTGGGGAAGGGCCTCGTCATGACGAGGTTGCCCTTGGTCCCGTCGGGCACGGGGTTCCCGTCGTCGTCCACCACCCGGCAGGCGTGGCCCGGGAGCGTGGTGCCCGCGGAGCCCGCCTTGAGGTCGTCGACCCCCGCGACCGGGTAGGTCCACGTCGACCCGGTCTCGGTCTGGCCGTAGGCGTTGACCACGGGGACGCCGAGAGTGTCGGTGGCCCATGCGAACGTCTCGCCGTCGAGGGGCTCGCCCTGCACGGTCACGAGGGCGAGCCGGGGGAGGGGATGGTCGTGGGCCAGCGGGTCGCCGAACTTCCGCAGCATCCGCAGCACGGTCGGGGCGCACAGCACCTTCGTGACGCCGTGGCGCTCGCAGATCTCGTAGAACCGGGCCGTCGTCGGAGTGTCCAGCGCGCCCTCGTAGCAGGCGATCGTGGCGCCGTTGGCCAGCCCGCCGATCACGGCCTGGATCGGGAAGGTCAGCCACCCGACGTCCGCGGCGACCCAGTAGACGTCGTCGTCGGTGATCGCGGTCTGCCAGTGCGCGTTCGCCCAGGTCCCGAGCAGGAACCCGCCGACGGAGTGCACCACGCCCTTGGGCGTCGACTCGGTGCCGGAGGTGAAGATCAGGAACGCCGGGTCGTTGGGATCGAGCGGGACGAGCTCGCTGCCCTCGGGGTGGGCGTCGACGAGCGCGGAGTAGGAGGTCTCGCCGTCCCGCAGGCCCACCGCGTCGCCGGTGCGGTCCACGACGACGACGTGCTCGACGCTCGGGGCGTCCGGGAGGGCGGCGCGCAGGGTGTCCAGCAGTCCGATCGGCTTCCCGCGCCGGTAGATGGCGTCGGCGACGACCACGACCTTCGCGCGGGCCGAGGCCAGCCGGGAGGCCACGGCGTCACGGCCGAACCCGGAGAACAGCACGGTGTAGACCGCGCCGATCCGGTTACACGCGTGGATCGCGGTGAACGCCTCGACGAGGTTGGGCATGGAGATCGCGACGACGTCGCCCCGGCCGACGCCCAGCGCCGTGAGCCCGGCCCCGAGCCGGGAGACCTCGTCGGCGAGCTGGGCGTAGGTGAGGGTGCGGGTGTCGCCGGGCTCGCCCTCCCACACCACGGCGGGCCGATCCGGCACGGTCTCGGCCCACCGGTCGACGCAGTTGTCCGCCACGTTGATCAGGCCGCCGTCGAAGTAGCGGAAGTCGCCGAGCTCGCCGGTGCGCACGGTGTCGTAGGGCCGCAACCAGCGGTGCTGCCCGGCCACCCAGGCCCAGTAGTCGTCCGGGTCGGCGTCGTGCAGGGCGCGGGCGTGCGCGATCTCGTCGGCGTACCGGGCCGACCGCTGCCCGGGGCGGAGCGGGATCAGCGGTGCGGAGATCAGGGCACCGAGCGAGTCGTCCATGGCCGGCTCCTCCTCGAGGCGGGGTCAGACGGGGCTGTTCAGGTGGTGACGACGCGGTGCGGAGCGGGTCCACCCGTCGGCGTGGCGCAGGCGCGTCGCGAGCTCCGCGCGGAGCCCCTCGGGCGGCACGATCGTGTCGACGACGAGCTCGGAGGCCATGCGCAGGAGGTGGATCTCGGCGCGGTGCTCCTCGACGCGCTCGGCGACGAAGGCGGCGCGCTCGGTCTCGTCGGCGATGTCGGCGATCTTGCGGGCGTAGACGGCGTTGACCGACGCCTCCGGGCCCATCGCCCCGACGAACGCGCTGGGCAGGGCGATGGTCGCCCGCGGCTCGAAGCCCGGCGCGCACATCGCGTAGAAGCCCGCCGCGTAGGCCTTGCGCAGCACCACCGAGAACTTCGGCACCTCGGCGGAGCTCATCGCGGCGATCAGCTTCGCGCCGTGCCGGATGATCCCCTGGCGCTCGACCTCGACGCCGACCATGAAGCCCGGCACGTCCTGGAGGAACACGAGCGGGACGTTGAAGGCGTCGCACCAGGAGACGAAGCGGGCGGCCTTGTCGGCGGAGTCGACGTGGATCGCGCCCGAGCGCACGCTCGGCTGGTTGGCCACCAGGCCCACCACGCGGCCCTCCAGCCGGGCCAGCCCGACCACGATCTCCGGCGCCCAGTCCGGCTTGACCTCGAAGAACGAGCCGGCGTCGACGAGGCGGTCGATCACCTCGACCACGTCGTAGCCGGTCACCGGGTCGTCGGGGATGACACCGGCCCAGTCGCTCTCCTCCGGGTCGTGGGAGTCCCCGACGCCGGGTCGCGCGGTCCAGTCGCTCGGGAGGTAGGAGAACAGCAGCCGCGCCGCCGCGACCGCCTGCCAGTCCTCGTCGAACACCGCGTCCCCGCAGCCGGAGACCTCGGCGTGCATGCGGGCGCCGCCCATCTCCTGTTCTCCTGTGCGCTCCCCGGTCACCTTCTCGGCGACCCGCGGGCTCGCGAGGAACATGGAGGCGCGCCCCTCGACCATGCCCACCCAGTCGGTGAAGGCGGGCATGTACGCCCCGCCCGCCGCCGACGGGCCGTGCAGGCAGCAGATCTGCGGGACCCGTCCGGAGAGCGCGACCTGCAGCCGGAAGATCGCGCTCGCCCCGCGCCGTCCGGGGAAGAAGCCCATCTGCTCGGTGAGCCGGCCGCCCGCGGAGTCGACGAGGTAGAACACCGGCAGCAGGTCGCGGTCGGCGCGCTCCAGGATGCGGATCTGCTTCTCGCACGTCAGCTCGCCCCACGAGCCGGCCTTGACCCCGAAGTCGTGGGCGATCACCGCCACCGGCCGGCCCTCCACCGCGCCGACGCCCGTGATCACGCCGTCGGCCGGCAGCGCGCCCGCGAGCAGCCCGTCCTCGACGAAGGAGTCCGCGTCGAGCAGCACGGCGAGGCGCTCCCGGGCGGTGAGGGTGCCCGGGTACCGGCTGGTGTCCCCGCCGGCCCGCGCCCGGTCGGCGGCCACGAGCACGTCGTCCGCCGAGGGAGGTGCCGGCGCCCCAGGGGGGACGGGCGCCGACACCTCCCACGCCGGGCGGCGGCCGTTGCGGGGAGTCACGAGGCCACCAGACGCTTCGAGAGGATCTCCAGCTGGATCTCGTCGGTGCCGCCGCCGATGCGCAGGATGCGGACGTCGCGGTGGTGGCGGACCACCGGGGTCTCCTCGAGGTACCCGGCGCCGCCGAAGAGCTGGAGCGCCTCGTCGACGACGTGGTCGGCCACCTTCGCCGCGAAGTACTTGGCGGCGGCCACCGAGCGGCCGGCCTCCGGGTGGCCGCGGTCGAGGCGGTCGGCGGCCTGGTAGGTGAGGGCCCGCGCGGCCTCGAGGTCGACCTCGGCGGCGGCGATGCGGTGGCGGACGGTCTGCAGGTCGGTCAGCGGTGCTCCCGCGACCTCCCGGCCCCGGACATACTCGGTGACCGTGGTCAGGGCCTCGGCGGCGTGCCCCAGGCCCATGGCGGCGAGCACGACGCGCTCGAGCTGGAAGGCCTCCATGATCTGGTAGAAGCCGCGGTTCTCGGCGCCGAGCACGGCGTCGGCGCCGACCTCCACGCCGTCGAGGACCACCTCGCGGGTGTCGGAGGAGTGCCAGCCGAGCTTGCGCAGCGGCCGCCCCACCGAGAGACCCGGGGTGTCGGCGGGCACCACGAAGGTGGTGATCCCGCGGTGGCCGGTGGCGTCGGTCCGGGCGCCGATCACGAGCACGTGGGCGAGGCCGGCGTTGGTGATGTACATCTTCCGGCCCTCGAGGCGCCACCCGTCCTCGGTCCGGGTGGCCCTCGTGGTGATGCCGGCGACGTCGGAGCCCGCGCCGGGCTCGGTGACGGCGATCGACGCGATCGCGGTGCCCGCGGCGATGCGTTCGACCCAGTCCTGGCGCTGGGCGGGCGTGCCGTACCGGACCAGGTGGGGGCCGGCCATGTAGGCGCTGACCAGGGCACCCACGGCGATCCCGCCGCAGGCCCGGGAGAGCTCCTCGGCGAGCACGGTGACCGCGGTGCACTCGCCGCCGTCCCCGGCCGACCCGCCGAACTCCGCCGGCGTCAGCAACCCCAGCAGGCCGGCGGCGCCCATCTCCTTCCAGAGCCGCTCCGGCGGGTGGCCCGCGCGCTCGGACTCGTCCACCACGGGCCGGATCCGCTCGTCGGTGAAGCGGCGGACCGCCGCCCGGAAGTCCTCGTGCGCCTCGTCGAGGTCGAACGCCACGCCGCCACCCTCGTCTCTCGACCGACCGGTCGGACGAACGTAAGCTGGATCACTCCGATTCGTCAATTGTCCAGGGACGGTGGCCGTGACACCCCGAGCGAACGGCAGTCGGGCGGAGGAGCAGCGCCAGCGCATCCTCGCGGCCGCCGTCGGGGTGTTCAGCCGACGGGGCTACCGGGCGACCTCGATGAACGACGTCGCCGCGGGGGTCGGGCTCTCCAAGCCCACGCTCTACCACTACGTCGCCACCAAGCAGGACCTGTTGGTCCAGGTCTACGAGCAGGTGCTCGACGAGAGCCTCGCCTCGGCCCGGACGATCGTCGCCGCCGCGGCGACCCCGCTCGACGCGGTGCGCGGGTTGATCGTGGAGCGGGTCGCCTACACCTGCGAGCACCGCGACCTGCTGAAGATCTGCTTCGAGGAGGAGTCGGAGCTCCCGCCCGAGCTCGCGGAGCCGATCCTCGAACGCCGTCGCGCCTTCGAGGCGGTGGTGCACGACGCCGTGGAGGCCCACCTCGCTCACACCGGCACGGACCTGGGGATGCCGACCCGGCTCTACGTGAACACCTGTCTCGGCGCCGCCAACTGGGCCTACAAGTGGTTCCGCCCCGACGGTCCGCTGACCCCGCGGGAGCTGGGGGAGCGGGTCGCGGACGTGCAGCTGGCGGTGCTGCAGCGCTGACGCCGAGTGCTGCACCGGGCAGGTTCCGGGCCCCGTCGGCCTGCGTGGTGCAGCACTCGGCGGGGGCACGGTGGCCGGGCCTCGGGTGCGGCTCATCGAGTGCGACACGGGGCAGGTTCCGGGGCGCGCGGACCTGCGTGGTGTGGCACTCGCCGGGGGCACGGTGGCCGGGCCTCGGGTGCGGCTCACCGAGTGCGACATGGCGCAGGTTCCGGGGGCCGCGGACCTGCGTGCTGTAGCACTCGGCGCGGGCAGCCTGGCGGCCCGGTCGCCCTCGTCGCGAATGCGACATGGGGCAGGTTCCGGGGCCGCAGAACCTGCGTGGTGCAGCACTCGGCGGACGTGCCGGAACTCCGTGGGGAAGGCGGACCGGACCTGACCGCATCGCCTCCTAACGTTGCTCCTACCAGCGGCGATGAAGGAGCCAGGTCCCATGAGCGTCACCCCGGAGGTCCCCGTGAGCACCGACCCGAGCACCCTGACCGGCGAGCGTCGCGACCTCGTCGAGACCCTCCAGATGCACCGTGCGCTCTTCCTGCAGACCGTCGACGGGCTCACCGAGGAGCAGGCCCGGGTGCGGACGACGACGTTCTCGGTGCTCAACCTCGCCGGGCTGGTGAAGCACGTGGCCCAGACGGAGGCGGGGTGGCTCGCGTTCGCCAAGGAGGGCCCGTCGGCGATGGCGATGGAGTGGCCGGAGGTCGACTGGGACGACCCGGTGATCCAGGAGCGGCTGGCCACCGGCGACCTGCGCCACGACGAGTTCAACCTGCTCGAGGGGGAGACGCTCGAGGCGATGCGGACCTACTACGCGCAGGTCGCCGACGAGACCGACGCGTTCGTCGCCGAGGCCGACCTCGACGTGTCGTACCCGCTCCCGGAGGCACCGTGGTTCCCGGCGGGCGCGACCCGGTCGGTGCGGCGCGTGGCGATGCACATCGTCGCCGAGACCGCCCAGCACGCCGGGCACGCGGACTTCCTGCGCGAGGCGATCGACGGGGCCAAGACGATGTGAGGGCTCCCCGCTTTCCGTACGAACGGGCCGTTCGTCACCTTCTACCGTGACGAACGGCCCGTTCGTACGGTTCGGGCGACCTCGAGCTACGACGGCGAGTGCGCCCCGCCCGCCCGCTCGGTGACCCGGACGCGGCGGCGGAGCTCGCCGGTGTCCCGGGCGTCGAACCCCTGGGCGGCGAGCCACGCGGCGACGCCCTCGCGGTCGGGGTGGTTCTCCGGGACGACGTTGTAGACGTAGTTCAGCTGGCGGGCGGCGGCCTCGTCGGTGAGTCGGTTCATCGCCCACGAGCCGACGCCGCGGCCCCGGAACGCCGGGACCACCGCGACGAGGACCTCGGCGTCGCCCCAGGTGTCGTCGAGCCGGCCGAAGGCGGCCACCGAGCCGTCGTCCGCCGACACCCGCCACCACGCGTCGCCCAGGGCGTCCCCGTCGGCGGGTGACCCGAGCCCGTGCAGGCCCGGTCCGGCGGGGGAGAAGGCGTCCGCCTTGTCCGCGTCCCACACCGGCGTCGGCTCCGCCGTCCAGGTCCACTCGGTCACCGGCGACCACCTCCGCGATTGTCTACGGGTCTTCCCCACTACGTCACAGTGTCGTAGAATGTGGCCCAGACGACAAGGGGAGGCTCCACGGTGACGGTCCTCGAGGATCCGGTCAACGAGGTGGCGGGGCTCGAACGCGTCCCGCAGGTCGACTTCGACACGAGTCCGGATCGCTACCGGCACTGGCGGTTCACCGTCGACGGCGAGACCGCGACGGTCTACCTCGACGTCGCCGAGGACGGCGGGCTCGTGCCGGGCTACGAGCTGAAGCTGAACTCCTACGACCTCGGCGTCGACATCGAGCTCCACGACCTCACCCAGCGGCTGCGCTTCGAGTACCCGCAGGTGCGCAGCATCGTGCTGACCAGCGGCAAGGACTCGAACTTCTGCGCGGGCGCGAACATCCGGATGCTGGCGGGGTCGAGCCACCCGTGGAAGGTGAACTTCTGCAAGTTCACCAACGAGACCCGCAACGGCATCGAGGACATGTCCGCCGCGGGCCAGACCTGGATCGCCGCGCTCAACGGCACCGCCGCCGGCGGCGGCTACGAGATGGCCCTGGCGTGCGAGCGGATCCTGCTGGTGGACGACCGGTCGTCCGCCGTCAGCCTCCCCGAGGTCCCGCTGCTCGGCGTGCTGCCCGGCACCGGGGGGCTCACCCGCGTCATCGACAAGCGCCGGGTGCGCAAGGACCGCGCGGACGTCTTCGCGACGAAGTCCGAGGGCTTCGGCGGGCGCAAGGCGGTCGAGTGGAAGCTCGTCGACGAGGCCGTGCCGCGTCGGGAGTGGGACCGCGTCGTGGCCGAGCGCGCGGACGAGCTCAAGGGCGACCGCCCGGCCGACGCGCAGGGCATCACGTGGACCCCGCTGCGGCGCACCATCACCGACGACGCGATCACCTACGACCACGTCCGCGTCACCATCGACCGGGACGCCCGGACCGCCACGCTCGTCGTCGCGGTGCCGCCCATGAGCGACCGGCCGGCCGACCTCCACGAGCAGGGCGCCGACCACCCGCTGCTCGCCGTCACCCGCGAGCTCGACGACGCGATCCTGCGGCTGCGCACCAACGAGCTCGAGATCGGCACGTGGCTGGTCCTCACCGAGGGTGCGGTCGAGAACGCGCTCGCCGCCGACCGCCTGATCGCCGAGCACCAGGACGACTGGCTCGTCGCCGAGACCACCCGGTTCCTCAAGCGGACCCTCAAGCGCCTCGACGTCACCAGCCGCAGCCTCATCGCGCTGATCGAGCCGGGCAGCTGCTTCGCCGGGCCGTTCCTCGAGCTCGCCCTGGCCTGCGACCGCCAGTACATGCTCGAGGGGGTCTTCGAGGACGCGGCCGACGCCTCTCTGCCCAGCGGCGCCGAGGCGACCGAGCCGGCCACACTCGTCGTCACGAACGCGCAGTTCGGGACGTTCCCGATGGGCAACGGGCTGTCCCGGTTGGAGTCCCGCTTCTACGGCGAGGAGATCCAGGTCCCGCGCGACGAGCCCCTCACCGGTGTCGACGCCGACGAGGCCGGCCTGGTCACCGACGCGCCGGACGACATCGACTGGACCGACGAGATCCGCATCCTGCTCGAGGAGCGGGCCTCCCTGAGCCCCGACGCCCTGACCGGCATGGAGGCGAACCACCGGTTCGTCGGCCCCGAGACCATGGAGACCCGGATCTTCGGCCGCCTCACGGCGTGGCAGAACTGGATCTTCATTCGGCCCAATGCGAGCGGCCCCGAGGGTGCGCTGCGCAAGTACGGCACCGGCCGCAAGGCCGACTTCGACCAGAAGCGGGTGTAACCACATGACCAGCGCACGCCCCAAGATCGATTTCGACGCCAAGATCCCGAACAACGTCGACCTCGCCGGCGACCGCAAGCTGCAGCGCGCCCTCGAGCGCTGGCAGCCGAACTTCCTCGACTGGTGGGGCGACATGGGCCCCGCCGTCGACACCAAGGACGTGTACCTGCGCACCGCGGTCGACGTCGGCCGCGACGGCTGGGCGCACTTCGACCACGTCCCGATGAACGAGTACCGCTGGGGCGTCTTCCTCTCCGAGCACGACCCCGACCGGAAGATCGCCTTCGGTGAGCACAAGGGCGAGCCGGTGTGGCAGGAGGTGCCCGGCGAGTACCGCGCCGACCTGCAGCGCCTCATCGTCATCCAGGGCGACACCGAGCCCGCGTCGGTCGAGCAGCAGCGCTTCCTGGGAGCCACTGCACCCAGCCTCTACGACATGCGCAACCTGTTCCAGGTCAACGTCGAGGAGGGCCGGCACCTCTGGGCGATGGTCTACCTGCTGCACGCCTACTTCGGCCGGGCCGGACGCGAGGAGGCCGACCAGCTGCTGGCGCGCAACTCCGGCTCGGACGACTCGCCGCGCATCCTCGGGGCCTTCAACGAGGAGACCCCGGACTGGCTGTCGTTCTACATGTTCACCTACTTCACCGACCGGGACGGCAAGTACCAGCTCGGGACGCTGAAGGAGTCGGGCTTCGACCCCCTGAGCCGGACCTGCGAGTTCATGCTCAAGGAGGAGGCCCACCACATGTTCGTGGGCACCACCGGCATCGACCGCGTCGTCCGCCGCACCGCGGAGCTCATGCAGGACCACGACACCGAGGAGGTCGCCGGTGCCGGCGGCATCCCGCTGACGATGATCCAGAAGTACATCAACTTCCACTACACGGTGTCGCTGGACCTGTTCGGCAACGAGTCGTCGACCAACGCCGCGAACTACTTCACCGCGGGCATCAAGGGGCGCTGGCAGGAGGAGCGCCGCGACGACGACCACCTGCTCGCCGACGACGCCGGCCACGTCGACGCCTTCCGCGACGGCCAGGTCACGCGCAACGAGGTCCCGGCGCTGCTCGCGCTCAACCAGGACCTGCGCCACGAGTACATCAACGACTGCAAGACCGGCCTCAAGCGCTGGAACCGGATCCTGCAGAAGGCCGGCATCGACGCCGAGCTCTACCTCCCGCACGTCGGGTTCAACCGGCAGGTGGGCGCGTTCGCGGACGCGAACATCACCCCCGACGGCAAGGTCGTCAGCGAGTCGGACTGGAACGCCCGCAAGGACGCGTGGCTGCCCACCGAGGTGGACAAGACCCACGTCCGCAGCCTGATGCACCCGGTCCTCGAGCCGGGGAAGATCGCGAGCTGGATCGCCCCGCCGTCGACCGGGATCAACGACAAGCCCGTCGACTTCGAATACGTGCACTTCCACTAGACCGGTCCGAGCGCCCTGGGGTTGATGTGCTGTCCCACCACCAGCAGTTCAACGCGTCGCACTACCTCCTCGACCGGCACCTTCCCGACGGCGGGTCGAGGGTCGCGATCCGGGCGCTGACGCCCGGGGGAGACGCAGCGCAGCGGAGCTCGACCCAGCAGGTCGGCGTCCGGCAGCTGACGTACGCCGAGGTCGGGACCGAGGTGCGCACCGTCGCGGCGGGCCTGCGCGGGCTCGGGGTGCGCCCGGAGCAGCGGGTGCTCATGTGCTGCTCGGACGGGGTGGAGCTGTTCACCGCGATCCTCGCGGCGATGCGGATCGGGGCGGTGGCGGTCCCGGTCTCGACGATGCTGCGCGGGCCCGAGCTCGCGAAGCTCGTCGTCGACTCGCGGGCCCCCGTGCTGATCTGCTCGCCGGAGTTCGGGGAGGTGACGCGGGCGGCGGTGCTCGCCGCGGTGGAGAGCGGCGCGCCCGACCTCGCCGACGTCGTCGTCACCCCCGCCAACGTGCCGTGCGACGACCCGGACCCCCTGGCCGGCTACCCCGTCCGCACCCGCGACTGGACCGACCTCACGGCGACCGGGTTCGGGTTCGACGACGGGCTGTACGCGACCTGGGACGAGTCGCCCGCGCTGTGGCTCTACACCTCGGGGACCACCGGCACGCCCAAGGCCGCGATGCACCGGCACGCCGACATCCGCACGGTGTGCGAGACCTACGCCGCCCAGGTCCTGCGGATCCGGGCCGACGACGTGTGCTTCTCGGTGGCCAAGCTCTTCTTCGCCTACGGCATCGGCAACTCGATGTTCTTCCCGCTCTCGGTGGGTGCCTCGGCCGTCCTGAGCCCGGGCCGTCCGTCCCCGGCGGCGATCGCGGCCGTGGTCACCGAGCACCCGGTGACGCTGTTCTACGGCAGCCCCAGCGTGTTCGGCCCGCTGCTCGCCTCCGACCTGCCCGACGACACCTTCGCCCGGGTCCGCCAGGGCGTCAGCGCGGGGGAGGCGCTCCCGGCCCGCATGGTGATCGGGATGCGCGACCGGTTCGGCGTGGAGGTCCTCGACGGCATCGGCTCGACCGAGGCGCTGCACATCTACCTGTCCAACCGCCCCGGCGAGGTCGCGCCCGGGACGTCCGGGGTGGCCGTCCCCGGCTACGAGGTGGAGATCCGCGCCGAGGACGGGTCCGTGGTCGCGGACGGCGAGAAGGGCACGCTCTACCTGCGGGCGGACTCGCTGTGCACCGGCTACTGGTGCCGCACCGACGTCAACCGCCGCGTGTTCGAGGGCGAGTGGATGCGCACCGGCGACACCTACGTCCGCAACCCCGACGGCACCTACCAGTGCCTCGGGCGCACCGACGACGTGCTCAAGGTCGGCGGGATCTGGGTGACGCCGATGGAGGTCGAGGAACGGCTCGTCCTGCACCCGTCGGTCGCCGAGGTCGTGGTGGTCGGCGTCCCCGACGACGACGGGCTCGACCGGACCGTGGCCTGCGTCGTCCCGGCCGAGGGCGCGATCGTCGACCCCGAGGCGCTGATCGCCTGGTGCCGCGAGGGCCTGGCGTCGTTCAAGAAGCCGCGGCACGTGCTGGAGATCGACGCGGTCCCGCGCACGGCCACCGGCAAGGTGCAGCGCTTCCGGATCCGCGAGCTCGCGGCGGCACGCCTGGCGGAGGTCGTCGGGGTCCGGTCGTAGGCCTGTCGGCCCTCCGGACCTCGTGAGCGAGTCGCAGCGACGCTCGCGCGTGTCGCGCACGAGGTCGTGATCATGGTCCGGACTCGCGCCCTGCTCACGAGGCCGCAGGCCACCAGGAGGCGCAGAACAGGTCGAGCTCGACCAGGTCGGGGTGGCGCCACAACACGGCCTCGTCGCGGTCGAGGCGCTTCGGCGCCCGGGACCCCGTGGGGCAGTCGACCCGGTGCGGGACGGGGGAGAGTCGCCCTGGGCGCACGGCGGAGCAGAACGAACAGGTACCGAACACGGCCACCTCCGGCAATCGGGCCGCCGGTGGTGGACGACGACTGACGGTCCGCCGAGTCTGGCCGAGCCGCAACCGTGCCGAGCACGGTGGTGACGACGGGCACCGCGTGACCTGCGCCGCCTGCTGACGGACGGTTGCCACCGAGGACGGTAACGGCGGACACTTCACTCGTTCGCCAGTCCGTCGACTCCAGCGGGTGATCGAGTGACCGTCACGGCCCCGTCCGCCGCTCCTCCCGTCCCCGAGAGGCGCCGCGGGCACGCCGTGCTCGCGACGGCCCGGAAGGTCCCCTTCACCGCGTCCGTCGTCGTGCTCATGGTCGTCGGCGGGCTCCTCACCGGCGCGTTCTGGAGCCCGCTCGACGGCCGCCCGCTCGGCGCCGACCTCGCCTTCGGCATCCCGGCCTTCACGGACGGGAAGTGGTGGACGGTCGTCACCGGCTCCCTCGTCGCCGGGCACCCGACGCTCTACGTCCTGACCCTCGGCCTGTTCGCGCTCGCCGTCGGGTGGGCCGAGGTGCGGTGCGGGACGGTGCGCACCGCGGTCGTGACGATCGGCTTCCAGCTCGGCGCGGTCCTGCTCACCGCCGGTCTGGTCCTCGCCGTCTCCGCCACCGCGTGGCCCTGGGCCCAGGGGCTCGCCGCCGACGTCGACACCGGGTTCTCCGCGGGCATGATGGCGGCCCTCGCGGTGGCCTCGGCGACCCTCCGCGCGCCGTGGCGGCTGCGGCTGCGCATCGTCCTGGTCGCCTACGCCGTCGTCGGGCTGCTATTCCTGGGCGGGCTCGCGGACCTGGAGCACGCATTCGCGGTCGCCCTCGCGCTGCCGCTGTCCGGGCGGCTGGCCGGTCCCCGGGCCGTCCGCGTCGTGGGCGCCACCCTCGGACGGCGGGAGTGGCGGCTGGTCGCGGCGGTCGGGCTCGTCGTGATCGCGGCCAACCGGGTGCTCACCCTCGTCGTGCCCGTCGTCGGTCCGCTCGGGAACACCGCGTCGGACTCGACGGTCCTGGAGACGACGGTCTCCGTGGTGATCTCGCTGCTCCTGGCCGAGGGACTGCGACGGGGCCGCCGCCTCGCGTGGGTGCTCGGCCTGGTCCTCGGGGCGGTGTACCTCGCCCTCGGCCTGCTGGTGGTCGGCGTCGTCGCCTACGCGCAGGCGACGGGCCAGATGGACCAGGTCGAGCTCGTCGGGCTCGCGGTGTTCGTGCCCAACGCCGTGCTCTGGTCGGCGCTCACGGTGTGGCTCGTCGCCGGCCGGCGGGCCTTCGCGGTTCCGTCCCGACGCCGGGTCCGGAAGGCCTCGTCGTCGGGAACGCCGGAGCTGGCGAGGACCGCGCTGCACCGCTTCGGCGGGTCGACGATCTCGTGGATGACGACGTGGCCGGAGAACCGGTACCTGCCCACCGGGGACGGCGGGGTGGTGGCCTACCGGGTGCACGCGGGCGTCGCGGTCGGCCTCGGCGACCCGATCACCGACGATCTCCCGACCGCCCTCGACGACTTCCGCGGCCTCGCCGAGCGCTCCGGCCAGGTGCCCTGCCTCTTCTCGACGACGGCCGCGCTGGCCGCCGTCGCGCAGGACCGCGGATGGCGGGCGCTGCAGGTCGCGGAGGACACGGTCGTCGACCTCGAGGGCCTGGCCTTCACCGGCAAGCCGTGGCAGGCCGTGCGCTCGGCCTTCAACCGCGCGGGCAAGGCCGGGATCTCCCACCGGCTGGTCCACCTCGACGCCGAGCCGCGGTCGGTCCTCGCCCAGGTCCGGGCCATCTCCGAGGAGTGGGTCGGCGACAAGGGGCTCCCGGAGATGGGCTTCACGCTCGGCGGGGTGGAGGAGGCGCTGGACCCGGAGGTGCGGACCGGGCTCGCCGTCGACGCCGAGGGCACCGTGCACGGGGTGACGTCCTGGCTGCCCGTGTACGGGCCGGACGGGGTGGTCGTCGGGTGGACGCTCGACGTGATGCGCCGGCGCTCCGAGGGCTTCCGCGCGGTCGTCGAGTACCTGATCGCTTCCGCGTGCCTGGCCTTCCAGGCCGAGGGCGCGCGCTTCGTCTCGCTGTCCGGGGCGCCGCTGGCGCACTCGGAGCGGCCGGAGTCCGAGCCCGTCCTCGACCGCGCGCTCGACCAGCTCGGCGCGATGCTCGAGCCGTACTACGGCTTCCGGTCGCTGCACCAGTTCAAGGCGAAGTTCCGCCCGCGCCACGAGCCGATGTACCTGGTCTACCGCGACGAGGCGGACCTGCCGCGGGTGGGGATCGGCATCGGCCGGGCCTACCTGCCCGACGCCGGGTTCCGGGAGCTCATCGCGCTGACACGCTGAGGACCTCCGCCGCCGCGTCGAGGTCGAAGGACGGGTCGGCGAGCCGCTCCGCGACCAGGCCGTCGATCGCGCCGCCGAGCACGACCGCCAGCACGCGGGGGTCGCCGGACCGGTACTGGCCCGCGTCCTGCGCCGTGGAGATCAGCGCGGCGAGCGGGCGCCAGCGGGCGGGGCGGTCGTCGCGGTCGCGGACCACCGCCGCGTCCAGCGAGTCCGCCAGGACCCGCGCGTGGTCGGGGTGGGCGCCGAGGTGGCCGAGCATCGTGGCGACGTAGGCGTCGACGGCCGCCCCGGGGGTCGGCGCCGTGTCCACGGCCGCCCCGACGGCGCCGACCAGCTCGCCCAGCACGTGCTCGTAGGCCGCGCGCACCACCGCGTCCTTCGTGCGGAAGTGGTAGATCACCGCGCCCTTGGTGATGCCCGCGGCCTCGGCTATCCGCGCCAGGGAGCAGCGGCCGTACCCGTGCTCGGCGAGCAGGCCGACCGTCACGTCCACGAGCTGGCGGCGCCGGGCCTCCTCGGTGAACGTCACGGCGTCAGGAAAGCAGCGACGTCGGCCGCGATGCGCTCCGGGTACTCGCCGTTGACCGCGTGGGAGGCGTCCGGGTAGGTCAGCACCCGCGCGCCGAGCCGTTCCGCGCTCGCCGCCGCGGCCGCGCTGTCGTGCATCACGGAGCGCCCGGCCAGGATCACCAGAGTCGGGACGACGGGGCGCGGCTCCAGCAGTCCGGGCTGGGGGAGCGCCAGGGCGTAGGTCTGCATCCCGGCCTCGATCATGTCGCCGACCGGCTCGTGGACCACCGGCGCGCCCCCGGCCGTGTAGGAGTTGAACGCGTCCCGCCAGCTGCGCGGCAACCAGCGGACCGAGGCCGGGATCGAGCGGACGACGGTGCCCAGCGGGAGCGACGCGTAGGTCTGCACCGGGTCGAGCAGCACGAGGCTCGCGATGCGGTCGGGACGGCGGGTGGCGAGGTTCGCCGCGGTCCACCCGCCGATCGAGTAGCCCAGCACGTGCACCCTCGGCCGGGCGACGGCGGCCAGGGCCTCGTCGAGCCACGCGGCCTGGTCGGCGTCGTCGACGATCGGGCGGGACTGCACGCTCGCGCCGGGCTCGCCGAGGAGGTCGACGGTCCAGACGGTGCGGACCGCACGCAGCGACGGCAGGTTGTCCGCCCACAGCGGCGAGGGCGCGGCCCGTCCGGGCAGCAGGACGAGCGGCGTCCCGGGCGGGCCGTCGAAGCGGTACATCCGGACGATCCCGTAGTCGGTCCGCACGTCGAGCGTCGCGTCCGGCTCGGGCAGGCGGGCCATGGCCGCCCGGTACGCGGCGTCGAAGCGGTCCTTCGCCGCCGCGGACGTGAAGTGCCCCACCGGGGCCGATCCCGCCGTCGTCAGGACGAGGACGGCGACCACCCCGACGACCAGCGCACCGACCCACCACCGTGACCGCATGCTCAGGAGTCTGATCGAATGGTCAGTGACCGGCAACCCGCATCGTCCGCCGCCCCGGGACGGTTGTCGGGGCGTGACCCTCTCCGACCCCCTGCGGCTCCCGTGCGGCGTGGAGCTGCCGAACCGGCTCGTGCGCGCGGCGATGACCGAGAGCATCGCCGACCGCCACGGCGACGCCTCGCCGCGCCACGAACGCCTCTACGCCGCGGCCGCGGCGGGTGGGCCGGGCCTGGTGATCACCGGCAACGTCATGGTGGACCGGGCGCACCTCGAGCGGGCCCGCAACGTCGTCGTCGACCGGTGGACCGACGACGCCGCGTTGCGGCGCTGGGCGGACGCGGCGGCGGGCGTGCCGACGATCGTGCAGCTCTCGCACCCCGGGCGGCAGACCACGCGGTACGTCAACCCGCACCCGGTGGCGCCGTCGGCCGGGCCCGCGGTGGCGCTGGGCGGGGCCTACGCGCGATCCCGGGCCCTGGAGGTGCCCGAGATCGAGGAGCTGCGGCGGCGGTTCGTCGCGGTGGCGGTGCGGGTGGTGGGGGCGGGCTTCGTCGGCGTCGAGATCCACGCCGCGCACGGCTACCTGCTCTCGAGTTTCCTCGACCCCGCCACGAACCGGCGTACCGACGCGTACGGCGGCTCCCTGCGCGACCGGGCCCGCCTGCTGTGCGGGATCGTGACCGACACCCGCGCGGCCCTGCCGGACGGGGCCGTCGTCGCCGTCAAGCTCGACTCCCGCGACGACGCCGAGCTCGTGGCGCTCGGTGGGTGGCTCGCGGACGCGGGGGCGGACCTGCTGGAGGTGTCCGGCGGCAACTACGAGCGGCCGGCGATGGTCGGGCTGGACGCCTCGGGGGCGGAGCTGGCGGGGGAGCACGAGTCGCCGTTCTGGAACTCGGCGGCGGCGCTGTCGGCGGCGGTCGACGTGCCGGTGGTGCTGACCGGCGGGTTCCGCAGTCGCACCGAGGTGGACCGGGCGCTGGCGGCGGGGGTGTGCGCGGCGGTCGGGGTGGGGCGGCCGCTCGCGGTGCGCCCGGAGCTGGCGGGGCGGTTCGTGCGCGGGGAGGTCGACACCCTGGACCGCCCGGCCCCGCGCCTCGGCGGTCCGGCGGCGGTGCGGGCGCTCCTGGGCGCGGCGGTCGGCGCCGGGTGGCACCGCGTCCAGCTCGCCCGGGCGAGCCGCGGGCGCGGGCCGGCGCTGCGGCTGCCCGCCCTCGCGGCGGGTCTGGACTACAGCGTCGGCGACTGGGTGCGCAGCCTCGTCGAGCGCCCGGCACGGTTGCGGCGGGCGGGCGGGGCGGAGGGCGCTACGACAGGCCCAGCTGCCAGAGCGCCGACTCGGCCTGCTCGCGGATCGCGTCGGGCCCGGTGACCTCGTCGGCGTCCGCGGCGTCGCCCATGTCGCCGGCCTGGTAGCGGGTCCACACCCCGGCGTGGATGCACGCGGCGCGCCAGCGGGCGAAGGCGATGTAGAAGTCGATGTCCGGCAGCTTCGTGCCCGACGCCTGCTCGTACCGCTCGATCAGGTGCTCGCGGGTGGGGAACCCGCCGGCCTGGGTCGGGTTCGGCAGCGCGGCCGGCACCTCGTCCCCGGGCTGCGACCAGGAGACGAGGATGTGCCCCAGGTCGCAGTACGGGTCGCCGATGGTGGCCAGTTCCCAGTCGAACACCGCCGCGGCGGACCCGTCGTCGAGATAGGAGATGTTCCCGGAGCGGTAGTCGCCGTGGGCGATCCGGTTCGCCGGGGGCTCGGGCACCCGCTCGGCGAGGGCCTGGTGGGCGCGGTCGATGGCGGAGAGATCCTCGACCGCGGAGGCGTGGGCCTGGCGGTGCCACCGCTTGAGCTGGCGCTCGACGAAGTTGCCGGGGCGGGCGAGGTCGTCCAGCCCGACCTCCGCCGGCTCCACCGCGTGCAGGGCCGCGAGCACGTCCATGGTCGAGTCGCCGATGCGCGTCTTGACCGCGTCGTCGGTGATCCACGCGGCGTCGTCGACGCTGTTGAGCACCCGGCCCGGTGCGAAGTCCATGACGTAGAAGTCGACGCCGGCGACGTCGCGGTCCTCGCAGAACGCCACCGGCTGCGGCACCGGCACGTCGGTGGGCGCGAGCGCGGAGAGGAAGCGCCACTCGCGGCCCATGTCGTGCGCGGTCTCCAGCACCCCGCCCAGGGGCGGGCGGCGCAGTGCCCATGTGGTGCCGGCGTCGTCGGAGACCCGGTAGGTCAGGTTCGACCGCCCGCCGGTGATCCGCCGGAAGACCGGCTCGCCCGCGACGTCCGGGACGTGGTCGAGGAACCAGGCCACGGCCTCGTCGGGAACGCCACTGTCTCCACTACGGCTCAAGGGGTCACCACGATCTTCCCGACCTGGGCGTTCGACTCCAGGTACTCGTGCGCCTCCACGATCGAGTCCAGGCCGGTGAACACCCGGTCCACCTGCGGGGCGAAGTCGCCGGAGCGCAGACCCGCGCCCACGAACTCACCCGCGCGGCGCAGCCGTTCCTCGTCGTGCGTCATCGCGAAGAGGGTATAGCTGCGCATCCAGAGATCCGGCAACGTCTCGGCCGGGAAGATCGTCGGCTGCCCGGAGAGCAGGCCGTGGATCGTCACGATGCCGCCGCGCGCGGTCGCGCGGCACAGGTCGGCGACGCCCGGCCCGGCGACGGCGTCGAAGACGTGCTCCACCCCGCGGCCACCGGTGATCTCCAGGACCTTCTCGACGAGGTCCTCCTCGCCCGTGGCCACGACGTGCGCCGCCCCGGCGTCGAGCAGTTGGGCGGCCTTCGACGACGAGCGCGAGGTCGCGATCGGGATCGCGCCGACCCGCCGCGCGACCGCCATCGCGGCGAGCCCGACGCTCGAGGTGGCCGCGGTGATCAGCACGTGGTCCCCGGCGCGCAGCCCGCCGGTCTCCACGAGCCCGCCGTACCCGACGAGGAACGGCATCCAGACCGCCGCGCCGTCGACCCACGACGTCGCGTCCGGCAGCGGCACGACCGACCGGGCGGGGACCAGCGCGCGGTCGGCGTAGACGGAGTAGTCGTTCATCGAGAACCCCGGGACGACGCTGACCCGGTCGCCGACCGCGAAGCGTCCCGGCGCGCCCACGGCCGAGACCGTCCCGCTGCACTCGTAGCCCAGACCCGCGGGCAGTCGGGTCTGTTCGATGTAGGTCCCGCGCCGGAACATCGACTCGGCGCGGTTGAGCCCGATCGCGGCGACGTCGACGACGAGCTCGTCGGGTGCCGGGCGCGGGTCCTCGCGCTCGACCACCTCCAGCACCGAGGGGTCGCCGAGCTCGGAGAACCGCACCGTCCTCGTCATGTCCCGCGATCCTGCCGGGCCGACCGCCCCCGCGCCCCCTCTTCCCGGGCAGGCGGCCCAGTCCTAGCGTGGTCGTCCGGAGGCAGCCATGACCACCACCGAGCTCGAACCCGCCGACGCCGTCCCGCCCGACACGACCGACGAGCCCGCCCTGCTCGCCTGGCTGGCCCGGATGCGGGACGAGCACCCCGTCTGGCGCGACCGCCACGGCATGTACCACGTCTTCCGGCAGGCCGACGTCCTCGCGGTGCTGCGCGACCCGGCCACCTTCTCCTCGGAGTCCTCCCGCCTCGCGCCCGCCTCGCAGAAGGTCTCGCGCGGGATGCTGACCCAGATCGACCCGCCCGAGCACCGGCGGCTGCGCTCGATCGTGTCGGGGGTGTTCACGCCGAAGCGGGTCGCGGCGCTGGAGCCCCGGATCCGCGAGATCACGCGCACGCTGCTCGACGGGGCGGGCACGGAGTTCGACCTGGTCGACGTCCTCGCCTTCCCGCTGCCGGTCACCGTGATCGCGGAGCTGCTCGGCCTGCCCGAGGACGACCACCCGCTCTTCCGCTCGTGGGCGGACCGGCTCTTCTCGATGCAGGTGGACGACCCCACCGACCCGTCGCTGGGCGAGCGGGTCGCCGAGGCGATGGCCGACATCGTCGGCTACCTGACCGCGCGGGTGCAGGAACGGCGGAGCGAGGCGAGCGACGACCTGATCTCGGCGCTGGTCGCGGCGGGCCTCGACGACGAGGAGGCCGCCCACTTCTCGCTGCTGCTCCTGCTCGCCGGCCACATCACGACGACCGTGCTGCTCGGCAACGCCGTCCGCACCTTCGCGGAGCACCCGGGTACCTGGGAGCAGCTGCGCTCCGACCCGACGACGATCTCGGCGGCGATCGAGGAGGTCCTGCGGCTGCGCAGCCCGTTCACCATGGCCGGGCGCGTGACGAACTCCCCGGCCGAGATCGGGGGCGTCACGATCCCCGCCGACCGGTTCGTCGTCCCGTGGATGCTGTCCGCCAACCACGACGAGCGGGCGTTCGCCGACCCCGAGGCGTTCGTCCTGGACCGGGGGATCGGCGGCGGTGCGCAGACGGCGTTCGGACACGGTGTGCACTTCTGCCTGGGCGCCCCGCTCGCCCGCCTGGAGGGTCGGGTCGCCCTGGAGGAGCTGACCGCCCGGTACTCCGCGCTGTCGCCGGCAGAGGTCTCGACGGGGGCACTCGAGCCCTACCCGCGTGGGGTGCTCGGCGTGCGGCGACTGCCCGTCAAAGGTGTGCGGAGCTACTGAAGGTGACCGGGTGCGGCCCGGTTCTCACGGTGCGTCACACTGTCGCGCGTGACGACCGGGACGGCACCGCGGGTGCTCCTCGCCCTGGCCTGCCTCGCCGGGCTGCTCGGTGCCGTGGCGGTGCTGTCCGGCGCGGTCGCGACGGGTCCGTCGGTCACCGCCGGGCCGCCCGCCACCCCGACCGTCTCCCCGGCGGCGGCGCCCGGCGCGCTGCGGACCGCTCCGACGGGCGAGCCGGCGACGGTCCTCGCGGTGTCCGACCCCGTGACCGTCGACGTCCGGCTCGAGGGCGGCCGCGTGCTGCGGGTGCGGGCCCTCGGGGTGCAGCCGCCCGGGCGCTGCTACGCCGACGAGGCGCTGCAGTTCGCCCGGACGACCCTCGCCGGGAAGGCCGTCACCCTGGTCGGCGACGGCCGCTCCGACCGGTTCTCGCGGGCCCTGGCGTGGGTGTCGTTGCCCCAGGGGGAGTACGCGGTGCTGGCCGCCGAGGCGGGCGTGGTCACGACGTACGCGGCGGACACCCCGGCGGCCCGCATGCCCGCGGTCCGGGCGGCGGCGGACCGGGCGGAGGAGGCGGGCCGCGGGGTGTGGCGGGCCTGCGGGTCGTGATCGACGCGGATTCGTCCGCGTCGTCGTGACGCGGACCGGGCGGGGTCGGGGCGGCTCCACCGCCGAGTGCCACATGGAGCAGGTCCGGGGCGCCTGGACGCTGCGCGGTGTCGCATTCGGCGACGGGTGTCGTGACCATGGGCCCGGGGTATCTGTCGGCCCGGCGGACGCGACCTCGGGCCGCCGGAGACGCAGCGGAGTGGAGCTCGACCAGGAGCGCCGACCCGGGTGAGGAGGTCCGGTGCTGCTGGCCGGGATCCTCCTGGCGGTGGCCGCCGCGGCGGGCAACGCGATCGGCTCGGTCCTGCAGCGGTCCGCGTCACGCCACCACGACCCGTCCCTGCGCTGGTGGGAGTCCCTGCTCGCGCTCCTGCGCCGGCCGGCGTGGCCCGCGGGCATCGCGGCCCACGTGGTCGGGTTCGCGTTCCAGGCGGTCGCCCTCGCGACGGCGCCGATCACGGTCGTGCAGCCGGTCCTGGTGGTCGAGCTGCCGTTCACGCTCCTGCTCGGCGCCCTGCTGATCGGGGCGCCGCTGGGTCGGCGGGCGTGGATCGCGGTCGCGACGATGGCCGTCGGGGTGGCGCTCTTCCTGGCCTGTCTCGACCCGCAGGGCGGCGACCCGCGGTCGACCCCGCCGGCCGCGTGGGCGGTGGGCACGATCGTCGTGGTGGCGGTGCTGGCCGGGCTCCTCGTGCTGGGGCGGGCGGGCCGCGGGCGTCGCCGCGCCCTGTGGTTCGGCACCGCGACGGGTGTCACCTACGGCTACAACGCCGCGCTCATGGCCGGGCTCGGACCGGCCTACGCCGGTGGCCTCGGGGCCGTCGTCACGACCTGGCAGTTCTACGGCGTCCTCGTCGGCGGCACGGTGTCGTTCCTGTTCCTCCAGCAGGCCCTGCAGGCCGGCGACCTCCTCTGGGCCCAGCCGGGCATCACCCTGGCCAACCCGTTCGTCGCCGTGATCTGGGGTCTCGCGGTCTTCGGCGAGCGCATCGCGGTCGACCTGCGGGCGCTCGGCCTCCTCGGCGGCGTCGCCGCCATCGTGGTCGGGACGGTCGTCCTCAGCCGGGTGGAGGAGGAGGCCGACGAGCGCGAGCCCGGCTGACGTCGGCGAACCCGGCGAGCAGGGGCTCGGGCAGTCCTTCGACGGCGGTGGCCGCCTCGTCGAGCATCTGGACCCGGTACACCGGTCAGATGCCGGCCTTGGTGCGGGTCACCTCGAACGGCTCGTCGTCGGGTACCGGCTCTCCCGTGGCGACCTCGGCCCACCGCCGGACGGAGCGGCGGAACCCCACCGGATCTCCCCACAGCGTCGCAATGAGGCGGTAGTGCTCGACGACGTCGAGCAGGGACGACAGGTCGAGGGTGGTCCGTGCTTCGTCGAGCGCCGCCTCGTACCCGGCGACGAACCGGCTTCGTTCCGGCTCGGGCAGTCGATCACGTACCTGAGCCGGTGACGCTCCCTGCGGGAGGGGCTCGTCGCCCGGAACCGGGTAGGCGGTCATGGGAGCAGGGTAGCGACGACCTCCGACAGCGAGATGCCCTTCCGGGAACCTCAGCCGACGGCGGCCCGGAGCGCGTCGACCATGCGGTCGCGGAAGGCCCGCATCGCCGGTGCGTCCGGGACGTTCGCGTCCGCGCCGTGGTACATCCCGGGCTCGACGTGCAGCGCCACCGGCACCCCGGCCGCGCGCAGCCGACCGGCGTAGGAGACGTCCTCGTCGTGGAACAGGTCCTGGTCGCCGACCCCGATCCACGTCGGCGGCAGTCCCGAGAGGTCCCGACGGCGGGCCGGGGCGGCCCCGTCCGGCACGCCGGGCGACCCGGCCGGGCTGCCGACGTAGGAGGTCCACGCCCGCTTGTTCATGCGTGCGTCCCACACGAAGCGTCCGCGGCCGCCGGGGACGCGGGCGAGCGCGGTGCGGTCGTCGAGCATCGGGTACTCGAGCAGCGCGAACGCGACGGGGCGGCCCTCGTCGTGGGCCCGGTGCACGGTGGCGGCCGCGAGCCCGCCGCCCGCGCTCGCCCCGCCCACCGCGATACGGGCGGGGTCGACGCCGAGCTCGGCCGCGTGGTCCTGGAGCCAGTGCAGCGCGGCGGAGCAGTCGTCGAGGTCGGCCGGGAACGGGTCCTCCGGGGCGAGCCGGTAGTCCACGCTCACCACGGGCACGCCGATCTCGGCGACGACCCGGCTGCACAGGTCGTGGTCCATGCCGGGGTGGCCGACCAGGTGGCCCCCGCCGTGGATCCAGAGCAGGGCCCCCGTCGTCCCGGTCCGGGACACCGAGTCGTAGACCAGGACCGGGACGCCGTCGGCCGTCCGCTCGTCGGCCGTGACGTCGGGTGCAAGCGGCGTGTCCCGGCGCATCCGGTCGCGCAGCACCGGCACCACGCCGAGCGGCACCCAGGCGAACGAGATCAGCAGCCGCGGCGTGCGCAGCGGCGGGGAGACCCGGCGCAGCGCCCGGGCCACACCCACGAGCCAGGTGCCCAGCGCGACGGCGAGGACCGCCGTCAGGACCCGCCTCACAGGATCTTGCCGGGGTTGAGGATGCCGTGCGGGTCCAGCGCCGCCTTGACCGCGCGTTGCATGGCGAGGTTCTCCGGGGTCTGCTCGGCGGCCAGGCCGTCGCGCTTGAGCAGGCCGACGCCGTGCTCGCCGGTGACGGTGCCGCCGAGCTCCAGGGCGTCGGCGATGATCCGGTGGAAGGCGGCCTGCGCGCGCTCGCGGGCGGGCTCGTCGCCGACCGGGGTGATCAGCAGCGGGTGCAGGTTGCCGTCGCCGGCGTGGGCGAGGTTGGCGATCGTGGTGTCGAAGCGGCGGCCGGTCTCCTGGATGCGCGCGAGCATCTCGGGGACCGCGGCGCGGGGCACGCAGACGTCCTCGGTGAGCACCGGTCCGAGCCGCTCGAGGGCGGGGTAGGCCAGGCGGCGGGCGGCGAACAGGGCGTCGGCCTCGTCGGCGGTCTCGGCGCGCGCGGAGAACGTGGCGCCGGCGGCCTCGAAGTGGGCGATCATCTCGTCGGCCTCGGCCAGTCCGGCGGCGCCGGGCGCGTCGGAGCGGCCGAGCAGGATGACGTCGGCCTCCGCGGCCAGGCCCATGTTCTTCCAGGCGTCGACGGCCTCCAGGCAGGTGCGGTCGACCAGCTCCAGCGCCGAGGGGGTCAGCCCGGCGGCGGTGATCGCGGCGACCGCGCGGCCGGCGTCGACGATGTTGGCGAAGTAGCCCGCGACGGTGTGCTCCGGGGCGCGGGCCGGGCGCAGCTTGACCGTGACCTCGGTGATCAGCCCGAGCGTGCCCTCGGAGCCGACCATGAGCCCGGCGAGGTCGAGCCCGGCGACGCCCTTGGCGGTGCGCCGCCCGAGCCGGACGAGCTCGCCGAGGCCGTTGACGACCTGCACACCGAGCACGTAGTCGCGGGTGACGCCGTACTTCACGCAGCACACGCCGCCGGCGTTGGTGGCGACGTTGCCGCCGATGGTCGACCACGGGCTCGACGCCGGGTCGGGCGGATACCAGAGGCCGCGTCGCGCGCACTCGGCGCGCAGGTCGTCGTTGACGATCCCGGGTTCGACGACGGCGAGCCGCTCGGCCGGGTCGATCTCGTGGATGCGGGTCATCTGCTCGACCGAGACGACGACACTGCCCGCGGTCGCGTTCGCCCCGCCCGACAGGCCCGTCCCGGCGCCGCGGGGGACCAGCGGGGTCCGGTGCTCCAGGCACGCGCGGACCACGGCCCGGCACTGCTCGGCGTCGGTCGGGCGCACCACCGCCGCGGGCAGCTCCCACGGCGCCCACTCGGCGTCGTCGTGGGCGTAGGAGGCCAGGACGTCCGGGTCGTCGACCACGCGGTCCGCCGGCAACGCGGCCCGCAGGGTGGCGACGACGGGTGCCGGGGCGACGGTGGTCATGGCGGTTCCCCTCGCTGGGCGGGCCGGACCGGTCCACGGTAACCGCGCGGGTCGGTCGCCGCCCCGACGTCGTCAGCGATGGTCCATCGCTGACGTCAGGTGTGCGGACGGCGCCACTCGCACCGTGGCGCGGTGCCGACGGCGATCTGCGAGGATCCGCCCGTGATGCGCCGAATCGCCCCGTTCCTTGCGCTGGTCAGCGCAGCGCTCGTCCTCACCGCGTGCAGCGGCTCCTCCGAGGTCCGCCGGGCCAGCGGCGGCGCGCTCACCGCGCCCGGCGCGCCGAACGCGACCGCCCTGACCTACAGCCCGGCGGCCCCCGCCGGCGCGAACCTCACCGTCGAGACGGTGCGCGCGCAGGACAGCACCACAGCGACCCTCACGGCGTCGGGCCTGCAGCCGAACCGCGGGTACGCCGCGCACCTGCACACCCGGCCCTGCGGCGCGACCGGCAACGACGCCGGCCCGCACTTCCAGAACCGGGTCGACCCGGCGGCGACCCCGGAGAAGCCGTCGTCCGACCCGGCCTACGCGAACCCCGAGAACGAGTTCTGGCTCGACGTGCGCACCGACGCGGCCGGGGCCGGGACGTCGGGCGCCACCGTGCCGTTCGCGCTCACCGACCGGGCGCCGGCCTCGCTGATCCTGCACGAGAAGGAGATGACGGCGACCGCTCCGGGCCAGGCAGGCACCGCGGGCGGCCGCCTCGCCTGCGTGACACTGACCCCGTAGTCGAGATCGTTACCGTGGGGCCCGATGAAGCGCACCGCGTCGGGCCCCACCGTCACCCTCTGCCGGGGCTGCTGCTGCGGCACCACCCGCAAGCACCCGGGCGTCGACCACGCCGGCCAGGTCGAGCGGCTGCGTGAGGGCACGGCCGGCGCCGGGCGGGTGACGCTGTCGGACTGCCTGGACGCCTGCGCCCACTCGACGGTCGCCGTCGTCTCGCCGTCCCGCGAGGGGCGCGCCGCGGGCGGGCGACCGGTCTGGCTGCTGGGCGTCCTCGACCGGGACACCGAGGACGAGATCGTCGCCTGGGTGCAGGCCGGCGGACCCGGGGTCGCCGACCCGCCGGGGATGCTGGACCTGCGTGTGTTCACCCCGGCCCGACGCATCCGCGCGCAGGTCGAGTGACGCGCGCACACTGGGCGGCATGCAGCGCGTCGCGGTCCTGACCGAGCCAGACCACGTCGTCCTCGAGGACCGCGAGGTCCCCGACCCGGGGCCGGGCCAGGTCCAGGTCGCCGTCCGGGCCGTGAGCGTCTGCGGCTCCGACGTGCACTACTACGACCACGGGCGCATCGGCGGCTTCGTCATGCACGCCCCGCTGGTGCTGGGGCACGAGACGTCCGGCGTCGTCAGCGCGGTCGGGCCCGGGGTGAGCGCACCCGCCGTCGGGACCCGGGTGGCGGTCGAGCCGCAGACCGAGTGCGGTCGCTGCGAGCAGTGCCGGCGGGGCCGCTACCACCTGTGCCCGGACATCGCGTTCTTCGCGACCCCGCCGGTCGACGGGTCGTTCGCCGAGTACGTCGTCGTCCCCGCGCACCGCGCGCACCCGGTGCCGGACGCGCTGACCGACGAGGCCGCCGCGCTCATCGAGCCGCTGTCGGTGGCGCTGCACGCCGCGGACAAGGCCGACATCGGCCCCGGCATCCGGGTGCTCGTCAGCGGGGCGGGGCCGGTCGGGCTGCTGTGCCTGCAGGTGGCGCTGGCGCGCGGGGCGTCCGCGGTCGCCGTCACCGACGTCATGGCGCTGCGCCGCGAGGCCGCCACCGAGTACGGGGCGACCGCCACCGTGGACGCCAACGACCACGAGAGCGGCCTCGCGGCGATCGGCGCGGCGATCGGGCAGGCCGACGTGGTACTGGAGTGCACCGGGGTCCAGCCCGCGGTCGACCTCGCGGTGACGGCGGCCGCCCCGGCGGCGACCGTCGTGCTGGTCGGCACCGGGGCCACCGTGACCCTGCCCCTGGACGTCGTGCAGGCCCGCGAGCTGGTCGTCAAGGGGACGTTCCGGTACGCCCACGTCTATCCGGCCGCCATCGAGCTCGCTGCCTCCGGGCGTGTCCGCCTGGACGACATGGTCACGTCCCACCACCCGCTCGAGGACGCGGTCGGGGCGCTGCTCGCCGCCCGCCGCGACCCGATGGCGCTCAAGGCGGTGGTGCACCCGGCGAGGTGACCCGCCGGGTGACCCGCCGTCAGGCCCCCGTGCGCGCCACCAGGCCCGCGGCCTCGATGCCGGCCACGACCGCCTCCTCGTCCGCGGTGGAGGCGTCCCCGGACGCCCCGGCGGCACCGATGACCTCGCCGTCGGACGTGCAGACGAACACCCCGCCGGGCACCGAGAACACCTTCCCGCCGGCGAGCGCGGCGACGGAGGTGAAGAACTCCGGGGAGTCCGCGGCCCGCGCGGCGATGGCGCGGCTGTCCATCATCAGGCCGATCACGCCGTGGGCCTTCGCGACGGCGACGTCCGGGCGCAGGAAGCCGGACCCGTCCGCCCGGCCGAGGGCCACCAGGTGGCCGCCGGTGTCCAGGACGGCCACGGTCAGGGGCTTGTAGCCGGCCGACTCGCCGTGGCGGAAGGCCTCCGCGACGATGGTGGACGCCTGGGAGTAGGTCAGGGAGCTCATGGGCGTCCCTTTCCCCGCGGGGGCGCCGGTCATGTTGACGACGGGAGATAGCGTGGTCGGTATGGACTCGACGATGCCGGCGGGGGCCCCCACGCCGACACCGCCGAGGGGCCTGCGCTCCCTGCACACGCGGGTGCTGGCGGGGCTGTCGGAGGCGGTGGTGGTCACCGGTCCGGCCCGGCCGGGCGGCCCCGAGGCGATCGTGTACGTCGCGAACCCGGCGGCGGAGCGGCTGCTGCCGGGCCTCGCCGTCGGGTCCGCGGTGGCGCGCGCGGGCCACGAGGTGTTCACCGCCGCGGTCGCCGAGGGCCGCCCCGGGTTCGAGGCCGAGATCGCCGGGCGCGTGCTCGCCGCGCGCGCCGAGCAGCTCGACGACGACCTGCCGTCGTCGGGGGACGTCCTCACCTGCTGGTACCTGCGCGACGTCACCGACGAGCGCCGCGGCTCGGCCTCGCTGCGCGACGCCCAGGCCCGCGCCCATTTCCTCGCGGAGGCGGGCCGGTCGCTGCACGGCGTGCTGCACCTCGACCGCACGCTGCGCACCGCGGCCTCGCTCGCCGCCGGGTTCCTGGCGCCGACCGTGCTCGTGCTGCTGGCCGACGGGTCCGACGCCGTCCGCTGGGCCCGCGCGGACGCGGGCGAGTCGCGCCCGCACACCGGCGAGATGGCCCGCGCCGCGCTGCGCACCGCTCCGCGCCTCCAGGACGCGCTGATCGGGGACGCGCCGGTCGACCCGTGGGTGAGCCTCGAGCTCTCCGAGCTGCCGGTGTGGAACGAGCGCCCCGCGGGCCGGGTCCAGGTCGTGCCGGTCCCCGGGACGGTCGTGCGGGGCGTGCTCGTCCTCGTCGACCCCACGAACGACCCCGTCGACCCGGCCGACCCCGACGTCCTCCCGCTGGCCGAGGAGTACGCGACGCGGGTCGGCGGCGCCCTGTCCTCGGCGGCGCTGTACCGCGAGCAGGCGCACCTCGGGCACGTGCTGCAGGCCAGCCTGGAGCCGCCGCCGCTGCCGGGCGACACGCGCGGCACGGCCGTCGTCGGGAGTGCCTACCGGCCGGCCCGCGAGAGCCTGCGGGTCGGCGGCGACTTCTACGAGGTGCTGCCGCGCTCGGCGGCGGGCCGGACCCCGTTCCTGCTCGGCGACGTCTGCGGCAAGGGCATCGAGGCCGCCGTCCTCTCCGGCCGGGTGCGGCAGTCGCTGCACGCGCTGCGGCTGGTCGAGCAGGACCCGGCGACCCTGCTCGGCCTGCTCAACGCCGCCCTGCTCGACGCGGCCGACCTCGACGCCGCGGTCACCATGCCGCGCTTCGCCACCATGGTCCTGGGCGACGCCGAACCCCTGCCCGACGGCGGGTTGCGGCTGCGGCTGGCCACGGGCGGCCACCCGCCGCCGTACGTGCTGCGCGCCGACGGGACGGTCGCCGAGGTCGACGTCGTCGGCTCGCTGGTCGGGGCGCTGCGCGACGCCGAGTTCGGCACCGCCGAGGTCGTGCTGGCCCCGGGCGAGACCTGCCTGCTCTACAGCGACGGCGTCACGGAGGCCCGCGGCGGGCCCACCGGGCGCGACTTCTACGGTGAGGAGCGCCTGGCGGCCGCACTGCGCGGCTGCACCGGGGCGCCCGCGCAGGTGGTGTGCGAGCGGGTGGTGCAGCTGCTCTCGGAGTGGCTCGCCGGGCGGGACCACGACGACGTGGCCCTCCTCGCGCTGCAGGCGCCCCCGCGCGCCCGGACCCGGGAGGTCTCGTGACCGCACCGCACGCCGCCACCACCGATCCCGCCCTGCTGCGCGAGGACCTGCTCGACCGGCTGGCCGCCTCCGACGAGGAGGGCGCGGTCGCCCTCGCGCTCGACGCCCTCGACGCGGGCCTGGACGCCGAGAGCGTGCTGCTCGACGTCGTCGCGGCGGCCCAGCGCGAGGTGGGGGAGCGGTGGGCGGCGGGGACGTGGACGGTCGTGCAGGAGCACGTCGCCACGCACATCTCCGAGCGCGTCGTCGCCGCGGTCGCCCGCCACCGCCCGGCCGGCCCGCCCACGGGCATCGGCCGCATCGCCGTGGCCTGCCTCGACGGCGAGTGGCACGCCCTGCCCGCGCGGCTGCTCGCGGAGGTGCTCGCCCGGCACGGCTGGGAGGTCACGTTCCTCGGGTCCAGCGTCCCCGCCGGGCAGCTCGCGGTGCACCTGCACGAGACCGGGCCCGACGTCGTCGCGATCTCCAGCTCGCTGCCCTCCCGCCTGCCCGCGGCGCGCCGGATGGTCGAGGCCTGCCGGGCGTCCGGCACCCCGATCCTGGCCGGGGGCGCCGCGTTCGGCCCGGAGGGCGAGTGGGCGGGTGCGGTCGGCGCCGACGGGTGGGCGCCGGACGCGCGGGCGGCGGCCGCCCTGCTGGCCGGCACGATCCGCCGTCCCGACGAGGGCCGCGTCGACGACGCCTCGCGCGAGGAGCAGGCGCTGCTGCACACGCGGCGGGGCGAGCTCGTCGCCGGCCTCGCCCGCCGGGTGCGGGCCGGTCACGGCGCCGACCCGCTGGCCGACGAGCAGCTCGCCGACGACCTCGGCCACCTGGTCGACTTCCTCGCCGCCGCCGTCTACGTCGACGACCCCGGCCTGCTCGCGCGCTTCCTGCGCTGGGTCGGCACCGTCGCCGTGCCCGGCGGGCTGTCCCGTGCGGAGGCGGGCCTCGCCGTGACCGACCTCGCCGAGCGCCTGGCCGACTCGCCGCGCACCGTCGCGCTGCTCCGCTCCGAGCCGGTGCAGGAGGCGTGCTCCGGGGAGGTCCCGGCGTGATCGCGGCGGCCCCGGAGTTCGGCGTGCGGATCGAGAAGGAACAGGGTCCCGACGGCGGGTCGCGGGTGCTCGTCGTCGTCTCCGGCGACGTCGACTACACCCACGTCTCCGAGCTCGAGTCCGCCGTGGAGCACGAGATCGACCGCGCCACCGGGCCGCTCGACCTCGTCGTCGACCTCACCGACGTCCCCTACTGCGACTCGTGCGGCATGCGCGTGCTGCTCGGCGCCTCCCAGCGCGTCGAGGGCGCGGGCGGGACGTTCGGCCTCCGCGGGGTGCACGGGCAGCCGTCGCGGGCGCTGCGCCTCACGGGCCTCGACCGGGTGCTCGGGGCGTAGCGGGGCGGCCCCTCCTCGCCGAGTGCGACGTGGCGCAGCTCCGGGGGCCGGCCGACCTGCCAGGTGTCGCACTCGCCGCTGCGCCGGTCGGGTTGAGCGCGACCGGCGCCGGGTGATCTAGTCCGACCCATGACGTCGCTGCCCGAGAACCTCGAGACGATCGCCGTCGACCGGCCCGTCGAGCACGTCGCGCGGATCTCGCTGGTCGCCCGCGCGATGACGCCGGCCTTCTTCGACGAGCTGCCCCGGGCGGTCGCCGCGCTCGACGACGACCCCGGCACCCGCGCCGTCGTCGTCACCGGAGCCGACGGCCGGTTCTCCTACGGCCTGGACCTCATGGCCGCGGCCGGGTCGCTCGGTCCGGTCCTCGGCGACCCGACCGCGGCGAACCGCGAGGCGTTCCTCCGCCACCTGCGCGGGCTGCAGGCCTCGATCACCGCGGTCGCCGACTGCCGCACCCCCGTCGTCGCGGCCGTGCAGGGCTGGTGCGTCGGCGGCGGCGTGGACCTGATCACGGCGGCGGACATCCGCGTGGCCAGTGCCGACGCCGTGTTCTCGGTCCGCGAGGTGCGGATGGCGATGGTGGCCGACCTGGGGTCGCTGCAGCGGCTCGTCGGCATCGTCGGCGACGGGCACCTGCGCGAGCTCGCGCTCACCGGCGACGACGTCGACGCCGCCGAGGCGCAGCGCATCGGTCTCGTCAACCGCGTGTACGCGACCCCCGACGAGCTGGCCGGCGCCGCCGTCGAGCTGGCGAGCCGCATCGCCGCCAACTCCCCGCTGGTGACCCGCGGCGTCAAGGACGTCCTGGACGCCGAGCGGGGCCCGCGCGTCGAGGCCGGGCTGCGCTACGTCGCCGCCTGGAACGCGGCGTTCCTGCCGAGCGCCGACCTGCAGGAGGCGTTCACCGCGTTCGCCGAGAAGCGGAAGCCGCAGTTCGGCTGACGGCGGGGCATCGCCCGAACCGTACGAACGGGCCGTTCATCACGGAAGAAGGTGACGAACGACCCGCTCGTCCGGATCGGGTCGCTGAGTCAGTCCGCCACCACCGCGAGCTCCCGCCGCCGGCCGAGCAGCCGCCGCAGCTCGCGCTCGACGTGGGCGTCCGACCGCCGCTCCAGCCACCGCCGGCCCGCAGCGCTGCGCGAGACCACGAACGACTCCAGCACCCCGCGGACCACCTGCGGCACCACCGTCCACGGCACGACGACGGGTTGACCCAGGTCGCGCAGCCCCTCGCGGCCGAGGAAGAGCCGCAGGTGACCCAGGACCCGCCGTCGTTCCCACCAGCCGCGCAGTCCGCCGCCGACCTTCGTGCGCTGGCCCTCGACGAGCGCCGTCGTCAGCGCCACCCCGGCGGGCGTCGGGCCGCCCTGCGCGAGCAGCAGGTGGTGGTCGAACGCGTGCTGGGCGCGCTCGGTGGTGAACAGCCAGTCCTCGTCGACCCCCAGGAGGAACCCGACGTAGCGCCACAGGTGCATCACCGCGTCCGACTCCGCGCGGGTGACCCGCCGGCCCAGCACCCGGGCACCGAGCAGCGTGGTCGCGCTGAACAGGGCCAACGTGCCGGCGAGGTCGCTGCGGTTGACCGGCAGGCCCAGCTGCGACGCGTCCCAGTCGGGCGAGCGCTCGAACCGGTCGTTCACCACGGCGTGCATCGCGCGGACGTGCGCGGTCAGCCGGAACCCCTCGCCGCCGCGGGCCATCCCGCCCGGCGCACTCACCGCCCGTCCCCAGACGAGCGTCTCGCCGAGCCGGCGCATCGCACCCGCCCCGGTCAGCCCGCCGGTGAGGACGAGCAGGTCGGCCGGCCCCTCGTACCGGTAGCCGCCGATCAGCGCGAGGGCGAGCAGCACGTCGTCGCGCGTGGACCCCAGGCGCCGGTAGACCGCCGCCCCCCGCTCGAGCAGGTCGCGGTCGAGCCACACCGGCTCGCGCTCGAGCTCGGCGACGAAGCGGCGCAGGGCGGGCGGGTCGGCGTCGGTGGTCCCGTCGGCGAGCGCCCGGTTCAGCGCAGCCATCGTGGTCCGGGCAGACGCGCCAGGGCGCATCGCCGCCGCGAGGTCGGCGCCGACCTCGTCGCGCAGCAGCATCCGCCGCCCGATCTCGTCGACGAGGTCCTCGTCGACCTCGCGCACCCGGCCCAGGAGCGCGAGCGGCCGGGCGATGCGGGCGTTGCGCTCGGGAGCGCCACGGAACCGGCGCGGGACGGTGACGGGGAGGGCGTCCGCGGTCATGCCATGACGCTCACACGAGCCGGTCGTCGGCTTCAACTCGCGTTCCCGACGGCGGTCGTGGCTGGTCAGGGCCTCGGTCCGCCGGGAGGACTCGCATCCGGTTCGCCGTGTCCCCCGACGGGGGGACACCGCTGTCGTCCGCAGGACCGGCCCGCCGGGGGACGGAGTCGACCCGGTCCCGGCGACAGGATTCTTCCTGTCAGCACGGAGAACGACCCCACCGGGACCGCTCCCCGCACCACCTCCCTCACCCTCGGGAGCACGTCATGCGCCTCACCCGGATCGCCGCCGCCACCCTGATCGCCGGCTCGCTCACCTTCGCCGGCACCGGCGTCGCCCTCGCCGACACGATCACCCCGGCCACCGCCCAGAGCACCCAGGGCAGCGCCGCCGCCCAGGCCGAGCCCGGCGACCTCATGCTGTCGGCCACCTCGGTGAAGCCCGGGCAGAGCGTCACCTTCTCCGGCTCGGTCGCCACGCCGACCACCGGCTCCGGCGCGATCTCCGTGACCTCGCCGGCCTTCGCGGGCGGCGCCACCATGACCCGCACCGACCCGACCGCGTTCTCCGGCTCGGCCACGGTCGCGAGCGGCGTGCAGCCCGGCACCTACACCGTCACGGCGTCGTCGTCGGCCGGGACGGTGAGCGCGAAGCTGACGGTCGTCGGGGCCGGCCCGGCGCCCACCCCCGCTCACCACGGCGGGACCGGCACCCACACCTCGGGGCACGGCCCGGCGTCGACGGAGACGGCGTCGACCAGCACCGACACCCTGAGCACGATCACCGACACCACCGGCGCCGACCTCCTGCCCTGGGCGCTCGGCGGGCTCGGCGCGATCGTCCTGGTGGGCGGCGGCGCGTACGCGATCGGCCGCGGGCGCAACGCCGACCGCCGCACCGAGCAGGCCGCCGAGGCCCGCCAGCAGTACCGCGAGCCGCGCACGGAGGTCATGCACCGCCGGTGAGCCGGAGCGACCTCAGCCGGGGACGTGGACCACGGTCCGCGTCCCCGGCCCCGTCGTGTCCAGGGTGAAGCGGCCGCCCACGCCCTCCACCCGCGCGCGGGTCGAGGCCAGTCCCAGGTGCCCGTCGGCGAGGCGGGCGGAGAGCACCGCCGGGTCGAGTCCCACGCCGTCGTCGGCGACCTCCAGCCACCGGCCGCCCTCGTCGTCGCCCAGGCGCACCGACACCGACGAGGCGTGCGCGTGCTTCGCGACGTTCGTGAGCAGTTCCCGGGCCACGCCGAACAGCAGCCGGTCGCGGGGGCCGGTGATGAGCGGCTCGGCCTCCACGGACACGGCGAACCCGCCCTGGGCGGCCGCCCGCTCGGCCACCCGGCGCACCGCAGCCACCAGCCCGGCCTCGTCGAGCACGTAGGGGTGCAGCGCGAACACCACCTCCCGGAGCTCCCGGACGCCGGCCCGCAGCGCCTCGTCGGCGGCCTCCGCCCCGGGGACCTCGTCCAGCTCCTGGCCGGCGACGAGCAGGGTCTGCAGCGCGTGGTCGTGGAGGTCCTCGGCCAGCCGGCGGCGCTCGCGGGCCTCGGCGTCGAGCACCTGCGCGGTCAGCGCGTCCGCGTCGAGGAGCAGGGCCCGGACCCGGTCGGAGCGGCGGGCGAGGACCACCGAGAGCAGGAAGGTCGCCACGGCGACCACCGCGAGCACGGCCGCCTCGGCGCCCAGCGTCGTCGCCGCGACCGGCGGACGCTCGATCGCGGCCGTCGTCAGGAAGGAGAGGATCGTGGCGACGCCGACGACGGCCGAGAGTCCCGGGCGGTACCGGAAGGCCGCGAGGACGGGGACCACGACGTAGGCCAGCGTCGGCAGCGTCCCCCCACCCCCGGCGAGCAGCGACAGCACCGTGATCGCGACGAGGTCCGCCGCGGTCGCGACGAGCCCGGTCCGCGGGCCGGCCGGACGGGCGACCACCCACGCGAGCCAGGCCGCCGCGAACCCCGCATACACCGCGAGCGTCGTCCAGAACGCCGGGCCCTCCGCGCGCGCCGGGTCGAGCACCGCGGCGAGCGCGACGAGCCCGACCAGCCCGAAGCGCAGCAGGCTCGTCGTCCGGGACGCCTCGGCGGAGAACTGCGCGAGCGCCCGGTCGGCGGGCGTGCTCACTCGAGCAGTCCCCGCCGCATCGCCTCGGCCACGGCCGCCGCCCGCTCGGTGACCTCCAGCTTCTCGTACATCCGCTGCACGTGGGTCTTCACCGTGCTCGGCGCGACGTAGAGCTGCTTCGCGATCGCAGGCGTCGAGAGCCCGGTCGCCATGAGGCGCAGGATCTCGGTCTCGCGCTCGGAGAGCTGCGGTCCGCGGTCGGCGCGCCGGTGCCGGATCTCCCCGGCCAGCCCGGACGCGAGCTCGGCCGGCAGCACCGTCCCGCCCTCGGCCACCGTCCGGACCGCCTCCACCAGTTCCCGACGGCGGGTCTCCTTGGGTAGGTAGCCCGCCGCGCCCTCCTCGAGCGCGCCGTAGACGATCGCGGGGTCGGTGAACGCGGAGAGGACGACGATCCGGGTGCGGACCCCGTCGCGGGCGGCCCGCCGGACGATCTCCGTGCCCTCCAGCCCCGGCATGCGGTGGTCGACGAGCGCCACCTCGGGGCGGTGCTCGACGATCGCCGCGAGGGCCGCGTCGCCGTCCTCGGCCTGCGCGACGACGTCGATCCACCCGCTGCCGGTCAGGGCGCGGACGACCCCGTCGCGGTACATCTCGTGGTCGTCGGCCACGACCACGGTGACCGGCGAGCGGGAGTCACGCACTCGCCCAGAACTCCGTCGCGACCGCCAGCCAACGCTCGGCCGCGTCGACGTGCGGGCCATGGCCGGAGCCCTCGAACATCTCCATCCGCACGGTGCCGCCGGCGTCGGCGTAGCGCTCCAGCACGGTGCGGACTTGGGCGACCATCGGCTGCGGCGGGAAGGCGTCCGCGCCCGGCCAGCCCGGCACGATCCCCGCCTGCCCGAGCGTGCCGAGCTCCAGCATCGACCCGTCGGCGACGACGACGTCGCCGGTCCCGTGGGTCCACAGCACCGGCGGCTTCGGGTCGAGGTCGGGCAGCCACGACCAGTCGCAGTACTTCGGCGAGAGCGCGTTGAGCAGACCGCGGGTCCCGGGGGCCGCCCCGGGCCAGTGCTCCGAGGTCGTGAAGTCGCCGGGGTAGCCGTCCTCGCTGATCTGCGACAGCAGGATCTCGTCGACGAGGAGATCCTCCCGCTCCGGCGGCAGGCGTAACTCGGGGTTCCAGTACGTGTTCGTCATGACGGCGCGCGGGCTCAGCGCGTCGTCGGCCGAGCGGTCGCCCTCGCGCAGCTTCGCGACGAACTGCGGGTTGGCGACGCCGGCGCCGGAGCCGGCGAAGTCGTCCCAGCAGGGCCGGCCGTCGGGGAACGTGCCGCCGTAGCCGTAGGGGGAGACCGGGTCGAGGAAGGTCAGCGACGCCACCGGCCGCTCCCGCGCCACCAGCGCGATCGCCGCGCCCGCGGTCGACCAGCCGACCAGGTGCGGCCGCTCGATCCCGAGGGTGTCGAGGTAGGAGCCGAGGTCGTCGGCCCAGTCGCCGAGCCCGCGGGTGGCGTCGATCGGCGCGGGCTCGGTGCGGCCGAACCCGCGCATGTCCGGGGCGAGGAACCGCCACCGGTCGCTCGCCGGACTCATCAGGTGTTCGAAGAAACGACCGGTGGACAGGTTGCCGTGCACCAGCACCACCGGCTCGCCGTCCGCGGGCCCGGACGTGAGGTGGTGGATGCGGATGCGGGCCTCGACGGTGCCGGCCTCGACGCCGGGGAGCAGCTCACTCATGGTGCGCGGAACGCTAGTGGCGTGCGGCCGCGGAGGGGAGTCCTCACACGGCGGGACCGCGCGTGACCCGGCGCGGGTGCAGCACGATCCGGACCAGGTCCTCGGCCGCCCAGACCGCCTTCGACTCGGCGCGCTTGTCCTCGTCGTCCCAGTAGCGGTCGGTGAGCCGGTCGGCCAGCTCGCGCCCGCCGTCGTCGTGCACGGTCGCGTCCGCCTCCACCGACACCCAGGCCTCCGGCTCACCGGGTGGGGTGGCGACGACGAACGACGCCTGCGGGTCGGCGGCGAGACGGCGGACCTTGAGCGAGCCCGCGAGCGAGAACATCTGGAGCTCGCCGTCGTCGGTCGCCTCGAACCACACGGGACGGGGCGCCGGGAGCCTGGTGCCCGCGGGCGTCACGGTGATCAGGCCGTAGAGGCGGCGGTCGAACAGGGCACGGTCGGAGTCGGTGAACACTGTTCAGACCCCCCACGCGCCGACGGCGGCCTGCTCCACGGCCCAGTCGCCGAAGGCGCGGGCGGGGCGGCCGAGAAGCCGTGGCACGTCGTCGCTGACCCCGTCGAGGTGGCCCTCGGCCATGATCGCCCAGAGCCCGACGAGCTCGGCGACGTCCGCCTCGCCCAGCCCGAGGGTGCGCAGCTCGTCGGCGTAGGCCTCGGGGGTGAGCGGCTCGTAGCGCAGGTCGCGGTCGGTGGCGGCGGCGAGGATCGCGAGCGCGGACTCGAGGGTGAGCGACTCGGGACCGGTCAGCTCGTAGACGCGGTCCTCGTGCCCCGGCTCGGTGAGCACGCGGGCGGCGACCGCGGCGACGTCGCCGAGGTCGATCAGGGAGTCCGCGATCCGCTGCCCGGGGAGGGCCAGCCGCCCGGTGCGCACGGCGGGCTCCCACAGCTCCTCGGTGAAGTTCTGCGCGAAGTTCGACGAGCGCAGGACGGTGCCGCGCCCGGACGCCCGGACGGCCTGCTCGGTCGCGACCATCGTGTCGCCGAACCGGCCGTCCCAGTGGTCGAACCCGCGCCCGGAGAGCATCACCAGCCGCGCGACCCCGGCCGCGACCGCCGCGTCGACGAACGACGGCACCGGCCCGGCGTCGTCCCCGGGTGCGACGACGTAGACCGCGTCCGCGCCGTCGAGCAGCTCCGGCCACGTCGCCGGCTCGTGCCAGTCGAAGCGCACCGGGCCCTTCCGGCCCGCGACCCGCGTGCGGTGCCCCGCGACGCGCAGCGCCGCCGCGACCCGTCGTCCGGACTTCCCGTTGCCTGCCAGTACCGCGATGTCTGCGCTGTTCATGCCGTCGAGCCTGCGCCGATCCGGACACCGCGCCCATCGGTACTCCTCCAGGACACCTTCGCGAGCGTCTACCCTCGGCTGCGTGGACGCCGTCGGGACGCTGCTGGGGACGGTCCACGTCGACGACCCGGTGCTGCGGGTGGAGCGGCTGGCCCCCGGGCGGGCGTCGATCCCGACCGGGCACCGCTGGGCCCTGGTCACCCTCGCCGCCGGCGAGCTCGCCCTGCCCGACGCCGTCCTCGGGCCGGGCGACGCGCTCCTGACCCGCGGCCGCGGGCCGATGCCGGGGAAGGTCGGGGACGCCGGCACCACGGTGCTGGTGGCCGACTTCGCGCTGCAGGGCGAGGTCGGGCTGGCCCGGTTGCCCGAGGCGGTGGTGTGCCCCGCGGACTCCGAGATGTGCCGGCTGCTCATCGAGCGCCTCGCCGAGCAGCTCGACGCCGCCCCGTCCCAGGACGTCGTGTCCGCGCGGCTGCTCGACTGGATCGTCACCGAGACGGTCCGCGACGCCCTCGTGGCCGCCCCGACGGCCTCGGTGTCCGACCCCGTCGTCGCGGCCGCCCTCGCCGCCGTGCACGCCGACCCGGCGGGCGGGTGGACCGTGGAGGAGCTCGCCCGGCGCGCCGGGGTCAGCCGCGCGGGGTTCGCGCAGCGGTTCCGTGACGCCGTCGGGGTCGCCCCGCTGGCCTACGTCCGCGCGCTGCGGTTCGACCTCGCCGAGCGCGCCCTGCTGACCGAACCCGACGTCACCGTCGCCGCCGTCGCCCGCCGCGTCGGCTACGCGAACCCGTTCAGCTTCTCGACGGCGTTCCGGCGGGACCGCGGGGTCGCGCCCAGCGAGGTCCGGGCCCGGGCCTGATCAGCCGAGCGGGACCCGCGCGAGGATGCCGTCGACGTCCACGCCGCGGGGGAGCGTGCCGAAGGCGGCGCCGTGCTCGCCCGCCACGCGGGAGCCGACGAACGCGTCGGCCACCGCCGCGGGCGCGTGCCGGACCAGGAGCGCCCCCTGCAGGACGACGGCCATCCGCTCCGCGAGCCAGCGGGCGCGGTCCTCGGCGACGTCGCGCAGGTCGTCCTGGACCGCCTTCCACGCGACGTCGAGCCGGTGGTCGGCGCCGGCCGCGGCCTCGACCTCCGCGCGGTAGGCCTCGACGGCCGCCGGCTCACGGGACAGGACCCGCAGCAGGTCGAGCGCGTTGACGTTGCCCGAGCCCTCCCAGATCGAGTTCAGCGGCGATTCGCGGAACAGCCGCGGCATGCCGGACTCCTCGACGAACCCGTTCCCGCCCAGGCACTCCAGCGCCTCGCCGACCAGCGACGTCTGGCGCTTGCAGATCCAGTACTTGCCGAGCGTGACGCCGATCCGCCGGAACGCGGCCTCGTGCTCGTCGGTCGCCGACCGGTCCTGCGCGCCCGCGAGCCGCAGCGCGAGCGTCACCGCGGCCTCCGACTCCAGCGTCAGGTCCGCGAGCACCGCCCGCATCAGGGGCTTCTCGGCGAGCGTCGAGCCGAACGCCGACCGGTGCTGCGTGTGCCAGACCGCCCGCCGGACCGCGTCGCGCATCCCGGCGGCCGAGCCCAGCGCGTTGTCCAGCCGGGTGCACGCGACCATCTCGATGATCGTCCGCACGCCGCGACCCTCGTCGCCGACCCGGAACCCGATCGTGCCGTCGAACTCCGGCTCCGACGAGGCGTTGGAGCGGTTGCCGAGCTTGTCCTTCAGCCGCTGGATCGCGAACGGGTTGCGGGCGCCGTCGGGAAGGATCCGCGGGACGAGGAAGCACGTGACGCCGGCTGCGGTCTGCGCGAGCACGAGGAACACGTCGCACATCGGCGCGCTCGTGAACCACTTGTGGCCGGTGAGGGAGTACGTGCCGTCGGCGTTCGGGGTCGCCGTCGTGGTGTTGGCGCGGACGTCCGAGCCGCCCTGCTTCTCGGTCATCCCCATGCCCGCCAGCAGACCCGTCTTCGATGACGGGTCGGTGAGCCCGGGCTGGTAGCTCCGGGCCATGAGCCCCGGCCCGTACTGCGCGAACAGCTCCGGCGCGTGCTTCAGGGCCGGCACCACGGCGTGCGTCATCGACACCGGGCAGCCGTGGCCGGCCTCGGCCTGCGACCACACCAGGAACCCCGCCGCCCGTGCCACGTGCTGACCGGGGCGGCCCTCCCACACGGCGCCGGCGAAGCCTCGTTCGACCGCTTCGCCGAGCAGCGCGTGGTAGCCCGGGTCGTAGTCGACCTCGTCGACGCGGTGCCCGAACCGGTCGTGCGTACGCAGCCGCGGCTCGTTGCGGTGCGCCGCGTCGGCCCACTCCCGGACCTCCGCGCTCCCGGCACGGCGCCCCGTCTCGTGCAGCTCGTCCAGCGCCCACCCCGCGCCCTCGCGGTCGACCGCCTCCAGCAGGGGCGGGTCGGCCGCGAGGTCGACGTCGACGAGGTCGGGAGCCTGGTTCGTGACGACGTGCGTGGGGGCCATCGCCCGATTCCACCACGCCGGGTTACCTGTGGGTAGGCCCTCAGGTGAGCACGGCGAAGACACCGGCCGCGACGGCGAGGAACACCAGCGAGGCCACGGTGCCGAGGACATCCGTGCGCGGCTGCGGCGCGTCCCGGGTCGGCTCGAGCCACCGACCCAGCGCCCGCGTGACGACCGGCATGACGACCCACGTCAGCAGCCCCACCGACAGCACGTTCCCCACCAGCAGGCTCGCCCACAGCGGGGCCGCCGGCCACAGCGCGGAGAGCCCCAGGGTGAGCAGCACGACCGTCGGGTAGAGCCCGACCAGCACCGACAGCGCCGTCTTCCACGACGGCGTGGCCGGGCCCGCCGCACCCGTCGTCGGGAACCAGCTGCCGAACGACGCGGGGACCCGCTGGAGCCGGAAGTCGCGGAAGCGCTCGCTCTCGCGGATCAGGTGCTCGCGCTCCGGGGAGGCGAGCCAGGTCTCCAGCGCGTCCTCGGAGGCGAACCGCGTGACCGCGACCCAGTCGTCCTGGACTCCGCTCACCGGCGGGTGCAGCTCCGTGCCGCGGTGCCCCGGCGACCGGCGCTCGGCCTCGGTCATCCGGTGCTGCCAGGCGAGGAAGTCCGCCTCGTCGTGGGGCGGGACGTGGTGCGCGACGACGACGGTGACGAGGTCCGTCGCCGGCTCGACGCTCATCAGTAGGGGTGGCGGTCGGGGGTGGCCAGGTACTCCTCGTACACCTTCGCGCCGAGGTCCGGGCGGAGCTGCTCGATCTTGATGCGCCGCTCGCTGAGGGGCCGGCCGAAGTCCTCGTACTGGAACTGGTCGTCGAAGCCGACGCCGCGGGTGGCCTCGAGGTCGTTGGCGAAGTAGACGGCGTCGCAGCGCGCCCAGTAGATGGCGCCCATGCACATCGGGCAGGGGATCCCGCTGGTGTAGACCTCGGTGCCCATGAACATCCGGGCGCGGGCCTCGACGACGTCGGGGGACCCCTCGGGGCGGGGGACGAGGGCGAGGTGGTGGTCGGCGCGCTGGTCGGGGGCGATGCTCGGCACGTACGGGTTGAGCACCGTCGCGGCCTTGCGGAGCATCTCGACCTCGGCGTGCGCGGTGACGTCGCCGGTCAGCAGCACCCGGTTCTGCCCGCGGGCGACGATCTCGCCGTCCTTCGCGAGCACGGCGCCGAACGGCCCGCCCCAGCCCCTGCTCACGGACTCCGCCGCCAGCCGGCAGGCCTCCGCCATCAACTCGTCGTGGGTCATGCCTGGCCTCTCGCCGTGGGTCGCGCGGGGTTGCGGACGTGGCGGAACGCTAGGCCGAATGCGGGTGTACGAATAGCTCGTTCGGAGCAACGGATGATCTCGCGTCGGACTCGGGACGCTGCGTGCTCGATCGGGCACGGTCCGTCACCTCGGGTCGCGGACCGTGCGCGAGAACCGATTCCGCCGGAATCGGTTCTCGCGCAGGATGCGGAGGTGCCGGGCCGCCGTGGCCCGGCGGCTGCCCCCTCGGCGAGTGCTCCGTGAGGCAGCCTCGGCGGCCTCGGAACCTGCGCGATGTCGCACTCGGCGCGACGATCCGCCGCTCCGGCGGCTGCCTCACCAGCGAGTGCTACGTCAGGCAGCTCCGGCGGCCCCGGAACCTGCGCCAGGTCGCACTCGGCGCGACGATGCGGACCATGGCGACGTCCCACGACCACGACGCCGGGGGAGACCCGGAGACCCTCGCCGCGAAGCAGGAGCTGCGCGAGCACGTGTGGGCGCGGCTGACCGAGGAGAAGCAGGCCCGCTTCCCGGGCGCGCGGAACCGCATCCCGAACTTCGTGGGCGCCGAGAAGGCCGCCGACCGGCTCCGGGACACCGACGTCTGGCACAACGCCCGGACGATCAAGTGCAATCCGGACTCCGCCCAGTGGCCGGTGCGGCAGCGGGCGCTCGAGGACGGCAAGACGGTGTACATGGCGGTGCCGCGCCTGGCCGAGGCGAACCCCTTCTTCCTCCTGGACCCCGACGACCTCGGCGACCGCACCCCGCGCCAGGCCTCCTCGATCAAGGGCGCCACCGCCGCGGGGCGCACCGTCGCCGTCGAGGACCTGGAGCCGGTCGACCTCGTCGTCGCCGGGTGCGTGGCGGTCACCGAGGACGGCGCGCGGCTGGGCAAGGGCGGCGGCTTCTCGGACTTGGAGTTCGCGGTCGCGTTCGCGACGGGCCTGGTCACCACGACCACGCCCGTCGTCACGACCGTGCACGAGCTGCAGGTCGTCGACGCCATCCCGACCGTCGCCCACGACGTCACGCTCGACCTGATCGTCACCCCGGAACGCGCCCACACCAGCCGTCACGAACCGCGTCACGAACCCGCGATCGCCTGGGACGAGCTGACCGCACAGAAGATCGAGTCGATCCCGCTGCTCGCTTCCCGGAGCCGGATGCGCATGGCACGGTGAGAGCCGGGTCACCCACTCGACGACGAGGAGACAGACGATGGCCGACGTGCCCTCGATGCGAGACCTGCTCGGCGACAACCCGCCGCAGAACTGGGGCAAGTGGGGTGACGACGACGAGGTCGGCTCGCTGAACTACCTCGACTCCGCCCAGGTGCTCCGGGGCGTCGCGAGTGTGAAGAGCGGCCAGGTGTTCACGCTGCAGTGCCCGATGGGCCACCCGCACGGCGACCCGGTCTTCCCGGGCCGCGAGGGCATCAAGCGCGAGATGGTCTGGGACCAGGAGCTGTTCGAGTCCGGGCAGGGTCCGTCGTTCCCCGGCGGCATCCGCGCGACCGACGACAAGGCCGAGATCTTCCTGCAGGGCTCCTCGCAGTACGACGCGCTCGGCCACGCCTGGTACGACGACACCCTGTGGAACGGCCGCTCGGCCGACACCACCAACGGTGGCGGGATGAGCTGGGCGTCGGTGCTGCCGATCGCCGAGCGCGGGATCGCGGGACGCGGCGTGCTCATCGACATGGCCCGCCACCGCGGCAAGGAGTGGCTGGACAAGGGCGAGACCTTCACCCACGACGACCTGCAGGAGGCGGCGTCGAAGCAGGGGACCTCCATCGAGGACCGCGACATCCTGCTGATCCGCACCGGCTTCCTGAAGTACTTCTACGCCACGCCGGCCGAGGAGTTCTACGAGGGCTTCGTCGAGCCGGGCCTGACGTACTCGCGCGAACTGGTCGAGTGGTTCCAGTCCAAGGAGATCCCGAACCTCGTCACGGACACGATCGCCAACGAGGTCACGGCGAACCCCGAGACGGGCGTCCTGCTCCCGCTGCACGCCTCCCTGCTGCGCAACCTCGGCGTGAGCCTCGCCGAGATCATCTGGCTCGACGACCTCGCCGACGCCTGCGCCGCTGACGGCCGCTGGGACTTCCTCTACACCGCCGCGCCGCTGAAGATCCACGAGGCGACCGGTTCCCCGGTGAACCCGGTGGTGATCCGGTGAGCGACTCCGTCTACGAGTCCAAGCCCTGGCTCGCGCGCTACCGCGACGACTACAACCACGGCGCCGTCACGATCGAGTTCGCGAGCGCGCTGGACATGTTCCGCGCGGCGCTCGAGCGCGACCCGGACTGCGAGATCGTCCGCTACTTCGACGGCACGCTGACGATGCGCGAGCTCGACGAGCTCTCGGACGCGTTCGCCGTCGCGCTCGTCGACCGCGGCTTCGCCGAGGGCGACCGGCTCGCCACGTACCTGCAGAACATCCCGCAGGTGCTGGTGGTCGTCGTCGGGACCTGGAAGGCCGGCGGCATCGTCGTCAGCGTCAACCCGATGTCGCGGCAGCGCGAGCTCACGACGATCCTGACCGACTGCGAGGCGACCGCGATCGTCTCGCAGGAGGACCTCTGGTCGATCGCGAGCGAGGTCGTCCCGAACACGAGCGTGCGGATCGCGTTCTCCACCTCGCCGCTGGAGTTCCAGACCCGCCACGACGAGCGCCTCTTCTCCGGCATGGAGCGGACCGACTGCGCGGGGGCCGAGGACCTGACGACGGTCCTGGAGCAGTTCCGCGGGCGGAAGCCGGAGCCGGTGACGCTGACCGGCGACGACGTCGCGTTCCTCGGCTACACGAGCGGGACGACGGGCCCGCCCAAGGGCGCGATGAACACCCACGCCAACATCGTGTTCAACGCGCAGACCTACCGGGACTGGATCCAGCTGGGGCGCGAGGACTCCGTGTTCGGGGTGGCGCCGCTGTTCCACATCACCGGGGTGGTCGGGCACCTGGCGATCGCGCTGCTGCTGCCGTGCCCGCTGGTGCTGGCCTACCGGTTCGAGCCGTCCGTGGTGGTCGAGGCGATCCGGGAGCACCGGCCGACGTTCTCGATCGGCTCGATCACCGTGTTCATCGCGATGATGAACGCGCCGGGTGCGGACAAGGACGCGCTGGCGTCGCTGGTCAAGGTCTACAGCGGTGGCGCGCCGATCCCGCCGTCGACCGTGAAGGCGTTCCAGGACCAGTTCGGGCACTACATCCACAACTTCTACGGGCTCACCGAGACGAACTCCCCGTCGCACGGGGTCCCGCTGGGGGCGACGGCGCCGGTCGACGAGGCGTCGGGCGCGTTGTCGGTGGGCGTGCCGATCTTCGACACCGTCGTGCGGATCGTGCGCGACGACGGGTCCGAGGCCGACGTGGGCGAGGTCGGGGAGATCACGACCAAGGGCCCGCAGGTGGTGCCGGCCTACTGGGGCAAGCCCGAGGAGACCGAGAAGGCGCTGCGCGGCCCGGGCGGGATCGTCGAGCTGAAGACCGGCGACGTCGGCTACATGGACGCCGAGGGCTGGTTCTACGTCGTCGACCGCAAGAAGGACCAGATCAACGCCGGCGGCTACAAGGTCTGGCCCCGCGAGGTGGAGGACGTCCTCTACGAGCACCCGGCGGTCCGCGAGGCGGCCGTCGTCGGGGTCCCGGACGAGTACCGGGGCGAGACGGTGAAGGCGTTCGTCTCGCTGCGGCCGGGGCAGACGGCGGAGCCCGACGAGCTCATCGCGTTCTGCAAGGAGCGGATGTCGGCCTACAAGTACCCGCGCCAGATCGAGCTGCGGGACGAACTGCCGAAGACGGTCACCGGGAAGCTGCTCCGGCGGGAGCTGCGGGGGACCTGATCCGTACGAGCGGGCCGTTCGTCACGATCTACCGTGACGAACGGCCCGTTCGTACGTTTCCGGCCCGGCGCCTCAGCGCGAGGAGCGCCGCAGGCTGAGGGCGAGACCGATCTCCGACGCGCCGCGCAGCAGGAAGCCGAACCCGGCGAGCAGCGCGATCGTCCCGACGGCGGCTCCGGGCGAGAACAGCAGGACCATCGCGGCCAGCAGGGCGAGCACGCCCATGCCGATGTTCCAGCCGCGGTGCTCCTTCGAGCGCGCGGCGACGAACAGGTCGTTGATCCCGGCGAAGAGGAACCACAGCAGCAGGCCGACGACCATGATCGTCACGCCCGTGCCCGGGAAGAAGATCACCAGGATGCCGGCGAGCGCGGTGATGATCCCGAAGATCGCCACCCACCACCGGCCCGGCGCGCCGTGCTGCACGCGCAGGGCCACGGTCGCCTCGATGATGCCGGAGATGAGCAGGCCGATCCCCAGGAAGATCGCGAGCACGAGGACCGTGGCGATCGGGAAGACGAGGGCGATCAGGCCGACGACGACGCCGAGGATGCCGTCGGCGAGGATCCAGCCCCAGCGCTTGGCGACGTGGGACATGTCGATCGTGGAGGTCACGTCTCGTTGCGTACACCCTGGGTGGTTCGCGCACCAGCACGGCGCGCTCACACGTGATCAGGGAGGCTGGCCCGCGTGCTCCGGTTGCTCGTCCTCGTGTTCCTGACGGCGGGATGTGCGGCGGCTCCCGCGCCCGCCCCGGCGGCCCCCGACCCGGACGTGCAGTTCGCGTCGATGATGATCCCGCACCACGAGCAGGCGCTGGAGCTCTCCGCTCTCGTCGCCGGGCGCACCACGGACCCGACCGTCACCGACCTCGCGTTCCGCATCGACCGCGACCAGGTCGAGGAGGTCGGCCAGCTCCAGGGCTTCCTCAACCTCCGCGGCGGACCGCCCCCGATGCCGATGCACGCGATGGCGGGCATGGCGGACGCCCCGACGCTCGAGGCGCTCCGGACCTCGTCGGGACCGGCCTTCGACCGACTCTGGCTCCGCACGATGATCGCCCACCACGAGGGTGCGCTCACGATGGCGCGGGACTACCCCGGCGGTGCGCTGACCGAGTTCGCGCGGACGTTGACGCTCACCCAGCAGGCCGAGATCGACCGGATGCGAGGTGCGCTGGGCTGACGGGCAGCTACCGGTAGCGCTCCTCCAGTTCCCGGATCTCGGTGATCCCGACGATCTCGGTGAACGCGTCGAGGCCGGGCACGTCCAACTGCTCCAGGGCGCCCGTGGGAGAGCCCTCCTTCGCCAGGTGCTCCAGCATCTGCCGCACCCCCGAGGCCGCCGCCAGCAGCGTCGAGACCGGGTAGAGCACGAGCGCGAAGCCCAGGTCCGTCAGCCGCGACAGGGGCGGCAGCGGGGTCCGCCCACCCTCGGCGCCGTTGAAGACCAGCTTGTACCCGGAGAGCTCGGAGGCGACCTTCTCCAGGTCGTCGCCGGAGGTCGGGGCCTCGACGAACAGCACGTCCGCGCCGGCCTCGGCGAACGCCCGGGCCCGGTCGATCGCCGCGTCGACCCCGGACACCTGACCGACGTCGGTCCGCGCGATCAGCACCAGGTCGGGGTCGGTCCGGGCGTCCACCGCCGCCCGGATCTTCGCGGTCATCTCCTCCAGCGGCACGACCTGCTTGCCCGCCAGGTGTCCGCACTTCTTCGGCATCACCTGGTCCTCCAGGTGCAGCCCCGCGACGCCCGCCTGCTCGTACTCCCGCACGGTGCGGATGACGTTGATCGGGTTGCCGTAGCCGGTGTCGGCGTCCGCGATCAGCGGCACGTCGACCGTCGACACCATCCGGCGGGCGTTGTCGACCATCTCGGCCTGCCCCAGCAGCCCCACGTCCGGGCGGCCGAGCAGACCCGCCGTCGTCCCGAAGCCGGTCATGTAGACGACGTCGAACCCGGCCTGCTCGACGAGCCGCGCGGTCAGCGCGTCGTAGGCGCCGGGCGCGACGACGGGCCGCCCGGAGTCGAGCAGGCTCCGCAGCCGGGCCCGTCGGCCGGTGGGGTGACTGAGCAGGTCGGCCATGACCCGTCCTCTCGTTGTGTACAAACTTGCGCTGGAAGCTGGTCAGATGCTGCCCGGAACCCTACGTTGCGTACAACACCGCGGGAGGGTGCATGACGACGACCACGGGACGCGCGCACGTCGCGCTCCGCGAGTCGATCCTGCGCGGCGACCTGGCACCGGGCGCCCACCTCGGCGAGGTCGAGCTCGCGGAGCGGCTGGGCGTCTCGCGGACCCCCGTGCGCGAGGCGCTCTCCCGGCTCGCCGCGGAGGGCCTGGTGGAGGTGCTGCCGCACCGGGGCGCCCGCGTCGTCCGGCTCTCGCCCGAGGACCTCGACGGCATCTTCGACGTCCGGCTCTCCCTCGAACCGCGGGCGACCGCCCGGGCCGCCACCCGGGCCACGGCGGAGGACCTGGATGTCCTGGACGACCTCGCCCGCCGGATGCTCGAGGTCGGCGCGCCCGGCCCCGACCAGGACCTCGACGCGATCGTGCCGCTCAACCGCGACTTCCACGCGCGGCTGCTGACGACGGCCGACGCCCCGGCGCTGTCGGCCGCGCTCAGCAACGTGGTGCACACCCCCGTCGTCCTGCGCACCTTCCACACCTACGACCCGGCGTCGCTGGCCCGCAGCCTCGCCCACCACGCCGAGATCGTCGCCGCGATGCGCGCCGGCGACGCGGACTGGGCGTCCTCGGTGATGCGCAGCCACATCGGCAACGCGCGCGCGGTGATGGTGAGGAGCCGATGAGCAATCCGCACGGGACGAACTTCGCCGGCCGGCTCGGGTGGGGGAGCAGCCCTGCCCTCGTCGTCGTGGACCTGGTCCGCGCGTACACCGAGCCCGGCGGCCCGTTCTTCCTCGACGGCCACCAGGACCGCGTCCTCGCCGCGACGGCGGACCTGGTCGCGGCGGCAAGGCAGGCGGCGGTCCCCGTCGTCTGGACCGTCGTGCGCTACGCCCCGGACCTCTCCGACGGCGGGTTCTTCACGGCGAAGGTGCCCGCCCTCGCCTGCTTCGCCGAGGGTGCCGACGGCGGGTGGGGCGAGCTCGCGCTCGCACCCGCGGCCGACGACGCCCTGCTCGTCAAGCAGCACGCCTCGTCGTTCGCCGGGACGTCGCTGGCCGGGACGCTGCGGGCGCAGGGCGTGGACACGGTCGTCGTCGCCGGCGTCTCCACCTCGGGCTGCGTGCGCGCCACCGCGACCGACGCGCTCGCCGAGGGCTTCCGACCCGTCGTCGTGACGGAGGCCTGCGGCGACCGCAGCGACGCGCTGCACGAGAACAACCTGGCCGACCTGGACGCGAAGTACGCCGACGTCGTCGGACTTCCCGAAGCCCTCACCCATCTCGGAGGTCACCGGTAATGCAGTACGGCGTCTTCATCCCGAACGCGACCAACGGCTACATCATCTCCACCGGCAGCCCGTTGTACCGGCCGAGCTTCGCGCACAACGTCGCGATCACGCAGGAGGCCGAGCGTCAGGGGCTCGACTTCGTCCTGTCGATGATGAAGCACCGCGGCACCGGCGGACCGAGCGACTTCTGGGGCGAGTGCCTGGAGTCGTTCACGCTGTTCGGCGGGCTCGCGGCCGTGACCGAGCGGATCGGGCTCTACCCCTCGGTGACCACCCTCGCGACGCACCCGATCATGGCCGCACGCATGGTGGCGACGATCGACGAGATCTCCGGCGGTCGCTGCGGGCTCAACATCGTCACCGGGTGGAACAAGCCGGAGTACACGCAGATGGGGCTGTGGCCCGGCGACGACTACTTCAACCGCCGCTACGAGTTCGCCGCCGAGTACGTCCAGGTGCTGCGGGCGCTCTGGAGCGAGGGCCCGACGACCTTCCACGGCGAGTTCTTCGACTTCGACGAGGCCGACATGCGCCCGAAGCCGCTGCACACCCCGACGGTGGTCTGCGCCGGGCAGTCGCCCGCCGGCCAGGCGTTCACCGCGAGGTACGGGGACCGGAACTTCATCATGGCCGAGCGCTCGAAGGTCGGGTCGATCGCGACCGGGGTGAAGGAGCTGGGCACGGGCGAGGGTCGCGACGTCGGCACGTTCGCGCTCTACTGCATCATCGCCGAGGAGACCGACGAGGCGGCGGACGCGCTCTGCGACCACATCGTCGCGAACGCGGACCTCGAGGCGATCAGCGTCATGACGACGGGTGCCTCGCTCGACACGAACCCCGACGGCACCTCGGCCCAGTTGCTCGCCTCGTTGGAGCGCCCGGCCGCCGAGGGCAACATGGCGTTCCTGTCGCTGCCGGTGATCAAGGGTTCCTACGAGCGGGTCGCCGCGCAGCTCGACGAGATCGCGGTGACCACCGGGATCGACGGCGCGCTGCTGACCTGGCCGGACTTCGTGGACGGCGTCACCAAGTTCGGCGAGCGCGTGAAGCCGCTGCTGAAGGAGGCCGCGCACACGCCCGTCGGGGTCTGATCGACGAGGATGGGCGCGTGAGCGTCCTGTCCGCCCCCCAGATCCCGATGCTCTTCGTCGAGCTGGACGCCGTGCGCCGGACCGAGGAGGACCTCGGCCGGCCGTACAAGGGCCCGCTCGACGTCGAGGTCCACCTCGACGCCGTCGAGCGGCTGCGGCTGTGGAAGGCCGGGGGCGGGCGGGTCGTCGGGTTCGCGCACCTGCCGGGCGTGGCGCGCGGGGAGCTCGCCGAGGACGTGGCGGTCCGCCTGCTCTGGACGGTCCACGAGCGGGCGGGCAACCCGTTCGACACGCTGGTCCACTGCCCGCACGACCCGGAGGCCCCCACCCCGGACCTGTCCCGCTGCTGGTGCCGGCCCCCGCTGCCGGGTCTGCTGATCGCCGGGCAGGAGCAGGTCGCGCTGCGCCAGCGGGAGCGCTACCCGGTCTGGATGGCGCTCGTCGTGGCCGCGAGCGCCCCGGTGCGGGAGTGCGCCGAGGGACTCGGCCTCGACGTCGTCGACGCCGCCGAGTGGCGGTGGGGCGCCGCCGGGTGATGTTCCCCGGATCACCGTCCGAAACGCGCTGACCTGGGCGGATGGCGCAGAACGTCCCGTGGTCGGCGCGCGGCCACAGGTGTATGCCGGAGCTACGCAACTATCGGCTCCGAGGTGACCACCATGTCCGACCGACCCATGTCCGAGCGCAAGCACGTCGTGCCCGCGCCTCCGTCCCACTGCTGGGAGGTGCGGGGCTGGCAGCCGCCGCCCCCGCCGTCGGAGGAGGAGTCCGGCTGGCGCACCGTGGCGTTCTGCCCGACCCACGACGACGCGGTCGCCATCGCGCACGCGCTCGTGGCCACCGGGGCGGACGGGTCGTTCGAGTACGCCGAGGTGTGGGGGCCGTCCGAGGACGACGGCGGACGATCCCACGTCTGCGAGCGCTACCCCGAGCCGGACTCCGACGAGCGGCGCGCCATGTGGTTGCGCGCAGCTTCATCGCTGTACACGGACGGCCTGACCGTCTGACCGGGAAGGGCCCGGCCCGTGTCAGGATGGCCGCATGGGCCAGGCCACCCGGGACGGGTTCTTCGACGCGGCCCTGCGCCTGCTCGCGGCCGGTCACGACGACGGGTCGGAGGGCGCCCGCCCCCGCCCCGGCCTGCGGCTGGCGCCGCTGTGTCGGGCCGTCGGCGTCACGACCGGCTCGTTCTACCACCACTTCGAGGGCTGGGACGGGTTCGTCGCGGCCCTGCTCGAGCACTGGGAGACCACCGAGACGGCGCGGCTCGTGGAGGCGGCGGGCCGCGAGGCGGACGCGGTCCAGCGGCTGTCGCTGCTCACCCACCTCGCGCTGACGTTCCCGCACGAGGCCGAGGCCGCGATCCGCGCGTGGGCGCACGTCGACCCGCGGGTCGCGGTGGTGCAGCGGCGGGTGGACGACGCCCGGAGGGCCGCGGTCGCCGAGTGCGCCGACGAGGTGCTGCCCGGCCAGGGCGAGCAGGTCGCGTCGCTGGCCCTGGACACGCTGATCGGGTTCCAGTGCCGCCTGCGCCCGCTGGAGGTCGACGACCTGCGCGCCCGCTTCGCCCTGATCCTGCGGCTCAGCGGGCTGCCGACCCCGGACGGACTGCTGCCGCGCCGCTAGGGTGATCACCATGGCGGCCGTTCGCATTGCTAACTGTGCCGGGTGGTTGTGGGACCGGTCCTCCGGTCTGCGGGACGCGCTGGCGGGTCCCGTCGACGTGGTCACCGGGGATTACCTGGCCGAGCCGACGCTGCGGCAGCTGGCGCTCGAACGCACGAAGGACCCCGCGCTCGGCTACGCCCGCTCCTTCCTCGCCCAGTTCACCGACGGTGTGGACCTGCTGGTGGAGCGCGGGGCGAAGCTGGTCGTGGACGCGGGTGGGCTGAACCCGGCCGGCCTCGCCGACGAGTGCCGCCGCGTGCTCGCCGAGCGCGGCCACGCCCTCGTCGTCGCCCACGTCGAGGGGGACGACGTCCTCGGCCGCCTCGGTGAGTTCGGGGCCCTGGAGCACCTCGACGACGGCCGGCCGCTCGCGGAGTGGGGCCACGACCCGGGCACCGCCAACGCCTACCTCGGTGGCTGGGGCATCACCGCGGCGCTGGGCGCGGGCGCCGACGTCGTGATCACGGGCCGCGTCACGGACGCCTCCCTGACGACCGGGGTGGCCGCCTGGTGGCACGGCTGGGGCCTCGAGGACTGGGACGCGCTGGCCGGCGCGGTGGCCGCGGCCCACGTCATCGAGTGCGGGCCGCAGGCCACCGGCGGCAACTTCTCCGGGTTCACCGAGGTCCCGCGCGTCGACGACCTCGGCTACCCAATCGCCGAGATCGCCGCCGACGGCACCGCGGTGATCACCAAGCACGACGACGCGGGCGGCACCGTCACCACCGACACCGTCACCGCGCAGCTGCTCTACGAGATCCAGGGGCCGACCTACCTCAACCCGGACGTCACGGTCGACCTCGCCGACGTCGTCGTCACGCAGGAGGGGCCGGACCGGGTCCTGCTGAGCGGCGTCCGCGGCACCCCGCCGAGCCCGACGACCAAGCTCGCGATCACCGCGCCCGGCGGGTTCGAGTCGAGCGTCTCCTTCTACGCCACCGGACTCGACCTCGAGGCCAAGGCGGACCTCCTGCGCACCCACGTCGACCGGATCACCGCGCCGCTCGACCTCTCCCTGCTCCGCGTCGACCGGATCGGCACGCCCGTGGAGGACCCCCGCGACCAGTGGGCCGCCGCCCAGCAGATCCTCGTGACCGCGCAGGCCCGGGACCGCGGCCAGGTCGGCGCCGAACGCTTCATCGCCCCGCTGACCGGCCTGTTCCTGCCCGGCTACCCGGGGCTCTACGTCAACCCGCTCCGGGTCGCGAACCCCGTCGTCGAGTACTGGCCGACGCTCGTGCCGACCGGGGCCCTGCACCACGAGGTCGTCCTCGCCGACGGCAGCCGCGTGCCGGTGAAGGACACGCCGGTGCGCGCGGAGTTCCGAGGGCAGCCGCCGTCCGTGCCGGCCGCGAGCGGCTCCTCTCACGACAGAGCAACGAGCACGCCGATAGGGAGGCGTGCCCCGCTCGGGCTCGTCGCGCACGGCCGGTGCGGGGACAAGGGCGGCAACTCCAACGTCGGGTTCTGGCCGCGCGGGACGTCCGACGCGGCGTGGAACTGGCTGCGCGCTGCGATCACCACCGATTGGATCGCCGAGGTCTACCCGGGCGTGGAGATCGAGCGCCACGAGTTCCCCGGCCTGCGCGCCGTGCACCTGGTGATCCACGGGATCCTGGGGAAGGGTGCCTCGTCGAACGGCCGCCCGGACATCGCGGGCAAGGCCGTCGCCGAGTTCCTCCGCGCCCGGCACGTCGACGTCCCCGAGGAGCTGCTGCCGTGACCCTGACGCAGCGGCTGGAGCGCGCGTGGGCGCACCCGGTCGCCTCCGACGAGCCGTTCGACCTGCTCGGGGAGCTGGAGACGGTCCTCGGCGGGGTCGGGCTCTCGGCGGCGGACGCCGGCGGGGCCATCACGACGACGGGTGCCGATCCGGTCGTGCCCTCCCCGATGCGCGTCGGCGGGGCGGCGACCGTCGGGCTGCTCGCGAAGTCGGTGGCCGCCGCCGCGGTGCACCGGTGGCGCGGCGGGCCCGGCCAGGACGTGCACGTCGACCTGCGCCGCGCCCCGCACCGGCTCTGCCCGTTCTACGACCGCACGTGGGAGCGGCTGGGGCGCTACCCGGTGGGGTCGTCGCTGGAGACCGGCAACGCCATGGGGTTCTCGTTCTTCCGGTGCGCCGACGACCGCTGGGTGATGCCGCAGAACATGTACGCGGGCCTGCGCACCCGCGCCCAGGAGCTGCTCGGCGTGCCGCTGACGAAGGAGCGGGTCGCGGCCGCGATCGGGGAATGGACGGCGCTGGAGCTCGAGGCGGCGGCCGCGGAGGCCGGCGTCGTCATGCCGATGGTGCGCTCCCTGCCCGAGTTCCTCGCCTCCGAGCAGTACCCGCACCTCGCCGACCTCCCGCTGATCGAGGTCACGAAGGTGGCGGACTCGGATCCGCAGCCCCTGCCCGCCGTCGGGAACGCGCCGTTCGACGGGCTGCGGGCGCTCGGCATGGGGCACGTGATCGCGGGCGCGGGGTTCGGGCGGTCCTTCGCCCTGCACGGCGCGGACGTGCTCAACCTGTGGCGGCCCGGGGAGGGGGAGCACGAGTCGACGTACGCGTCGGCGAACGTCGGGATGCGCTCGGCCTGGCTCGACCCGCGCGCCGACCGCGCCGTGCTCGCCGACCTGCTCTCCGGCGCCGACGTCTTCTTCCACAACCGGCGGCAGCAGTTCCTGGCCGAGGCCGGGCTGACCCCGCAGGAGGTGGGCGCCGAGCACCCGGGGCTGATCTCGGTGACGGTGTCGCTGCACGGGCTGACCGGACCCTGGGCCGGGCGGCCCGGCTTCGACCAGTCGGCCGGGTCGGTGACCGGGATGATGCTGCTGGAGGGGTCGCCCGACCGGCCCCGGCTCCCGCCGATCCTGGTGGTCAACGACTACATCGTCCCGTGGCTCGCCCAGGCGGGGGTGGCGGCGGCGCTGCGCCGGCGGGCGGACGAGGGCGGCTCGTACCACGTGCACGTGTCGCTGACGCGGGTCGCGCTGTGGATCCTGTCGCTGGGGATCTTCGAGAAGGAGTGGGCGCACTCGGCGGCCGGGTCGGCCGGGGAGCACGAGTACCTGGACCCCGAGACCTTCACCGCCGCGACGCCGATGGGCGACTACCAGGGCGTCACCGACCAGGTGGACATGTCGGTGACGCCCGGGTCCTACGACCCGGTGCTGGACGCGCGCGGGTCGTCGGCCCCGGCCTGGCGTCAGAGCTCGTAGAGCAGCTCCAGGAACTCCGGGTTGTTCAGCGCGCCGTGCCGGGCCTCGCGGACGGCGGCGATCGCGTCGTCCGGGGTGTGGCCGTCGCGGATCAGCGACGCCGCGGAGAGCAGGCCGGACCGGTTCATCCCCGCTGCGCAGTGGATCAGCACCCGCTTGCCGGACGCCCGCATCGAGCGCACCAGGTCGGCCAGCGCGACCAACGTCTCGCGGTCGGGCTTCGGGCCGTCCTCGATGAGCCAGTGGACGTAGAACTCCACGTCCTCGAGCGGGGGCTCCTCGCCGGAGAGGTCGAAGACGGCGTCCCACGGCTCGCCGGGGCTGGGGTGGCCGGACTGCCAGAGACCGGGCACGACCTCGTTCGCCGGCCACGGGGGCGCCTCGTCGACCAGGTCGTCACGGAGATGGGCGGGGACGTAGCCCTCGAGGGGTTCAGAGCTCACCCGGTTCCTGTACCCGCTCCGCCCGCGGTCGCGCCCGAGGATTTCGGCGGTCGGTCACGGGCCGGGGTCCGGGCGCCGGTGCGACGGCGCGCCCGGGCGGCCGCCGACGAGGTCGGCGACGGTCCGGCGGCGCGGGGCGCCGGCGTCGTGCCGTCCCGACGACGGCTGCGGCCCCGACGCCGGGCCGCGCGGGCCGGGTACGGGGCCCCGCGGCGTCACGAGCGGGCCGTTCGTCACCGAAGAGCGTGACGAACGGCCCGGTCGTGGGTCCGGGGGTGGGGCGCCGTGACGCGGACGACGGGGCGTCGGGTGGCCCGGAGGCGGCGGCGCGACGGTGCCGGATTCCCTGGCACTGGGTGCAAGCAGTGCCGCATTGCTCGCACGGCCACTCACGGCGGTGCGGGCGGTGACGGCGGCCTCCGCCGCGGCGAGGGCGAGCAGGCGCAGCGGGTTCGTGACGGCGTCGGGGACGACCTCGACGGGACGGCGCGGCGGCACGGGTACCGGGCGCGGCGGAGCCGGGACCGGCACCGGCCCGTCGTCGGGAAGGGCCCCCTGCTGCGCCGCCCAGAGGTCGGCGTAGACGCCGGGGCGGGCGAGCAACTCGTGGTGGCGCCCACGCGCGACGATGCGGCCGGCGTCGAGGACGACGACGAGGTCGGCGTCCCGGGCGGGGGTGAGGTCGTGGCTGACGACGATGGTCGTGCGCCCGCCGGAGAGGCGTTTCAGCGGGTCGAGGACGGCGCGGGCAGTGGGGGCGTCGAGGCCGGTGGTGGGCTCGTCGAGCACGAGCACCGGCGAGGTCCGGAGCAGGGCCCGGGCGATGGCGAGGCGCTGGCGCTGGCCGCCGGAGAGGGTCGCGCCGTCCTCACCGATGGGCGTGTCGAAGCCCTGCGGGAGCTCGCGGACGAACGCGAGCGCGCCGGCGTCGCGGGCGGCCGCCTCGACCTCGGCGCGGGTCGCGTCCGGTCGGGCGTAGGCGATGTTCTCGGCGACGGTCAGGTCGAACAACATCGGCTTCTGCGGCAGCAGCGTGATCGCGTCGCGCACCGCCGCGATCGTCCGGTCCCGGACGTCGACGCCGTCGAGCAGCACCGCCCCGTCCTGGGGGTCCACGAACCGCAGCAGCATCCGGGTCAACGTCGACTTCCCGGCGCCGCTGGGGCCGGTGACCAGCACGAACCGGCCCGGTTCCACCGTGAGCGACACGCCGTCGAGCCCGGCGGAGTCGGTGCCGGGGTAGACGTAGCGCAGGTCGCGCAGCTCCAGGCGGCCTCGACGGACGGGGGAGGGGTCCGCGTCGGCGGCGTCGACGACCTCGGGCTCGGCGTCGAGGACCTCCAGGAGCCGCTCGCACGAGGCCGACGCCGAGGTGATCGTCAGGTGCAGCGAGCCGAGCTGGGACAGCGGCGGGTAGAGGTAGCCGAGGTAGGCCGCGAACCCGAAGAGCCCGCCGACCGTGAGCTCGCCCGAGGCGATGAAGGCGGCCCCGGCGACGAGGACGGCGAGCAGGGCACCGCTCTGGATGATCGTCGTGATCGGCGCGTAGACCATCTGCAGCCGGCTCTCGCGGGCCCGGGCGCGCCACCAGACCTCGCCGTGATGGTCCAGCCGCGCGCTCTCCACCGCCTCGGTGCCGTACGCCTGCACGAGCGGGAGGTTCTGCAGCGACTGCTGGATGGCGTTGCCGACCTCACCGGCCGCGGCCCGCTCGGTGCGCGCGGCGGTGCGGGTGAAGCGCCCGGTGATCCGGCTCGTCAGCCACATCAGCGGGGCGAGCGCGACGACGATCAGCGCGAGCTGCCACTGCACGATCACCGCGGCCGCGGCGTAGGCGGCCGCCGTGCCGACCGCGATCACCGTCGTGACGATCCCGGAGGAGGCGAGGGCCTCGACCCCGTCGATGTCGGTGGAGAGCCGGGAGATCAGGTCGCCGGTCGGGTGCCCGGAGAAGAACGACGGCCCGAGCCGCTGCAGGTGGGCGAAGACCTCGTGCCGCAGCCGGAAGACGAAGCGCTCCGCGGCCCCGACCATCAGCCACCCGCCGACGACCGACAGCACCCCGCCCACGGCCGTGAGGACCATCCAGTCGACCGCCGAGGGCCAGACCGCGTCCATGGACCGGGCGACGGTGGCGCCGTCGACGATGCGGGCGAACATCGTGACGACGGCGGTGTCGCAGGCCGTCGAGGCGGCCATCGCGACGAAGGCCGCGACGAGTTTCGCGCGGTCGGTCCGGGTGTAGGGCCAGAACCGCCGGAGGATCTCCCGGAGGGTCAGCATGGGCTTCGCTCGTGAGTACTTCCGGCGGCTATGGCCGCCGGAAGTACTCACGAGACGCAGTCACCTAGTCGTTGCAGCAGGACTTCGGCGTGCACTCCCGCTTGGGGGCGCAGTCCTGCGGCTTGCACTCGTGGCAGCCACAGCCGCGGTGGTGGTGGTGACGGTGCTTCGGGGGAGCGCACGCGTCGAGGAGCCGGAAGCTCATGATCGATCCTCTCGGGGGAAGGAACATCCCTCGCCGGACGGCGAGGCCCGGTCACGATCAGGTCACGAGCTGTGAGCCGGCTGTGCGTGGGCTGTCACCCCGTCGAGTGATGCGCACCTGTCTCTGTGAGCGCACCCATGGCGTGGTCAAGAGCCGGCCGCCGAGGTCAAGGAGGGTTCACGCGTCCCCCGGACGACGTTGATGGCGACGGCGACGAGGCCCAGCGCCACGACGACCCCGCCGTAGACCTCGGCGGCCGTCGCGAGCCCGACGAGCCCGACGCCGATCCCCGCGACGACCGCCGGCACGGAGAACGCGGTGTAGGAGATGACGTAGGCGACCGCGAACAGCTCCCCGCGCTCGTCGGGCGCCGCGATCTCGGCGAAGACGCCGAAGCAGGCGAGCGCCGCGGCGCCGAACCCGACCCCGGCGACGACCGTGCCCAGCCCCGCGACCACGACGGACCCGAGCGCCATCCCGCCCAGCGTCACCGCCGTCCCGACCGCGAGCAGTCCCGCGGCCGGCGCGACCAGCGAGCGCACCGGGCGGTCCCGGAGCAGGTAGGAGGTCAGCGCTCCCGTCCCGCAGAGCAGGGTCACGACGAGGCCGCCCACCAGCCGGGACTGCACCCCCAGCAGCGTCGAGGCGATCGACGGGCCGAGCGACATGTAGAGCCCGCCGAGCGCCCAGCTCGTGATGAGGACCGGGGTGATCGCGAGGACCTCGCCGCGCAGCCGGGGCGCCACCCCGACCCGCGGGATCAGCGACGACCACACCCCGGGCCGTCGCGTCGAGGTCTCGGGCAGGACGGCCACGACGACCGCCGAGACCACGAGCAGCGCCAGCAGGACGATCCACACCAGCCGCGTGGGAGCCGGGGCGAGCTGGATCAGTGCCCCCGCGCCGACCGCTCCCGCGGCGAGGCCCGCCAGGGTGCCGACCCCCGTGACCATCCCGGCACGGTGCGGCGCCTCGCGGGGGGCGAGGTCGACCATGGTGGCGCCGAGGGTCGTGATCGCGGCGCCGGTCGCGATCCCCTGCAGGACGCGCGCGACGATCAGCGCCGGGACCCCACCCGCCGTCAGGAAGACGACGAAGGAGACGGCCTCGAGAGCGATCGCGCCCGCGAGGACCGGTCGGCGGCCGACGTGGTCCGACAGCGCCCCGACGACGAGCAGCGCGCCCAGCAGGCCGAGGACGTACACCGCGAACACGACGGTCAGCGTCGCGGCGGAGAAACCGAACAGCTGCTGGTAGAGCGGGTAGAGCGGGCTGGGCACGCTGGAGGCGGCCGGGAAGAGCACGACGATGCCGCCGACGGCCGCGAACAGCCGCGCCCGGGTCCGATCCTCGGATCGCACAGATCGCTGCGTTTGCACGGGTCAACGCTAGCACGAGTTCAGCAACGATCATTGCGTTAGGTAGAGTCGGCTGCGTGAACGATGCGAGCGGGAGCCGCCCGGGCGGCCGGTCGGCCCGGGTGCGGGCGGCCGTGCACCGGGCGGTGGAGGACCTCGTCGCGGAAGGCGTGCGCACCGAGGACCTGACGATCCCGGTGGTCGCCACCCGGGCGGGCGTGCACGCGACCACGGTCTATCGGCGCTGGGGATCGGTCGCCGAGCTGCTGGCGGCCGTGGCGGAGCACCGGTTCACCGGCGACGTCGTGGTCCCCGACACCGGCGGGCTCGGCGGCGACCTGGAGCGCTGGGCCGGCGACGTGGCCCGCGACCTCGCCGACCCCGACGCCCTCGCCCTCATGCGCGCCTCCATCGGCGCGGGGGAGACCGCGTCCTGCGCCTGCACGGCCGACCGGCGCACGCAGATCGCGGCGATCCTCGACCGCGAGCGGGCCCGTGGGGGAGCGGTGCCGGACGTGGACGCGGTGGTGGACGGTCTGCTGTCCCCGCTCTACTACCGGGCCCTCTTCGAGCCGGTCGTGAGACGGAGCGGAGCGGAGCTCGACCCGAGGGCGGAGCACGACGACGGGCCCGTACCCGGGGATCGGGTACGGACCCTCGTCGGGAACCTGCTCGGGGCTCAGCTCACGCCGTAGCGGGTGCGCTTGCGCGGGAGGACGTTGGCCTGCGTGAGGTCGCCGTCGTAGTGGGCGCGGACCTTGGGGTCCATGATCGCCCGCCAGAGCGGCGGGATCACGGCGGCCACGATCATCGTCCCGTAGCCGCTGGGCAGCTGCGGGGACTCCTCGAAGTGGCGCAGCGTCTGGTAGCGGCGGACCGGGTTCGCGTGGTGGTCGGAGTGGCGCTGCAGCTGGTAGAGCAGCAGGTTCGAGACCGTGTGGTCGGCGTTCCAGGAGTGCCGCGGGTCGACGCGCTCGTAGCGCCCGTCCTCGCGCCGGCCCCGCTTGAGGCCGTAGTGCTCCAGGTAGTTCACGACCTCGAGCAGGCTGAACCCGACGACCGCCTGCACCACCAGCCACGGCAGGACCGCCCAGCCGAAGACGGCGACGAGCGCGCCGAACAGCACGAGGGTCATGGCCCAGGCGATCAGGATGTCGTTGCGCCAGGTCCAGTGCGACTTCTGGTGGCGGGCGAAGCGCTTCTTCTCGAGCTCCCAGCTGCTGGTGAGCGAGCCCCACACGCTGCGCGGCAGGAAGCTGAGCCAGAAGCTCTCCCCGAGACGGCTGCTCGCCGGGTCCTCGGGCGTCGCGACCCGCACGTGGTGGCCCCGGTTGTGCTCGACGTAGAAGTGGCCGTACGCGGAGCTCGCCAGCGCGATCTTGGACAGCCAGCGCTCGTTCTCCTCGCGCTTGTGCCCGAGCTCGTGGGCGGTGTTGATCGCGATCCCGGAGACCACGCCCATCGTCAGGGCGAGCCCGATGTCGCTCAGGAGACCCAGGTCCTGCGTGGCCCAGACCCAGCAGCTGAACACGAGGCTGACGTACTGCACCGGCAGGAACAGGTAGGTGATCCAGCGGTAGTACTTGTCGGCCTCCAGGCGCGCGCGCTCGGAGTCCGGCGGGTTGTCGTTGGTGCGGCCGATCAGCAGATCGAGCGTCGGCAGGACGACGAACAGGATGATCGGGCCGAGCCACCAGAACAGCTCCAGCCCGGTGGCGTGCACCAGGCCGTACGCCGCGATCGGCAGCGCCGGCATCACGGTGCCCAGCGGCCAGAGGTAGCGGCGCTTGTCGCGCCACGGCTCCTGGTCCTCGAGACGCTCCTCGCGCGCCTGCTCGATCGTCATCGTTCGGCCTCCTCGCGTTCCCCGGACACCGATAACCGTGACATGGTGTCGCACTAGAAACAAGACCGAGTTTTTGTCTCAGTTCGGGCACTTTGGTCGTGCCAGCCATGCGTCACTGCTGGCACCCAGTGCAAGGAAAGGCCGCATCGTCGGGGACGCCGAGTCGCCGCAGTGACGTCAGCGGCGTGTCGCATCTCCGCATGAGCACGTCGCCACTGACGTCACGTCGGCAGAAGCGGACGCATGAAGGTGCGCTCGTGGCGCAGGACGCAGCTGGACTCGTCGCGGATAGGGTCGGCCGCGACGAAGCAGCGGGACGACCGACAACGGAGGCAGACGACCGGGCTGTCGTTGAGGTAGTCCCCGGTCGGACCTGCTCCTTACCGAGTCCTTGCCCTTTGCTGACGGCCGCACCAGCTCCTTCTTCACCGCCCGGCCGAACCATGAGCCGAGGGGCCCTACGCGACGAACGCTAGGTCCGCTGCCAAGGAGAACTAGTGAGCTGACAGCGAACGGTTGCAAGCGATGACTCAGCAGATGTAGTACCGAACGGTTGGAGCGACGGCTCAACCTGGGCGCCTACCGACCGAAGCGAGACTCCGGCGAGACGACGTGATAACCCCTGTTATCGCTGCGTCCGCCCGTCTACGCAGCTCCTTCGCTTGTGACGACTGCAAGCGCTTCGGAGGTCGCGAAGATGCTGCGGACAGCTCAGCGTCATGGCTCCTTCGCCTAGGGGTTCGAGGCCGGCGGGCTACGGACGGCAATGATGAGGTTCGATCATAGTAATCAGTGGGCAGGTCCGAACGAGTTGATGGTTTAGGCCGTTGGAGTGGCCCAATGACGGAAGGCAGGAAACTTTCATGACACTTTGTCATATGGTGAAGAACCTGCAGCCGGACCAGATAAGGCGGGGCGTCGAATGACCATACTTCCGGTTCCGGGGATCGGGGCGTCGCGACCGGTGGTTGCCGGCCTGGACGGCACGCCCACAGAGAGCTCCGATAACGTACCCACCTCAGTGGAGCTTGGCGATTGGGTTCAAGAGCAAAGCTCTATGAGCTGGAACGCTGCAGTGCGAGCCGGCTTCGCTGTTGCAGAGCTTTCCACGAGCTACAACAGGAAGGTGTTTCTCGGCTCATTCAGTCGCTCCGCTTCCGTGTATAGGGCCGACGAGGAATTCGTATATGGAGTCTCCCTGCGTCTCTTGGTCAGCGTCTCCTCGTTAGACGCTTCGGCTTCACTCACTCTCCCGATTGTCGCGGCGCAGGCGCAGCTTGGTAGAGTTGAGGCAAGCGCTCGCTTGTCACTGGTGGGATTTCGCGACAATGCAGTAGGCACGCTCATCCCACCCTTGTCGGAGTTCAATGTCACTGCGTTTGGCGAGTACCTCGAAGCGGCTACCAAGATACAAGCGTACGTGGGGGCGCACTCGGAGTCGATTGCACCCACATTGCTAATGAGGCGAAGCCGAACAGCTCAACCCTTCGACTTCAACGAGAGTATCGGTGTCGTACTTGCTCTACGGTCGATCACTGCAGGAGACTCGCTCCAAGCGGCCGTCGAAAATAACTCAGACGTCGCGGGCATCGAGGAGGTCATACGATCTACCTACTCGCAACTTGCTCCGAACCTTCTGCCAGAACAGGCGCCAACCGGGGCGATTAAGCTCGACGCTGAAAGGGCGCTCGGTCCGCTGAGCTAGGAGGCGTGCATCGCGTGCTGCGGCTCGCGAGGCAGAGCTTTGATACGGGCAGGGGCGTGGAACGCAGCTGAAGTCGTTGTAAGATCTTCGGCCACCGTGATAACTCCAACTATCGCGGCACCGGCGATCGTCCCTGGCCTGCTGCGTCTCCACGAGCCGGATGTTGTCGTCCCGGCGTCGATGGGCCTGCGGCGACGGCGCGGGCGCCGGTGTAGGCCGGAGGGAGCGACTCGAGCGGAGGCCGTTCGGCACGCGTCCGGAGGCTCTAGGATCCGCTCCATGACCTCGTCCCTGCGTACCCTTGAGCAGCGCCTGCGGGCGGTCGAGGCCCGACTGACCGAGGTCGGGGGCGGGTACGGCGACACGCTCTACGAGCTCCGGCGCGCGAGCGTGCGCAACGAACTGCGTCTCGGGCGGGTGCTGGAGCATCTGGCGATTAGCGACGTGACAGACGACGAGGTCGACGAGGCGCTCGACGCTGATTGAGCGGACGTCGTTCCTCGAGGCACTGCTCCCTCACGTCGGGCCGCCGTCTGAAATTGGGGCCTCAGTGAGTGTCAGCCACTTGGTTAGGGCGTAGGTGGGGGGAGCGGTCCAGGTCCTCGCGAGCGCGGTCGTAACGCCGGGTGGTGCGGGCGTCGCGGTGCCCGGCGAAGTCCTGGACGTCGCGCAACGGTGCGCCGGCGTCCAGAGCGAGGGTGATGGCGGTGTGGCGCAGCGAGTGCGGGGAGAGCTTCGCCCATGACTCGATCGCAGCCTCGCGAGCAGTGCGGCGCACCAGTACCCAGACCGCCTTCGGGGTCAGCCGTAGCCCGGTGCGAGAGGCGAACAGCGGCCCGGCCAGCTCGGTCTGATCACAGTCCTCGACAGCGGCGCGGTGCTCGAGATAGCGGTGCACCGACTCGACCGTGCGAGGGGCGAGGGCGATGCGGGCTCGGCGGCCACCCTTGCGGCGGATGGTCAGGGTGTCGTGTACGTCCTCTCGACCGGGGTGGCGGCCAAGGTCGATCACGTCGGCCCTGAGGAGCTCATCGACGCGGAGCGCGTTGTGCAGGAGCAGACGCAGCATTGCTGCGTTCCGGCGCCGTTGGGGTCCTCGGCTGCGGTCGACGGCGTCGAGTAGGGCGACGGCTTCGTCGCGGGTCAACCCGAGGGTGGGGGGGGTGTTGAGCGTCGACGGCGGGGCGTCGGACCGCGGCCGCGGGGTTGGTGCGGGCGATGTCGAGGTCGTCTTGGTCGAGTAGGAAGCCGTAGAACGAGGACAGCGCGGACAGTCGCCGCCCGGCGGAGGTGGGAGCGGCGCCGCCGTCGAGGAGGTGGGCGAGGTAGAGATCGACCTGCACCCGGCGCGCCCGCAGGGGGTCGACCTCCCGTGCGGTGCACCATCGCTGCCAGAGCAGCAGGTCGCCGGCGTAGGCGCGGCGTGTCCTCGGTGATCGGAATCCGGATAGCCAGCCGCTCACGAGCAGCCGGACCCTGACGTCGGTCCACAGCGCGGCAGGCAGGTACTCGTCGGCGAGACCACCGAGCAGCTCCGGGGGCGGCGCCGAGCGCTGCTCCGGGACCCGAGCAGGTACCCGCCGATCATCACCGGCCGCGTGCTCGTGGTTGCTGTGGCCTGTGGTGCTCACGAGGCTCGACGCTAGGACCGAGATCTGTCAACGCGGTGACCCGGGGCCCTCTGACCTGCGTCGATGCCGCGATAATTACGCCCACGTGACCTCGACGCGAAGGCGGCGAACCTGGACGAAAGCTGGCAGGTCGGCAGGATGTCGATCTCGGGACCGACACGGCACGGCGGCTGTGGTCCGCGGGTTAGAGGAGATCGACTTCTAGGTCGGGGTGGACGCGACGGAGCCGGTCTGGGTCGCTGGAGATAGCGGGCCAGCCGCGTTCCTGGCAGATCGCTGAGACCCAGGAGGCGACCGGGTCGAAGAGGCCGTGACGTTCCCGAGCCGCGTCGATAGCAGCGCGAACAGCTGCGGCGGGCTCATCGAGTACGAGGACCGTGGGCTGGCCCAACAGGACGTCGATGTCGGCGCCGTGGTTGGGCAGGGCAAGGAGGGCCTCGGATACCACGGCGGAGGGGACGAGCAGGGTCACACCGAGCTCGGAGGCGATGGTCGACCAGCTCGCCATGGCCAGTCCGCCGCGCGCCCAAGATGCGAGCGCGCTCGCATCGAGAACCTTGCCTCCGGCGAGCAGCGGTGGCGGCTCGTCGGTCGGTGGCAGTGCGCTCAGGAGGCGTCCCCTACGGGGTAGTAGCGCCGGACGAACGCTTCACCTGGCCAGGAGACGCCGGCCTGGGCGTACACCGCGCGGTAGTGCTCAAGGGTGGGAGCTCCGAACCGTGCGGCGTGGTACTCGCTGGCGGCCGCGCACGCGGCGGGTCGTTCGGCCGCCCGCTGCGCGCGCGCCGCCATCTCGGCACCGTCGAGCTCGGCGTCCTCCGACGGGACCGGGGCCGCAGCGGAGTTGGCGGGCACGATGTCCGCGATGGGACGCCCGTCGCGGACGAGATGAACGACTGAGCCCGTCGCGGCACGCCGAATCCCCTCGGCGACGCCCTCGGCGTCGTCCGCGGAGATCTCGAACGCCTCGCTCATGGAACCAAGGTTATCGGACAGGGTCGGAGGACGGAACGCGAGCCGCTGAGCAGAGTGAGCACCCACCCGCAGAGGTGTCCGGCTTCGCCTGCGCCCGCCCGGGCAGCTTGATTGTCCCGCGGCGTCGCCGGGACGGGCTCGCATACAGACGGACGGTCTCTCCAGAACGTCGCGATAACGCCGCTTATCGGGACCTTGAGGGTTTCGGGTCCTTCGAACTGAGCAGCGGGAACAAGTCAGGCCAGCAGGACGTCGATCTCGACGTGGGGCAACCAGCTGCTCGCTGGGATGACCGGCCGTCCGCGTTGGGGACCGAGGACGAGGAAGTAGAGGAAGTAGAGTCAAGGGTTGAAAGCACGTTCATCCTCCGTAGCAAGTACGCGGCTAGCGCGTGTGAACGCTGCCAATCGGTCCGATCACGACAATGTTATTCCGCTTCTCGCGGCTCGATAGAATCGTCGCGAAGAGCCACTAGGGGTTGGAATAGGAGGAAGACAATTGCGACGATTCCCGCAGTCTCGCTGAAGGGTGCGCCGGTCCCGGTCGAGCGCATCGCCGAGTTCGCGCCGCACAAGGTCGTGAGCGACGGCGTCCGGACGAACACCCCGGCCGCGATCGAGGCGCGGGCCGTCCTCGCCCGGAGGTCGAGGGCCCGGCTGTAGTCCTCGTCCGGCGCGCGACGGCCAGACACCCCGCAGCGCCGGACCTACTGACACCCCCGACTCCCCGTCACCTTCTTGCGGCGGGTCGGGGGTGTCGCACGTCCAGGGCCCACTAGCTCGCATTCCGTCGCTGTGTCGCGCCGATCAACTTGGCGATGCGCGATGTCGCTAGGAGCTGCCCGGTCCGACACTCCTTGCGGCCGCAAGTGCACTTTTCGACGCCCATCCAGTGCTCTTCTCGAACCTCCGCGAGGGCGTTCATGGCTTGGTCTCGGGTGTGGAGCGCAGCGTCGGCGCGCATGTGCGCTCGCTTCTCCTCGCGGACCGCTTCCTCCACCCGCTCCCAGTAGAGAGTCGCATGATCGAACGCGAGTTGCGTGTACTTCTCGTGTCCCTGGTGTCCGGCGCACTCTCCACACACGTCGGGCAGATCATGACCAACTACATCGCGAACCCGCGCCACTAGGCGGCAGCAGCGACAGGTGATCTTGGCGGAGTCAACGACACTCATGGGGCCTCCCTGCGGTCGACGACCCGAAGTTACAGAGGGGGTCCGACAGTCTCGGCCTATTGAGCACGAGACACCCGCGCGATGAACTCAATCCAGTCCGGGATCATCGCGAACGCTGCGATGCCTATAGCTACGAAAGTCGCGCGGCGGGGTGTCGGGCGTCACCGCTCGACGGGCGCCGCACGGCAGTGGTCGATGCGGCCCGGTCGTTGATCGACTTACGCCGCAACTCTCCGCCGGGCGGGCGAGGAGCCCCCGCAGGAGGTTGATCACGCCGTGACGGTAGGAGCCTCAACCAATGTTGGGGAGGGCTCCGATTCGCACGTATCGCACGAGGGCGCCGGCCAACAAGATCCGCGCCCCCTACGCGCCCCCTACAAACGGCGGATCGCAGCGGGCGGCGCCGGTCGGGCCCCGGTCGACGGCGGGCACCCGGCTGTTGTCCTGACGAGCAACAACGCGGCCCATCAGGTCATCGCGAAGGGTGTCTATCGGGTATTCAGGAGACCGGCGGCCACGGACTGTAAATCCCTCTCGGATGTCGACGCATTCCCGAGCTCGAGTTCTGGGCGTTCGATGAGGGACCGATAACTCCATCTATCGCGGTGCGGTATCGCGCGAGGAGCTGTGGGCATGTAGGCGATCGGAGACTTTGCTGCGCTAATAGCAACGCTACCGGCGGCGCGCATGAATTTCAGCGAGTCGACGCTCGTGCTCGGCCATTCGCTGGTCGTGCTCAGCCTTTCGTCGGTCAGACTCTTCTTGGGTTGGCACGTTCGCCAGGATGGCGGCCATACGCTGCTCGTGCTCGACCCTCCGCTGATCCGACTCCGCTCGGGTCGGGATGTGGGCGGGTTCGGGAGTCCGATACCGGCACCGGTCCGCCGCGCCCTGACTTCGGTGCTGGATGTCGCAGCCGGGGTGCGTCCAGTGCCTGGCGGCAGCCCCACTGCCTCCGCCCCCGCCTCCGCTGCGACGCCGGCGCTTGGTCAACGGCACGTACACCCGCAGCGGTCCGATGCCGAACCCGAGCCCGATCCCCATGGCCGTCCTCCCTGTGCCAGTACGTCTGGGCATCGACCTGCCAAGTGGTCGTGTTACGGAGGCGAAGTACGCCTCGCCGCCTTCCATCGGTACAGGTGCGCCAACCGGGCCGTTCGGAGGCACGCACCGCGATAACTCCGTTTATCGCGGCACCACGGGTCGGGTGGCCAAGCTCGAACCAGAAGTAAGCCGCCCGAGTCAGACCAGTAGGACGTCGACATCGGGATCTAGGCGACGAAGGCGGCCGGCGTCGGATGTGATGACAGGCCAGCCGCGCTGCCGGGCGATGACGCATGCGTGGCCTGCACTTACGTCGAAGGTGCTCGTGCTCTCGAGCAGAGCCGCCACCTCGGCGGCCGTCGCTGGGTCGAGGTCCCGGCGCACGATCGAGGGGTGCTCAAGCAGTTCGTAGAGCTCGGTCAGGGCTTCTGGCGTCGCGGCAGGCGTGCGCAACGCTCGAACCTCGGAGAGCGCCAAGGATGGTAGGTACAGCGGTGTGGAGGCCTGGCGGGCGGTGATCAGCCAGACATTCGCAGATCGAAGGGGGTCGAGGATGGCGTCGAGGCCAGAAGGGTCGACGACCTGACCGAGCACGCCCGCACTATGTCGCGAGTTCTGGCGGAGTCAGGCTGCGGGGTGGCCGGTGGAGTCCGCCACCGGGTGGCGCCGGCGGATCTCGTCTTCGCCCGGCCAGGTCAACCCACAGGCTGCATAGCTGCGCTGGTAGTCCTCAAGGCTGGGGGCAGACCGTCTCCGAGCGACCATCCGTGCCTCGATGGCAGCGCCCCGCTCGTCAGCGCTTGCCGCAGGCGAGGCCAGAGGTGGGAGCGCGTGGCTGCTCATGTCTGCACTGTAGCCGCGCAGCGCGTCCGGCTAGAAGACACACGCTGCGAGCCCCGTCGCTTGAGCTGGGATCGGCCCCGCTTGCGCGGGCTCGACGAGCCCGCGCGCCGCGCCACCTCGGCGGCGACCAGGGGCTCGGACCGGACTCCTCCTCGGGAGCGCTCCATGCGAGCCACGGCACCTCCCGACTCACTCACCTCTGGCGTCCGGGTGTCTCCTGCCGGTGCAACTCGTCCGAGCAGCGCATCTCGCTAGGTGACGCCAGCACCCGCGGTAGTAACGCTGCGTCTGGCACAAGGCGATCTAGGCACTGACGTCGACGGCCGAGAGCGACGTGCGTACCGGGGGGATCGTGATGGGCTTCTTCACTCGCATGCTCGTGCCGCGCAAGGTTCGACGGGCGGTGCACCCTGTCCGAGCGGCCAAACGAGCGGTTACTCCCAAGCCGATCAAGAAGGCTCAACGAGCGCTTCACCCCATCGACAACGCGATCTACAGTCTCGAGCGCTCGTTCACTAGCAAGCCACGTCCGAGCCGTCGGTCGGCATCAGGCGCGAAGGCGAAGAGCAAAGCTCCGATGTTCAACCATGGGTCTTGTCCGGTCAACCACCGATCCGCGACGGCTGCAGCAAACTGTCGCCACCGCTAGGCCATGAGTTCGTCTATGCCGCGATAACTCCGAGTATCGCGGCGTCTCTCACCAACGGTTCCCGAGCGCGTCGCTCCTGAGGAGAGATCGATGAGACCCGGCGGCGCTCATCTGGTCGAGACGCGACCGCGTTAGGAAATCGATCGTTCCGGGTGGTCGTCGTAGCGCGGTACCTGACCTCCTCACGCTCGTCAGGTGTATCGGCCGGACACGTTGATGAGACCGGTGTGACGGCGCCGTTCAGATGGTGGCCCACGCTACGAGGCGTTGACCCTGCCCTGCCGATCTGACGGCTCACGCGTCTGGTCGTCGACGGAATGGGCCGATGCGCAGGCCGCGGTCGGCCTCCAAGTGTGATGGCTGACGGCGTGGCGGTGGTCGGATCGCCATCACGAGGTCGGTGAGGCCCGCGCCCACCGCTCGCCCGCCGGCGCGACGGGCCCGAAAGTATCGACGACGAGGTCCAACAGGACCGACAGGCTCGGGACGATCGCCACGCCGGTGGTGGGGGGCGGTGGTCGTTGTGGTCACGCCGGTCCCGGGGTCGATCGATGCTCGCGACCACTTTTCCGACGACGGGTCGGAGGTCCCGGCGGACGTGCCCGGAGGTCCCTGGGACCCGTCGTCGCCACGGGCCAGGCTCAGTGGCGGGCCGGGCCCCCGGCCCGCGGGAGGAGGACAGCGGCATGAAGCAGGACGAACCCTCGGTCGGGACGGGCAGCGTCGTCGTCGGGGTGGACGGGTCGCCGGGCGCGCGGACCGCCCTCGACCGCGCCCTGCGGGAGGCGGCGCGGCTGTCCGCGCCCGTCGTCGCGGTGATGGCCTACGACCCGCCCGACCTGTGGGCGATGGAGCTCGGCGCGCTGCCGCTGGACGTCGCCGAGATCGCCCGCGAGGTGCAGAAGAACACGCAGCAGGCCGTGGACGAGGCGGTGGCGCGTGCCCGGGAGGAGGGCGTGACCGTCGGCGAGGTCCGGGTCGTCGCGGCGGCCGGGTCCGCTGCCGACGTGCTCTGCCGGGTGGCGCGCGACGCCGAGCTCCTCGTCGTCGGGCACCGCGGGCGGGGCGCCTTCGCAAGCCGGTTGATCGGCTCGGTCGGCCTCGGTGTCGTGGTGCACGCCACGTGCCCGGTCCTCGTGGTCCGGCCCGTCGGCGCGGCCACCGGGACGTGAGTGCGGCGGCGCCGGCGGTGTGCGCAGGAGCGGGGCCCCGCGCCGAGGTGGGCGGCGACGACGCGTAGCGCGCCCACGTCGCCGCGAGGGCCCGACGCCCCGCACCGGGTCTCGGTCCGCGGGGACGTCTCAGTCCGCGAGGACGGTGAGCACGACGGCGACGTCGGTGACGGCCTGCAGGCCGTGCCGGCGGTGCGGGACGTCGGTGAGCGTGCCGGACGGGAGCTCCACGCCGTCCTCGCCGACGACGAGCCGGGCGGTGCCCTGCAGGACGTGCAGGATGGCCGCCCGCGGTGCCGCGTGCTCGTGCAGGGCGGCGCCGGCGGCGAGCGCGATGAGGGTCTGGCGCAGCTCCCCCTGGTGGCTCAGCGTGGCCGAGCTGCGCTGCGACGACGCGGCCCGCGCGGCCGCGAGGTGCGCTTCGACGAGGTCGGGGACGTGGTGGAGGGTCACCGCGCCACCTTCTCGCGCGGTGTCGGCGAACCGGCCGAGGCGGACGTCCCGTCGGCCGGGGACCGAGGTCCCTTCACCGTCCGGCCACGGACGAGCATCGTGACGGGGGACGGGACACGGCTCGAGGAGGGATCGGGATGACCGAGCAGTTCGACGTGGCGGGGCTCGGGGCCGGAGCGGTGGTCGTGGGGGTCGACGCCTCGCCGAGCGCCCGGGTCGCGCTGGCCGCGGCCCTCCGCGAGGGGGAGCGGCGTGGGGTACCGGTGCTGGCGGTCACCGCGTTCGACCCGCCGGACCTGTGGGGCCTGGACTCGGCGGGCCTCGTCGACGTCGAGCTCGTCGAGCGCGAGATGCGGCGGGTGACCACCGGGATCGTCGACGAGGTCGCCCGCGATCTACGGGCCGCGGGGACCGTCGTGCCCGAGGTGCGCGTCGAGGTCGCGCCCGGACCCGCGGTGAGCACGCTGTGCCTCGTGGCGCGCGGGGCGGAGCTGCTCGTCGTCGGGCACCGCGGGCGGGGCGCCGTCGCGAGCCGGTTGATCGGCTCGGTCGGCCTCGGCGTCGTCGTGCACGCGACGTGCCCGGTGCTGATCATGCGGGCGGGGGTCCCGGCCGCGGTCTGAACCCGCCGCTACCGTGACGGGCGGTCCGGACCGGGAGGAGCGGGATGGTCGACGTGCCCGACCCGACGCCCGACGAGGAGCTGCTGCGCGGGGATCCGTCGCGGTGGCGCCTGCGGGACCTGCTCGACGAGGTGGCGACGCGCGTCGAGACGCTCGGCCGCACCCGCGTGCGCACCGAGGGCCTGCTCGACGCCGTCCTCGCCGTCGCCTCCGGGCTCGACCTCGACGCCACGCTGCGCCAGGTGGTGCGGGCCGCGGCCGACCTCGTGGACGCCCGGTACGCCGCCCTCGGGGTGCTCGCCGACGACCGCGCGTCGCTCTCGGAGTTCGTGTTCACGGGCCTCGGCGACGACGTCCGGGAACGGATCGGGCACCTGCCCCACGGCGAGGGCCTGCTGGGCCGGTTGATCGAGGACCCGCGGCCGCTGCGGCTCGACGAGCTCTCCGCGCACGCCTCGTCGGTCGGTTTCCCGCCCGGCCACCCCCCGATGCACTCTTTCCTGGGGGTACCGGTCCGGGTCCGCGGCGAGGTCTTCGGCAACCTCTACCTCACCGAGAAGCACGACGGCGGGTCGTTCACCGCCGACGACGAGGCGGTGGTCTCGGCCCTCGCCACCGCCGCCGGCGTCGCCATCGACAACGCCCGCCTCTACGGGCGAACTGCGGCGCTCGGGCGCGAGGCCCGCCGTCGGGAACGGTGGCTGGAGGCGACCGGGGAGATCACCACCGAGCTCCTCGCCGGCACCGACCCCCGGGAGGCGCTCGCGCTGGTCGCGCAGCGGGCGCTGGAGCTGACCGACGCGACGTGCGCGCTGGTGGTGGAACCGGCGGGCGGGGACGCCTCGACGGTGACCGCCTCGGTCGGGATGGAGGACGTGTTCCCGCTCGGGTCCGCGGTGCGGACCGGGGAGTCGGTGCTCGGCGAGGTCGCCCGCGCCCGCACCCCGCGCCGCGAGGCCGCGCTGCGCCTGGTCGGCGGGGACGGCGGGCCCACGGACCTCGGGCCCGCGCTCGTCGTGCCGCTGCGCGCGGGTGACGACGTCACCGGCGTCCTGGTCGCCGCCCGGCGGCCCGACGCGGCCGCGTTCGACGCCGAGCAGCTCCCCGTCGTCGCCTCGTTCGCCGACCAGGCGGCCCTCGCCCTCGCGCTCGCCGCGAGCCGGCACGCCGAGCGCGAGCTGGACGTGCTCGCCGACCGCGACCGGATTGCCGCGGACCTGCACGACCACGTCATCCAGCGGCTCTTCGCCGTCGGGCTCGGCCTGCAGAGCGCCCAGCGCCGCACGACCCGCCCGGACGTGGCCGAGCGGGTCGCGGAGGCGGTCGACCAGCTCGACCAGGTGGTGCGCGAGATCCGCACGACCATCTTCGACCTGCACGCCGACACCGCCGGGCGACCCGGCGTGGGCGGCCGGATCCGCGCCGTCGTCACCGAGCTCACCGCGCACAGCGGCGTCCGCCCGGTGATCCGGGTGACGGGGCCGATCGAGGTCGTGCCCGACGTGCTCGCCGACCAGGTCGAGGCGGTCGTGCGCGAGGCCGTGAGCAACGCGGTCCGGCACGCGGGCGCCGAGGTGGTGACGGTGACGGTCTCGGTGGGCGACGAGGTGGTCGTGGACGTCGCCGACGACGGCCGCGGGATGCCCGAGGCCGCGGCGCTGTCCGGGCTGCTCAACCTGGAGCGGCGGGCCCGGGCGCACGGCGGTGACCTGATCGTCGCCGCGCGGGAGGCCGGCAGCGGGACACGGCTGCTCTGGCGGGTCCCGCTGCCCGCCTCCTGACCGGTCAGGCCCCGGCGACCGGTCGCCGGGGTACGGGCACGCCGTCGACACCGTGACCCACCCGCAGCATCGCCTGCGGCCACAGCCCGCCGCCGAGCAGCCCGCGCAGCGCCGCCCGGTGCTCCGGGACCTCGAGCGGCGGGGCGACGAACGACGCGGCGAGACCGTAGACCGTGGCGGTGAGCAGGACCCGCTGGAGGGCCTGGCCCGCCTGGACCTGGGCCAGCGGCCGGTCGACGAAGGTCCCGAGCACCAGGATCAGCGGTTCGGACTCGCGGCCGTCCGGTTCCCCTCGCCCGCCGGTGAGGTCGACGCGCCACGGGTCGTCGACGGGCGGGCGGGGGCCGCCGGCGTCGGCGGTGAGCCCGTCGAGCGCGCCCCGCGCGCAGCCGGTGTGCGCCGACCGCTCCGCGACCCAGGCCGGGTCGGCCTCCTGCGCCCGGCGGGCCGCTGCGACGAGGAGCTCGACCTCGCGTCGCTGGGTGGGGTCGTCCAGCCAGCACAGCCAGCCGCGTTCGGCTTCCGCGGCGCGGCGCAGGGCGGCGCGCGCCGCGAGGGCCACGGGCAGGTCGAGGAAGGCCCGCCGGGTCGTGTGGCGGCGGGGGATCGCGTCGGCGAGCGCCCGCTCGGGCGCGGTCGGCGCCAGGGGACCCCCGACCTGCAGGCGGGCGAGCGACCACGGGTCCGCCGGGTCGGGCAGCAGGTGCACGTGGGCGCGCCGTCCGCGGGCCCGCACCGCGAACCGCATGTTGAGCAGCGCCGCCCCGCCCGCGACGCGCACCGCCCGGCCGTCGGGGTCGGAGACCGGGAGTGCGCGCCGCGGGTCGCCCCGCACCTCGTACACGTCGGAGGCCACGGCCCGGAGCTCCCACGGCTGGCTGTTGTGCGCCGACGGCGCGAGCGCGCCGGCGGCGAGAACCTCCTCCGCACCCGACGGGGCCCGGGTCACGACGCGTCCCCCGCGACGAGCGCCCGCAGGGCGTCGGTGCCGGTGACGATGCCGACCAGGCGACCGCGCTCGACCACGAGGGCGGCCTCGAGACCGCCGTCGAGGATCGCGCGGGCGACCCGGGCGGGCGGATCCGACGGCGCGACCCGCGGTACGACGGCGTGCACGAATCCCGCGACGGTCCGGAGCGCGACGTGGCGGTCGGCGCCGAGGACCCCGACGAGGTCGCCCTGCACCACCAGGCCCACGCAGTCGGTGCCGTGCACCACCGGCAGGTGCCGGATCCGTTCGCGGTGCATCGTCTCCAGCGCCTCGGCCACGGTCGCGGCGGTCGGCACGACGACGACGCGCGTCGACACCGGGAGCGTCACACCGTCACCTCCGCCCGGGTCCCGACGGACAGGACCGGCACACCCGGGAACTCGGCGGGGCGGTGGCTGACCACGAGCAGCGTGCGGTCCGCGGCGAGCGCCGCCAGGTCGTCGCACAGGGCGGTCGCCGTGGCCGCGTCGAGGTGCGCGGCGGGTTCGTCGAGGACGAGGACCGGGCGGTCGGCGAGCAGGGCCCGCGCGACGCCGAGCCGCTGGCGCTCGCCGCCGGACACCGCCCCGCCGTGTGTCCCGAGGGAGGTGTCCAGACCGGCGGGCAGGCCGGCGGCCCACCCGCCGAGCCGGGCGCGGCGCAGGACCTCGCGGAGGTCGTCGTCGGCCGCGTCGGGGCGGGCGAGCAGGAGGTTCTCGCGCAGCGTGGAGTCGAACAGGTGCGTCGCCGGGCCGCACCACGCCTGGCGGGCGCGGACCGCGTCCCCGGCCTGGGCGGCGACGTCCACCCCGTCGACGAGGGCGTGCCCGGCGCGGGCGGGCAGGCCGGCCGCCAGGGCCGCGAGCAGGGTGGACTTCCCGGAACCCGACGGTCCCGTGACCACGAGGCGCCCGCCCGCGGGCAGGTCGAGGGTCACGTCCCGCAGCGCGTCGCGGTCCGCGCCGGGCCAGCGCACGGCGAGCCGGTTGGCGCCCAGCGCGCCGTGGCGCGGCGGGTCGACGGGCGCGGCCGGATCGACCACGGTGGCCGGGGCCGCCTCCAGGTCGGCGAGGCGGGCCAGCGAGGGCAGGGCGGCCGCCAGCCGGGTCGCGGCCTCGGGGAGGCCCGCGACGACCTCGGCGCAGGCGAGCGGGAGCAGGGCCAGCACGGCGAGCGTGGTGCCGCCGATCTCGCCGGCCCGCAGCGCGACGACCCCGAGGGCCGTGGTGGCGACGGTCGTCGCGCCCAGGGCGAGCGTCCCGAGGGTCGTCCCGGCGGCGGCGGACCACGCCGACCGCGCGAGCAGCCGGGTGAGTACGGCGTCGCGCCCGACGAGCGCGCGCAGCCGCGCGGGGCCGGCGCCGAGGGACACGAGCTCCTCGGCCGCCTCCAGGGTCTCGACGGCGGCGGTGACGACCGCGCCGCGCGCCGCCGCGGTCCGGGCGGCGGCCGCCCGCACGGACCACCACGACACGGCGGCCGCGACCGGCCCGGCGAGGACCAGCCCGACCGCGAGGGCCGTCCCCGCGGCCGGGAGCAGCCACGCCGCGGCGGCCACGGCGGCGGTCCCCACCAGCACGCCCTGCACGCCCGGGAGCACGGCCCGCACGACGGCGTCCTCGCCGGCCTCGACGTCGCCCACCAGGCGGGCGAGCAGATCCCCGCGCCGGCGGCGTGCGGTCGCGGCGGGGCCGACGCGCACGAGCGCGTTCCAGATCCGCACGCGCAGGTCGGCGCCGAGGCGCAGCGCCGTGTCGTGGGCCACGAGCCGCTCGGCGTAGCGCAGGACGCCGCGGGCCAGGCCGAACGTGCGGACGGCGACGATCGCGACCATGAGGGTGAGCACCGGCGGGTGCAGCGCGGCGCTCGAGATCAGCCAGGCCGACGTGGCGGTCAGCGCGACGCCGCAGGCCAGGGCACCCGCGCCGAGGCCGACGGCGGCCGACCACCGCCCCCGTCGCTCACGCAGCGCCCGGGCGAGCACCCGCCACGGGCCGGGCGAGCCGGGCGCCCCGCCGTCGAGGTCGACCGGCGTGGGGACGGGCACGGGGGCCCGGCGGGTCGGTGCGGGGGCCGGCGGCGGGGTCGCCGCCAGGGTCTGTGGGGCCGGGGCGGGGAGCGTGAGGACCCGGTCGCAGCGGGCGAGCACGGTGTCCCGGTGGCTCACGACGACGGCGCTACGCCCCGCGAGCACGGCCGGGAGCGCGGCGAGGATCGCATCCTCGGCGTCGCCGTCGACGCCCTCGGTCGGCTCGTCGAGCAGCAGCAGGGGCCGGTCGGCGACCAGGGCCCGCGCGAGCGCGACCCGGCGCCGCTGGCCGGTGGACAGGCCCGCCCCACCGTCCCCGACGACCGTCCCGAGGTCGACGTCGAGGGCGGCGGCCGCGGCGGCGGCGGCCAGTTCGGCGTCGTCGGCGTGGGGTGCGGCGAGGCGGAGGTTGTCGGCCACGGTGCCGGCGAGCAGCACCGGGCGCTGCGGGACCCAGGCGATGCGGCCGGCCCAGGAGGCCGGGTCGACGTCGGCGAGGTCGACGCCGCCGACCTCCACCGCGCCGCCGTCGGGACGGCGTACCCCGCGCAGCACGTCGAGCAGGGTCGTCTTCCCGGCACCACTGGGGCCGGCGACGCCGAGCACCTCGCCGGGCGCGAGCTCGAGCGAGACGGAGGTGAGGACGGGGCCACCGCGACCGGTGACCCCGACCTCGCGGAGACGCACCGGCACCCGACGGGGGTCGGGGGCGGGCCGTCCGGCTCCGGGCGCCGCGGCCGGCAGCTCCAGGATCGAGAGGACCTCCTGCGCGGCGGTGAGGCCGTCGAGGCTGTCGTGGAACCGGGCGCCGACCGCGCGCAGCGGCAGGTAGACCTCGGGGGCGAGCACGATGATGAGCAGGGCGGTGTGCAGGTCGAGCTCGCCCTGCACCAGGCGGAGGCCGACCGCCACCGCCACGAGCGCCACCGACAGCGTCGCGAGCAGCTCGAGCACGAGCGCGGAGAGGAACGCCACCCGGAGCGTCGCCATCGTCGCGGTGCGGTGGCGGTCGGCGATCTCGCGGAGCCGCCCGGCCTGGCGGCGGGCACGACCGAAGGCGACGAGGACGTCGAGACCCGCGACGAGGTCGAGGAAGTGGTGTCCGAGCACGGCCAGCGTGCGGGACCGTCGCGCCACCGCCGACTCGGTGAAGCGTCCGATCAGGATCATGAAGACCGGGATCAGCGGCACGGTCCCGGCGACGATCAGGGCGGCCACGAGGTCGGCGCCGAGGATGCGCAGGCTGACCGCGAGGGGGACGACGGCGGCCACGAGCAGCGTCGGGAGGTAGCGGCGCACGTACCCGTCGAGCCCGTCGACGCCGCGGGTGGCGAGCGTCGACAGCTCCGCGGCGGAGGGCAGCCGCGGGTCGCGCGGACCGAGCTCCAGGGCCTTCCCGACGAGGCGGGCGCGCAGGGCCGCGACGACGTCGGCGGCGGCGCGGGCCCCGGCGACCTCGCTCGCCCCGGCGAGCAGGGCCCGCCCCGCGACCACCGCGAGCAGGGCGGCCAGCGTCCCGCCGAGCGCCGCGAGGCCCGCGCCGCCGAGGAAGCCGCGGGTCACCGCGCACGCGATCAGGTCGGCCTGGGCGACGACGAGCCCCGCGGTCGCGATGCCCACCCCGGCGCAGAGCACCACGTGCCGCCGCGCGGCGGCGACGTGGCGCAGCAGGCGCGGGTCGAGGGGCTTCACGCGTGCTCCCCGACCGGGGCCTCGTGCGTGGGGGCGGGCGTGGGGATGTGGCTGCGCGAGATGCGGCGCCGGAAGACCCAGTAGGTCCACGCCTGGTAGCAGAGGACGACCGGGGTCATCACGGCCGCGACCCAGGTCATGATCGTCAGCGTGTAGGGCGTCGAGGCGGCGTTGGTCGTGGTCAGACCGAACGCGGGGTCGATCGTCGAGGGGAGCACGAACGGGTACAGCGAGGTGAACAGGAACGCGGTCGCGGCGACGATCGTCGCCGCGGTCAGCGTGAATGCCCAGCCCTCGCGGCCCGCCGTCGTCGCGAGCAGGCCTCCGACCAGCGCGAGCGCCGCGACCAGCGCGAGCGCCAGGGCCACGGGACCCTCGTGGTCGAGCCACGTCCACGCCAGGAACACCGCCGCCACCGGCACGGCACCCACGCCGAGCCGCACGGCCAGGGCGCGGGCCCGCACCCGGATGTCGCCGTCGGTCTTCAGGGACAGGAACACGGCGCCGTGCAGGGTGAATAGCAGCAGCGTCGTCACGCCCCCGAGCAGGGCGTACGGGTGCAGCAGCGTGAGCAGGGAGCCGACGAACTCGTGGTCGGCGTCGAGCGGCACCCCGCCGACGATGTTCGCGAACGCGACGCCCCAGAGCAGCGCGGGCACCACGGAGCAGACGACGATCACCGTGTCCCACGTCGAGCGCCAGCGGGCGGTGTCGCCCTTGCCGCGGTACTCGAAGGCCACCCCGCGGCCGATGAGCGCCACGAGGACGAGCAGCAGGGCGAGGTAGAAGCCGGAGAACAGGCTCGCGTACCACTCGGGGAAGGCCGCGAAGGTGGCGCCGCCGGCGACGATCAGCCACACCTCGTTGCCGTCCCACAGCGGCCCGATGGTGTTGATCATGACGCGGCGGTCGGTGTCGTCGCGCCCGAGGACGCGCAGCAGCACGCCCACCCCGAAGTCGAAGCCCTCGAGGACGAAGTAGCCGGTCCACAGGACCGCGATGAGGATGAACCAGACGTCGGTGAGCTGCATCGGAGAGTCCCTCAGTAGGCCACGGCGAAGGGGCGGTCGTCGGCGTCGTCGCGGGGCGACACCGCCTCGGGCGGCGGGGCGGGTGCGGGCCCGGCGGTGATCGCGCGGACCAGCAGCCAGCCCTCGACGACGGCGAGCCCGCCGTAGAGCAGGGTGAAGACGACGAGCGAGGTCAGCACCGAGCCGACCCCGACCGCGGGGGAGACCCCGTCCGCGGTGCGCAGCTGCCCGTAGACCACCCACGGCTGGCGGCCCATCTCGGTGAAGATCCAGCCGAACGAGTTGGCGAGCAGCGGGAAGGCCATTGAGAGCAGGGCGAGCCGGGCGAACCAGCGGCTCGGCACCCGGTCCCCGCGGGTGAACCACAGCGCCGCGAGGGCCACCAGCGCCGCGAGGACCCCGAAGCCGATCATGAAGCGGAAGGTCCAGTAGGTCATCGGCACCATCGGGCGGTAGTCGCCGGGACCGAACCGGGCCTGCTCGGCGCGCTGCACGTCGTTGATGCCCTCGACGACACCGTCGGTCGAGCCGGTCGCCATGTACGAGAGGACGCCGGGCACACGCAGGCTCCACAGCTCGCGCGACCCGTCGAGGCTGCCGACGGTGAACAGCGAGAACGACGCCGGGCCGGTGGTGTCGTAGAGCGCCTCCGCAGCGGCCATCTTCATGGGTTGCTGGGAGGTCATCACCTTGGCCTGGACGTCACCGCTCACGATCACGAGGACGCTCGCCACCAGGACCGTCCAGGCCCCGAGCCGCAGGGCCGGGCGGAACACGTCGGCCTCGTTGCGCCGCGCCAGGTGCCAGGCGCTGACGCCGAGCACGGCCGCGCCGGCCACGACGAGGGCAGCCGTGACGGTGTGGGCGAAGGTCACCAGCGCGGTCGTCTGCGTGAGCACCGCCGCGAAGTCGGTGAGCTCGGCGCGCCCGGTCGCCGGGTTGAACCGGAACCCCACGGGGTGCTGCATCCATGAGTTCGCGGCGAGGATGAAGTAGGCCGACAGGATCGTGCCGAGCGAGGCGAGCCAGATCGTGGCGAGGTGCACCCGGCGCGGCAGCCGGTCCCAGCCGAAGATCCAGAGACCCAGGAACGTCGACTCCAGGAAGAACGCGACCAGGCCCTCGATCGCCAGCGGCGCCCCGAAGACGTCCCCGACGAAGCGGCTGTAGTCGCTCCAGTTCATCCCGAACTGGAACTCCTGGACGATGCCGGTCACCACGCCCATCGCGAAGTTGATCAGGAAGAGCTTCCCGAAGAACTTCGTCGCCCGCAGCCAGCGCTCGGCGCCGGTGCGGAACCACGCCGTCTGCATGAGCGCGACGAGCACGGACAGGCCGATGGTCAACGGGACGAACAGGAAGTGGTAGACGGTCGTGATCCCGAACTGCCATCGGGCTGCATCCAGGCTGGACACCGGGGAGTCCTCTCGTCGTGGTGGACGCCCCGAAGCGTCGTCGCCGGCGGGGTCTCCGGGGCAGGTCCCGAGGTCCCGCGGTGCCGGGACCTCGGTCCCGCGTCGGCCTAAGGTGGGCGCGTGATCCGGGTGTTCCTGGTCGACGACCACGAGGTGGTCCGCCGCGGGGTGGCGGGCCTGCTGTCCGACGCGGAGGACCTGGAGGTGGTCGGGGAGGCAGGCAGCGTCGCCGAGGCCCTGGCGCGCGTACCGGCCGTGCTCCCGGACGTGGCGGTGCTCGACGTGCGGCTCCCCGACGGCAACGGCGTCGAGCTGTGCCGCGAGCTGCGCTCGCGGCTGCCCGACCTCGCGTGCCTGATGCTCACGTCGTTCCCCGACGAGCAGGCGATCCTCGACGCGGTCCTCGCCGGGGCGGCGGGCTACGTGATCAAGGACGTCCGGGGCAGCGACATCGCCGCGGCCGTGCGCGACGTCGGGTCCGGACGCCCGCTGCTCGACCACCGGGCGGCCGCGGTGCTCATGGCCCGCCTGCGCACCCCGGCGACGCCGCTCGACCCGACCGCGGACCTCACCGAGCAGGAGCGCGCCGTGCTCGACCTCATCGGCGAGGGCCTGACCAACCGGCAGATCGGCGAACGCCTGTTCCTCGCCGAGAAGACCGTGAAGAACCACATCACGCGCCTGCTCGCGAAGCTGGGCATGGAACGCCGCACCCAGGCCGCCGTCCTCGCGGCCGAGGTCCGGCGCCGCCGCTAGATGTGCGACAGGACACGGGCATCGACTCTGACGACACGGCCTCAAGGACCTCGAGCCGTAGGACGTCTCGGGAGTGCCGTCGATTTGTCCGACCGTGCGCCCTCATCGAGACCGTCGCCCGGACCTCGTCGCGGCGAACACCACCGGCTACGCCTTCTACTCCTACCCGCAGCGCGCGGGTTGGTCGGTGTCGGTGACGTCGCACAATTCTCCTTCCCCGACCCGAGGCCCCCGCTTTACCACCGGACTGGAAGTCCGTGGGCGGCGGTACCAGATGGAGACGACGTTCATCCGAGAGAATCTAGGTCAGCGCGTTCAGGCATCGCCCGCGTCGACAGGCTCTTCGCGGGCAGGTGTCCGATGTTCAGTCGGCATCTCCTGCCGCAATAATGCCAGTTATCGCGACTTGGCCAGGAGCGTGCGTCTCGTCGTCACCACGTGCCACACGCCCAAGGACGCGAGCTGTTAGCCCAACCGTGTGGACCTATCAGTGTTCGGCGCGGGCCGGGCTCCAGCGGTCCCGGGCCGATAGCACAGGGCTACTGAGGGGCGATGCCGACGACGAGCAGCCCGCTCGAGCATGCCGTTAAGCTGGGAACAGCCCCCGCGAGATCGCGGCTGGGTCGCTCGCCACGGCTGACTCCGCGCCAGATCGCGGCGGTGGCCAGGGCCGTCACCGCCCACAGCGCAGCGACCCGCATGAAGAGGACCGCATCGTCGTACGCACGCGGCGCTCCTCCCGTTCGCTGCGCCCGCGGCGTGAGGGGCAGCCCTGCTACTGTAGTGCCGTCTTATGGCTGGCGCCCCGCTCCTCTTTTATGCCGGCCGGCTCATCGGGAAGTGTGTGACAGAGTGATCGTGTCTAGACGGCAGTTGTGGTTGGCTGCCGCCGTCGTGCGTTCGCTCAAAGCTCCTCGACTGAGCGCAGGCGTCCGCTCGGGATTACTCGACGATCCCGAGAGCGCCGTACACGGCGGTGTCAGGGAGCTCGGAGGACGTACGCCACCGTCGGATGTCGACCAGACCAGGTTCGAGTAGCCGCAGCCCGCTCAGGGCCTGAGTGAGTTCCACGCGGGAGCGGATGTAGGCGGGGTTGGCGCTTTGTGCCATGACCGCGGCGAGCTCGCGCATGTGGTGGGCGGCTACTGGGTCGTCGAGGTCATCGCTGCCGTGAGACATGCCGAACGCGCTGCCAGGAGCGAGCGCCGTACGGCAAGCGGCCACGATCTCGGGAAGGTTCTCGTCGTGGGACACGTAGTGCAGCGCCGCGATGGCCAGGACCGCCACGGGGCGGGTGAAGTCGAGAAGCTCGGCGACGCCTGGAGCGGCCAGGACGTCAGCGGGATCGCGTAGGTCAGCCTGGGTGATGCTGACCAGCGGGTCACCTGCGAGGACGTCGCGGCTATGAGTAACCGCAACCGCCTCGATGTCGACGTACGCGACGCGTGCCTCGGGCCGGAGGCGGCGGGCGATGCCGTGGACGTTGCCGGCCGTGGGGATGCCCGAGCCGAGGTCGAGGAACTGGGTGATGCCCAGCTCGCAGCAGCAGGTGACGGTGCGACGCAGGAAGTCGCGGTTGGCGTGGCCCGCCTGTGCAGCGTCGGGGAAGCGCTCGAGCATCGCCGCGGCGGCTAGGCGGTCGGCTTCGAAGTTGTGGGCTCCGCCGAGCATGTAGTCGTAGATGCGGGCGGCGCTGGGGCGAGTTGCGTCGATCCATGAGCTGCCTGTCATGGTTCATAGACAAGCATGACTTGGGTGCGTACACGAGACAGTCGACTGGACCGGTTTCAAGGTTGGCACGCGGGCCTGAGGTGTCGCGTGATTCGGGTACCCATCGAGGGGTACCAGTCTGCTGGGGCAGAATAAAGATCGAGCTGCGAACAGCCAGGAATCGGGCCCTTTCATGAGGTCCGATGAGACTGGACTGCGACGGATGAAGGAGTGAGAGAGACTTATGGCTTCCCGGACCACAGTGACGCTGGTGGATGACCTCGACGGGAGCTCCGCCGACGAGACGGTCCCGTTCGGCCTGGACGGTTCGGAGTACGAGATCGATCTGTCGTCCGGGCACGCTGAGGAGCTGCGCGGGGCGATCGAGCGCTACGTCGCCGCGGCGCGCCGCACTGGTGGGCGCCGGGCGAGCGCCTCCGGCGCTGGCGCTCGTGGACAGAAGCCCGCGAACGGGGCCTCGCGTGAGCGGAACCAAGAGATTCGAGCGTGGGCGGCGAGCAACGGCGCGACGCTCGCCGACCGGGGCCGGATCCCGAGCCCTGTCGTCGAGGCGTTCGATGCTGGCGATGCGTCACGCCTGAGCGGCGGCGACGGCAGTGGAGGCGACATCGCGCCAGCGCCCTCGACAGCGCCCGACGTCGAACAGACCACCGCCAGCGACGGGGCTGAGCAGTCGCGTGGCCGTGACGGGCTGACGGCAGCGGAGCGCGAGGCCATCCGTGAGTGGGCGGTCAACGAGGGCATCGAGGTCAAGGCGCGGGGCATCCTCAAGAGGGACCTCATCGCCAACTACGAGGCCTGGTCAGCTCGTCAGAGCTGAGCCTGCGGCGCCGGCGCCGAGTATGTCGGCGCCGGCGATGCCGCGATAAGCCCACATATCGCGGTATCGAATATAGGGTTGGCCACGACGACGCCGGCCCATTGCTCTCACGAGGCGCAGGGGTCTACGAAGGTGGCAGCGCCCGTCGGTTTACCCTACGGATGTGGGCTCCAGCGCGGACTTTAACGAGCATCTGAGACCGCTATACACAGGGCAAGTGACTGATCCATTGGAGGTCATACTTCGTACACGAGAAGCGCTGACGCTCGCCGAAGAAGTCAGTGCATCTGACCCGAACTTAGGTCCGCTTCTGTTGTCTGCGTCGAGCTTACTCAATAACGCCGGTGCGGACGCGATGGACAGTGATGCTCTTCGCCAGGGTGTCGCTACGGCAGCTAGTTTGTTGACCTTCGAAGACAATCCCGTCGGATTCCGGGCACACGCAATGTACAATTTCGCGACCGGTACAGGGTCCCTCTACGACTGCGCAGTATCGAGTAGGTGCGATGGCACGTGGGAGGACTTTCGAGCCAAACACGCTCTGCCGTCATTGCGATACCAACAATCCGAAACGCTGAAGTCGGCGCGAAACGCTTACAGAGACGTCAACGGTGCCGTTTCAGCTCAGAGTGAGACTCGGGGACGAGCCCTTTGCAATCTCGGGAACATCCTCGATTCGAGCGCGCGGTGGGTGGAAGCCTACGACTGCTACGTCGCCGCCCTCGAAGCCGATCCAACTAACGGTAACGCCTCGGGTAACGCCGCCATCTTGCTGAGTGCACTCGCTGCGAGAAACCCCGCTCGTCCTGGCCACGTCGCTTCCTTATACGACCACTACCTAGCGCATGCCCAGGAGTACCACGAGCGCGTGGTCGAGCTGGCCGGGCAACATGTCGCGGAGCGTTACCTAAATATGCCCTTGCAGGGCGTCGACTATCACGTGCACGAAGGCAAGTCCGACGATAGCTACGTACGATGGATCAGTGAGAACAGGCTCCCCCTAACGGCCGCATTGGAGGGGATGGGATCAGATTCCGATAAGTGGGACGACGCTCATCTCACTAGCGTCACGTCAGAACCTGGTCAACTCCGTCCTCCCGACGTGTTCTCGATGGTCAATGTCCTGAAAGGTGAGTATCTGGTTGCCCGTCGGCTCGCCTTTGATTCCTTAAGCGCGTTAGCCTCAGGCGACAACGTCGGAGACTCTGGTACCTACGTCGATACTGTGGACGACGCAATATACGGGCACAGTGCGCAGGCTCTCGTGCTTGCACATAGGTCGGCATTAGATCTGCTGGATAAGATCGCCGTTGCCGTAAACCATTATCTGCTGGTCGGCGACGACCCGGCCAAGGTTTCCTTCAAGGGATTTTGGGCGAAGAGGGGTTCTGACAGGATGCGCAAGGAACTGGTATCTAAGTGTCCTGAATCGCGCGCCCCCTCCTTGCGCTCGCGGAGCTCGCGTTGGACGTCTCGCCGGACGGTCTTTACGCGCGAGCGTCGGCCATTAGGAACGCGGGGACCCATCGGTTCCTGATCGCATCTTCGGGCGACGAGGTAGATGTCGGGAAGTCGGCTCTCAGTCGTGCTCCGTTCAAGGTGCTGGGACAATCGACAATCGAATCGCTAAGAGTAGGTCGCGCTGCATACCTCTATCTCCTCGATTTGATAGAGGAGACCGAAACACCCCGGCGAGCTCTTCCCGGGCGAGCTACCGTTCAGCTTCACGATCAGCCGTAGGCGCTTGCACATGAAGGAGTGCCCAACCACGACGCTCCCCTAAGAGTCGCCGGGCCGCTGAGCTTGAGGTTTGCGGCCGATGTCGCCATAACCCTCACTATCACGGCGTCTAACGCACTCGCACGGTGCAGCTTAGACGTCCTACGCGGCGCTGCGTTCACCGCCCGAACCCGGCGTCGGGAGCGCATCTCGTGCCCGGAGCGGCGGAGCCGGCCGATTCAACTGCGAGCGGAGGAGGACCTGCGGTGGCGACGACAAGACGAGCCTGGGCGCCGGAAGGCGCGGTCACGCTCGGGGTGGTGTCGGATCGGGGGCGAACGCCGTGTCGACGTCGGTGTTCTCGAGTGGTGCCCGACTGAGGGGGGTAGCCCGCGGCGTTGGCCAAGGCCGCCACGGGGACGCGGTTGGAAATGGTAGTTGAGCCAGGCGGACCGTCGACGGGACCGCGGTGGCCGTGTCGACCTCCGGACCGTTACCGCGTGCCGTCGTCGTAATCTTGCTCTTCCCGACGGCGGGTCCGGCCGGATGCGCTCCGGTCGAACCGTGTCCGTCGGACCGGGTTGCGATCAGGCGGCCAGCAGGCAGGTGGCGATCCGGGCGAGCCGGTCCGCGGCGTCCGGGTGGTTCAGCCCGGGGGAGACCAGGTGGCTGATCGTCAGGCGCACCACGGCGTCGACCGCGTCCTCGACGACCCGACCCTCGGTCTCGGGACGACGCCGCCGCACCCAGTCCCCGACGAGGCCGGACCCGCCGGCGATGATCGCGTCGCCCCTCGTCGTCAGGAAGGGCAGGAGGCTCGTGTCACCGCTGCGGCTGCCGGTGAGGATGGCGCGCAGCAGCGGGTTGCCCGACGCCTCGTCCAGGGTGAAGCGCACGGCGGCGCGCACGCCGTCGGGGACGTCGGAGTTGGTGTCCAGGACCGACGCGATGCCGCCGAAGAACCGCTCCGCCTCGCGGGCGACGAGGGCCTCGCCGACGCCGTCCTTCGTGCCGAACTCGCGGTAGAGGGTGGGGCGTGAGACGCCCGAGGCGGTCGCCACCTCGCCGATCCGCACCCGGTCCCAGCCGTGCTCCACCGCCAGCTGGGCTGCGGTGTCGAGCACGCGCTCGCGCACCTGGCGTCGGAACTCGACGCGGAGTGATTCGCCGGTCATGCGTCGAGTGTCACTCATTGCGACCGAGCAAGTGGCGGGAGCACACAGGTTGCGGCCGTACGGGTGTCGACACTCCGTCCGTTACCGCATCGTGACCCGACTACTTGCTGAGCGCATCCGGCCTGCGCTGCGCGTCCGTGTGGCGCAAGCACGGGGAGGTCACGTTAGTCCAACTCAGTGAACACGGGCCGTTGGGCCGAGCGGGTGTAACGCGTCCGGGTGGCTACCGATGAGTCGGCCACAGTCAGCGCAGGACCGGTCGTCGGGGCCATCGAACGAGGGAGTCGCAAGGATGCGTGCACGTCCCGGGCGGTTGCTGCCGAGCGTGATCGTCGGCGGACTGTTGGCCTCCGGACTGGCCCTCGGCGCGGGGACCGCGAGCGCCGCGGACACCTGCAAGTACGAGGACAAGATCTACGAGATCGTGGACGCGAGCAAGGTCACGAAGGACGGCGATGGCTGCAAGCCGGCGGGTGGCCTCCTGAGCTCGCTTCTGGGCTCCGCGCTCAAGCTCGTCGCACCACCAGGCGGCCCGGGTGGCGACGACGCCGACGGTGGTGGCGTCGTGGAGCCGGGTGGGACGGGTGGCCAGACCGGTGGCGAAAACTCCGGCGGCGCCGGCGCGGGTCCATCGACGAAGCCGTCGCCCAGTGCGAGTGCGACGCCGACACCGACAAACACCCCTGCTCCGGCGCCGGCTTTCGTTGCGGCACCCGTCGGAGTGCTCCCCGCGCCGGGTCCCGCGCCCGCCCTCGGGGCCGCGGGGCCCGTCGGCGCGCTGCCCCCGCTGGCCGGGATCGCGCCTCCGGGGCTGGCGACCGGTCTGTTCGGCGCGAACAACTACGACCCCGGACTGCTGTTCGGCTCGCCCCTCGGGGACGCCGCAAGTGCCCTGTTCAACCCGAAGGCCGACAGCGACGTCACGACCGTGAGCCAGGCCCAGGTCCTCGGCAGCTCCAACGGCAGCGGGTACGGCACGCCCGTGACGATCGGCGTGATCATCCTGGCGTGCCTGATCGGGTTCGCCGTCCGGCACCGCATCATCAGCCGCATGAAGGCCCGCGAGCTGCCGGTCGACTACAGCCCGCGGCACGCGGCGCCGGAGCCGGAGACCGAGCTGGTCGAGGCGCCGGCCGACGCGCGGACGATGGTCGTCCTCACCCCGAGGTGAGCACTTACCGGGGCTATGGC